>JABSQH010000043.1 GCA_013213745.1 Ilumatobacteraceae bacterium | reverse complement strand
TGGACTGACACTGACACTGAGGTGCGAAAGCGTGGGTAGCAAACAGGATTAGATACCCTGGTAGTCCACGCCGTAAACGTTGGGCACTAGGTGTGGGTTCCAACCAACGGGATCCGCGCCGTCGCAAACGCATTGAGTGCCCCGCCTGGGGAGTACGGCCGCAAGGCTAAAACTCAAAGGAATTGACGGGGGCCCGCACAAGCAGCGGAGCGTGTTGCTTAATTCGATGCAACGCGAAGAACCTTACCTGGGTTTGACATGTAGGGAAAAGCTCTAGAGATAGGGTGTCCTTCGGGGCCTTACACAGGTGGTGCATGGCTGTCGTCAGCTCGTGTCGTGAGATGTTGGGTTAAGTCCCGCAACGAGCGCAACCCTTGTCCTATGTTGCCAGCGGGTAATGCCGGGGACTCGTAGGAGACTGCCGGGGTCAACTCGGAGGAAGGTGGGGATGACGTCAAGTCATCATGCCCCTTATGCCCAGGGCTGCAAACACGCTACAATGGCCGGTACAGAGGGCTGCAATCCCGTGAGGGTGAGCGAATCCCACAAAGCCGGTCTCAGTTCGGATTGGAGTCTGCAACTCGACTCCATGAAGCCGGAGTTGCTAGTAATCCTGGATCAGCACGCCAGGGTGAATACGTTCCCGGGCCTTGTACACACCGCCCGTCACACCACGAAAGTCGGCAACACCCGAAGCCGGTGGCCCAACCCTTTTGGGAGGGAGCCGTCGAAGGTGGGGTCGGTGATTGGGGTGAAGTCGTAACAAGGTAGCCGTACCGGAAGGTGCGGCTGGATCACCTCCTTTCTAAGGAGTGCCTGTCTACTGTTCGTCGACATCAGTTCGGCGCAGTACGACACACACCTGTTGGTGCACTGGTAGGCGTTCGAGACCATGAAGCGTGGTCGATAGGGATTCGGTCCCTCCTACGCAACGTGCCTCGTTCGCCGTCTTCTCTTTCGTTTTGAGGGAGCGGATCTCCGCTCGAACCTCATCGCTCCTTGAGAACTGCAGAGCAAGCACGAGCATCTTCAGAAGAGGTTTGTACCTCATCTGATATCAAACAAAGACAATTTTGTTCTTTCCAAGCTACAAAGAGCCAACGGTGAATGCCTTGGCGCCAAGAACCGATGAAGGACGTGAGTGACTGCGAAAAGCTGCGGGGAGCCGTCGACTAGGCCCTGAACCGCAGATGTCCGAATGGGGAAACCCGGCACTCGTCATGGAGTGTCACCCCTGCCCGAACACATACGGCAGGTGGAGGGAACCGAGGGAATTGAAACATCTCAGTACCTCGAGGAAAGGAACGCAACCGCGACACCCTGAGTAGCGGCGAGCGAAAAGGGTAGAGACCAAACCGTGTCAGTGTCAAGCCTGATGGCATTGCTGACGCGGGGTAGTGGGACCACGAGAGGCGGCATCAGACGCCTCACGGAGCAGGTGCTGCATAGGAGAACGACTCAGGAAAGGGTCGGCCGGAGTGGGTAATAGCCCCGTATCCGAAATGCAGGTACCGTCCGCGTGTCATCCCAAGTAGCGCCGGAACCGTGAAAGCCGGCGTGAATCTGTGGGGACCACCCCATAAGTCTAAGTATTCCTTGGCGACCGATAGTGAACCAGTACCGTGAGGGAAAGGTGAAAAGTACCCCGGGAGGGGAGTGAAATAGTACCTGAAACCGTTGGTTTACAAACAGTCAGAGCGTCGTCATATCTCTCGAGATGTGGCCGCGATGGCGTGCCTTTTGAAGAATGAGCCTGCGAGTTATGGTATATGGCAAGGTTAACCCGTGAGGGGAAGCCGGAGCGAAAGCGAGTCTGAATAGGGCGTAGAGTCGTATGCTGTAGACCCGAAGCTAAGTGATCTACCCATGGCCAGGTTGAAGCGGAGGTAAGACTCCGTGAAGGACCGAACCCACGTAAGTTAAAAATTGCGGGGATGAGCTGTGGGTAGGGGTGAAAGGCCAATCAAACTTAGCGATAGCTGGTTCTCCTCGAAATGCATTTAGGTGCAGCGTCGTGCGTTCAGTACCGGAGGTAGAGCACTGAATGGGTTAGGGGGCCCACAAGCTTACCGACCCCAATCAAACTCCGAATGCCGGTACTCCAGAGCACGGCAGTGAGACCACGAGGGATGAGCTTCGTTGGTCGAAAGGGAAACAGCCCAGATCGTCAGCTAAGGCCCCTAATTCAGGACTAAGTGGAAAACGATGTGGGATTGCATAGACAGCCAGGAGGTTGGCTTAGAAGCAGCCACCCTTAAAAGAGTGCGTAATAGCTCACTGGTCGAGTGATCCTGCGCGGACAATGTAACGGGGCTCAAGTCCTGAGCCGAAGCTACGGGTATCGTGATTCCTTCGGGATTCACGGTGCGGTAGAGGAGCGTCGAGATTGCAGCGAAGCGGCCGTGGAAACGGTCGTGGAGCGGTCTCGAGTGAGAATGCAGGCATGAGTAGCGAGAGAGGGGTGAGAAACCCCTCCGCCGAAAGCCCAAGGGTTCCTGGGGAAGGCTAATCCCCCCAGGGTGAGTCGGGAGCTAAGACGAGGCCGAAAGGCGTAGTCGATGCACAACTGGTTGATATTCCAGTACCACCGTGTACGCGCCAGGTCCAAGAGTTGCAACGTTGGGGCTGTTCACCTTCGGGTGAGCGAACCGACCGAGCGGCTGGCGGATAACTGACGGGGGACGCAGGAGGATAGGTGAACCGGGGCGATGGTAGACCCCGGGTAAGCGTGTAGGCGGATTCCGATGAGAGTTGGAGTCAGAACGCTGAGACGCGATGCCGAGCGACATACCGCGAAGTCACCGATTCCATGCTGCCAAGAAAAGCCCAGCAGTGAGCTGACACGGTGCCCGTACCCCAAACCGACACAGGTGGGCGGGTAGAGAATACCAAGGCGAGCGGGAGAACTATGGTTAAGGAACTCGGCAAATTGCCTCCGTAACTTCGGAAGAAGGAGGACCCTCTCTGGTGACGGCCTTTACGGCCTGAGCTGAGGAGGGTGGCACAAACCGGGGGGTAGCGACTGTTTACCAAAAACACAGCAGCGTGCGAAGCCGTAAGGCGCTGTATACGCTGTGACGCCTGCCCAATGCTTGAAGGTCACGGGGAACGGTTAGCTCTTCGGAGCGAAGCTGTGAACCTAAGCCCAAGTGAATGGCGGCCGTAACTATAACGGTCCTAAGGTAGCGAAATTCCTTGTCGGGTAAGTTCCGACCTGCACGAATGGCGTAACGACTTCCCCACTGTCTCAACCATAGACCCGGCGAAATTGAAGTACGAGTAAAGATGCTCGTTAGCTGCGGAAGGACGGAAAGACCCCGTGGACCTTTACTATAACTTGGTGTTGAGTTTTGAATTGCATTGTGTAGGATAGGTGGGAGACTTGGAAGCATTAGCGCCAGCTAGTGTGGAGTCAATGTTGAAATACCACCCTGTGTACTTTGAAACTCTAACCTCGGTCCGTGATCCGGATCAGGAACAGCGCCAGGCGGGTAGTTTGACTGGGGCGGTCGCCTCCTAAAGAGTAACGGAGGCGCCCAAAGGTTCCCTCAGACTGGTTGGCAATCAGTCGTCGAGTGCAATGACTCAAGGGAGCTTGACTGCGAGACCTACAAGTCAAGCAGGTACGAAAGTAGGGCATAGTGACCCGGCCATCACGTGTGGAAGTGTGGTCGCTCAACGGATAAAAGGTACCCCGGGGATAACAGGCTAATCTTTCCCAAGAGTCCATATCGACGGAAAGGTTTGGCACCTCGATGTCGGCTCATCGCATCCTGGGGCTGAAGCAGGTCCCAAGGGTTGGGCTGTTCGCCCATTAAAGCGGTACGCGAGCTGGGTTCAGAACGTCGTGAGACAGTTCGGTCCCTATCCTCCGCAGCCGAAGGAATATTGACCACTGCTGTCCTTAGTACGAGAGGACCGGGACGGACGTAGCTCTGGTGTGTCTGTTGTCTTGCCAAAGGCATCGCAGATTTGCTACCTACGGAAGGGATAACCGCTGAAAGCATCTAAGTGGGAAACCCGGTGGAAGATGAGTATTCCCATGCGGTAAACGCAGTAAGGCCCGTGACGAGACCATCACGTTGATAGGCCGGAGGTGTAAGCGTGGCAACACGCTCAGCCGACCGGTACTAATCGGCCGAGGGCTTGGATTGAACGCTCGTGCTTGCTCTGGAGTCCTCGGGGAGACCCGATTGACAACCAGTTTTCGGTGGCCATGGCGACAGGGTCACACCCGTTCCCATTCCGAACACGGAAGTTAAGCCTGTCAGCGCCGATGGTACTTGGGGAGTGATCCCCTGGGAGAGTAGGTCGCCGCCGGATTTCTCACTCGAACGCATCGTTCGTGGCGCACACAGCGCCCGGCGGTGCGTTTGTCGTTTTCGCCCGCTGCCGTGGGGCTTCGATGCCGGAGCCGGGGGAGACTTGGTCGCAGCGCCGTAGCCTCGTTGGACGTGCCTTCGGACCGCTCGAACTCAGGTCGCGGATCGGATCGATCTGATCCGAGCCGTGGACGGGGGAGCAACGGCAAGGACGGCAACCGCCGCAAGGGCACGGGCGGCGCCGGTCGCAGCAGCGCGAGCCGCGCCGGCGGCGCACGCGACGGTGGAGGGCGCAGCTCACGCGGTGGGTCGAACCGCGATCGCAACGAACGCGGTTCCGATCGAGGCGGAGGCGGTCGTGGCCGCAACAACCACAGTGGCGACGACCGCAGCCGTGGCGGCGGCAATCGGGATGATCGCGGCCGCAACGACCGAAGCCGTGGTCGCGACGATCGGGGTCGCAATGATCGGGGTCGTGACGATCGCGGTCGTGATGGTCGGGGTCGCTACGGCGGCGACGATCGAGCACCGCGCCGGCCCAAGACCGAAGCCGAACGCCGCGCCGCCGAAGTCGCCGCACGCCGGCCGCCTCGAGCACCTCGCGATCGGGAGGCCGAACAGCGACGCATCGAGGAGCGCACGCTCGAGACCTGGATCGATGAAGGTTCGACCGACGAGGCTCGACGCATCCGTGCGGCAGCGTCGGGCGCAGCCACTCGCGCCAAGCGCAGCGGCGAGGGGCCGTCGATCGACCCCGACGACAAACGAGCGCTCACCGACGCGCTCGGGCCAGCACGCGGCGAGCGTCTTGCCGAGCGGCTCGAGCAGGCCGCCCGGGCGCTCGACCGCGATCGGTATCAAGAAGCGCGGCGCGTGTCCGCTGCGGTGATCAAAGAGGCCCCCGACATCGCGGCGGCCCAGCAGATTCTCGGTCTGGCCAACTACCGCCTGGGCTACTGGAAGCCGGCCGCAACGGCGCTGGAACGGGCGAACGAACTACACCTCGATCCGGCGACGTTGCCCGTGCTGGCCGACTGCTACCGCGCGCTGCGGCGCTGGTCGGCGGTCGAACGGACCTGGCTCGAGCTGCGTTCGGCGTCACCAGCACACGACGTGCTCGCCGAGGGACGCATCGTGGCCGCCGGTGCACAAGCCGATCGCGGCGACCTACGCGGTGCACTGACGACCATGGAACCGGCAACGAAACGCCCCAAGACGGTGCGCGATCATCACCTCCGTCAGTGGTACGTGCTCGGCGACCTCTCGGACCGAGTCGGCGACCCGATCGCCGCCCGGCGCTGGTTCTCGCAGATCGCCGACCACGACCCGGCATTTGCCGACGTCGACGCCCGACTGCGCAGCCTCGGACGCTGACGCGCGCCGCTGCCAGCGGTACGCTCCCCGCCCATGCCCAGCATGCACTTCCGCGCCGGGGTGGTCGCCGTCGTGACCAACGATGCCGGCCAGGTGATGGCGTTCGAGCGCAGCGACGTGCCCAACCAGTGGCAGCTACCACAAGGTGGCATCGAGCCGGGCGAGGCGCCGATCGCAACGGCATGGCGCGAGCTGGCGGAAGAGACGGCGCTCGGAGCAACCGATGTCGACCTCGTTGCGGAGTATCCGGAGTGGACCGTCTACGAATGGCCTCCCGATGTCCGACAGAACGGCAAGCGGCTCGGACAGGCGCAACGCTGGTTCACGTTCCGTGTCCGCCGCGACGACGTCGTGCCGTCGCCCGATGGTGTGGAGTTCATCTCGTGGCGGTGGGTGGAGCCGCAATGGTTGATCGACCAAGTGGTCGGATTCCGCCGCCCGGCCTACGAGCGGGTGCTGACCCCATGACGGGTGCGCCGGGTTCGGTGCCGACAGCGGTGTGAACGACGACCTCTTCGCTGCTGCCGCCGACGAGGTTCGCCTGCGCCGCGCGCCGTTGGCGGCGCGCCTCCGGCCAGCGACGATCGACGACGTCGTTGGGCAGTCCCACTTGATTGGACCGGGTCGCCCGTTGCGGGCGCTGGTCGAAACCGATCGTCTCAGCTCGGTGCTGTTCTGGGGTCCCCCCGGCACCGGCAAGACCACTCTGGCACTGGCCGTCGCGGGTTCGACCGACCGCGCCTTCGAACAGCTGTCAGCGGTGTCGGCAGGCGTCAAGGATGTACGCGCGGTGACCGAACGAGCGTCGGCCCGTCTCGGCGAGCATGGACGAGGCACGATCTTGTTTCTCGACGAGATCCATCGGTTCTCGAAGTCGCAGCAGGACGCCCTGTTGCCGGCGGTGGAGGACGGCACGCTGACGTTGATCGGAGCGACCACCGAGAACCCGTTCTTCGAGGTCAACGCCCCGTTGCGCAGTCGCTCGACCCTGTTTCGATTGGAGCCGCTCGACCGCATGGCGATCGACGAGCTGCTGCGACGCGGACTGCAGGCCGAGGCTGCGCAGGCCAGCGACGACGCGATTGCACTCCTCGGTGATCGGGCTGGAGGCGACGGCCGGCAAGTGCTGACCGCGCTGGAGGTCGCCGTCGCGCTGGCCGATCCCGGGGCGGTGGCGTTGGAGCACGTCGAGGCAGCACTCGGTACGACGGCGCTGCGCTACGGCCGTGACGATCACTACGACGTGATCAGCGCGTTCATCAAGTCGATGCGCGGTTCGGATCCCGACGCCAGCGTGTACTGGCTCGGCCGCATGCTCGAGGCCGGCGAAGATCCGCGTTTCATCGCGCGCCGGATGATCATCTTCGCCAGCGAAGACGTGGGCCTGGCCGACGACGGCGCGCTCGCCGTGGCCGTCGCCGCCGCCCATGCGGTCGACCATGTCGGGTTGCCCGAGGCACAGCTGAACATGTCGCATGCCGCAATCCGCCTTGCGCTGGCTCCGAAGAGCAACGCCAGCGCGACGGCCATCTGGACCGTACGAGCAGCGATCCGCGACGGCGCCGTCGGAGAGGTGCCTGCGCACCTACGCGATGCGCACTACGACAATGCGAGCTTCCTCGGGCACGGTGTCGGCTACGACTATCCTCACGACCATGCCGATGGCGCCGCCGACCAGCAGTACCTCCCCGATGAACTCCGCGGAACCCGTTGGTGGCATGCCCCGGACGCCGACTGAGTCGTCGACGCTCGAGGTGGTGCGATGACCGCCGGCGAGTTGGCCATCTTGCTCGCCGCAGTGCTCATCTCGATCGGCTTCGCGGCGCTGATCGTGGTGCTGGTGCGGGTGCTCGATGCAATGCGTGACCTGCGCCGCGAAGTTGATGATCTGCGGGCCGAGACCGGTCCGCTCCTCATCGAGCTGAAAGTCGCTTCCGACGACGCCCAGGCGAGCATCGCCGAAGCCCGTGCCGATCTCGAACGCTTCGATCGTGTGCTTGGCTCGGCCGAGGCGATCGGTGACGCCGTCGGTGGACGCGTCGCCAAGGCCTCATTCTCGTCACCGATGATCAAGGCGGCGGGCCTGGCCAAAGGTGCATCACGCACGGTCGCCCGGCTCCGGGGCACCCCGACACCGACAGGCCCTCATGCCATCGACGCGCCGGCGGTCCAAGAACTCCCGAGGCGGCGGCAGGCATGATGAAACGGGTCACGTGGTTTGCCGGTGGTGTCGCCGCAGGTGCTGTCGGCGCCAACTACGCCGCGCGCAAAGTGCGGGAAACGGCTGCGCAGATCACGCCGTCGCAGGTGGCCCGCTCGGTGGCCGATCGGGCGCGCTACGCCGGCGGTCAACTCGTCGACGCAGTGCGGGAGGGACGCCAAGTCGCCCGCCAGCACGAAGACGAGCTGCGCGCCCGCCGCGAAGGACGTCTGGAATCACTCGCCGACCATGTCGAACCCGGTGACAAGGTATTTGTCGACGGGGTCGCAGTCGAGAGCGGACGGGTGATCGTGATGCGCGAACGCCACCGCGCGGCGCGGTGAGCCGGCCGGCGCACGGCCCGCTGGTCGCCGACCTCGTTGCGGCCCTCGACCCCGACCGGGTACATACCGCGGCCGGCGACCTGTGGCTGTATCGCCACGACGCATCGAACCTCACGGGTCGAGCCACGGCGGTGTGCTTCCCGACGTCCACCGCCGAGGTCCGGGCATGTGTGCGTGCCGCCGTGCGCCACGACACGCCCTTCGTCGCTCGCGGCTCTGGCACGGGCCTGGCTGGGGGAGCGGTACCGCCAGAGGGCGCCGTGGTGATCGCCACCTCGAAGATGACCGCAGTGCGGTCAGTCGATCCGGTCAATCGCACGGCATGGGTCGAACCCGGTGTGCTGAATCTCGACCTCACTCGCCATGTCACCGCACAGGGATTGCACTTCGCTCCCGATCCGAGCAGCCAGCAGACCTGCTCGATCGGAGGCAACGTGGCCAACAACTCCGGTGGACCGCACTGCTTGGCCGACGGCGTGACCAGCGCCCATGTGTTGGCAATCGAGGTCGTGCTGCCCGATGGGACCGTGACCGAGCTGGGCGGCGAGGAACCCGAACCCCGTGGCCTCGACTTGCGCGGTGCGTTCGTCGGCAGCGAAGGGATGTTCGGCGTGGCCACCGCCGTCTGCGTCAAGCTCACTCAGAACCCGCCTGACGTCGCCACCATGCTGCTCGACTTCGACGATGTCGCCGACGGTGCCCAGCTGGTCAGCGACATCATCGCCGCCGGCATCGTCCCGGCAGCCGTGGAGATGATGGACCAATTGTGCGTGCGTGCTGTCGAGGCGTACATCGAGGCCAACCTGCCGGTCGATGCGGCTGCCGTCTTGCTGATCGAGGTGGTCGGTCTCCCTGCCGGCGTGGCCGCCGATGTCGCCGCCATCCGCCATCTCGCCGCCGCGCGGCGTGTCGGGGCGATTCGCGTCGCTGCCGACGACGACGAACGAGCACTGCTGTGGAAGGGTCGTAAGTCGGCGTTCGGGGCGATTGCCCGGATCAAACCGAACTACTACCTCCACGACACCGTGGTGCCCCGCCACCGCCTGCCAGAAGTGCTCGAGGAGGTGTATCGGATCGTCGAGCGCCACGACCTGTTGGTGCTCAACGTGTTCCACGCCGGCGACGGCAACCTGCATCCGTTGCTGGTGTACGACGCCAGAGACGATGGCGTCGCCGAACGTGTGCAGGCCGCCGGTGAGGAGATCGTGCGCGTGTCGGTTGCAGCCGGGGGAGTGCTCAGCGGCGAGCATGGCATCGGTCGAGAGAAGCGTGAGCTGATGCCGCTGATGTTCAGCGACATCGACCTCGCTGCTCAGGCAGCACTTCGCGATGCCTTCGACCCCCGACGACTCGCCAACCCGGACAAAGTGCTCCCGACGGCCGCCAGCTGTGGCGACGTGCAGGCGATCCCCGACGGCGCATGGGTGTAGCGGTCGAGTCGGGGACGATGGACGATGTCGTCAGCCGATAACGACTTCGCTGCCGAGGTGGCACCGTCGGGGCCGGTCACGGTCACTGGCACGGCGACCCGCGGCGGGCCGGTCGCCGACGTGCGCATCGTGCGCCCGCCATATGGCATTCGCGCCACTCAGGCTGCGGAGATGACCGTGACCTGTGGCGCCGGAACGCCCGTGGACGAGTTGTGCAGCGAGCTCGAGGCACATGGGCAAACCGTGGTACTCCCGCGGTCGGGGACGGTCGGCGGCGCCCTCGCGGTGGGCCACAGCGACATAGATCGCCTGCGCTACGGACCGGTGCGCGATGCGCTGTTGCAAGCGCGGTATGTCGGAGCCTCCGGCGATCTGGTCACCATCGGTGGCCCCACAGTGAAGAACGTGAGCGGATTCGACATGTGTCGGCTGTTCGTCGGCTCGGTGGGCACCCTCGGCTTCTTGTCGGAAGTGACGTTGCGCACCCGCCCGCTTCCGCGGATCAGCCGCTGGTGGCGTGGCGATGGCGAGCCACACGAACTCTTGGCACAGCTCTACCGTCCGGCCGCGGTGTTGTGGGACGGCGCTGTGACCTGGGTGCGCCTCGATGGGGCGGCCGACGATCTCGACGCCCAGGCGGCGCGGTTCGACCTCGTGTCGGTCGACGAGCCACCGTTGATTCCCAGCGCAGGCCGTTCGTCGCATCCGCCGGCCGAGCTTGTCGCGGCGACACGTGACCTCGAGCATCAGTTCATCGCGGAGATCGGTGTCGGCGTGGTCCACCATGCGGAACCCGTCGTCGACCAGAGACCCGTCGACGACGCAGTCGTCGAGCTGCACCGACGGATCAAGCAGCGTTTCGACCCCGACGGCCGGCTCAACCCAGGCCGTTCGCCGCTGTCGTGAGGGCGTACGTCGACCGTCCGATTGTCGACCGCCCACGGGCGGCAGCTGTCGCTCGTGATGCGGCCGCCCAATGGGGGCTTCCGCCCCCGACGCTGCTGCGATACGGAATGAACGCGGTGTTTACCGCGGGCGATGAGGTTGTGCGAGTGTCGACGCCGAACGCCCCGGCGACAGCTCTCCACGATCTCATCGACGTGCTCTCTGCACGCGGCGTGCCAACACCGGTGCTGGTGCGCCCGACCCCCTACGTCGACGACGACATGGTCGTCACCTCCTGGCAGCGGTTGCGGGACACCGGCGACCCAATCGACTGGGCGATGGTTGGCGCAGCTGTGCGTCGACTGCACCACTGTGCTCCGGCCGACGTGCCTGCGACATTCCCTCTGGCATCGCCGCTCGATCTTCCGTGGTGGGACTTCGAGCGTCAACTGCGCGCGTCGGTGCCGATCGATGACGCCGCGCGCGCCGGTATCACGGCTGCTATCGAACGCAGCAGCGCGTGGCTGCAGCCGGCAACGTGGGCTGCTCACAACGTTGATGCGGTGGTGTGCCATGGCGACATGCACCCGGGCAATGTGCGCTCCACCGCCGACGGTCCGGTGATCGTCGACTTCGACCTCATGGGCCTGGCGCCGGCCGCCTGGGACCATGCTCCGCTGATGACGTGGACGCAGCGTTGGGGTGGCGCCGAGGGCGTCTACGAGGCCTTCGCCGACGGTTACGGCGCATCGCTACACGGCGATCCGGCCGCCGAGGCGTTCTCCGAGCTCCGACTCGTCGCGGCAACCTTGCTGCGCGGCGTCGCTGCGCGCGCTGATGCGCACGCTCAGAGGGAGTTCGAACAGCGTCTGCGCTACTGGCGGGGTGAACCTGACGCGCCGATGTGGCAGGCGGCGTGAACAGCGGATTGACTCACCGGTCGTGTTCTCCCACCTGCGCGTTGCCGAATCCCCGACGGGCGCCGGTCGTGGCGTCTTCGCGCAGCGACCGATCGAGCGTGGTGAACTCATCGAACGCTGCCCGATGTTGATCGTCGACGGCGCGCAGGGCGATGCGCTCACCGAGGGCGCTGACGGCTATGTGTTCGGGTGGGGTGACTCGTCGACGGCGCTGGCGCTGGGCTACGGCTCGCTGTACAACCACCACTTCGATCCCAACGCAACCACGACCGAAGCGGGCGACGAACTGGTCATCACCGCCGTGCGCGACATCGACGTCGGCGAAGAGATCTTCATCAACTACCTCGGCACCGCGGTCGATCCCGATGCCGTGTGGTTCGACGACGTCGTCACGCCCTGACGTGGCCGGCCGCCGGCGTCTACAAGAAGCGCCGGAGAATCCGTTCCTTGAACGACGTGTAGGGCGGGTACAGGAGCGACGGGTCGGGCTTGGTCGGCTTGTTGAGCACCGGCTTGGCGTGACTGAAGCGGTCGAAGCCGGCTTTGGCGTGATAGCTGCCGATCCCGCTCTCGCCCACGCCACCGAACGGCAGGCCGGCGACGCCGAAGTGCAGCACCACATGGTTCAGCGTGACGCCACCCGCAGACGTGTGCTCGACGATGCGTTCGAGCCGGCGATCGTCTTCGCTGAATGCGTACAGCGCAAGCGGCTTGTCGCGGTCGTTGACGAAGCGGATCGCCTCGTCGATGTCGGAGACCGGCACGATCGGCAGGATCGGTCCGAAGATCTCCTCGTTCATTACCGCGGCGTCGGGCTTGACTCCCGACAAGATGGTCGGTGCCAAGTAGCGCTCGAGTCGGTCGCCCTCGCCGCCGATCACTGTGCGGTCGTAGCCACCGGCGTCGAGCATCGCCATCAGCCGGTCGTGATGCCCAGTGTTGACGATCCGTGTGTAGTCGGGTGAGTCTCTGGGCTCGTCGCCGTAGAAGTCGTGAATCGCGCTGGTCAGCTCGGTGACGAACTCATCCTCGACGCGTTCATCGACCAGTACATAGTCGGGGGCGATGCAAGTCTGCCCGGCGTTGACGAACTTGCCCCACGCAACGCGGCGGGCGGCAACCTTGAGGTTGGCGTCGTCGGCCACGATCGTCGGGCTCTTGCCCCCGAGCTCGAGGGTGACCGGCGTGAGCTGCTTGGCGGCCGCAGCCATCACGATCCGGCCGACCGCGCCGTTCCCGGTGTAGAAGATGTGGTCGAACCGCTCGTCGAGCAACGCGGTGGTCTCATCGACGCCGCCGGTGACCACCGAGACGACCCGGCCGTCGAGGTACCGGGGGACGAGGTCGGCGAGCGTGTCGGCCACGGTTGGGGTGACCTCTGACGGCTTGACGACGGCGGTGTTGCCGGCGGCGAGCGCCGGGATCAGCGGTGCCAGCAACAGCTGTACCGGGTAGTTCCACGGGGCGATGATGCACACCGTGCCGAGCGGCTCCGGACGCAGCCGAGCACTGCCGGGCTTGAAATTGAGCGGCAGCTTGACCTTGGTCGGCGCGGCCCACTTGCCGAGGTTCTTCACCGCGTCGTCGATCTCGGTCAGCGTGAACGCCAACTCGGTCATGTACGCCTCGATGCGCGGCTTGCCCATGTCGGCCACGAGCGCGTCGAGGAGCACGTCTTCGCTCTCCTCGATCATCCGGCGCATCTGCTTGAGCTGGACGCGTCGGCTCTGGAGGTCGCGGGTGATCCCGGAGCGGAAGCCCTCGCGCAGGTGCTCGACGATGTCGGGTATGGCCTCGACCGTGGTCATACCCGACATCGTAGGTGGCGCACGACTGAGCGTCGGCGCTCGGCGTCAGCCGATGAGCAGAGCGACGTCAGTCTGGCGCGCTGTCGTCGTCGTTGTCGTCGTCGTCATCGACGTCGCGACCGGAATGTGCCGGGTTGCCGCGAGCGATGCCCGAGTTGCCGTCGCACTCGTAGCCGTTGTTGCGGTCCTCGGGGCCAGGCAGCTGTCTGGGAGGGTTCTTCTTGTCGGCGTCGCCGACCGATCCCGCGACTGGTTTGCCCAGCGCCTTGCCCTTGCCGTTGCCGTTGTTCGATTCCTGGCACGTCTCAGCCTCTTGGCAGTGTCCGGTGTACGGGCCCGTTGTTGTTGGCGCCGCCCTTCTTGGCGTCGACGCCGCCGGCGGCGACGGCAGTGCTTGCCAACATGATGACTGCTGCTGCGATGATCTTGTTCATGATTGCTCCCGCTGTTGATCGCCGTTGTGGCGAGAGCGGCCGTCCTGCCACGCGGAGTAGTAGTGACCCGAGCGTGGCGGTCGTCGAGGAGGATGCGTGACCGGTGCGCCCCGGCATTGCCGTTGTGTGTGTCGGGGTCGCGTTGATCGCCGCAGCCTGTGTCGGCGCCGACCGTCAAGCCGACTCGGAGAGCACGACGAACAGATCGTCGCCCCCTCGGTGTCGTTGCGATCGAGCACGTCGGTAGCGACATCCGCGACAACACTGCCGACCGACGCCCCTGCACCTGACGGTACTCCTACATCGATCGCAACAGCGATCACCTCGAGCCCCCCGCCGACCTCCGACGCCGTCGATGCAACCGAGCGCCCGCCCGCGCAGCCGTACGACTTCTCGGCGGCTGATCCGTTGGTGTCGGAGTTCGTCGCCGCCGACGGCTTCGACGGTGCCGGATTGATCGTGGTGCACCGCGACGACGGGGTGATCTACCACGACCACTGGGGCGAATTCGATGAGGACCGCGTGTCGTTCGTGGCGTCGTCGTCGAAGATGATTGCGGCTGGCGTGCTCCTCGCCCTCGACGACCGAGGTCTGCTCGACATCGACGCGTCGATTGCCGACGCAGTGGAGTGGGGGAGCGCGCAACCGGCGATCACGCCAGCCCAGTTGGTGTCGAACAGCTCGGGACTGGCGGGATTGATCCGCGATCTCGTCTACGACACCCATCGGTGCCAATTCGAGGCGGCGGGAACGCGGCACGAGTGCGCCGAGTCGATCCTCACCTCCGAGCTCGATGACCGCGCCGTGGTGCCGCCCGACACCGAGTTCCGCTACGGCGGTGGCCAGTGGCAGGTGGCGGGAGGAGTCGCCGAAGCGGTGTCGGGGATGACCTGGGAGGAGCTGATCGATGAGATCTACGTCGAGCCGTGCGGGCTCGACGCGCTGGGCTTCAACAATCACTTCGAGCAGACCATCGGATTGCTCAACCCAGATGGCCTCGATCCGTTGTCGCTGCCGCCGACCGACAACCCGAACATCGAGGGCGGTGCGTACGTGACCACGGGTGACTACGGCAAGCTGTTGCTGATGCTGTTGCGCGACGGGCGATGCGACGACGAACCGGTGCTCTCGCCCAAGGCGATCGAGTACATGCTGACCGATCGAGTTGCTTCCGCATATGGGGGTGACGCCGATCGCCCCGAACTCGGTTACGGCCTCGGTTGGTGGGTCGATCGGTCGACAGGCCGGCGCACCGACCCGGGGGCCTATGGCGGCGTCGCGTGGCTTGACGCCGATCGCGAGCACGGGACGTTCTTCGTGATCGAAGCAGACCAAACGATCGCCAACAGCGTGATGCCCGAGCTCTACGCGCTGATCGCTGAGGCGGTCGCAGCCCCATGACATCGACTGGGCCGCTCGGTCTCGACCCGGACCGACTCTCGGCGTGTGTTGCGTGCGGACTGTGTCTGCCGCACTGCCCAACCTTTCGTGTCACGGGCGAGGAGCGCTACTCGCCGCGCGGGCGGATCGATGCGATGCGCGGCGTCGAGTCGGGTGCGACCCCGATCGATGAGACGTTCGTCGACTTCATGGACACGTGTGTGCAGTGCCGGGGATGCGAACCGGCTTGTCCAAGCGGCGTCGAGTACGGCGCGTTGGTCGAGCAGACCCGCACGGTGTTGGCCGAGGAGGGGCGCATCAGTCCGTGGTGGCAGCGCCTAGGGCTCAAGGCGCTCGGACATCATCGGGTCGTACTGGCCGGGTCGACGGCGCTCGCCGGAGCGCAGCGACTGCGCCTCGTGCCGCAGCGACTCGGGCTGCCGGACCTTCCGCTGCGGCGACCGCGGCCGCTGAGGTACAGCACCGACGATCCCGACGTGTGGTTGTTCACCGGCTGCGTGATGGATGCCTGGCAACGGCGTACCCACCGGAGTCTGGCCGCCCTCGTGGAGCTCGCCGGTGCTACCTGGTCGGCGCCTGGGCGCGGTGGCGATTGCTGCGGCGCACTGCATTCCCACGCCGGGTTGAGCGATGACGCTGCCCGGCTGGCCGAGCGGGTCATCGCCTCGATGCCTGGTGACGCGCCGATCGCGGTCGATGCTGCAGGCTGCGGCGCCGGGCTCCAGCACGTCGGCGCGTTGCTGGACACGCCGGCAGCGCACGCCTTTTCCGCACGGGTGCTCGATGCGTCGACGTGGCTCGCCCAGCACGCCGACGAACTGCCCACCTACCACGGCGAGCGGCGCCAGGTCATCGTGCAGGATCCGTGCCATCTGCGCCACGTGCAACGAGCCCACAGCGACACCCGCGCCGTGCTCGGACTGGTCGCCGACGTCATCGAGCTCGACGACGACGGGCTGTGTTGTGGTGCCGGTGGTGCATTCTCGATGATGCAACCGGCGATGGCCAACGACGTCCGCGCCCGCAAGGTGGCGACGATCGAGCGTGCCGCGCCCGCCGCCGGCGCCGTGCTCGTCGCGAGCGGCAACCCCGGCTGTTCCGGCTTCATCGGCGCCGCCGTGCCACAGCGGTTCGATGTGCAGCATCCCGTCGACATCGTGGCCACCGCATATGGGGCGACGCTCGATGACTGAGTATGAAGCGCTCGCCGACCGGCTCGAGGTGCTCGTCGCCGACATCGACGAACTCGCCTTCGAACAGTTACAGGAGGCGGCCGCCGACGGCGCAACGGCACGACCGTCGTCGGACAAGCGGTTGATGCAGGCCCGCCGCGCAGCCGAGAAGGCGGCGACCATCCTGCGCCGGCTGGCCGACGAGCCGGCGCCGTGATCGGCTGGTTCGAACGGGGGCAGGAGGAGCACGGCCGGCCGCGCAGACACCGCGCTCGGTGCGCAACTTGGCGCCGCTCGCTCGCTGTCGTACGTTGTTCGCCTGAGCACCGTCACACCGACCGAGAGAACCCCAGGGCCGGGCCGGCCCCTGAGAGGAACCCATCAGCTGTCCGAGCGTCCAACCGAGTGAGCGTCGATGTCCCACGTCATGCGTGGGTCACAGCGAGCGACCCTCATGAGCGACGTCGCAGAGGCCAGCACTCCTCAGTCGGTCGACGGAGCGCAACGAGCGAGGTCGGTCCCATGGCGAGCAATCGCCGGCGTCGTCCTCGCCGTCGCATTGCTGTGGTACCTCTTCTTCGCTGACACCGCTGCGAACAACGACCTCATCGAGGGATTCGACGTCCTGTTCACGGGCCTGGCCAACTTGCCGGCGCTGATCTCCGACGGCGAGGCGTACCAGAGCTGGTGGGACTGGGCATCGCAGGCCGAAGGATGGGGGAGCATCCTCGAGCGAGTGATCGAGCACGTGCAGTTGGTAGCGATGTCGATGGCCTTCGCCACGGCGATCTCCGTCGTGCTGGGCGTCCTGGTGCATCGCGTCAGCGCACTGCGCGGGCCAATCCTGGGATTCGCCGCCGTGATGCTCACCGTGCCCTCGCTCGCCTTGTTCGCGATCTTCATTTCGATCCCAGCGATCGGCGTCGGCGACAGGGGCCCGATCATTGCGCTCACCTTGTACTCGATCCTGCCGATCCTGCGGAACACCATCGTCGGACTCGAAGAGGTCGACGGGGCGGTCAAGGAGTCGGCCAAGGGCATGGGCCTCAACCCCACCCAGCGCTTGTTGCGCATCGAGTTGCCGCTGGCGTGGCCGGTGATCCTCACCGGAATCCGCGTCGCCACGTTGTTGAACATCGGGATCGCCGCCATTGCGCCGCTCGTCGGCGGCACTGGCCTCGGGCGCTACATCAACGATGGACTGCAGCGCTTTCCCGATGTCACGTCCGTCGAGCGCATGTGGACGGGCGTACTCTTCACGATCCTCGTGGCGCTCGTCGCCGATCTGCTGTTCGCAGTGCTCCGACGCTTCACCACGTCGAAAGGACTCCGTCAATGACCGAACTGCAGACCGCTCCCACCGCCACCGACACGCCCGGGGCGATGATCGAGCTCCACGGCGTCGGCAAGATCTATCCCGGCTCCTCCGTTCCGGCGGTGGCCGATCTCGACCTGGCGATCCCGGAAGGCGAGATCCTGGTGCTCGTCGGTCCGTCCGGATGCGGCAAGAGCACCACGCTGCGGCTGATCAACCGGATGATCGAGCCGACGTCTGGGCGGATCGTGTTCGACGGTGAAGACGTCACCGCGGTCAACCCGGACCATCTCCGTCGTCGCATCGGCTACGTGATTCAGCAAATCGGGCTGTTCCCGCACCAGACGATTGCCGAGAACATCGGCACCGTCCCGCGGCTCGTCGGCTGGGACAAAGCGCGCATCGCCGCGCGGGTCGACGAGTTGCTCGACCTGACCGGCCTCGATCCCGTGCAGTTCCGCGACCGATACCCCAAGGAGCTGTCCGGCGGGCAGGCCCAACGCGTCGGCGTCGCCCGCGCCCTCGCCGCCGATCCTCCGGTGCTGCTGATGGACGAGCCGTTCGGGGCGATCGACCCGATCACCCGCGACCGCTTGCAGAACGAGTTCCTCCGGCTCCAGGGGGACCTGAAGAAGACGATCGTCTTCGTCACTCACGACATCGACGAGGCGATCAAGATGGGCGACCGCATCGCCATTCTCGGCGAACAGTCGGTGATCCGTCAGTACGACACGCCGGAGCGAATCCTGGCGTACCCAGTCGACGAGTTCGTCAGCGACTTCATCGGTGCGGGGTCGACACTGAAGGGACTCAACTTCGAACGGGTGCGCGATCTCGAGCTAATCAGCGACTTCCCCGTGGTCGACGTCGACACCGCTCGCGACGAGGCCCAGCGTCGCTTCGACGCATCGCCCGAGAAGTGGATGTTGGTGCTCGACTCGGTCGGGCGGCCGCACCGGTGGGTGAACGCCGGCCATCTTGCGGACGCATCTCATCCGTTGGCTGAGGTGGGCGCCGCAGTGAACTCCACGGTGATGCCGAACGCCACGCTCCACGACGCCCTCGAAGAAATGTTGTTGTCGAACGCTGGCTGCGCCGTCGTGGTCGACGAGCGCAACCGCTACCAGGGCGTGCTCGACATCGAGGTGCTGGCAGACGTATTGAAGCAGCTTCGACAGCAGGCCAAGAAGCACTACGACGATCTCGCTCAGCTCGATGCGGTCGACCAAGAGGCCCAGCTGCAGGACGCGGAGCCGCAGTGACCTCGCTGCACGACGTCCCCAGCGAGGTCGTTGAACTCGACGCGGTGCACTCCGCGCCGCCGCCTGGCGCCCGCGACGAGCAGGTGTCCGATGATGCAGACGGCTATCGACTTCCGCCGGGGGTGCGGCTGATCAGGTCGAACCTCGGCTTGTTCGTGACGCCGCTCATCGTGATCGCCGGGATCATCGCGCTGCGCGTGTACTACAACAGCGCCGACAAGATCTTCCAGGACGAACGGGCCCTCGACTGGGAGCGCAACCTTCGTCCACAGCTCGAGGAGCACCTCGGGATCACCCTTTGGGCGACGGTGTTCACGATCGTCATCGCCGTACCGCTCGGCATCCTGCTCACCCGCCCGCGTTATCGACGGTTCGGTTCGCCGGTGCTCGCCGTGGCCACGTCGGGGCAGGCGATCCCTGCGTTCGGCCTGCTCGTGCTGGCTTTTGCCTGGCTCGGTCGCGGCCCGTGGACGACGATTTGGGCGTTGGCGCTGTTCACCATGCTGCCGGTGCTGCGGAACACGATGGTCGGCCTGGAGCAGGTCGACCGCAACGTGATCGAGGCCGGACGCGGCATGGGCCTGACCAAGCGGCAGGTGCTGCGACGCATCGAACTTCCCTTGGCGATCCCGGTGATCCTTGCTGGCGTGCGTACCGCGCTCGTGATCACCGTCGGGATGGCCGCTCTCGCCTTCTTGATCGGCGGTGGGGGACTCGGGGAGACGATCAGCGCCGGGCTCAAACTGAGCCGCGACCTGGTGCTGATTACCGGCGCGGTGATGACCGCGCTGGTCGCGCTGTCGGTCGACTGGATCGCCGCGCTCGCCGAGAAGACACTGCGGCCGAAAGGACTGTGAATCGGAGATCCCGAGGATCAGGCTTCGCCGCGCCCATCGACCACTCACAACCACTCACAAACACCACACACCACATGGAGACAATCAATGAGACTGAAGCGTGAACCCAAGCGTCTCGTTGCCGCGCTCGCTGCGGTCGCCCTCGTTGCGGCCGCGTGCGGCGACGACGACGATTCCAGCGACGAGGCATCAGCGACGACCGCAGCCGCCGCTGACGGAGAATCCGGAACCGACGACACCGGGGCCGACGACGGAGCGGCCGTCAGCGGCGAATGTGAGACGGCACTCGGTGAACCGCAGATCGTCGATTCGTTCAGTGAGCTCGACCTCAGCGGTACCGACATCTCGGTCGGCTCGAAAGACTTCGTCGAGCAGTTCGTCCTCGGCCAATTGGCAATCGTTGCGATGGAGGCAGCAGGCGCAAACGTGACCGACAACACCAACCTCGGTGGCACCGTGGTGAATCGCGACGCGCTCCTGGCCAACGAAATCGACACGTATTGGGAGTACAACGGTACGGGCTGGACGGTGCATCTCGGGCAGGAGGACCCGAGCTTCGACACCGACACCTTGACAAACGACGTGTGCGTCACCGACCTCGCGGAGAACGACATTCGGTGGATCGGCGTGTCGCCGTTCAACGACACGTACGGCTTCGCGACGTCGAGTGACTCGCCGGCTGGCGGTGGCGATCTCCAGGCGATGATGGAGTACGTCAACGAGAACTCCGATGCGATCGTGTGCATGGAGACCGAGTTCCCGAACCGACCCGACGGACTGGTGTTGCTCGAAGACGCGACCGGGCTAACGATCCCCGACGACCAGGTCGAGATCCTGGAGACCGGAGTGATCTACGACGAGATCGCCAACGGCAACTGCACGTTCGGTGAAGTGTTCACGACCGACGGCAGGATCCCCGCCTTGAATCTCGACCTCGTCGAGGATCCGGGCGTGTTCATTCTCTACAACGTGTCGCTGACGATGCCGGACAGCGTGTACCAGACTGCTCCGGATGCGTTCCAGGCGATCGCCGACACGATCGTCGCCGGCCTCGACGAGGAAACGATGGCCGAGCTGAACCGGCGAGTGTCCGCCGACGGCGAGGATCCCCGCGCCGTTGCCGAGGACTACCTGACCGAACAGGGTCTGATCTGACCGCAGTCTGACCGTGGAGGCGTGACCGCGCGAGCAGCGTGCGGTCACGCCTCCTGGTCGGTGGGGCAGTAGTAGCACGGCCGCCCGCCCGCTTCGACCGTTCTGATGGTGTCACCACAACGCAGACACGCCCGCCGCTTGTACACGTAGGTCGCCTCGCCGCGCGGTCGCCGGGCTCCTGGGGCGAGCCCGAGATCGTTGCGGTCGACGGTGACGATCCGCCCATCGCGCAACCCTTGGGCGAGCATCCCGCATGTGGTCGCCCAGATCGCATGGAGTTCCGCATCATCGAGTTCGTCGCCGGGTCGCAGCGGGTGGATTCCGACGACGAACAGGATCTCCGCCCGGTAAACGTTGCCGATGCCGGCGACCACGGCTTGGTCGAGCAGGAGATCGGCGATCGGGCGCCGACTGCGTCGAATGCGGTCGAACATCGGCGTGGGATCCGCCTTGCGGGCCAACGGATCCGGTCCGAGGCGGCGGAGGATCTGTGCGCGGGCATCTGGCGGATCGAGGGAACACACCGTGGGACCGCTCAGGTCGATGGTCACCTCGGCTCGATCGACACGATCGGCGCCAGTCGCAGTGGAGAGGCGCATGCGCACGGCGCCGGTCGGCGCAGTCGGGTCGCCGAGCACGGAGTAGCTGGTGCGAAACCGACCAAAGAGCCCGAGGTGCACGTGGCCGATCTCGCCGGTCTCCCAATGGTAGAAGAGGTGCTTCCCGTACGGCTCCACTCGTTCGAGCACGGCTCCGTCAATCCGCGCCGCATCGGCGGCGAACCGCCCCTGGGGGCTGGATACCGAGATGGTCCGGCCCTTGAGCGCGCGGTTCTGCTGACGTGCAGCACGATGAATCGTGTGGCCCTCGGGCACCCAGATGGGTCTAGTCGACGAGGTCGCCGAGTGCGTTGATGAGGCCGATCACGCCCGCATAGCCGCGCTTGTCGAACTTGAAGCCGAGGCGCGGGAGGTCGAGCTTGTCGTCGTCGCGCGCCTCGACCTTGAACGGCTCGATCTTGTGGATGGTGCCCTCGACGGGGAGATGTGCGAACCGCTCGTTGAGGTCGCGTAGCTGCTGTTTGCTCGGCATCTCTTTGACGCGCATGACGAGGTTGTCGCCGACGACGCGGATCGAGTCGTAGTTGGCGTAGAAGCGTTCGATCGTCCGGCATGCCTCCTCACACGAGTGGGTGATCGTGTACATCCCGGTGTCGCTGGGCGAGACCAAGCCGCGGTCGACGAGCTGGTCGATGACGAAGGTCACCACGCTCTCCCAGTACGGGTCGCCCGGCGCGTCGAGGAGCACGATCGGTACCGGGAGTCCTTTCCCGGTCTGCACCAGGGTGAGCAGTTCGAACGTTTCGTCGAGCGTGCCGAACCCACCGGGGAGCGAGACGAACGCCTGCGACTCCTTGATCAGCATCAGCTTGCGCGTGAAGAAGTACTTCATGCTGACGTGTTTCTCGTCGCCGGCGATGATCGGGTTGGCGCCTGACTCGAACGGGAGGCGAATCGACACGCCGATCGAACGTTCCCGTCCGGCGCCCTCCATGCCGGCCTCCATGATTCCTGGACCAGCGCCGGTGACGGTCATCCAGCCGCGCTCGGCAAGCATGGCGGCAAGTCGTCGTGTGAGGTCGTAGAGCGGATCGTCCGGCTTGATGCGCGCCGAACCGAAGATCGTCACCTTGCGTTCGTCCCGATAGGGCGCAAACACCTCATAGGCGTCGCGCATCTCGGCCAACGCTGCAGTGGCGATCTTCAGGTCGAGCGTGTCAGGCTCATCGGTGATGAGTCCGAGCGCTTCGGAAACGAGTTCTTCCGCAAGTCGAACATTCTCAGAAACACCGAGTTCTGCGACGATCGATTCCGCTCGGGAGCGGTCGGATTCCGATACATATTCGGTCATGTCCTCTCGATGGTACGGCTCGAAGTGGCAAGGCGCTGTCCTTGGCCTCGTCGCGACCGGTGCGGGGCTGGCGACGGCTGAGCTGGTCGTCGGGTTGTTTCAGAACACCGCGTCGCCGGTGGTGCCGGTCGGTCAGGTGTTCATCGATCGCGTGCCCGCATGGCTCAAGGATTGGGCGATCGACACGTTCGGTACGAACGACAAGGCCGTGTTGGTGGCGGGCGCCTTGATCGTGATCCTCGGTCTGGGCGTGGTCGTCGGTCTGCTGGCGATGCGCGGGGCGCGCTCGGCGGCCTATGCCCTGACGAGTGCGATCGGTGTGGTCGGTGCCTTCGCCGTGTTGACGCGTCCCGACCCGTCACTGGTCAAGTTGTTCCCGACGCTCATCGGCACCGTGGTCTCGATCGTCGTGTTGTGGTGGCTCGGGCCCAAGGCGGCACCGGCCGCTTCCGGTGGTGACCCCACCGCTGCGCAGCCGATGATGGCGGTCGATCGGCGTCGCTTCATGACCGGCGCGGTCGGTATCGGCTCCGCTGCGGTGATCACCGGCGGAGTCGGTCGTGTCATGCAGCAGCGGTTCGAGGTCGACTCCGAACGGGCATCGGTGGCGCTGCCGTCGGCCGACTCTGTTGCCCCACCGCTGCCGGCCGACGCCAACTTGGGCGTTCAGGGAATTTCTCCATTCGTCACGCCCACCGACGACTTCTACCGGATCGACACCGCACTCGTGGTACCTCAGGTGTCGACGGACTCATGGACCTTGCGGGTCCGGGGCATGGTCGACAATGAACTCGAGTTGACATTCGACGATCTGTTGGAGCGACCGCAGATCGAGCGGTACATCACGTTGTCGTGCGTCTCGAACGAGGTCGGCGGCGGCCTTGTCGGGAACGCCCTGTGGCAGGGCGTCCGCATGGCGGACGTGCTGAACGAAGCCGGCATCCAGCCGGGAGCCACGCAGACGGTCAGTCGGTCGATCGATGGGTGGACGTGCGGCTCACCCACCGAGGTCATCATGGACGGCCGCGACGCGATGCTCGCGGTGGCGATGAACGGTGAACCGCTGCCCGCGCGTCACGGCTATCCGGTTCGCCTTGTGGTTCCCGGCCTGTACGGATACGTGTCGGCAACGAAGTGGGTGACCGACATCGAGATGGTCCGCTGGGAGGACTACGACGCCTACTGGGTTCCTCGCGGATGGTCGAAAGAAGGCCCGGTCAAGACGATGTCACGCATCGATACCCCCCGCGGGACCGGCACGTCGACCGGTCAGATCGCCATCGGCGGGCTGGCCTGGGCCGTCCATCGGGGCATCAGTGCTGTGCAGGTGCGAATCGAGGACGGCGAGTGGATCGATGCCGAGCTCGGAGAAGTCCCCTCCGACGACACATGGCGCCAATGGGTGTACCGCTGGGACACCGTCGATGTCGAGCCGGGCGACTACATCGTGCGCACTCGGGCGATCGACGGTGACGGTGAACCTCAGCCGGAGGGGCCCGCGGCGGTCGCGCCCAACGGTGCCGAGGGGTACCACGGGGTGCGCGTGCGCGTCGAGCCCCCAACGGGCTGACTCGCGGCGCCAACGCGTACAGTCGGCGCCATGACCGAGCAAGCACCGATCAACTCTGGCTTCGGGCGCGACACGACTGCTGCGGACGTGATTGGCGAACGCGACCTGAACGGTGTGCGGGCGTTGGTCACCGGCGGGTACAGCGGGCTCGGATTCGAAACGACCAAAGCGCTCGTGGCGACGGGTGCCGACGTGGTCGTCCCGGCCAGGCGTCCCGATCATGCCCGAGAGGTGCTCGCCGAACTCGCCGATCTGCCGGGGTCGATTACCGTCGATGAGCTCGACCTGGGCGATCTCGACAGCGTTGCCGCGTTCGCAGGCCGGATGGTCGAGGTCGGCGAGCCGTTCGACCTGATCATCAACAATGCGGCGATCATGGCGTGCCCCGAGACCCGTGTCGGTCCCGGGTGGGAGGCGCAGTTCGCTACCAATCATCTCGGCCACTATGCGTTGATCAATCAACTCTGGGATCTCATCGGGACCGACCGAGGCGGACCGGGACGCGGTGGCCGCATCGTCGCCCTGTCGTCCACCGGCCACAAGATGTCGCCGATTCGCTGGGACGACGTGCAGTTCGAGTCCGACTACGAGAAGTGGCAGGCCTACGGGCAGGCCAAGACTGCAAACGCACTGTTCGCCGTCGAACTCGATCGACTCGGCCAGGGCGCCGGGGTGCGTGCGTTCGCCGTCCACCCGGGCGGGATCATGACCCCGCTGCAACGGCATCTGCCCCGCGAGGAGATGATCGCTGCCGGCTGGATGGACGAAGAGGGCAACGTCAACGAACTCTTCAAGAGCCCCGAAGCAGGCGCGTCGACCACGATCTGGGCGGCGACGTCTCCGCAACTCGACGGTGCAGGCGGGGTGTACTGCGAGGACTGCGACATCGCCGCCCGTACCGACACCGACAGTCCGTTCGCGCGTTATCTCGGTGTCGACGACCATGCCATCGACAGACACGAAGCGACCCGACTGTGGGCGCTGTCGGCCGACCTCACCGGCGTCGACGCCATCGGCTGATCAGGCCCCGACAGCTGGTGCCTGGCACCAGCTGTCGGGCTTCCCGTTACGCCTTGAGTTCGGCGGCTTTGGTTTCGAGCGCGGCGATGAGTTCGTCGAAAGCCTTCTCGAAGCTGGCGACGCCTTCGCGCTCGAGCTGAGCGGCGACGTCGTCCATGTCGACGCCCGATGCGGGCAGGTCGGCCCACACCGCTTCGGCCTCGTCGACGTCGGCGTCGATCGTGCGCGCCAGCGTGCCGTGGTCGGCGAACGCTTCGAGGGTCTGGTCGGGGAGGGTGTTCACCGTATGCGGGCCGATCAACGAGTCGACGTAGAGGGTGTCGGAGTAGGCCGGATTCTTGGTCGAGGTCGACGCCCAGAGCGGGCGCTGGACCCGGGCCCCCTTGGCTTCGAGGGCCTCCCAGCGCGGCCCTGAAAAGGTCTCGGCGAACAGCTTGTACGCCAGCTTGCCCTGCGCCACGGCGGCCTTGCCGCGCAACCCCAGCGCAGCGTCGCTGCCATTCGACTCGAGCCGGCGATCGACCTCGGTGTCGACACGGCTGATGAAGAAACTGGCCACACTGGCGACCCGTGACAGATCGGCACCCGGGGTCTCGGCGTATCGCTCGAGCCCGGAGATGTACGCCTCCATCACCTCGGCGTATCGTTGGAGGCTGAAGATCAATGTGACGTTGACGTTGCGGCCCTCGGAGATCATTTGCTGGATCGGGTTGAGGCCGGCCTCAGTGCCCGGGATCTTGACCATCAGGTTGCGGCGCTGAATGCGCTCGTGAAGACCGCGGGCAGCCGCCTCGGTACCACCGGAGTCGTTGGCCAGCGACGGAGCAACCTCGACACTGACGAAGCCGTCGGTGCCGCCCGACTGGTCGTACACCTTGGAGAACACGTCGCATGCGCCGTGGATGTCGCGAATCACCATGTCCCAGTAGTCGTCGATGATCGACGACCCGGCGGCCACGACCTCGCGAAACTGCTCGTCGTAGTCGGCCGAGCCCTGGATCGCCTTCTGGAAAATCGACGGGTTCGACGTCAGGCCGCGCACACCGCCGTCGCGGATCGACACGAGTTGACGCGAGGTGATGTAGCCGCGCTTCAAGTTGTCGAGCCACGGGCTCTGGCCGTGCTCGGCATAGAGGGCTTGCAGACGGTCGCTCATGCGGGGGTCTCCGTTCCTGTGGTCGGTTGCAGCGTCAGTTGATCAGGGCGCGGGCGCGCTCGATGACATGGTTGGCGTTGATGCCGAGTTTGTCCAGTACCAGTGCGCCGGGAGCGCTTGCGCCGAAACGATCGATGCCGATCGAGTCGTCGGCGTAGCGATCCCATCCAAAGGTCGCCGCGGCTTCGATGGACAGCACCGGGACGCCAGGGGGGAACAGTTCGCGGTGGTACGCCTCGTCCTGGGCGGCAAATCGGTCCCAACTCGGCAAGCTCACGACGCGCGCCGAGATTCCATCGGTGGCCAGGCGCTCGGCGGCCTCGACGGCGACGCCGACTTCGGCGCCAGTGCCGACGATCACCAGCTGTGGCGGCTCGCCGTGTTCGGTGACGATTCCGGCGCCGCGTTCGATCGCCGAGCCATCAGTGGTCACGGGGATGCCCTGGCGGCTGAGCACGAGCACGGTGGGCCCGTCGTGTCGGACGGCATCAGCCCAGGCATGGATCGTCTCGTTGGCGTCGGCCGGCCGAACCACGTGGAGATCGGGAATCGCTCGAAGTGCTGCCAGCTGCTCGATCGGCTGGTGCGTCGGCCCGTCTTCGCCGACGCCGACCGAGTCATGCGTGTAGACGAAGACGACCTTGGCCTTCGACATCGACGCCAGTCGAATGGTCGGCCGGGCGTAGTCGTAGAACGTGAAGAACGTGCCACCGACAGGGAGGATGCCGCCGTGGCGGGCCATGCCAACCATCGCCGCCGACATCCCATGCTCGCGAATGCCGTAGTGCATGTACCGACCTGCCGGGTCGTCGGCTGACTGATTCGTGGTGTTGTCGATCGCCGTGCCGTTGCTGCCGGTGAGATCGGCCGAACCCGACATCAGCCCCGGGATCCTGTCGAAGGTTGCGTTCAACGCCGTCTTGATCGCGACCCGAGTCGCCTGTGACTCGCCCTTGGCCACGACGGGAAGGTCGGCGTCCCACCCGTCGAGGCCGGTGGCGCCCCACGCCGCGATCCACTCAGGACTGCTGCGGACGGCCTCCGAGCCGTTCTCCCACGCGGCCTGGGCAGCTGCGCCGCGCTCGGCGGCGTGGGCTCGGCATGCGGCGACGAGATCGTCGGGCGCCCAGAACGGTTCGTCGGGGATGCCCATCACGGCTTTGGTCTGGGCCACGTCGTCGGCCTTGAAGGGATTGCCGTGGGCCTTCGGGCTGTCGGTCCAGTCTGGTGACGGTGAACCGATGTGGCTGCGCAGCACGATCAGCGACGGCCGCTCGGTCTGGTCTTTGGCTGCGTTCAGCGCAGCCTCCATCGAGTCGAGATCGTCTTCGGCCTCGCCGATCTCGACGACATCCCATCCATAGGCGCGGAACCGCTCGGGCACGTTGTCGCTGTAGGCCAGATCAGTGTGGCCGTCGATGGTCACGTGGTTGTCGTCGTAGATCGCAATCAGGCGGTCGAGCCGCTGGTGCCCTGCGAGCGACGCCGCCTCGTGGCTGATGCCTTCCATGGCGCACCCGTCCCCGAAGATCACGAAGGTGTGGTGGTCCATCGCATCTGCACCGAAGCGGGCGCGCAAGTTGCGCTCGGCGAGCGCCATGCCCACCGAGTTGCCGAGCCCCTGTCCGAGCGGGCCGGTGGTCACCTCGACGCCTGCCGTGTGACCCGCCTCGGGGTGTCCCGGTGTCAGCGATTCCCACTGACGAAAGTTCTTCAGGTCGTCGAGTTCCAGACCATCGCCGTTCAAGAACAGCAGGGCGTACTGCAGGATCGATGCATGGCCGTTGGAGAGAATGAAACGGTCACGATCCGGCCACGCGTGGTCGGCAGGATTGCGCTTCATCACCCGGCTGAACAACACGTGCCCCAGCCCGGCGAGCGCCATTGCGGTGCCCTGGTGACCGCTGTTGGCCTTGAGCGGGCCGTCCATCGCCATGCCCTTGATGAGCTTGACGGCGAGATCATCTTGTTCTGCGGTGAGCGTCACGAGCCGCACAGTAGTGCCCGGGTCGCGTGACCGCGACTGACGGGATCAGGCGGGCGGCAACAACGTGAACGGTACGAGATGCCAGTCGCCTTGCCCGACGCGGCAGTGGGCGAATACCTGGCCGTAGTCCTCGAACTCGAGCTCGCCACGCACGAGCCGATACGTGAACTTGCCCGGCTCCACCGTGAACGGGCTGACGTTGCGCGCCAACTGCTCGCTGTCGGGGTCGGTGCCGGTACGGAACACAACCTCGAACACGCCGTTGCCCGGCTCGTCGTCGGGGCAGTAGATCAGTCCGACGAGGTGCGGGGCGATCGTCAACGGCGCGGGTTCGGGAGCGGCTTGGCTGAACATCACCCCGGTCATGTCGATCCGTGTCGACGGCCCAGGGGCCTGACGCATCTCGAAGTTCTCGACGAACAGGGCGGAGACGATCTGCACGAGCGCAGCCTAGGAGTTGGCGGTGATGGTTGGCCCCGGCGGAGCGGGGGAGTGCGACATCAGGTGCCAGGCACCAACTGTCGCATGCGCGACGGCTACATGAACCGGCGTGGCACGCGCAGCACGACGCGATACGAGCCGGCGACCTGCACCGGCCCGAAGACCCGTGAGTCGACGGCGTCGACATCGACGTTGTCAGAAACTATGCGCATCGTGGCTCCTCCGTCATCGACCGAGGCGACGCGCTTCACCAGCCAGAAACCGGGACGCTGCGGATGCTCCACACATCGCAGCTCACCTTGGCGCGCTCGCCGTGTGGTGCGACCGATGAGGCCCTGACCAGCGACCAGCGTCGGTTCCATCGACCGATCTGCGACGACGAAGCGGCGCCATGGCACCAGCTCAGTGTAGGTTTCGACCCATCGGCCACCGAGAGGTCTTCTCGCGATGCCGTCCGATGACCAACACGATGACCATCACCTCAACCACTGGAGTCACCATGCTCGGCAAGCTGTTCGCCAACGCCACCGTCGCCCATGCGCACTGCGACCTCTATTGCGGTGTGTACGACCCCGCCCAAGCCAAGATCGAGGCCCTCTCGGTCGTGAAGACCGCACAGAAATACCACGACAGCGACGACGACGTCTTCCGGGCGCGCTGCATCTCGATCAAAGAGGAGCGCGCCGAAGAGACCAAGCATCACCTGATGGTGTTGTGGGCCGATTTCTTCGCACCGGATCACTTCACGCAGTTCCCGCAGTTGCACGAGCTGTTCTGGAAGGCGATCCACCAGGCCGGCGAGGCCAAGAAGTCGATGGACCCTGCGGTGGGCGAGCAACTCGTGTCGTACATCGACGAGATCGCCGACGTCTTCTGGCAGACCGACAAGGGCAAGCAGATGGGCGTCTACCCGCCCAGCTGACGGCATCGATCGAAGTCGGTAGCGTTCCCGGGCGATGAGCGATCGACCCGGGGACGCCGCCACGACCGACGGCCGCTCGACGCGCGATCAGATCCTCGACGCAGCCCTCGAGTGCTTCGCCCACCAGGGCTACTCGGGAACGTCGCTCAACGACATCAGCGCCGAGGTCGGCATCCGCCGGCAGTCTCTGCTGCACCACTTCGGCAGTAAAGAAGCGCTGTACGGCGAGGTGTTCGAGGGCCTTCTGTCCGACTGGCTGGCGCGGGTGACCGAAGCGGTCGAGTCGACCGCCACCGGCTGGCCGAAGGTCGAGCAGGTATTGCGCGCCGGCTTCGCCCTGTTCGCCGACAACCCCTCGTACGTCACCTTGATGCGCCGCGAGGCAATCGATGGAGGGTCGCATCTCGGTATCGATCTGGCCGGCGTGTTGCGCCCGATGTTCGACCAGGCCGCCGACTACCTACGACGCGAGATGAACGCAGGCACGTACCGCACCCAAGACCCCGAACAGCTGTTGCTCACCGGCTACGGCGCACTGCTCAGCTACTTCTCCGACGCCCCCTTCCTCGAGGGCCTCCTCGACGAGGATCCGATGTCGCCAGCAGCGCTCGAGCGCCGTCGTGACCACATCATCGAGTTCTTCCGAGCGGCGCTCATCAAGGAGTGAACGAGACCCCGTGATGGACGCCGAGCGACCCAACATCTTGTTCCTCTACGCCGACCAGCATCGCGCCGACGTGTTGGGATCGGCCGGGAACGACGTCGTCGTCACGCCCCACCTCGATCGGCTGGCACGCGAAGGTGTGCGCTGCACGAACGCGTGGACCGAGAGCCCGATCTGCCAGCCGGCCAGGGCGTCGATGCTCACTGGCCGCTACCCGACCGATCATGGGATCCTCGGCAACTTCGTCGGCGACGCCTCGCCCGAGTGGGCCACGGTGCCGCAGGCGATTCGTGCGGCCGGCTACGACACCGCATCGATCGGCAAGACGCACTATTCCAGTTGGCCGATGGGTGCGAACGGTCCTGAGGACACGCCGCCACCCGCCGACGAGTGGATCGCCAGCTTCGGCTTCGATCACGTCGTCGAGGAGTTCGACCGATATGTCCACGTCGGTTCGTACGACACGCCGTACGTGCGATTCCTGCAGGCGCACGACGCCCTGGAGCCGTATCAAGATGCCGTGCGTGCCCGGTTTCGTTCGGGCGACCGCCACTGGGAAGCGGTCACGAGTCCGCTCCCCCAAGAGCTCGATCTCACCTCATTCCTCGCCGAGGAGGCACACCGATGGCTCGGTGATCGTTGTGGCGATCGGCCGTGGTTCTTGCAGCTGTCGTTCGTGCAACCACACGTGCCGCTCATGGGCGACCCTCAATGGGCGGCGTTCTACGCCGATACCGACATCGAGCGCACCGCGCCCGCGGTCCCGTCGACCGAACATCACGGGTGGGACGCACACCTCGGGTTGCTGCGCCGCCACTCCCACAGCGAGCTGCTGACCGACGAGTTCGTGCTCGCTGGCGCCCGCCAGTACTACGCAATGGTCTCACTGATCGACCAGCAGATCGGAGCACTGCTGGAACTGCTGGAACAACGCGAGCAGCTCGACAACACCTTGATCGTGTACGCCGCCGACCACGGCGAGATGCTCGGCGATCACGGTCTGATGGCCAAGATGAACTTCTACCGGTCGTCGGTGACGATCCCGCTGATCGTGCGTCCCCCCGGGGGTGCCCCGCCGGTGGTCCATGACGGTCCGGTGCAGGCGATCGACATCGCCGCCACGTTGCTCGACACCGCAGGCGCCTCGACGTTCGGCGCAGGGCGTCCGCTGACGCCGCTACTCAGCGGCGCCGATGCCGGCGGGGACTCGCGTGGACACACGCATCGAGACACCGCGCTGAGCATGATCCGCATGCGACCGGGACAACCGACATGGGTAGGCGTCACCGACGGTGACCTGCGGTGCACCTTCGACCATGACACCCGCGAGGTCGTCGAGGTGTTCGACATGCGTGCCGATCCCGACGAGGCGACCAACCTCGTGATGAATCAACCCGATCGCCCAGTCGAGCAGCTGCTCGATCGTGCCCACGACCAGCTCGCCACGGTGGGCTCGTCAGGCTGAAGCCGGCCGACACCGACCGGCTACCGTCCGGCCGATGAGTGCAGGGCGACCCAACCGAGCCGACCAGTACGAGCAACTCGCCGACGACGCGGCCCGCCGCTGGGCCAAGTTCGGTCCAGGACAAGCCACGTACTACCCGGGTTTGCTGGGCTGTGTCGTCGAAGAGGTGCGCGTCGACTACTGCCGGATGCGGCTCCCCTTCAAGCCCGAGCTGTTACAAGGCGGTGGCATGGTGCACGGGGGAGCGGTCGCCTCGCTCCTCGACGCAGTGATGGTGCCCGCCGTCGGTTCGGTGCTGCCCAAGGACGCTCGGTACTCAACCGTCGACATGCACGTCCAGTTCATCGGCGCCAACCGCGACGAAGATGCCGTCGCCGAAGGATGGGTGGTCAAGCGCGGTCGCAGCGTCGTGTTCTGCGAGAGCGAGGCCTACTCGGTCGACTCGGGCCGACTGCTCGGACGCAGCGTGTTGACCTACAACGTCGCTGCGCCTCGCTCGTAACAGCTCGCTGCGAGGTACTTCGCGCGCTCGGGTGCCGCCCCGGGCCGGCGGCCGGCCGATACGGTTTCACCCCGTGCCAACCCTGTCTGAAGCCGCATCGAAATCCCTGCTCAGCGAGCACGGAGTCCCGGTCGCGGCCGAACGGATCGTTGCCTCCGCCGACGCTGCCGGTGCCTCCGCTGACGAGTTGGGGTACCCCGTCGTGCTCAAGCTCAACGGCGACCAGATCGCCCACAAGACCGAGCGCGGTCTCGTCCGGCTCGGTCTGAGCACTCGCGACGACGTCGAATCGTCGGGGCGCGACCTGCTCGGCGCGGCGACGCCGGCCGACGGCGAGGTGTCGTTGCTCGTTGCTCCGATGATCCGCGGCAGCCGCGAGCTCATCGTCGGCCTCCTCGACGACCCGGTCTTCGGCCCCACCGTGATGCTCGGCATCGGCGGCATCCTCGCCGAAGCAATCGCCGATGTCGTGTTCCGGCCGGCGCCGCTCAGCGCCACTGCCGCGGCGGCGATGATCGACGATCTGCGAACCGGAGCGCTGCTCGACGACTTCCGCGGCGAGGCGGCGGTCGACCGAGATCAGCTCGCTGGCATCCTCGTTGGCCTCGGAGCGCTGGCCGACGCTCGCCCCGACGTGCGCAGCGTCGACCTCAATCCGCTCATCGTGCAAGCCGACGGGCAGCTGGTTGCCGTCGACGCCCTCGTGGAAACCGGTCCGGCGCGCGTTGCCGCGGCGACGGAGCGGGAGCGTCCGAGCGACGAGGCGTTTCGCGCGCTGTTCGAGCCACGCGGCGTGGTGGTCACCGGTGCCTCGACCCACCCGGGAAAGTTCGGCTTCGTATCGCTGCACAACCTGCTCGCCGAGGGGTACAGCGGGGCTGTGTTCGGGACGAACCTCAAAGAGGAGACGGTGCTCGGCGTCGACACGGTCGCCTCGGTCGACGATCTGCCGGCGGGCGAGATCGACTTGGCGTTCGTCTGCACACCGGCGTCGAGCAATCCGGAACTCTTGCGCCAGTGCGCGGCCAAGGGCATCCGCGCAGCGTTTCTGACCAGCGCCGGGTACGGCGAAGCGGGTGACGACGGCCGGACCGCCGAACGCGAACTCGTCGATCTGGCCGACGATCTCGGCGTTTTGCTCGCAGGGCCGAACGGGCAGGGCGTCGTGAGTACCCCGGTCGATCTGTGCGCACAGATCGTCGCGCCGTACCCGCCGGCCGGCACGATCGGGATCGCCAGCCAGAGCGGGAACTTCGTGTCGAGCTTCATGAACCTGGCCCGCGCCAGTGGAGTCGGTATCAGTCGTGCCGTATCGGCCGGCAACGCCGCCGCCGTGACCGTCGCCGACTACCTCGAGTGGTACGCCGACGATGCGGCGACCACCGTTGGCTTGGCCTACCTCGAGGGCATCACCGACGGTCGCGCGCTCTTCGACCAGCTGGCGCGGGCGGCGGCCAAACAGCCGCTGGTGATTGTCAAGGGAGGGGCGACCGAGGGTGGTGCCCAGGCCGCGGCGAGCCACACCGGCGCATTGGCGGCAGACGACAAGGTGTTCGACGGTGCGTGTCGCGCCGCTGGTATCACTCGTGCCGCCACGGTGACCGAGGCATTCGAGACTGCGGCGACGTTCGCAACCCAGCCGCCGTCGCCCGGGCCCAACACGGTCGTGTTGACCACCGCCGGCGGTTGGGGCGTGGTGACCGCCGATGCGATCACCCGAGCCAGAGAGTTGCAGCTGCTCCCGCTGCCCGACGATCTGCGTGCGGCCATCGACGAACTCCTCCCACCGCGCTGGAGTCGCAACAACCCGATCGACTGCGCCGGTGGGGAAACCCGCGACACGATCCCCGCAGTGATGGAACTCATCGCTTCCCACCCCGACGTCCACAACGTGATCTACCTCGGACTCGGGATCCAGAGCAACCAGGCGCAGATGATGCGCGACGGGCGGTTCCATCCCGATCACGGGTTGGAGCGGATCGTCGCCTACCACGAGCGCCAAGACACCCGTTTCGCCGAGGCGGCGGCAGCGCTCAGCGAGTCGACCGGCAAGCCGATCCTCGTCGCCACCGAGCTGGCCACCGCCGACCCCGACAACGCCGGGCCGGCCGCCGTGCGGGTCAGCGGCCGCTACTGCTATCCGAGCGGCGAACGCGCCGTTGCGGCGCTGGCCCACCTCGTCGCCGACGGGAGTCGGAGAACCCGGTGACCGCTCGTCGCCGGCGTCCTCTCGTCGGCCCGCTCCTCGTCGTGTTGGCGATTGCTGCGATCCCGGCCTTCGCCCTATTCGCGGTCTATCGGTGGGCCGACGATCGCGCCGACGCAAGCGATGCCGCTGAACCGGTGCCCGCGACTGCGCCGGTCGCCGCCGGGGTCACGGTGGGCGAGCCACTCAACACCGGACTGTTCACGGTGCGGCGCGTGCCAGCTGCGCTGGCCAGAGCATCCAGCGTCGATGCCTTCGCCGCCGACCTGGCGCCGGTACTCGCATCGTTGAACGACCGGAGCTGCGCCGCGGTGTCCGTCGACGGTCTTCCCGTCGCCGCCCTCAACGCCGACGCTGCCCTGATCCCAGCCAGCGCTCACAAGATCCTCATCGCTGCTGTGGCGCTCGAGGTGCTGGGTCCAGACTTCGTGTACGAGACGAGTGCTGCCGCTGCCGCGTCGCCCGTCGACGGTACGGTCACGGGCGACCTGTATCTGGTCGGCGGTGGCGACCCCTTGTTGACGTCGGACTGGTATCCAACGTCGAATCTCGAGCGCTATCCGGTGTTCTTCGAGACGCGTCTGGAACAGCTCGCCGACGATCTCGTCGGCGCAGGTGTGAGCAGCGTGCAAGGCGGTGTGATCGGCGATGGCTCGCGCTACGACGACGAGTGGTACGCACCCGGGTGGGGCGATGGCGTCGCTGGGCTCGATGCCGGGCCCTACGACGCGTTGTTGGTCAACGACGCTCGTGTCCTCGGCGACGCTCAGCGCAACGCCGACCCGAACCTTGCCGGAGCGCGTGAGTTCCAGCGGCTGCTCGAAGAACGTGGCATCGCCGTTGGCGGAGAGCCGGGCACGGGGACGGCACCCGCCGATGCGGTCGAGCTCGCCTCGATCCAGTCGGTTCCGCTGTCGGAACTCGTTGCCGAGATGTTGCTGAACAGTGACAACAACACCGCAGAACTCGTGCTCAAAGAGATCGGTCTCGCAACGAGCGGCGAGGGCGGTCGAACGGCCGGGGCCGACGCCGTCATCGCCACGCTGGCGGACTGGGGCGTCGCCACCGAGGGGCTCGTCGTCGCCGACGGCTCCGGCCTGGCGCCTGGCAATCAGCTCACGTGTTCCGCTCTGCTCACGGTGCTGGCGCGCACCGATCTCGGGTCGGTACTGCCGGTGGCAGCTGAGAGCGGGACGCTCGTCGACGTCTTCGTCGACCACCCCCTCGCAGGTCTGCTGACCGGCAAGACCGGCACGCTGAACAACCCGCCGTTCAACATCGATCCACCGGCGGTGAAGGCGCTCGCTGGGTACGTGCCGGTCGACGGAGGCGGGTCGATCGAGTACGTGCTGATCCTCAACGGTCCGACGATTTCCGACCAGAGCGAGTATCGGCCGACGTGGAACGCACTCGCCGATGCGTTGGCCACCTACCCGGCCGGGCCGACGCCCGCCGACCTCGGTCCGCGATGACCGGCGAATCAGACGACGACACCGGTGCGCCGACCGAGGCACAACGCGCTGGTTCGGTGCCGCCCATCGGTGCCGCCGATGACACCACAGGGGGCATGCGGCTCGATCTGGTCCGCCAGCCGGCGCGTTATCCGCGCACGCCACTGTTGGCATTGCTCATCGTGGCGGTGCTCCCAGCGATCGGGTTGCTGGCGCTCTTCCAGTGGAGTGACGAACGTGCGGACAGCTACGACAACGCCCGAGAGTTCGAAGACGCATCCGCTGACGGCTCCATTGCCACGACGACGCAGGACGAGAGCGACAACGACCAAGACGACGAGGGTTTGATGGCTGATGCCCTCGATGTCGAGTTGTTCGACTATCGGCGAGCACCGGATCCGATCGCGCTCGTGGCGTCCGTCAACCGATTGGCCGAAGCCGTCGAGCCCGTTTTCACCTTTGTGAGCAGTGACAGTTGCGCGGCGATTGCGGTCGACGGCGTGCTGGCGGCGTCGACGAACATCGATGTGCCGGTGATCCCGGCCAGCAATCAGAAGCTGCTCACCGCGCTTGCTGCCTGGGAGGTGCTCGGACCCGAACATCGTTTCACCACACGCGTGACCTCACCTCCGATCGTCGATGGCATCGTCACCGGCGACCTCTACCTCATCGGCGGGGGAGACCCGCTCTTGACGACGGCTGACTATCCGATCGAGGACGACTTCTACCCGGCGTTCAACACGACGTCGCTCGACGCGCTTGCGGACGCGGTCGTCGCCGCCGGCGTGCAAGTGGTCGGCGGAGCCGTGATCGGTGATGGAACGCGCTACGACGATGAATACGCCGTCGACGGGTGGGGGCCCGGGGTGGCGTTCGTCGACGCCGGTCCGTACGACGCGTTGTTCGTGAACGGCGGCCGGGAGCTCGGCAACAGTGGGCCGTCGTCGGATCCAGTCGATGCTGCCGCCGACGAGTTCGAGCGCTTGCTCGAGGCGCGTGGCGTGGTGGTCAACAACGGCAGCACGATCGGCATCGCCGACCCGGCTGCTGTTGAGATCGCGACCGTGCAATCGGCGCCGCTAGCTGACGTGTTGGCCGTGATGCTCACCAACAGCGACAACAACACCGCCGAGTTGATGGTCAAGGAGATTGGAGTCGTCGACGCCGGCGAGGGGACGCGCGCCGCGGGGTTGACGGCAATGGACCGGGTGTTGCGCAGCGCCGGCGTGCCGATGGATGGCGTCAACTTCTTCGACGGCTCGGGTCTTCATCCGCAAAATCGCGTGACCTGCGACGCCGTGCTCGAAGTGATCCACCTCCTCGGGGAGACACCGGTCGCCGACGGGATGGCGGTCGCCGGCGAGCGCGGCACGCTCACGTTCGAATTCGTCGACACGCCGGTGGCGGGACGCCTCACCGGGAAGACCGGCACCCTAAACAACGAACCCTTCGACGTCGACCCCCCTGCGGTCAAGGCGCTTGCCGGGTACCTCGATCAGGGTGATGCGGGCACCGTCGAGTTCGTCTTGATCCTGAACACGCCCGACGTCACCGTCGACGACAAGCACCGTCCGCTGTGGCTCGCTCTGAGCGAACGGCTCGACACGTTTCCAGCGGGTCCGAGCGCTGCTGACCTCGGCCCAGCGCCGTAACGAATCGACCACTAGCCTGCGAACTCGTGGCGGTCATGCCGATGTTTCCCCTCGGCTCTCCGCTCCTTCCGGGAGGCGTGCTCCCACTGCACGTGTTCGAGCCGCGATATCGGCAGATGGTCATCGACTGCCTGCAGGCCGACGGCGAGCCCGAGTTCGGGCAAGCGTTGATCACCCACGGCCGCGAGGCCGGCGGTGGCGACCAGCGCTCGATGATCGGCACGCTGGCGCGAATGGTCAACATCGAGGCGCTCGACGAAGGGCGATATGCGTTGATCGCAGTCGGCATGCAACGGATCCGCGTCAACGCCTGGTTGCCCGATGACCCCTATCCGCTCGCCGACGTGGACCCGTGGCCCGAGGAGGACGCCGATGTCGACGGCCTCGACGAACGCGTTGCCGGGGCGCTCGACCGCGTTCGCTCCACGCTCGCATTGGCGGCCGAACTCGGGGAGTTCGACGCCGACGCCGACGACATCGAGATTGCCGACGATCCGGTTGTTGCCACGTACCACCTGGGCACGCTCGCACCCATCGGCGCCGCTGATCGCTACCGGTTGCTTGCGGCGCCGGGCCCGACGGCGCGCCTCGACGAACTCGACTCGATCCTCGACGACGTCGATGCCATGCTCAGATTCCGCCTCTCGTAGCGTCGTTTGCATGAATCGCCATTTCGACCGGTGGTGTCGCGCGACGCGACGCCTCGTCGGTGTCGGTGTTGCGCTCGTGCTGTGTCTGACGCTGGCCGGTGGGGGCGCTGCCCACGCCGCGGCCGAGAACCCGCTCGAGCCGCTCGACACCTCGAGCCCGCAGGCCACGTATCTCGCCTTTCTCGAGCAGGTTGCGCTGCTCGAGGAGTTGCTCATCGAGTATGAGCGGAACCGCAGTGAGGCGACGCAGTTGGCGTTCTCGGCCGCGCTGTCCGATGTGGAGGCGCTGTTCGACCTGTCCGACGTCGCCGACGCCAACCTCGAAGAGGTAGGCGTGACCACCTTCGCCAGCCTTGCCGACATCCTCAATCGACTCCCCGCGCCCGACGTCGACGAGATTCCCGACATCGACGATGTGGAGGAGGCGGAGGCCCAACGCGACGTGACCCTCCCGTCGGGAGATGAATCTGCGGTGCTGCTCGGCGGTGGGCTCACGAGCTACACCCTGCCTGGCACCGAGATCACGATCGAGCGCGTCGAGGAAGGCTCACGATCGGGGGAGTACCTGTTCTCGACCGACACCGTCGCCAGCCTTCCGGGCTGGCGTGAGGAGGTCGATGACTTGCCGGTCAATGAGGACGTGGTGGTCGGCGATTGGGTGCAAGAGGAAGCGGACTTGACGGGGCATCTCGTGCCGCGTTGGCTCGTCAACGCACTGCCCGACGTGTTCGACTCGACGGTGCTCGGCACGCCACTGTGGAAGGTGCTCGTCGATGTCGTCATCGTGCTCGTGGTCGTCGTCGCGGCGCTGCTGTGGTACCGGTACGTCGGGCGGCGCGGGACGCAGGGGTCGGTCAGCGGGTATGTCTTCCGGCTGTCGACACCGATCGTCCTCATCGTCTTGATCACCGCCGCCCGCCGGTTCATGGTCGAGCAGGTCAATCACAGCGGTGATGTCGCGACGATCGCCAATCTCTTGGTCACTGCAGTGTTCTGGGCGATGTCCGCTTGGGCGTTCTGGCTCCTGGCGAAGCTCGTGGTCGAGTGGGTGATCTCGACACCCCGAATCAGCGATGGAACCGTCGATGCTCACCTTTTGCGCCTTGTCGGCAAAGTCGTGAGCGTCGCCGGCGCGTTTGCGTTGGCCTGGGTTGGCCTGTCGCGCCTGGGGATCCCCACGGTCGGGCTCGGCGTCGGGGCGGGCGTGGTCGGCCTGGCGGTCGGACTTGCCGCGACCGGCACACTCGAGAATCTCATCGGTGGCATCACGTTGTACGCCGACCGGCCGTTTGCGGTCGACGACAACGTGCGGATCGACGACGACTTCGGCAAGGTCGAAGAGATCGGGCCGCGATCGACGAGCATTCGCAAGCTCGACGACACGCGGGTGGTGCTGCCCAACTCCGACGTCAGCCGGTTCAAGGTGACCAACTTCTCGGAGCGCCGGCACATTCAGTTCCTGCATGTCGTCGGCGTGCGCTACGAGACGACGATCGATCAGCTGCGCATGATCGTGCAGTCCGTCGACGCTGCGCTGCGCGATCATCCCGACGTCGTGGTCGACGCCGATCATCCGCGAGTGCGCGTCGTGAAATTCGGCGCGTCCTCGATCGACATCGAAGTGCGGGCGCGCGTCGACACCGACGGGTTTCCCGAGTTCCAACGAATTCAAGAGGAGCTGTTGCTGATGATCTTCGAGCTGGTCGAGAGCGCCGGGAGCACGTTCGCGTTTCCTTCGACGACTGCGTACCTCGTCGACGATGCCGGCCTCCCGCCGTCGACAGCTACCGATGCCGAAGCGCCGTGACGAGCGGTCGCCGTTGAGCGTGAGACTGGTGGGATTCGTCGTCGTCGTGTGATAGACACCAACGTCGTGCCGGAGTCGAACACGCCGAAGCCTGACGATCCTTCGCTCGGAGAAATCGTCGACACCGTCAAGGCGTACGCCAAACAGGAGACCGTCGGCCCGCTGAAGGGTGCAGGGCGTTGGCTGGGTTTCGGAGCGGCGGCAGCGCTGCTGCTCGGAGTCGGCCTCGTCTTCGTGCTGGTCGGTTTGCTGCGTCTCCTGCAGACCGAGTGGGATCGATCGGCGAGTGGATCCTTGTCGTGGCTGGCCTACCTGATCGTGCTGGCAGTGGCGATCGCGATCCTCGCGGTGACCGTCTCGCGGATCAAGAAGTCGACCTTGAACAACGAGCCGAAGTAGCGCGGGAGGACCGATGGCCGACACCGAAACGATCACGCCCAACGACATCGAGCGTCAATTCAAAGCGCTGCAGGGCGATGTCCAACAACGCGTCGACGACAAGAAGACCCCGATTGCGGCGATCGCCGCCGGCGGCGGTATCGCGCTGTTGATCATCTTTTTCCTGCTCGGCAAACGGGCGGGCAAGAAGGCGTCAGCGGTCGTAGAGATCCGCCGGATCTGATGGCGCTCATCCCGTACTACTACCGACCGTCGGTTGCGCTGCGCCGCAATGTCGTGCGCCAAGGTGTGCTCGGCGGCAGCGCGTTCTGGAGGGTCGTCGCCGTTGGCTACTACGGGCGGCGGTTCGTCAAGCGGTACGTGGGCAAACAGCCCGAGACGCTCGGCGTGTACCACCTCGGGATGGGCGCGTTCTTGACCGTCGCCACCTCGAAGCCGATCCGTCGACGAGCCGCCCGGCGGGCGGGAATCAGCTTGGCGGCGCTGCGCGCCAAGGCCGACGCCGACGCGCAGACCGCCCTCGAACAACTGTGAGCGGCGCGTTCGCTTACGGCGACCGCGTCCTGCTCCTCGACCAGAAACGCCGGCGGTACCTGATCGAGTTGGCCGACGACGGTGAGTTCCACAGCCATGCCGGTCTGATCGCCCACGAGGATCTCGTCGGTGCTACCCCGGGGGTCGTCGTTCGTTCGACCAAGGGCGCGGAATACACCGCACTGCGGCCTACCCTCGAGGACTACGTGTTGGAGATGCCGCGTGGCGCGCAGGTGATCTACCCGAAAGACCTCGGTCCGATCTGCATTCTCGCCGACATCGGCCCTGGGTGCCGCGTGTTCGAGAGTGGCGTCGGATCGGGGGCATTGTCGACGACGATGTTGCGATACGGCGCCGACGTGGTCGGCTACGAGCTACGCGAGGACTTCGCCAATCGGGCGCGCAAGAACGTCGAAGGGTTCCTCGGCGACGCCGCCGCTGCCCGCTACCGGGTGCGGATCGCCGACAGCTACGAGGGCATCGACGTACAAGACGGCCCCTTCGACCGCGGTGTGCTCGATCTCCCCGAACCGTGGCGCGTGATCCCCCACCTCGAAGCGGCGCTGGCGCCCGGGGCCATCGCTGTTGCGTACACGCCGTCGATCACGCAGGCTCAACAGGCGCGCGATGCCATGAAGGGCAAGTGGATCGATGCTCGTACGATCGAGGTGCTGCACCGCAGTTGGCACATCGACGGAGCCTCAGTGCGGCCCGACCATCGCATGGTGGCCCACACCGGGTTCCTGAGCGTCGCTCGGTTTCTGGGGCGGTAGCGCTCAGCACGCTCTGTCGAGGTCGAGCGCTGCGCTCAGTCCCTCGAGCAGCGTGTCACTCGTCGGCCAATCGACGTTCGGGTGCGTGCCGACCAGGTCGACGATGCCGTGGATCCACGTATGCACCTGGACCGCGACAAAGAACGCGTCGCGGCCATCTCCCTGCACTCGCAAGATGGCGACCGTGTCCACGAGCAGCGCGAGCGCGGTGGCCCCATCGGTGGTGACCGCACCGTCGAGCGCCCCGAGGTCGATCTTGTTGGAGAACAGCACCCGGTACTGACCCGGGCGGTTGATCGCGAACGAGACATCGGCCTGACCCATGGCGGAGAAGCGCTCGTGAGGGTCGTCGCGCGCGCTTGGACATCGGCCAGCGCACCGAGGAACTCCGCCCAGTTGGCACGTACCGCCTCGCGCAACAGGTCGAGATGGTCGTCGAAGTGGCGATAGACCGCAGTCGCCGACACGCCAGCGCGTCGTGCCACGGCCCGCAGAGAAATGCTGTCGATGTCGCCGTGCGTGGCCATCAAGTCGGTCGCCGCATCGAGGAGCTCGGCGCGCAGCTTGTCGCCTTCGCCCCGGGCGTTACGCCGGCGTGCCGGAGTCGCAGTGGAGTCGCTTGCTGCGTCGTGCACCGCCGGTTCAGCCAGCGTCTTTATCGGTTAGCACCGTAGACGTTGACACGCGTTCACCGTGGGCTCACGACGGCGAGCGTGAGCCGGCCGAGCTCAGGGTTCGATGTAGATGCACTCGCCGGGGCATTCCTCGGCGGATTCGATGACGGCTTCGAGCTGGCCGTCAGGTATCTCGGCGAGGCCCTCGGCGCCCTGCGGGTTGCCCTTGGCCTCGGCAAAAACCTTGTCGCCCTCCACGACATACGCCAGTCCGTCGTCGAGCAGGGTGAAGACGTCGGGGGCGATCTCCTCGCAGAGGCCGTCGCCGGTGCACAGATCCTGATCGATCCAGACCTTCATGTGTCGCAACTCCGTTCGATGTTTCGAAATGGTGTCGTGAGTTTACACGGCGTGGCACGTGCAAACACCTACCGGGGTGCCAGGTGTACATTCCACCCATGACCGAAGATACCGCTGAACTTCATGGTCAAATCGATCAGCTGAACGATGAGATCGCTTCGCTGCGCGCCCGTCTCGCCGACGCGCCGAAGCGAGTGCACTCGCTCGAGGAGCGACTGCTGGAGACCAAGGGCCAGTTGGCGCAAGCGGTCGGCCAGAACGAGAAGCTGTCGTACACGCTGCGCGAGGCCCGCGAACACATCGCCACGCTGCGCGACGAGGTCGACAAGCTGAGCCAGCCACCGTCGGCATATGGTGTCGTTGTCGGCAAGAACGACGACGACACCGTCGACGTGCTCACCAGTGGCCGCAAGATGCGCGTCTCGCTGCATCCCGACATCGACCACGAGCTGCTCGATCGAGGAGCAGAAGTGGTCCTGAACGAGAGCTTCAACGTCGTGCTCGCGCGCACGCCGGAGATCACGGGCGAGGTCGTCACGGTCAAAGAGGTGATGGAGGACGGCGTTCGCGCCGTCGTCATCGGACGTGCCGACGAGGAGCGGATCTGCGAACTCGCCGATGCCATCAGGGGGACCCATATTCGTAGCGGCGATCACCTACGTCTCGACGTGCAGTCGAATCTGCTACTCGAGAAACTGCCTCGGCCCGAGGTCGAGCACCTCCTGCTCGAAGAGGTCCCCGACATCTCCTACACCGACATCGGCGGACTGGATGATCAGATCGAGCAGATCGCTGACGCCGTCGAGCTGCCGTTCCTCCACCAGGACCTGTTCGCCGAGCACCGGCTGCCCGCACCGAAGGGGATCTTGTTGTACGGGCCTCCGGGCTGCGGTAAGACACTCATCGCCAAAGCCGTGGCCAACAGCTTGGCCAAGAAGGTCGCGGACCGAGTCGGCGAAGGCAAGGGTCGTAGCTACTTCATCAACATCAAGGGTCCCGAGCTGCTCAACAAGTACGTCGGTGAAACCGAACGACAGATTCGCCTGGTGTTCCAACGAGCCCGCGAAAAGAGCGACGAGGGTTGGCCCGTGATCGTGTTCTTCGACGAGATGGACTCGATGTTCCGGACGCGTGGATCAGGAATCAGCTCCGACATGGAATCAACCATCGTTCCCCAGCTCTTGGCGGAGATCGACGGTGTCGAGGGGTTGCGCAACGTGATCGTGATCGGCGCGACGAACCGCGAGGACCTGATCGACCCGGCGATTCTGCGGCCCGGACGACTCGACGTGAAGATCAAGATCGAGCGCCCCGACGCCGGTGCCGCCGGCGCCGTGTTCGCCAGGTACCTCACCGACGAGATCCCGATCAGCGCCGAAGAGACGATCGAGGACATGATCGAGGCCACCGTGGCCGAGATGTACCGCGAGGACGAGGCCAACCGTTTTCTCGAGGTCACCTACCAGAACGGCGACAAGGAGATCCTGTTCTACAAGGACTTCGCCTCCGGAGCGATGATCGAGAACGTCGTCCGTCGAGCCAAGAAGTTGGCGATCAAGCGGGTGATCGACGGGGGAGCGCGTGGTGTCTGCACCGCCGACCTGCTGGCGTCGATCAAGCAGGAGTACAAAGAACACGAGGACCTCCCGAACACCACGAACCCAGACGACTGGGCCAAGATCTCCGGCAAGAAGGGCGAACGCATCGTGTTCATCCGCACCCTGGTCACCGAGCAGGACGAGTCGGATCTCGCGGGCGGGCGGGCGATCGAGCGGGTCCAGACCGGGCAATACCTGTGAGCGCACGCGACTACGACGTCGTCGTCTATGGCGCGACGAGCTTCGTCGGCCAGATCATGTGTCGCTACATGGTCGAGCGATTCGGCGCGGGCGACGACGCCACGCTGCGCTGGGCGATCGCCGGCCGAAGCGCGGACAAGCTCGCCGAGGTGGCTACCGACACCGGCGCCGACGTTCCCCAGCTGGTGGCCGACGCCAACGATCGATCGGCGCTCGATGAGCTGTGCGCGTCGACACACGTGGTCGCCTCGACCGTGGGCCCCTATGCCCTCTACGGATCGACCTTGATCGAGGCAGTGGTCGAGCACGGGATCCGCTATTGCGACCTCACCGGCGAGACCCAGTGGATGCAGCGCATGATCGATGCGCATCAGGAGCGGGCTGAGACGACCGGCGCCGTCGTGGTGCACACGTGTGGATTCGACTCGGTGCCCTCCGATCTCGGCGTGATGTTCTTGCAACAACACGCCCTCGAACGGTTTGGTGAACCCGCGTCCGCGGTCCGCATGGCGGTCAAAGCAGCACGCAGTGCGTTCAGTGGCGGTACGGCGGCCAGCATGCTCAACATGCTCGACGAGCAAGCCGGCGACCCAGCGGTGCGCGCGGCGCTGGCCAATCCGTACGCGCTGGCTCCCCTCGGCCAACGCACCGGCCCTGCGCAACCCGAGGTGACGTGGCCCGAATACGACGAAGAGTTCGAGAGTTGGTTGGCCACCTTCGTGATGGCGGTGATCAACGTGCGCGTCGTGCTGCGCTCCCACGCCCTGCTCGGCCAACCCTGGGGTCACGACTTCACCTACGGCGAATCGATGATGACCGGCGATGGCCTCACCGGGCGCGCCGCCGCCGGGGCGATGAGCGCCACGATGGCATCGGTGATGACCGCCGGTCGGCTCGGCCCCGTGAGGTCGTTGTTCGAACGGTTCATGCCGGCGCCAGGGGAGGGACCATCGCCCGAGCAGCAATCCGCCGGGTTCTTCGACATTCGTTTTCATGGCCGCGTCGAGGGGACGACCACCCATCACCTCGGCGTGACCGTCACGGGCGACCGCGATCCCGGCTACGGCTCGACGGCGAAGATGTTCGTCGAGGCAGCTGCCGAGTTGGTCGACGCCGATGTCGGCGGTGGTTTCTGGACACCCTCGACCGCGCTCGGCCAGCCCTACCTCGAACGCCTCGTCGAACACGCCGGCTTGACCTTCGAAGTCAACTAAGCGTCCGATAGGTTGCGTCCATGGCGCTGCCGAAGGTCTGCGGAATCGAGACCGAGTACGGCATCGTCGTCCGCGGTGGTGAGAACAACCCGGTGTCGGCGTCGTCGATGCTGATCAATGCCTATGTCGCAGCGACGATGCGCGAGCGCGGCCGTATCGGGTGGGACTTCGAAGACGAACAGCCCGCCAACGACGCACGTGGGTTTTCGCTCGACGACGCGCTCGCTCCGGAGGTCGAGACCACGCTCGTCAACGCCGTGCTGACCAACGGCGCCCGGTACTACGTCGACCATGCCCATCCCGAAATATCGATCCCGGAGGTGACCACCGCCTACGAGGCCGTGCGCTGGGATCGCGCCGCCGAGGAGATCATCCGGCGGTCGATGATCGAGGCCACCTCGTTGCTCGACGACGGCGCGGAGATCATCGTCCACAAGAACAACTCCGACGGTAAGGGCAACAGCTACGGCTGCCACGAGAACTATCTCATGGCCCGCGAGGTGCCGTTCGGTCGGTTGACCGCACAGATCACGCCGCACTTTGTGACTCGGCAGGTCTTCACCGGGGCCGGCAAGGTCGGCTGTGAACTCCCTGGCCGCCCCAGCGACGACGTCGCATATCAGCTGAGCCAGCGCGCCGACTTCTTCGAAGAGGAGATTGGGCTCGAGACGACGCTCAAGCGTCCGATCGTCAACACCCGCGACGAACCGCACGCCGACGCCCAGAAGTACCGCCGTCTGCACGTCATCGTCGGTGACGCCAACATGAGCGAGGTTGCGACCTACCTGAAGGTTGGCACCACGGCGATCGTGTTGGCCATGATCGAAGACGACGTGCTCGGCGACGAGTGGCTCCTCGGCAATCCGGTGGCGGCGATCCGCCAGGTCAGCCACGACCCGACGCTGCGTCAAACGATCATGCTGCGCGATGGATCACGGGCCACTGCGCTCGAGGTTCAGTGGGGTCTGCTCGAGCGGGCCCGCAAGTACGAACTGAGCCATGGGTTGACCTGCGTCGGCGCGCACACCGGTCCCGACATCCTCGATCGGTGGGAACGCGTCCTCACCGGGCTCGAACGCGATCCTGCATCGGTCGCCGACATCGTCGATTGGGTCGCCAAACAGCGTCTGGTCGACGGCTATGCGCAGCGTCACGACATCCCCGCTGGACATCAGCGATTGAAGGCGATCGACCTGCAGTACCACGATCTGCGGGAGGATCGCTGTTTGGCGCTGCGGGCCGGACTGCAGACGCTCGTCGCACCCGAGGAGGTCGACACCGCAGTCGATCACCCGCCGACCACGACGCGGGCGTACTTTCGTGGGCGTTGCCTGTCGAAGTTCCCCGACGAGGTCGTGGCGGCCAACTGGGACTCGTTGGTGTTCGACATCGGTCGCGACCCGTTGCGCCGAGTGCCGATGATGGAACCACTCCGCGGTACCGCCGACCACGTTGCTAGCGTGATCGACGAGGCGCAGACGGCGGGGGAACTCCTCGACCGACTCGGCCAGTGAACTCAACCGCCGACCGACTACGAAGGAGCATCGCTCGCTGATGGCAGAACGCACGCAGAAGTCCAAGTCGTCACGCTCGTCGGAGGGAGCCACCGTTGCCGAACCAGCGGAGGCGACCACCGAGACTGGCGAGAAGCTGAAGGCCGAACTCGACGACCTGCTCGACGAGATCGACGAAGTGCTCGAGACCAACGCCGAAGACTTCGTCAAGTCGTACGTGCAAAAGGGCGGGCAGTAGTCCGTGTCGTTTCCTTGGTTCGATCCCGGCGACGATCCGGGATCGAATTTTCCGGAGCTGTTGCGCCGCGTCGGACTCGACGGGCGTGATGGCGTCGCTGATGTCAGTGAGCTTGCGGTCCCGCACGCCACGACCTGTGTTGCGGTGCGTTACGACGGTGGTGTCGTCATCGCCGGTGACCGCCGCGCCACCTCGGGCAACTTGATCTCGCATCGTTCGATGGAGAAAGTCGTGCAAGCCGACCGCCACAGCGCGGTCGCGATCGCCGGCGCAGCCGGGACCGCAATGGAGATGGTCCGGCTCTTTCAGCTGCAACTCGAGCACTACGAGAAGGTCGAGGGAGCTCCGCTCTCGCTGGAAGGCAAGGCCAACCAACTGTCGATGATGGTTCGCGGCAACCTGCAGCAGGCGATGATGGGCATGGTCGTCGTGCCGATTTTCGCCGGCTACGACCTGCGCCGGGCGACAGGCCGCCTGTGGGATTTCGACGCCACCGGCGGACGTTACGAGGAGAAGGACTTCGTCACGACCGGGTCGGGCAGTCTGCACGCCGGCACCGTGATCAAGGTCGGTTTCGAAATCGACATGACGCGTGACGCTGCCATCGACCTGGTCTCACGCGCCCTGTGGGAGGCCGCCGATGCCGACTCGGCGACCGGCGGCCCCGACGTATTGCGTGGGATCTACCCGGTCGTCGCCACCATCGAGGCCGACGGATGGACCCGCGTTGCAGACGACGATCTCGCCGGCCGCTTCGACGCCATCGTCTCGGAGTTGCGCCGATGAGCATGCCGTTCTACGTCGCTCCGGAACAGATGATGAAGGACCGCGCTGATTACGCCCGCAAGGGCATCGCTCGCGGTCGAGCATTGGTGGCAGTGCGCTTTGTCGATGGGGTGGTGATCGTGGCCGAGAACGCGTCGCAGACACTGCGCAAGATCAGCGAGATCTACGATCGCATCGCCTTTGCCGGGGTCGGTCGCTACAACGAGTTCGATCAGTTGCGCGTCGCCGGTGTACGCGCCGCTGATCTCAAGGGGTTCCAGTACTCGCGCGACGATGTCGACGCGCGCAGCTTGGCCAACAGTTACGCCCAGATGCTCGGCAGCATCTTCACCCACGAGATGAAGCCGATGGAGGTCGAGATCCTGGTGGCCGAGGTCGGTCACGAGGCCGACGGCGATCAGATGTTCCACATCCTCTACGACGGAACCGTCGTCGACGAACGCGATTACGCCGCAATCGGTGGCGATGCCGAAACGATCCGCACGCGGCTGGCCGACACGTGGACCGACGGGCTCGACCGGGCGGCGGCCATCGCTGTCGGGACCGCAGCACTCGCCGGTCCTGAACGAGACATCCCACCGAGCGACCTCGAGATCGCGGAGTTGTCGCGCAACAACGGTCGTCGATGTTTCCATCGGTTCGACCCGGCTTCGGCGGTCGAGTAGCGCTGCGGTCGCGGCGCCTACGCCGCGACCGGCTCCAGGCGCTCAGCATCGAGCCCTAGCTCCTACGATCGCCATCGTGTCCGTCGTCGATCTCAACAGCGATCTCGGCGAGTCGTACGGCAACTGGCGTCTCGGTGACGACTCGGCCATGTTGGCGATCGTGTCCAGCGCCAACATCGCCTGCGGATTCCATGCGGGCGATCCGAGCACGCTGCGGGCGGCCTGCGCAGGTGCCGCAACCAACGGTGTTGCGATCGGTGCGCAGGTGTCGTTTCCCGATCTGCTCGGCTTCGGCCGGAGGCACATCGACATGACGACCCAGGAGTTGCGCGACGCGGTGCTGTATCAGATTGCCGCGCTCGACGGATTCGCACGTGCGGCCGGCAGCCGCGTCACGTACGTCAAGCCACACGGTGCGCTATACCACGCCGCAGCGAGCGACGAACGGTGTGCACACGCAGTGGCTGCGGCTGCCCATGAGTACGACGACCGCCTGAAGATGTTGTCACTGCCGAACTCCGAGTTGCTCCAGGCAGCCACTGCACGCGGACTCGAACCGGTCGGCGAGGCGTTCGCCGACCGGGCGTATCGGCCCGATGGCGGCCTCATCTCCCGGCGCGAGCCGAACAGCGTCCTGAGCGATCCCGACGTGATCGCTCGGCGCGTCGTGCAGATGGCGGTCGATCAGTCCGTGGTCGCCGTCGATGGGTCGACGATCAACGTCGCCGCTCGATCGTTGTGCGTCCACGGCGATACCCCGGGAGCCGTGGCGATCGCCAGCGCTGTGCGCCACGCACTCGCCCGTGCCGGTGTCGACATCGAGGCTTTTGCCTGAACTGTCGTGTTGCGCCGCCCGTACGGTCCAAATGCGTGGTGGGTCGACGATGTCGCCGATCCCGCAGAGTGGGCCGCCGGTGTTCTGCAGTCGACGGCGATCGGCGACATCATCGTCGACGTGCTTCCCGCCGAAGACTCGATCGTCGTGCGCTGCGCTCCCGGGGCGCTCGACGTTGTCGGCGAATTGCTCGACCAGGTGCGACCGCGTGCGGCCGAATCGGCTGCCACGCCGATCGATATTCCGGTCGTCTACGACGGGCCAGACCTGGCGCAGGTCGCCGAGCATGCCGGGATGTCTGTCGACGACGTCGTCGACAGACACGCTGCGGGGGACTATCGCGTCGCATTCTGCGGGTTCAGTCCCGGCTTCGCCTACATGAACGGCCTCGATCCGGCACTGCACGTGCCGCGTCGAGCGCACCCACGCACTCGCGTCCCCGCAGGGTCGGTCGCCATTGCCGCGCACTACGCAGCGGTCTACCCGTCCACGTCACCGGGTGGTTGGCATCTGCTCGGCCGCACCGAACGCGTGGTCTGGGACACGACCGCCGCCTCGCCGGCATTGTTGCGGCCGGGCACGCCGGTGCGGTTTCGACCGACATGAGCGCATACGAGCCGATGGCGTTGACGATCGTCGAACCGGGCTGGGCGACGACGATTCAAGACGCAGGACGGATCGGTCGAGGCGCCATCGGGGTGCCGGTCGCCGGTCCGGTGGACGCGGCAAGTCACGCGGTCGCCAACCGTCTGGTAGGCAACGCCGACCACATCGCTGCCTTCGAGACCGCCGGTGGAATGGTGATTCGGGCGACGCAGCCAATCGTCGTTGCTGACACATCCTCCGGCCGGCGATCGACCCTCGGAGCCGGCGAGGTGGTCGAAGTGCTCCGACATCCGACACGCGCGTGGTCGTATCTCGCCGTGCGCGGCGGAGTGCACGTCGAACCGGTACTCGGATCGGCCAGTCACGACACGCTGTCAGGTCTCGGGCCGCCACCGGTCGAGACGGGTCAGCAGTACCCGATCGGGCCTGACCCCGGAGGTGAGCTGGCGGCCGACCTGGCACCCATGCGATCGCTCCCAGATACCGTGCGCATCTGGCCAGGTCCCCACGTCGATCGATTTGTCGGCGGGCTGGCCGCGCTCACCGACCGGAGGTGGACCATCGGCGACGATGTCAGTCGTGTCGGCGCACGGCTGCGCGCCGGACCGTTCACCACCATCGAAGATGCGCCGAGGTCGATTCCGAGCGCCGGGTTGGTCCCCGGTGCTGTGCAGGTCACGCCCGGTGGGGAACCCATCGTGATGCTGTGCAATCACCCGACGACCGGCGGGTATCCGGTCATCGCCGTGGTCGATCCGCACGATCTCCCGGTCATTGCCCAATCGCGTCCTGGCGTCCAGCTTCGCTTTCGAGCCGTGCGCCGTTAGCTTGACGGCGATGGAGCGCCGGATCTACGGCCTCGAGAACGAATACGGCGTCACCTGCACCTTGCGCGGGCAACGACGGCTGAGCCCCGACGAGGTGGCTCGCTACCTGTTCCGGCGTGTCGTGTCGTGGGGTCGCAGCTCGAACGTGTTTCTCCACAACGGCGCCCGGCTGTATCTCGACGTCGGCTCGCATCCCGAGTACGCCACACCCGAATGCGACTCGTTGTACGAGCTCGTCGTCCACGACAAAGCGGGCGAGCGGATCCTCGAACAGCTGGTGGAATCGGCCGAGCAGCGCCTTGCAGAAGAGTCGATCCGCGGCACGATCTACCTGTTCAAGAACAACACAGACTCGGCGGGCAACTCCTACGGCTGTCATGAGAACTTCCTCACCAGCCGCGACGATGATCTCGGACACTACGCCGAGGTGCTCATCCCGTTCCTCGTCAGCCGGCAGATCTATGCCGGAGCGGGCAAGGTGCTGCAGACCGCCCGCGGTGCCACGTTCTCGCTGGCCCAACGCGCCGAGCACATCTGGGAAGGCGTGTCATCGGCGACCACTCGCAGCCGGCCGATCATCAACACCCGCGACGAGCCACACGCGGACGCCGAGCGGTATCGCCGCCTGCACGTGATCGTTGGCGACTCGAACATGAGCGAGTACACCTCGTTCCTCAAGGTTGGTGCGGCGGCGTGCATGCTGCGCATGTTGGAGGACCCGAGCGTGGTTCTGCGCGATATGACCCTCGAGAACCCGATCCGGGCGATTCGCGAGATCAGTCACGACATGACGTGCCGTCGAACGGTGCGGTTGGCCAACGGGCGCGAGGTGAGCGCCCTCGACATCCAACGCGAGTACCTCGACCGAGCGTTGCGCTACGCCGAAACGCGCGGGTTCCCACCGCTGGAGCAGCGTGCGCTGGAGATGTGGGAGCACTGCATCAGCACGATCGAGGACGATCCGCTCAAACTCGATCGTGAAGTCGATTGGGTCATCAAGTACCGCCTGATCGAACGCTTCCGCGAGCGGCACGACCTGGCGCTCGGGCATCCGCGGGTGCAGCTCCTCGACTTGCAATACCACGACGTCTCTCGGGCTCGCAGCCCCTTCTACAAGCTCCAAGATCGTGGCCTCGTCGAACGGGTGTGTACCGACGACGACATCGAGACCGCCGTCGACGTACCCCCGCAAACCACACGAGCTCGGTTGCGTGGCGAATTCGTGCGTCGCGCCAAAGAGCGCAAACGCGATTACACGGTCGACTGGGTGCATCTCAAGCTGAACGATCAGGCACAACGCACCGTGTTGTGTAAAGACCCGTTCAAGAGCCGCGACGAACGTGTCGAGCGGCTGATCGAGACGCTGTAGCTGCGACAACATCGCCCGCCGTCCTGATCGAACGCATATCGACGGGTACGCTGAGAGGCCGAGTGACGACCGAGAGCACGTTCCCCCCGCCACCGGACGCGCCGGCGCCGCCAGATCCAGCCGACGTCGACCGCACGGACCCCGCAGCCGACAACGACGATCGTCGCCTGTCGCCGGGGACGCGTGCGCTGGTCGACTGGATCGTGGTCGTGGCCGTCGCCTTGCTCGTGGCGTTTCTGGTGCGCACGTTCGTGCTCGCTCATTTCGTTGTCGATGGCTCGTCGATGTACACCACGCTCCAGAGCGGCGACCGTGTGTTCGTCAACAAATTGTCGTATCGACTCCACGACCCCAATCGTGGCGATGTCGTCGTGCTGCATCAGTCCACGGCGGCGTCCGAACGCGATCTCATCAAGCGGGTCATCGGGTTGCCTGGCGAAGAAGTCGAAATGCTGACGAACTGCCAGGTGCTCATCGACGGCCGGGCCCTGAACGAGCCGTATCTCGACCCCAACGTCGTGTCGCCCGGTAACTGCGGAGCGACTTTCGAGCCGGTGCTCGTGCCGGAGAATCACGTGTTCGTGATGGGCGACAATCGCGGCGGCAGCCAAGACAGTCGCCAGATCGGTCCGATCAGCGATGACGATCTGGTCGGTCGTGCCTTCGTCGTGTTCTGGCCTCGTCAGAACTGGCAGTGGCTGTAGCGCCTCAGTCCGGGTTCGCCAGCTCGGCGCGCATCGCCAATTCCATTTTGTCGACATCGTCGCTGTAGACGGCGTCGAGTCCCATGCGGATGCCTGCCCGCAGCTCGTGGTCCTGTTGCATGTCCCACCCGAAGGCAAAGAGATCGAAGCGATGAACGAGGGCCACCAGCCCACCGTTCCAGTCGGTGCGGTGAAGATTGATCCCGTCGATCCCGGCCGACTTCAGCCGGTGGGCGCGGCGTTCTGGGCCCTCGCTGATCTTGTCGAGACGTGTCGTCTGGAGGACGTGCACCCCGGTCTGCCATCCAGCGACCTCGGCGGCGCGTTCGAAACGAGGCTCACAGAGCCACACCCGGTCGAGCATGTCGGGGGAGTAAGAGGTGATCACCTCGATGATCGGGCCAGCGCTCTCGGGGTCCTTGGTGTCGAGCGATAGGTGGTACTGGGTACCACAGGTGTCGAGCAGCTCGACCAGTTGTGGGATGTGGTCTGGGAGCTCGTCGACGCCGACGGTGGCGATCGAGCGCTTGCGAAGGCCCCGGCGGACGACGCCATCGTGGTCGAGGACCGGTATCCCTTCAGCGGTGAGCCATACGTCGCTCTCCAATCCGGTCGCGCCGAGTCGCAACGCGAGCTGAAATGCGGCAATCGTGTTCTCTGGAGCGTGTGCTTTGGCTCCGCGGTGGGCGAAGCCAATCGGCGGGTCGAGTCGTGAGGGGAGTCGCTGCTGCACTCCGCCTGATGATGCCATCGCCGTAGACTGCGCGCGTGTTCAATCTTCAGGGCAGCGAGATCATCGTGATCCTGTTGCTTGCGCTGGTCGTTCTCGGGCCCGAGAAGTTGCCTGACGCGATTCGACGTTTCTCGCGTACTTATGCCGAGCTGAAGAAGATGGGCAACGGGTTTCAGTCAGAGCTGAAGTCGGCGCTCGACGAACCGATGCGGGAGATGCGCGAGACCGCGAATGCGGTGCGCGATGCTGCAGATCCCAAGAAAATCGAGGCGCAGGCCGATGCCGAGCGACGTCTCGCCGACGAGACCAGTGACGACGACTCGTGGATCGACGCGCCGCATCTGCAGTCGCCCGACGAGCACAGCAACGGTGCCGACGCCACGAGCGCGACGAACGCGAGCAACGGGACACATCCGTCACAGGCCGAGACGCAGCGGATCGACTCGAGTGACCTCCCGATGGGCATCAGCGACCCGGGGTCATCGCGCATTGCGTTGCCTGGCGATCGACCCAGCTGGGGCAGCCCCGTCGGCCCGGCCACCGATGCTCCCGCTCCCGACACCGCCGAGACCGACCCCGTCTGACGACGATGACCACCGAGGAGGCTGAAGCCCCGACAGAGGGAGTCCCACCAGACGACACGATGACCCTCACCGAGCACCTCGCCGAACTCCGGGTGCGGATCATCCGAGCAGCGCTCGCAGTGCTGATCGCAATGGTTTTGATCGTCGTCTTCTACGACCCGATCCTGGCGTTCCTGGTGCAGCCGTATGAAAATCTGTGTGCCTCGCGCGGCGCCGACTTCTGCGACCCGGAGTTGTTCATCACCGCCCCGGCAGAAGGCCTGCAGACCCGTCTGCGCGTGGGCATGTACGGCGGCATCATCGTCGCGCTGCCGGTCATCCTCTGGCAGGTCTGGCGGTTCATCGTGCCAGCACTGCACGCCAAGGAGAAGCGCTACGCGATCCCGTTCGTGCTGTCGTCGGTCACGCTGTTCCTCGTCGGTGGTGTGCTGGCCTACTTCACCGTCGAACGTGCGCTCGAATTCCTCATCGCATGGGCGGGTGAAG
>JABSQH010000042.1 GCA_013213745.1 Ilumatobacteraceae bacterium | reverse complement strand
TGAGATACCCGGCTTCGGTGACGTTGACCTTTGCTTGTACGTGTCGGATAGCATCGAGAATGGTGTTAAGAATATGCGTAAGAATTTAGAGCATCGGTGGGAAAACTCAGATTTCCTACAGTTCTACTTACCTAAGAAAGGTGTGAAGTTCACCGACGTACGTTGGGAGTTCACTAACCTAGATGGCAAGAAGACTATTGTTAAAGGGTACGGAGCCAAGACTGGTGTTCGTGGTGCTAAAGAAATGGGTAAACGTCCACAGCTAGCAGTACTGGATGATTTGGTTTCAGATGAAGATGCACGGTCTGCTACAGTTATTGAGGCTATCGAAGCCACGGTAAACAAAGCGGTTAACTTCGCACTCGACCCAGAACACAACATGACCATTTGGTCAGGCACACCCTTTAATGCACGTGACCCTCTATACAAGGCTGTTGAGTCTGGTGCATGGGCGGTTAACGTATTCCCAATCTGTGAGCGGTTCCCTTGTAAACGGGCTGACTTTAATGGTTCATGGGAAGACCGGTTTACCTATGACTATGTGTTGAAGCAATATAAGTTTGCTGCACGTCAAGGTAAAGTAAAAGATTTCAACCAGGAGCTAATGCTAAGTATTATGAGCGATGAAGATAGACTTATTCAAGACAGTGAAATTAAATGGTATGAACGTAAATTGCTTATGCGTAAACGTGCATTCTATAATTTTTATGTAACAACCGATTTCGCCACCAGCGAAGCACAGGCTGCAGATTTCAGCGTTATATCAGTATGGGCATACAATGCCAACGGTGATTGGTTCTGGGTAGACGGCATGGTAGAGCGTCAGGACATGGGTAAAAACATCGATAAATTATTCGACCTATGTCAGAAGTACAAACCTCAGCAAGTAGGTATTGAAATATCTGGACAACAGAAAGGCTTCATCCCTTGGATACAACGCGAGATGATTAACCGTAATCAATTCTTTGTACTGGCTTCGGAAAACAATAAAGGTGCTCCGGGCATTAGACCTGTCTCCGATAAAATGGTAAGATTCAACGTTATTGTTCCTCAATTCAAATTAGGTAAAATTTACTACCCTACTGAATTACGAGCTGACCCAAGAGTGGTCGAGCATATTGCTGAACTAAGCCTAGCTTCACCAAGTGGATTCCGTTCAGTTAAAGATGATTGTATTGATACAATATCTATGCTTACTGCACTCACTCCTTGGAAACCTTCTGTAGAAATAGAGAAAGTTTACAATGAAGGTACTGACCTTTGGGAAGACGAGGATGACGACGAAGACGATTCACCATACGCATCATACGTAGTATAAGGAAACATCATGCAATTAGACGAACTTTTAGAAATACTTGCTTTTGGAGAATTAGCTGGTACAGCCAATGTCGATAACGACACTGACCAGATTCTCCCTGATAAGTATCCGAAAGTCATCTCTTATATCAACAGGGGTTTAACTCAGTTACACACCCTGTTCTTATTAAAAGAAGACATAGTAACTGTTAGGCATTTAGCCAACAAAACCACATACTTTTTACATAGTGATTTTTCAGATGAAACCGGTGGGCTAGACCCATACATCTCTGATTCACCGTTCAAACCATTCAATGATAATATATTGATGATTGAGTATATGAATGACGAGTTGGGCGACCCACTTGTAGTGAATGATTATGAAGACCCGCTATCGTATTTTACTCCGGGCCATATCACAGTAGAGGTTAATGTAATTAACCCTGAAACAGTGTTCCATGTAATCTACCGTGCTAATCATGATGTTTTGCCTTCACAACCCGCAGACCCTGCGTTAGTGCTTGTTAACATTCCACGAAATTTTATAGATGCCTTATGTTACTTTGTAGCCTCTAAAGCATTTGCCAGTATTAATTCTAGCGATAGCCGTAAAGCATCAGTATTGCTACACCAACTATTCATGCAAGAGATTACGTTGCTCAAAGCAAACGGTCAAGGCGCATTGAATTTTAACCCATTACCAGAAGACGTAAGGAAATCAGGATGGCTTTAAGCAAACAAGACGCTCAGGATTATATACAGAAGTATATAGATTCTGACTTCGACCACGTATTGACGTGCTCTAACAACATACAATCAATCATTGATGTTTCTACTAATATGGCGGTTATCACCAATGTCGAGACATTAGCAGCAGAAGCGCAGGCGTCAGCCGATAGCGCTGCTGCGGCAGTAGCTAACGTAATAGAAGATGTGGATGCTGGTACAGGTGTCACTATTGACAAGACCGACCCCCGTAACCCTATAATCAATGTTACGCCAGTTACCAAAATTACATTAGGCATTGAGAATATAGATAATACTTCTGATGCTACTAAACAGACTGCTACGCTGGCCGCTGCAACTGCTACAGACGTTGATTTAGGTAACGTAGACAACACTACTGATTTAAACAAACCTGTCAGTACAGCCACTCAGACTGCTCTTGATGGTAAGGTTGACGATAGCCAAGTACAGACTAATGTACCTGCTGGCGCAGTGTTCGTTGATACTACTTATAGTATCGGAGATGGTGCTCTCACTGAAATCAACTTCACTAGTACTTTACAAGTTAAGCTTGGCACTATTGCTGAGAACGCGAATGACTATACTCATCCTAGTTCTGACGGCGACTATCATGTTCCTGCTACTGGCACTAATAATAGCGGCAAGGTACTAACCTCTACTAGCACAATTGGTTTATACACTTGGGAAGTTCCTAGCGGTGGTGGCGGTGGCGGAGTAAGTATCGGCACTACTTCTACTACGGCACATCGCGGTGATTACGGTGCATTGGATACTACGCATAGACTGGTTACAGATGGCAACCCTCATGGCGTTGAAGCTGCTGACCTAAGTTTAGAAAATGTTGATAACACTTCTGACGCTACACAACAAACTGCAACCTTATCGGCTGCTACCAAATCTGATGTTGGCCTAGCTAATGTTGACAATACTGCTGATACAGCGAAACCTGTAAGTACTGCACAACAAACAGCTTTAGACCTTAAAGTAGATGACACAGAGATTACTAACATTGACAATACCAGTGATGCCAATAAACCAATATCAACGGCTACACAGACTGCATTGGACTTGAAGCTTGATTCAGCCGTTAGTTCGGTCACTCATGATTCGTTAATGAGTACCTCTCCTGACAGATTACCTCTTGGTTCTTACACTGGCGGTGATATTGATGACGGTGCTACAGTAACTCTGCTTGATAACACTGATTACGTTATAGATACTAATATCCATATAGGCAATAACGGTACACTTATTATAGGTCAGGGTACTCGTGTATTCTTAGAAGCCGGTGTTCAGATACGTTTGTTTAAAGGCGTTAACTCTTCATATTTCAAACATCACGATTTGGTGGTTAATGGAACACTTAGTAACCCGTCTGCCATTATTGCTCAAGGCGCAGGTTGTACTATTGTTAATAACGACGGTGGTGGAGCCAATAACAACAAAGGTTCTTGGGTTATGAAACATTGTGTTATTCAAGGTATGACATTACCTATGCAGTGCGGTATCCGTGCAGGCGATGTAAATACAACTGGTTTCTCTGAGTACAATGCTAAAATCCAATTGGATTATGTTACGTTCCGTGAATGCGGCGAATTGACAATAGTCATTGGCGGTTTAACTACTAACCTTAATTTGCTATCTCACTTCACTCACGTATCTTGGATAGATTATGATAACTCAGATGGAGGTAGTACTTATCCTCTTAATATGAACTCGTCTGTAGACTTACCAGTTATTCCATTCGTGGCTTGTTACTGGAATGAGATGCCATTACTTAACGTTAATAACCTATTCTGTACTGATTGTATATTTTGGGGCAAATTCGGCTTATCATTTAACCGAGATAATATGGTCCTTAAAAATTGCTTAATAGGTGATAACAGCCCACAAGATAATTCAACCAATAACAAACTGGTTACGTATAATTCAACCGGCGTTGTTACATTAGATAACTGCATATTATTCGGCGGTACTCAAAATGTAGGTAACGGTAACTCAGCTACTGGTAACGCTAAAACTGTACTTCGTGACTGCTTACTAATTGGCCGTCATTATCCTGACTCAAGTGACTCGTATAACACTTATTATCAGACTCATGAACATATAACAGTTGCCCGCTACACGGAAGTTACTGGCTGTATCGGTATCGGTATAATCACCGAAGGCCCGGTTATTGATTTTGGTGATGCAGTAGATGCTATTATTGAGAATAACATTTTCTTAGCAGATGCCTCTTCTGGTATGATACTTAATCACTTAGATACAGTAGGTACTTCAACCTATGTATCTATATCTAATAACGTGTTTGGCGGTTGTGCTTTACGTTTCACTTATAACGAGGCTACTACCACTACCAATACTCGTATTGACTTATTAGCTAACAATGTTATTTACGACATGGAAGATGGTGTTGCAGTTGTTGCGGTTCATGACGGCGTAGGTGATAACATACCTGTAACGCTAGAAATTAATACTATGAATGAATTGCCAGATTTCCAAGCTCCTGATTTACATTTGGCTGACTTGCAGATATCTGACCTTGAGCATATTACAGATGTTAGAGGCTTCTTAGATGCCTACCGTTTACGCTACCTACCTTTGTTCGTCGGTAACTTGAACGATAATAACGCTGGTGTAATCAATCCTATTAACGTTAATATGAACCATATAAAACAAGCTGAGGAGTTTGTTGTTAATCGTAGCAATACATTAGATGTTGCTGGATTTGTTCAAGGCGTTATATTGGATGCAGAGAAGTTAGCTACTCATGTGGTTACTATACCATTCGATTTACCTGTAAGCTTAGTAGGCAGTCAGGCATATGCAGAGGTGGTATCCACTGCTGCTGCTACAATAGATATTAAAAAGAACGGCTCAAATGTCGGTACTATAAACTTCGCTTTAGGAGCTAGTACTGCCACATTCACCTTTGCTACCTTAACTAGCTTTGCTGCTGGCGACCGTCTTAGTTTTGTAGGACAAGGAACTGCCGATGCTACTTTAGCAGATATCTCATTCACTATTAGGGGCGATACCTTATGAGTGTTAATCTAATCACATTGATGATTAGGCGTGCGCTATCTGCGCACGCTCCTACTTATGAATGGAACTTTGATAATACGGTGGCACCTACACAAGGTGCTGTCACCCTTTCTGGTACTGCTACCTTCGACGGTAACGGCGCTTTAACTCATAATGGCACAGTGCCATTGGTTCTAAGTTCAGGCATCTCTCTTGCTTCTGGCGACGATTGGTCCGTATGTCTAATCTACCGTGAGCATGGTACTGATGGTTCGGGCTTCTCTTACCCTTTAGTATCTAGTGATGACTTAGGCATACCAGTAGCATATACAAACAGCTCCGCCGAGAGTGATGGTTCTGTTACTTCATTCGAATGGAACAATACTTCGGGCAGTGATGGCGATGTGTTTAATAGCGATATCGGACTTGCTGATACCAACATAAATATATGGGTTAAGCTTCTTATCACTAATACATCCGGTAACGTTACGTTCACGGCTGATGGCTCTACGTTTAAGACAGTAACTAATGCTCAGACTCCTCTTACGTTAACTAGCATATTGGCACGAGAAGGTTCTGGCTCACAAAACTTTGAAGGCGACTTTGCCTATTTAGCAATAGATACAACAGTACAGGTCTGGGATGACTACCCTGCTCCCGCCGACTTATCACAAACAGGATTATAATATGAAAATTTTTGCAACTATGTTGCTTGTACTTAGCTTGTCAGGGTGCTCAACCTTGGCAGGTTTTGCTATGGATGCCATAACTGGCGGTAGCAGTTCAGGCGGTATTAACACAGACGTCGAATTAGTAATAGGCGATAAAGAACAAACTTTAGGTAATAACATCGAAGTCAAGGCAGACCGCGTAGATAAAGTTGTAGGCGATTCTGATAACTCCGTTGCTGTGCAAGGCACGGTTGATAGCGTAGCGGTCACTAACGTCAACTACCCTACGTGGTTAATTGTTTCACTGCTCATAGGTAATATGGTATTCTTGTGGCTTCCAACCCCACCGACTCCAAGTTGGAAGGGTTTTTTAAATTTATTCAAACGAGGTAATAACTAATGGCTATTGGTAACACAACTGGCGAAGACTTAACAGCTAAGTACTTAGGTACTGCTTATGACGATATTAAGTTTGTAGCCGATAACTTAGACGCTATTTTGGCAGTCTCTGTTGATATTGATACAGTGAACAACGCTGTGGCTATCACTGCGGCTGACGTAGTATCAACTAATGCGGATGTGGTGCTTACTGCTGCTGATGTAATTTTAACTGCCGCTGATGTCTTGAAAGCACAGAAATGGGCAGATGAATCAGAAGACGTAATCGTAGAGTCTGGTTTATATTCTGCTAAACATTGGGCCACTAAAGCTAGTGCTAGTGCTGCTTCAATTAACTCAATACTGACTACAGCTAACACATTCACATTGGCTAATACATACGACGCTAAAATTGTATTATCCAATCTGGCTAATGTAACTGCTCCTCTTGAGATTGCAAGTACAGGTGCTGTAGGCATCAAGCTTGATTCAGGCGGTGAAGTGCGCTATTTAGGTGTAGATAACTCAGGTAATATCCACTACGGTACTAACCCGAACCATACCTCTAATGCCATTGTATACACCTCTGACGACATTAATAGTAGCAGCCTACCGTTTGCAGCTAGTGTATTGACTGTCGCTACGTCGGCTACCATAGCCGGTAATGATGTGAAGCATGCTGGTAATTCAGATACGTCTGCTTTTGATTGGGCTTGTAAAGACTTGGTAGTAGCCAACAGCATAACTATTGCTGGTTTGACTCCCTATACTTCTGGTAACTCGAACTTAGTTTCTATTGACTGGACTGTTAAGGATTTGACAGTTGCAGGGGCTGCTACTATAACTGGCCTTATTGTTGCTAGTTCAGTACCGACATTGAATTCCCACTTAACCAATAAATTCTATGTGGACCAGGCGGTAATTAATGCTGTTGCTTCATATGCAGATAGCGTTAAGTTGAATCTAGGTGATGATGATGATTTACAAATATCTCATAACGGTATAACAAGTGTTATAGATAACTTTACAGGTCATTTCACTGTTACTAACAAGTCTGCAGGTAACGATATCACTATGGCTGTAACTGCTGATGACGGTAACTTAGATACTGTAATGACTCTTAAGGCGGGTACTTCTGATAACTCTACCGTCGTATTACGATATGGCGATGTTCAGAAATTCGAAACTGCTATTGACGGTATTGATGTCGCAGGCGTAGTATCTGGTTCAGTTGCTCCAACAGACAGCGACCACCTTACTCGTAAGGATTATGTGGACACAGAACTTGATAACCAAACTCATACTATGAGTGAAGTGTCAGGTAATGTCCCAGTCTCGCAAGTACCGGTTGCTGTTAACAATGCTTCTGCTGGTGCAGGTTTTGGCGGCTTCCGCTATACAACTGAGGATGCTGGTGCTACCCTTAACCTATTTACAACGTAGGAAATAATAATGGCTAAATTAACTTTAGACGGAGTGACCATAACAAAGGTCACTCTGGACGGGGTAGAACTAACCTCGCTCAAATTAGACGGCACTGAGATATTCACTCTCGGTACTCAATACACAAATTTACATACCAATACCCCTTTAGCTGGTGGTGGTAATAGTGTTAAGCCTGATGACATGATTAATGTCTATACGGGTACTACTGTTATGACTAATCTAGGCGGAGGTAACTATTCATTTCAATTCAATCCTGCTGGCACTTCTGACCAAAATATGTGGGAGTATCGCGTAGAGGATTCAGGTGCTAATGGTGTAGCTTTAGTCAACGGCAATACTTACCGATACGAGGTAGACGTAGTATTAGATACTGCTACCGATGGAGAAGTTGGTTTGGATGCCACTCGTGGCGGCTTATCCAATATCACTATAGATGAGACTTTAGGAACATTGGTTCTCGGTCAAACAGTAACTCAATCGGTAGAATTCACTGTCAATAGTGCTACTCACCTTATACGTTTTCGGCATGGTGTAGGCCATGGCTCTGCGGCTACTGGTACAGTAACTATGAAGAATCCGCGTCTATTAGATTTAGGTGCTCCGTTAGTGACCACTTACACTCATAGTATGATGGTATGGCATGGGACTAATTCTGCTGGTATGGACGCTTCTGTTCCCGGCGGTAGCATTACCCCATTACCTGTTGAGGCAGGCGAGGCTGATGTAACTCGTATTACCTCTATTGCTAGTGGCGCTCCACAACTTCACTTAGCAGGTACTCAAGATGTCGGCTCAGAAGTTACAGTAACATTCCAAGGCGGTATATCATTTACAGGCACAGGCGTTGAATACTTAGGTACTCATACCAAGTTTGTAGGTGCTTCTGATGGTGATGCCCTGTACGACTACTTAGCTGCAGAAGAAGGCAATAACGTAGAATTCGACATTGCTTACACTAAGTTTGTCCCTACATTCTCAAGCACTCATACAATCACACCGTATGACGGTACTACCATTGCAGGTTACGACCTTACCAATGGCGGTTCAATGACTCCATTACCTGTAGCTGCTGGTTTGACTGATATCATTCATTTGACCTCTACTACTGGCGGTAGTCCTGTACTTAAGACTGCTGGTATAACTGGCGTTGGTAATACAGTTACCATTAAGCTCGATGGCGGTAATCTAGAATTTTTCGCAACTGGTGTATCAGATGGTACTGATACCGTATACACTGGCCCTGCCGATTTGAATGATGCTATATTCGATTACCTTGTTGCTCAGGCTACTGTTGGTGTTGCTATACAAATTATTCATAATGTAGTTTCTGTGCCTAGTCCTAATATTCATGACATACCTACTGTAGATTACACTACTGGGCAAGGCACTTTCCTTCTTCACGTTGACCATACTTCTGACTCAGACGACTCAGTTTATTCATCTGCTGAATTTGAAACACGTTACGACCAAGATTGGTCAACCCTTACTAATGTTGAAATCAAAGATGGCCGATTGAAATGTACTGTTGATGCTGGCACCTATAAGAAAGGTATCCAATCAGGCGGTAATTTAGCTACTGACTATGATGAGCTGTATATGACATATGAGTTCGAATTTGCTAACGGATTTGACTTTGTACTTGGTGGTAAGATGCCGGGCCTTAGTGGTCGTCCAGGTTCAACTGGTTCACATGCTGATGGTTGTAATCCTCAAGGACAAGACGGCGGTTTCTCTTGTCGTATGATGTTCCGTCCAGATGGTCAGTTAGAAGGTTACTTCTATCATGAAGACCAGCCCGGTTCGTGCGGTCACCAAATAAGCTTCTTAGATGGTACTGAGAACTTCAAGGTTCGTAACGGTACACGTTACTTAATGGAGATTCGAGTAATTATGAATACTACCGGCAACCGTGATGGCATAGTCGAAGTTAAGATTAACGGCGTGCAAGTATTACGCAAAGCTAATTTCCGCTTTAGTAATAACAGCTCTCATGGTATCAACCATAAGTTCATTCAGATGTGGCATGGTGGTAATAGTTCAAGTTGGGCACCATCACAAGATTCAGTGTTCTTCATGAATCATATGACCATAAGTACCTCACCTCTGGTATACTAAGAAAATAGCCCCGCTTGGGGCTTTCTTTATAAGGAAAGATTATGACTATTCAAGTTACGGGTATACTTCGTGACCCTACAGGCACACCAATGCCATTCAAAGAAATACGAGTCATTGCCACACAAGGTTCACTATTGGTATTATCTGATGCTCATGCTATTGAGACAACCGATGAAAATGGCCTATATGACTTCCCATTAGAAGATGGTACTTACATAATAGATGTGCTATACGATGATGAGGCAATGATTGCTGGTTCATCAATTGTCAATACAGGTACACCTACACCAGTTACATTATCCGAGTTGTTTTTATATACGACTCCATTAGACCCTCAGCAAGTAATAGACTTACAGGTCGAGTTTCAACAATTGATTGATGACTTAGAATCTGCGTTTGATACTGAGACTCAAGAGATTCGTACGCAGTTAGTTGATGGCGATGCCACTACCTTACAAACAGCTCAGACGTTTACTAATGATAGGCTTGGCGCACAGCTAGCTGTCATAACAGCTCAGGTTGTTGCGGGTGACGCTAGTACATTGAACCAGTCTACTGCATACACCGATACTGCTGGTAATATATTAGCTGCAGACATTACTCAGGTAAACGCTGATACTGTTTCTGTTACTCAGGCTTTCGAAGCTAGTCGAGATGCTCAAGGAAATGAGAATGCTCTTATACGCACTGAGATTGCTGCGGGCGTTTCTACAGCTATTAGCATATCTCAAGCTAGTGCCAGTACTGAGACAGGCGACCTTCAAGTGCTGCTCACCGGACTTTTAAATGCAGGCGATGCAAGTATACTCCAACAATCAGGTATCAATGCTCAGTCTCTGAATGATGCTACTGAGGCATTTTTACTAGATAAAATTCTAGTTTCTGGTGCGGGTTCAGTAGCCGGTTATGAAGCATTTACAATTGCCTCATTAGGTTACTTCGATGGCGGTACAGGATTATGGGTAGATGGCCCACTTTCTAGTTCTTTCCGTGCACATACTGTTAGCACCTCAGATGGTGGTTATGCATCACTGACTGATTCTATGCAAACTATGGCTAAACCCGATGGCACGCTAGTTGTTAAGGGTTCAATGATATCTGACGTCAATGGACGTATTACTGGGTATCGTCACAGTAATGACGGAGTGACCACTAACTTTAATATAATCGCAGACGACTTTGCGGTAGGTCACATGTCTACTGACCCAACTCCTGTATTCATCCCGGACTTGTCATATGACACCATAAATAAAATATTGCGTATGAATGGTAATGCTATTATAGACGGTTCACTAACTGCCTCTGCACTAGTTGCTAACTCCATTACTACTGACTTATTAGCAGCTAACGCTGTAGAGGCTGGTCAGATTGCGGCAGATGCTGTAACAGGTACTGAGATACATTCAGAAAGTACCATAACCGTCGGTGTACTTATTGTACCTGCCGAATTTACTATGGGTGTAGATAGTCAAGTCACCTCCACTTATATTTACACTGGTTTCATCAAGACTGTTCAAGGCTCGCTTACTGCTATGGGCTCTCTTAGTGTTAACCAAACTATACGAGGTGAGGAAATAGTATCCCTATACACACAGACTCACTTATTTACTGGCGATGATGAAACTTGGCTATGGCTAGAAAATCAACCTACTAGTTTAGACGAAATCAAATTAATCATTGATGGTACTCCTATTACGTTCGTCCGTTTTGCAGGTGCTGCTTGGTGGGCTAATGGCGTAGATGTCATGTTTACTAAACAAGGAACCAGCATCATAATAGAAGCCGAAGAAGGCGATATTGATGTTGACAATGGTAAGATTGCTGGCGTAAATGGTATAGACGACGGCACTGGAATAGGTGTAGATACGCTACGCTTTTGGGCTGGACAATCTGTAGCTCTGGCACATGCAGCTCCCTACCGCGTAGACCTGAATGGTAATGCTTGGTTTAATGGTGATGTCCATGTTGGCGGCATAATGGAAATAGGTAGCTCTATTACAGGTGACGACTACGTTAATATATATGGTAACAACTCAGCTGGTACTTCTAACCGATTCTTGGGCATACAAGATGGTGGACTTGAGCGAGTACGTTGGGACTACAACGGACGGTTACGCATATTCGATTCACTAGGTGAGGCTATATTTGATATGGACCCTGCTAATGATATCTTTACTTACAAAGGTACTATATCAGCTGACTCTATTGATTCTGATGTTGTGGCTACTGTAGCTAAATCTGTTCCGGCTTACAATAATTCCTCTTCATCTGATTTCTATGTATCGTTATACGATGGTACGATTGCTTTCTCATTGTCTGTTGCACCTAGGACTCTATCACTGCCAATACCTATTATAGGCACCTTCTCTGCCACTAACAGCCAGTCAGGTAACTACACGACCTCTGGCCTACAAGTTCAGATTAATATAGATAATACTGGCTGGACTACTCACTTTGTTCAGCAATGGTCTTCTGACAGTTTAGGACAGACTATGTTAGTCAATAGTATCATCCTACCGACTGCTGTTGTCACTCTGGACTCCAATGCCCATACCTATGCTGTACGTTTACTGGTAGAGGAAATATCTGCTACTGATACTGAAACTATATCGTGGTCTGCACAAACTATGCTACCCTTGCTATTTCGCCAAGGTAGTTCAATCACATAAAGGAAAAATATAATGTCTATTCAAGTAACCGGGATTCTAAAGAATCCTATCCAGGAGCTAGCTAAGAAGATAACTATACGCATCGTCAGTACAGGCGGTAATGTGTTAATATCGGCACCGGCATCGGTTAAAACCGACTCTATAACTGCTGCTTACGACTTTAATCTAGAGGAAGGCACATTTACCTTAGAAGTATTATTCAGCGGTATGTACACTCTCAGTGGCACTGTAGAGATAACTGGTTCAACTCCAACACCTATTACGGTCGAAGCTCTATTTGCACTAGCCGTATAAATCATGTAAGGTGTGAGCATATCAATCAACCGAGATGCTCACATGAACCTTTTTAAGAAACTTATATTAGCCGGGGCACTGTTAGTAAGTACTAGCTTTACACTCGCTAGCCATACAGTTCCTTCTACTAAAGATTTTGCCGAGTACGAATGGGCGAGCAATCAGTGCTCTCCTCATCACCTTATGAATCCTGATGTAATGCGTAAAGTCCAACAACTGCGTGATTACATGGGCCAGCCACTTATACTAACTTCCGCATACCGGTGCCCAGAGCATCCAATCGAAGCAGCCAAAGTAACTCCTGGACAGCACTCTAATGGCCTCGCCGTTGATATATACGTAACCGATGGTTATATGGCAGCTAAGATTATTGCCTATGCTATTAAAGAACTTGATGTAAAGGGATTTGCATACAATAAAGAAAATATGTTTATACACTTAGATTGGCGTACAGGGGATATGGTCACATGGAATTATTAGATTTTAAATCAGGAGTAGTAGGGTTGCTTGCAGTAGTTGGTGTCGCACTAACAACAGTTATGTTTAATTCTTATCAGGACGACAGCAAGCTCATTCAAACAATTTTACTAGGACAGCAATCAGCAGACATAAAACTTACTGCATTGATTGACGACATGACAGAACGTAAGGCAGATGTAGATAACTTGAAGAATAAGCAGCAAGCTACCGATTTGGCGTTACTGGCTTTAACATTACAGATTGAAGGATTGTTGGAGGCCGAAAGGAATAAGAGAATATAATGA
>JABSQH010000041.1 GCA_013213745.1 Ilumatobacteraceae bacterium | reverse complement strand
GATGATCGTCTTCGGCGAACGCCACCTCCGTCGCGTGCTCGGCCTGTACGTCGCCCACTACAACGTAAGCACCCGGTAGACCCATCTGTTTCGCGCCGCGTCCGCCGCCACGATCGGGCGGCATGACGAAGACCACCGAATCGAAGTGGCGCGCCTTGATCCGGGCGCAGGAGAAGAGCGGCCTGGCCGTGCGCGAGTTCGCCGCGTCGCGCGGCATTGCAGCGTCGACGCTCTACTGGTGGCGCAGCAAGCTCAATCGATCCGCCACTGAGCTCGTGCCGGTCGAGGTCGTCGCGCACGACTTCGAGATCGAGCACGCGGCAACGATTTCTGGCTTCGACCTGCATTTACCGTGCGGATCGCACCTGCGGGTCCCGCACGGCTTTGACGCCGGTGAGCTGCGCCGGCTCGTATCGGCGTTGCGATGCTGACGCTGCCGACGTCAGTCCGCATCTACCTCGCGCGCGGCGCGACCGACATGCGCAAGGCGATCGACGGCCTCGCCGCGCTGACGACGTCGATACTCGACAAGGACCCGATGAGCGGCCACCTATTCGTGTTCTGCAATCGCCGCCGCGATCGGATCAAGATCCTCTACTGGGAGCAGTCGGGATTCTGGCTGCTGCACAAGCGCCTCGAGAAGGGCACGTTTGCGTGGCCGGTGACGGACGACAGCGACGCGAAGCGGATCGAGATGTCGGCGACCGACCTCGCGGCGTTGCTCGGCGGCCTTGATGTGCAGCGCGCGTCGCGACGTCGTTGGTATTCACGTCCGACGTGAAACACGCCGCGTCGGATCGCATTGTGTGTGCGAGCGATGACCGACGCGGCCGACGACAACAAGGTGCAGCAGCTACTCGCGCGCAACGCGGTGTTGGAAGCGGAGAAGGCTGCCTTGCAGCACAAGGTCGACATGCTGCTGCACAGGCTCTACGGCAAGAAGGCCGAGCGGCGCGAAGACAACCACCCGCAGTTGCCGTTTCCCGGCGACGAGCCGGAGCCGCCTTCACCACCGCATGTCGACGAGGCCGAAGACGAGGAGTTCGACACGATCACGTACACGCGCAAGAAGCGCGGCGCGACGCGGATCTCCAAGGACCTGCCGCGCGAGCGCGTCGTGCTCGAGCTCGCAGAAGCAGACCGCAAGTGCAGTTGCTGCGGCGAAGCGATGCAGCAGATCGGCGAAGAGGTCTCCGAGCGCCTCGACTACACGCCGTCGGTCGTCAAGGTCATCGAGACCGTGCGGCCGAAGTACGCATGCAAGCAGCACGAGGACGCCGGCGTGCTGACGGCCGAGCCACCGATCCATCCGATCAAGAAGGGCATGGCCACCGCTGGCCTGCTCTCGCACGTGCTCGTGTCGAAGTACAAGGACCACCTGCCGCTCTACCGGCAGAGCCGCATCTTCGCGCGACACAGCGCCGAGATCCCCGAGTCGACGCTGTGCGACTGGGTGCGTCAGGCTGCCGACATGCTGCAGCCGGTCGTCGCCGCGATGCGCACGTCGGTGCTCGAGTCGGATGTCGTGCAGACCGACGACACGCCCGTGCTCGTGATCGACCGTCAGCACCAGCAGGGTCGGCGGCACGGCTTCTTGTGGGCGTACGTCGGCGATCGCGCCGAGGTCGCCTTCGACTTCACGCCCGGACGAAGTCGTGCGGGGCCGATGCGATTCCTCGACGGGTATCGCGGCATCCTGCAGGCGGACGCATACGCCGGCTACGACCAGATCTTCGCCAGCGGAGACGTGATCGAGGCTGGCTGCATGGCGCACGCGCGCCGGAAGTTCGTCGAAGCGGAGAAGGCGGACCCGACCAACGTCGGCCACGTGCTCGCCACGATGCGCAGGCTGTACTCTGTCGAGCGGCAGGCGAAGGAGCAGGGACTCGACGCCGCCGCGCGTCGCGAGCTGCGCCAGCGCGAGTCGAAACCGCTGCTCGAGGCCATGGGGCCGTGGCTCCGCGACCTGCATCGCTCCGTGCTGCCAAAGAGCCCGCTCGGCAAGGCCACCGGCTACGCCGTGCGTCAGTGGGACGCGCTCAATCGGTTTGTCGACGACGGCCGCATCGAGATCGACAACAACCGCGTCGAGCGCCAGATGCGACAGGTCGCTGTCGGCCGGAAGAACTGGTTGTTCGCCGGGTCCGATGCCGGCGGCGTGCGCGCGGCGACCATCTACTCGCTGGTCTGCACGTGTGGCCTGCTCGGCATCGAGCCGTGGGCATACTTGAAGGACGTGCTGCAGCGGATCGCCGAGGGCGAGCCGGTCGATGCGCTCACGCCGCGGCTGTGGCGGGCGGCGCGAGAAGCGCGCGATAGCTGAGCTGCTTGCCGTCGTCGTCGTCGTAAGCGGCGGCGTGGGTAGACCGGGCGCTTACTGAGCCGGAACTGCCCCGGTGATTTCTCGCTGCCCCGCCCTCGCGCGAGCAGCCGGCCATGGATTTCGCGGATGAGCCGGTTGCTGAGCGGAAAGCCCTCGCGAAGGCGCGCGAGCCCGTGTTCCAGCGCGGCCACGTAGTTCGACACTTCGACGACGTCGTCGAGCGGGGCGCCCTCGGCCTGGCCGAGTTCGAACAGCAGGAGTTCGGACAGGG
>JABSQH010000040.1 GCA_013213745.1 Ilumatobacteraceae bacterium | reverse complement strand
GGTCACGCTCGACGTCGACCCGAGCAGCTTGATGTGACATTTCGCCTGTTGGCGAATGCTGACAGATTCCCGTGCGTTAGACTGCGTCTAGGCCGAGTTTGCTCGATCGGCGAGAATGCGCCGCATGAGCAGACGTGCGATGCTGTGCCTTCTGGCTTGTTCGTTGCCCGCGCCGTTTACGGCACAGGCCGTGCCTTCGGTGCGACCCAAGGTGATGTCGGTGCGCATCGACGACAAAGATCGTCACTGCGTGCACGTCACTGTTTCGGGCGTGGATGGACTGGGTCGGGTTGCGGTCGATGACCGAGTTTGAGTTCGAGAAGGCCGCGCGTGGGCAGGTGCGACCCGTGTAAGCACCCGATAGACCCATCTGGTTGTCGCCGCGCCCGCCGCCACGATCCGCGGCATGACGAAGACTTCCGAGTCGAAGTGGCGCGCGGTAATCCGCGCGCAAGAAAAGAGTGGGCAGTCCGTGCGCGAGTTCGCGGAGTCGCGCGGCATTGCCGCAACGACGCTCTACTGGTGGCGCAGTGAGTTGAAGCGTCGCACTGCTGACCTGGTGCCCGTCGAGGTCGTCGAGCACGACATCGAGATCGAGCACGCCGCAAGCACCGCCGGCTTTGACCTGCATCTGCCATGCGGGCTGCGTTTGCGCGTCGCGCACGGCTTCGACGCTGGCGAGCTACGTCGGCTCATCTCGGCGTTGCGATGCTGACGCTGCCGACGTCGGTCCGCATCTATCTCGCGCGCGGCGCGACTGACATGCGCAAGGCGATCGACGGCCTCGCCGCGCTAACGACGTCGGTGCTCGACAAGGATCCGATGAGCGGCCACCTGTTCGTGTTCTGCAATCGCCGTCGCGATCGGATCAAGATCCTCTACTGGGAGCAGTCGGGCTTCTGGCTACTGCACAAGCGACTCGAGAAGGGCACGTTTGCGTGGCCGGCGACAGACGACAGCGACGCGAAGCGGATCGAGATGTCGGCGACCGACCTCGCGGCGCTGCTCGGCGGACTCGATGTGCAGCGCGCGTCGCGACGTCGCCGGTATTCACGTCCGACGTGAAACACGCAGCGCCGGAGCGCATTGTATGTGCAAGCGATGACCGACGCCGCGGACAGCAAAGAGATGCAGCAGTTGCGCGCGCGCAACGCGGCGTTGGAAGCGGAGAAGGCGGCCTTGCAGCACAAGGTCGACATGCTGCTGCACCAGCTCTACGGCAAGAAGGCCGAGCGCCGCGCGGATAACCACCCGCAGTTGCCTTTCCCTGGCGACGAGCCGGATCCGCCACCGCCGCCGCACGTCGACGAGGCCGAAGACGAAGAGTTCGAGACGATCACGTACACGCGCAAGAAGCGCGGCGCGACGCGGATCTCCAAGGACTTGCCGCGCGAAGTCGTTCGCCTGGATATCGCCGAAGAAAATCGCAAGTGTCCTTGCTGTGGCGATCCGATGGAGCAAATCGGCGAAGAGTCATCAGAGCGACTCGACTACACGCCTGCAGTCGTGAAGGTCATCGAAACCGTGCGCCCGAAGTACGCGTGCAAGAAGCACGAGGAAGCTGGCGTGCTGACGGCCGAGCCGCCAACCCATCCGATCAAGAAGGGCATGGCCACAGCCGGCCTGCTCTCACACGTGCTCGTGTCGAAGTACAAGGATCACCTGCCGCTCTACAGGCAGAGTCGCATCTTCGCGCGGCACGGCGCCGAGATTCCCGAGTCGACGTTGTGCGACTGGGTGCGGCAAGCTGCCGACATGTTGCAGCCGGTCGTCGCTGCAATGCGCACGTCGGTGCTCGATTCAGAGGTCGTTCAGACCGACGACACACCGGTGCTTGTGATCGATCGCCAACACCAGCAAGGTCGGCGACGCGGCTTCCTGTGGGCGTACGTTGGCGACCGCGCCGAGGTCGTCTTCGACTTCACATCGGGCCGAAGTCGTGCGGGACCGATGGCGTTTCTCGACGGGTATTGCGGGATCCTGCAGGCGGATGCCTACGCCGGCTACGACCAGGTCTTCGTCAGCGGTGATGTGGATGAGGCTGGTTGCATGGCGCATGCCCGGCGCAAGTTTGTCGAAGCCGAGGCGGCGGATCCGATCAACGTCGGCCACGTCATCGCAGCGATGCGCAAGCTGTATCGCGTCGAGCGCCAAGCGAAGGAGCAAGGGCTCGATGCCGACGGACGTCGTGATCTTCGGCAACGTGAGTCCAAACCGGTGATGGATGCGATGGGGCCGTGGATCCGCGAGCTACACCGATCCGTGCTGCCGAAGAGTCCGCTCGGCAAAGCAACTGGCTACGCGGTCCGTCAGTGGGACGCGCTGAATCGCTTCGTTGACGATGGCCGCATCGAGATCGACAACAACCGCGTCGAGCGTCAGATGCGCACGGTCGCGGTCGGCAGGAAGAACTGGTTGTTCGCCGGATCCGATGCCGGCGGCACGCGCGCAGCGATCATCTACTCGCTTACGTGCACGTGTGGCTTGCTTGGCATCGAGCCGTGGGCCTACTTGAAGGACGCGTTGCAGAGGCTGGCCGAAGGCAAGTCGGCGGGCGAACTCACGCCGCGCCTGTGGCTGGCGGCGCGCAACGCCGGCGACTGCTAAGCGGCTCCCTCCAACGTCGATGGCCGTAACCGGCGCTGTGGGTGGAGCGGGTGCTTACGAATCATCGGCATTCAAGTGGCCGAGGTAACTCTTGCTGTCGCAGCGCGATCCTATTTTCGGACACCACGCGCGCCGGTGGGCACACCCCTCGGCCGCCACCCACGCAGCCGCACCCGCTCGATCAGCAGCATGTGCGGCACGGTCAAAGCCGCGAGGCCGATGAACACGACCTGCAGCACGCCGGACTCCAGCGAGCTGCGGTCGAGCATCGTCCACGCCGCGGCAGCTGCCACGCCCGTAAACACGGTCGGCAACGCCGCCGACCACACCATCGCGGACAGCTTCGGCGCGTAGATGCGACGGGTGCGGTCGACGTGGCGCCAGGAGTGCATCAGGCAGAAATAGACG
>JABSQH010000004.1 GCA_013213745.1 Ilumatobacteraceae bacterium | reverse complement strand
AGAAGAAATAGAATTTTTATTAGAAGATAAATATTCGTGGGATGAAGAGGTTGAAGACGCTAGAAGTATTAAGAAAAAGAAATTATTATATAAGGAAGAAGTAGCTAACGCTAGAAATTACATGGAGAAATCTAAAAAAGAATATTACAAAGATATTACTCCATCAAGTTCATTAACAGAAGATCAAAAAGCAGCGTTAGACTTTGTTAAAACTTATCAAGAAACTCGCAATAGACAGGAAGAGTTGCATGGGCACTTTAAACAAAAGACAGTAGATTTTTTTCAAAACAAATTTGAAGGTTTTAAATTTGACGTTGGAGAAAAGTCTTTTAGATATAAGCTCAACAACCCAGAGTCTACAGCTGGTCAACAATCTAATATCACATCCGTTTTTGAGAAGTTCTTAAATAAAGAAGGTGAAGTCATAGATTATGCAGGCTATCATAAGGCTATATATGCCGCTAGAAACGCAGATAACTTGGTTAAACATTTTTATGAGCAAGGCAAAGCCGATGCTACTAAAGATATAATGGCCAAATCTAAAAACATACAAACTGACACGCGAACTGCTAGTCCGAATGATATGTTTATTAATGGATTAAAAGTGAAAGCAGTAACTGGTATGGATAGTTCTAAACTTAAAATTAAAAAAAGAACATAAAACTTAATTAACAATGGGAACATTATCTCCAGCGTTGGGTCCAAATTTGGAACCAGCTCAGAAGCGAATGACATTGACCACTAACTATCTGTCTTTTACAGAAGGTGAAAATGATTTCGCACAACAATATCTACCAGAGCTTTATGAGCAAGAGGTAGAAAGATACGGTAACAGAACTATTGCCGGATTCTTAAGAATGGTTGGCGCTGAAATGCCAATGACATCAGATCAAGTTGTTTGGTCTGAACAAAATAGATTACACGTAGCATACGAAACGTGTGAAGTAATTGATGATACTACTATTAGAGTAAATATCGATCCTGACTTTACTGTAGGTCCTCCAGTGGGAGCTGTAGGAAGTAAAGAATGTGCTATTAAAGTAAACAACACTTTAGTTGTTTATGGAAATGGTACAACTGGTGCAGGTATTGGTAAATCAATGAAAGTATTAGTAACAGCTGCTCCAACGAACTATCAAGGTGGTTCTGCTGGTGTACCTAGAACTTGTGATGTTACTGTAGCTCCTTATACAGCTTCAGGTTTAACTACAAGTGCTGGTCCAGAGGCAGGTGAGTTTGATGGATCAGGATCTTCTGGTGGATTAAATTCAGCTGTAGCAGTATTTGTTTACGGTTCAGAATGGGTAAAAGGATCTAATACAGATGCTTTAGCTTCTATTGAGCCTGACTTTACTCAGTATTCTAACTCTCCAATTATCATTAGAGATAAGTTTGAGATTAACGGATCTGATACTGCTCAAATTGGTTGGGTTGAAGTTGCTACAGAAGATGGAACATCAGGATACCTATGGTACTTAAAGTCTGAGTCTGAAACAAGACTAAGATTTGAAGATTACATGGAAATGGCTATGGTTGAAGGTGAACTTGCTGCTACTAACTCAGCTGTTGCAGGTATTGCTTTAAACAATGCTAATTACACAGGTAACAAAGGTACACAAGGTTTATTTGCTGCTATTCAAGATAGAGGTCACGAGTTCCAGAATTTTGCTGGTACAGGTGGTGGTAACGCTGCTTTAGAAGACTTTGATACTATCTTAGCTCAGTTAGACTTTGAAGGTGCTATTGAAGAAAACATGTTATTCTGTAACAGATCTTTAGCTTTAGCTATTGACAACATGTTAGCAAACGTTAACGGATCTGCTCAAGCTGGCCCTTCTAATGGTGCTTCTTATGGTTTATTCGAGAACGACGCTAGTATGGCATTAAACTTTGGGTTTGATGGATTTAGAAGAGGTTCTTATGACTTTTACAAAACTGACTGGAAATATCTTAACGATGCTTCTACAAGAGGTTTAGCAAAAGACATTGAAGGTGTACTTGTACCTGCTGGTACTTCAACAGTATACGATCAAATGTTAGGAACTAACATTAGACGTCCTTTCTTACACGTAAGATATAGAGCATCAGAAGCTGATGATCGAAGACTTAAGTCTTGGGTTACTGGTTCTGTTGGTGGAGCTTATACTTCATCATTAGATGCTATGGAAGTTCACTTCCTATCTGAAAGATGTTTAGTTACTCAAGCGGCTAATAACTTTATGTTATTTACTACTTGATAAATATCAAAATTAGCTAGGGTGCTTCGGCACTCTAGCTTTTATTAATTATTATATTATATTATATGAAAACAAAAAATAAAAAAGAAGAGGGTTGGGAAATAAAAGACCGTCTTTACATGTTAATAAATAAAAGACCTTTAACATTAAGGTTAAGTTCTAAGCATAGTCAAAGATCACCATTATTGTATTTTGACGAAGAAGCTGGTACACAAAGAGAATTAAGATATGCAACAAACATGTCAAGTCCATTTGTTGATGAACAAAAAGGAACTGCTACATTAGGTCATATTGTTTTTGAATCAGGAAGATTATTTGTACCAAAAGAACAACAAAATTTACAAAAGCTACTATCACTATATCATCCTAAAAGAGAAAGAGAATATCAAGAATATAAACCTCAAGAAATAGCTACTGATGAATTAGATTATATAGAGATGGAAATAGAAGCATTAAACATAGCTAAAACATTAGATTTAGAACATACCGAAGCTATATTAAGAGTAGAGTATGGTTCTAAAGTTAATAAGATGACTTCTAAGGAACTTAAAAGAGATTTACTAGTATTTGCAAAGAGAAAGCCAGATCTTTTGTTAGACTTGGTTAATGATGAAAATATACAGTTAAGAAACATAGCTGTTAAAGCAGTAGAACAAAGAATACTTAAGTTGTCTCAAGATAACAGAACTGTTCAATGGGCAAGCAATGGCCGTAAGTTAATGACTGTTCCATTTGAAGAAAATCCATACTCAGCACTAGCCGCTTGGTTTCAGACTGATGAAGGATTAGAAGTTTACAAAACTATAACTAAAAAGTTATAATAACAAGTGATTATAAATAAGGCGGCCCTAGCGCCGCTTTTTTTAAATATAGAAATATGGCAATAAACGTAAACGATGTATATCAAACCGTTTTATTAATACTTAACAAAGAGCAAAGAGGTTATATGACACCTTTTGAGTTTAATAAAATAGCCACACAAGTACAAAGAGAGATTTTTGAAAAATATTTTGAAGATCTAAATCAACAAGCTCGTATACCACAAACAGAAGTAGATTACTCTGATAGATTAAGAGCTACTGAAGAAAAATTAGAAGTATTTAAAACGTCTACTTATCCTATATATACTAATGGTGGTTTTGATATTCCTGATAATTTATATAAATTAGGTAATGTTACGTTTAGAGATTTTTTAGAAATACCTGGTCAACCAGGTAATTATAACTTTAGCACAAGTTATAAAGAAGTACAACCAGTCGATCGACACGAATATAACTTAGCGAAACTCTCTCCGCTAACAGCTCCTACAAAAACATTTCCTATATACTTATATGAGAATAACAAGATTTATGTGAGTCCTACTTCTATAAATGTTGGATCTGTTTTATCACCTTACCAAGAAGGTTGCATATTAATAGATTATATTAAAAAACCAAGTGATGTGGTATGGGGTTATACTACTGGACCATTAAATCAATATATATATGCGCCACCTGGTACAACTGGTATTATTACTCCACCTACTGGATCAGTTGATTTTGAACTACACACATCAGAACAAACAGAGGTAATAATAAATATACTATTTTACGCGGGTGTAGTAATAAGAGATCCACAAATAGTGCAAGTAGCATCTCAAAAAATAGCACAAGACGAATTAAACGAAAAACAATAAAACATGGGACTACAAACTGAAACAAACGCTCAATATTATTCTGGTCAGCAAAGTTTTAATATAACAACCACTCCTCAAGTTGTATTTGACGTCACATATAACACACCATTAGTAAGTGCATTTGATATAAACGGAAATGAAGTAGCTGCAACTTCTAATTATAATGTTTATATAATTGAACCAGGTCAACCCGCTATTTTATTACCGCAAAACGCTTCTTATGTTTCTGGGCCCAATGGTTCTCAGATAACAATACCTAGTTTACTTGCTTCAACTAACTATCAGTTAATAATACAATTAACACAACCAACTATTGGTAAAAATTACGGTAGTTATGAATACATAAGTTTAGAAGATATTGTAAATAATTTTTTAGTAGGTTATGTGGGACCTGATAATATAATACCTAGAGTAAAAAGAACTGATGTTTTGTTTCATGCTAAACGTGGCATACAAGAATTTAACTATGATACATTAAAAAGCATAAATGAAATAGAATATAATATACCACCAAGCTTGTCTGTTCCAATACCACAGGATTACGTTAATTATGTAAAATTGTCTTGGGTAGATAAAAGTGGTGTAGAAAGAATTATATACCCTACAACGTTAACATCATATCCTACTGAATTACCAATACAAGATGCTAAAGGTGTTCCAACGCAAGATTCTTACGGCAACAATCTTGAAGCTTCTCAAGCTTTAATAACCGAAAGATGGAATGCTATAAAAAATAATTGGACAACTAATTGGCAAAACTATCCATGGGGAGATTACTTTGGTTATTATCCAACTATGAACTGGTATGGTAGAATGTATGGATTAAATCCAGAAACAGCTCAACAAAATGGATGGTTTGGTATAAATGAAAGAACTGGAACATTTTCTTTTAGCAGTGGTTTAGCTGATGCATTAATAACTATATCTTATGTATCAGATGGTTTAGCTACAGATGCTAATACT
>JABSQH010000039.1 GCA_013213745.1 Ilumatobacteraceae bacterium | reverse complement strand
GAACCCGAAACCGAACCACTCGCCCACATCTTGATCGCGGTGGAAGATCATGGTCCTGGCGTAGCCGAGGACGAGCGCGATCTCGTATTCGAACGCTTTGCGCGTGGAGGCGGCGCCGGCCGCCGCACCGGGAGCGAAGGCGCCGGTCTCGGACTCTCGCTGGTCGACGAACATGTTCGCATGCATGGCGGCGACGTGTGGGTCGAGGACCGGCTCGACGGCGACCAAGGCGCGCGCTTCGTGATCAAGCTGATGGCCATCGACCTCGACGACGAAGTCGACCCGGCTGACGACGGCGAGGTCGTGCTGGCCCAGGACACGACATGAGGACCCGGCGAGACGACGGCGCACGCAAGAGTCGCCGTGGTGTCAGCGGCCTTCCGCTCGTGACGGCGGCGGTGGCACTGGCGGTCGCCAGCTGTGGAATCCCCACCGAGAACAGCCCCCGCGAGCTCCCGGACGCACAGGCGGACGTGTTCGGGCGCGTGCAGACTGGTGACGAGGCAGCCGGCTCGAATCAGATCTACTTGCTCGCCCCCGTTGATGCCGACGAAGCGGAGCGCCTCCGTTCGGTGTCGCGCGATGTCGAGGCCGAGCCCGCCGAAGTACTCACGTCGCTGTTCGCTGGACCGAACACCGAAGAGCGAGATACCGGTATCGACACCGCCCTCCCCGTCGAGCTCGAGCTGCTGACCACACCGCGTTCACTCGGTCAGGTCCTCACCGTCAACGTCAACGACGCATTCGGCGAGCTCACGCCAGACGCGCTGCGCTTTGCCGTCGCCCAAATCGTCACGACGGCGACCGACATCGATGGGGTCAGCGCTGTCACGATTCAGGTCGATGGCGAGGATCGCGTATGGCCGATCGGAAACCAGGAACTGGTCGACCGTCCGCTGACGCCGTACGACTATCCGGGTTTCGTCGAGTCGACGCAGCCGGCGTTCCCCTCGTTGCCGAGCGACATCGGCTAGTCGCAGGGGCCAGCGCCCGGCGACACGTACGTCACACCGTTGCGACGGCGACGCGCGGGAGCGGGAAAACCATCGCTCCGCCGTCGGTGACGAACTCGGCGAGCAGCGTGTCGGCTTCGTCGAGGAGTGCCGTGATCAGATCCTCATCGAGTTCGACCCCCATCACAGGCAACCATCCGCGCAGATCGGCCTCGACCATCACGCGCAGGCTCGGGAACCGCGCGGTTCCCGGCTGGGTGTCGATCTGTGGGTCACCGAGACCAGCGCAGGCAAAGAGGTCGGACAGCACCTTCACATCGTCGTGCACGAACGGTGCCCGGAGTGCGTCTGGGGCGGCACGCCCCGCTCGTCGCTCGAGCAATTCGACGGTGACGGGGTAGGCGGGCGAACGTTCCAGCGCCTCCCAGACGGCGAGGCCGACACGCCCTCCTGGTCGTACGCAGCGCGCCATCTCGGCGAGCACCGCTGGTGGATCGGGCATGAACATCAACCCGAACTGACAGAACGCAGCGTCGACGCTCGCATCGTCGAGCGGAGTCGTCGCGGCATCAGCCTCGATCAGGGTTGCTCGGGGTGCTGCTTCGGCGGCGACGACCAGCATTCCGGGGCCGACGTCGACACCGCTCACACTGCCGTCCGCCCCAACCCGTGTGGCGGCGTGCCGAGTCAGCACACCCGTACCGCACGCCACGTCGAGCACATCATGTCCGTTCGAGACCCCGGCGCGGTCGAGCATCGGTTCGGCCCACTGCTCGAAGAGTGCGGGAACGTGAAGTGCCTCCTAGGCGCGGGCCGCCTGCACCGCGAAGTCGAGCTCGTTCGCCATGACCTCATCGGTACGCCTGGTCGCACAACCGGCTGTCGAGCCGCTACCGGACGAGCCCGAGCACGGCTCGTGACGGACGCCTGCAGTTGGGATGAGCGTGAGGACGCGCTAGGAATCTGCCCATGGCGTGGGACAGCAGCCGACCGGTGCCGTGGCAACGGCTGATGCGCGAGTGGGTGATCTATGCGCTGATCATGGTCGCGGTCTTCCTCGTGTTCTTCCGCGACGCCAACGTGATCGGGGCGATCGTCGGCGTGCTCATCAGCGGCCCGCTGTATCTCGCCCTCGGTGCCGTGCTCGCCAAGTTCGGCTACCAACGCAAGACGTTCCGCGAAGCTCGCGCCGACCGTCAGCGCCAGCTCGCCGAGCGCAACGCCGCGTCGACGAACAGCGCCACGAGCTCCGGTTCCGGCGAGCGCCCGAAGCCGCCGCCGACGAAACGCACCCAGCAGGGTTCCAACCGCCCTCGCTCAACGAGCAAACGCAAGCGCTGAGCTAGCGTCGCCCGGCGTGAGTGCAAGCGCCGAACCAGTCGTGGTGGTGATCGATGCCGGCACCACCGGCGTCCGCAGCCGTGTCATCGGCGCCGACGGAACCGGCGGTGTCGCCGCGTACCGCGAGTTCACCCAGCACTACCCGCAGCCCGGGTGGGTCGAGCACGACGTCGACGAGATCTGGGAGGCGGTCGTCGCCACCCTGACCGATGTCGCCGGCGAGGTCGGCGAGCGACCGATCGCCGCGATCGGGATCACCAACCAGCGCGAGACCGCCGTCGCCTGGAGCCGATCGAGCGGCGCTCCTCACGGTACTGCGATCGTCTGGCAGGATCGACGGACGGCTGAGCGATGCGACGAGCTGGAGGCCGCTGGTCATCTGTCGCTCGTACGCGAACGCACCGGCCTCGTGCTCGATCCGTACTTCACCGGAACCAAATACGAGTGGTTGTTGCGCGAGCGCAACGTCGAGATCGACGATGACCTCGCCCTTGGGACCATCGACTCGTGGTTGATCTGGAAACTCACCGGTGGACGTGCGGACGTCGGCGCAATCCACGCCACCGACGTCACCAATGCCAGCCGCACCATGTTGCTCGACATCAGAACGCGCCAGTGGGACGCCGATCTCTGCGAACTGCTGGGCGTGCCCATTGGTGCGCTGCCCGAGGTGCGGCCATCGAGCGGCAGATTCGGGACGACGGACGGCGTCGACGGGTTTCCCGACGACATTCCGATCAGCGGCGTCGCCGGCGATCAACAGGCGGCGCTGTTCGGACAGGCATGTGTCGAGCCCGGCATGGCCAAGAACACGTACGGCACCGGGTCGTTCGTGCTGCTCAACGTCGGGGCCGAATGTCCGCCACCGACCAAGGGCATGCTCACGACGATCGCCTGGACCCTGTCCGATGGCACCACCGTCTACGCCCTCGAGGGCGCGATCTTTATAACCGGCGCGGCAATCCAGTGGCTGCGCGACGGGCTCCAGATCATCGACGACGCGGCCGAGACCGGGCCCCTCGCTGAATCGATCGACGACACGGGCGGCGTCTACGTCGTTCCGGCCTTCACCGGACTCGGCTCGCCCTGGTGGGACCCGTATGCCCGCGGGACGATCGTCGGCATCACCCGCGGCACCGGCCGCGCCGAGATGGCCCGAGCGACCGTCGAATCGATGGTGTACCAGACCCGAGACGTCGTCGACGCGATGGTCGAAGCCAGCGGCACGGCCATCACCGACCTGCGCGTCGACGGCGGCGCATCGGTGATGGACCTGCTGTGCCAGCTGCAGGCCGACCAACTCGGGGTCACCGTCAAGCGACCCGTCGACAACGAGACGACCTCACTCGGCGCGGGCTTCCTCGCAGGGCTCGCCGAGGGCGTGTGGTCCTCGACTGCCGAGGTCGGCGCAACGTGGTCGTTGCAAGCGGAGTTCTCCCCCGCTGCCGACCGCACCCTCGCCGACGCCGCCCACGCCCAGTGGCTCCGCGCCCTTGATCGATCCCGAGCCTGGGCTCGCCCCTAACCGAAATACCGGCGATTCCGTGCGCTTTCCGCACGTTTCCGCGAACAGAACGAGTCGACGAGCGACGCGACGATGTCGCCTTCGAGGGCCTCGACGGCGTCGGCGTTCAACAGGTTGGTCGTCTCGACGTCGAACTCGCTGCGACTCGTCGCCACGCCCCCCCAGAGAATGACCTCTCCGTTGGCTGTCGTCGATGTGCACGTGAACTCGTCGCCTGACTCTGCGTCGTCGGGTACGTCGCACTCGGTCGGCAAATCACCAAGTTGCAAGGGGTCGGTGAACTCTTCGTCGACGGCATCAGCGGTCGAGTCGGAATCAAGGGTGTCCGACCCGCCGATACTGAGCGAGCAGCCAGCGAGCACGACATCGGCCGCGACGGACGCAGACAGTACGAAACGCGTGACGAGGTTCTACACGGTCGGCGTCAGCAGCGCGTTTGCCAACCGCGCCATGAGCGACACGCGCACCCGCTCGCGCTCGTGAATGGGGTGCATCCCGCGGCCGGCCACCAGGGTCAGCCCGGACTCCTCCAACGGCGCCCACACCAGATCATCGGGGGCAGAGTCGTCGACCCCGTCGAGGTGTTCGCTCCCGGCGATGAAGGCCGCCAACCACGGCCCAGCGGGCGCATCGCCGACTACGTGCACGATCTCTTCGTCGCGAAGCAGCACCGCCCACTCCGCTTCAGCAATCCGCTGCACGCCGCGGCACAAGATCTCCGCACGGTCCTCCACCGGACACTCAGCAAGCGCGGCGGCGACACCCAGCGCCGCCAGACTGGGATCGGCGCGGTCTTCGTCGACCGCACGGATGCTCTCGACGTCGACGCCGTCGACCGCGGACACCTCGGCGGCGAGTAGGTCGAGCACACTGGCGTCGGGCAGACGGACCGACAGCTCGTCGATCGCCCGACCGGCGCCGTGTTCCAGGATTTCGATCGCCAGCACGTCTCCTCGCACGGCACCGATTCGGCTCGCCACCTGCCCGAGCGCGCCCGGACGGTCAGGCATCCACACGCGCACCACGACAGTGACCTGCTTACTCACGAGCCGTGAAGCTACCGACGCCAGATCAACGTGATGTCACACGCGTGTTACAACGCCGCGGTTGCCTTCAGCCGAGCTTCGGCAGGCCGCGGCGCAGGTTCCGCACCGCCTGTTGAATGCGCTTCTCGTTCTCGATCAGGGCGAACCGCACGAACCCCTCGCCACCGGGGCCGAAGCCCACGCCCGGCGACAGCGCCACGTCGGCGTCGCGCACCACCGTCGAGCAGAACTCGACCGAGTCCATCTCGGCATACGGCTCGGGGATCGGCGCCCACACGAACATCGTCCCCTTCGGCTTGGGGATGTTCCACCCGATGCGCGACAGACCGTCGATCAAGGTGTCGCGTCGCGACTGGTACGTGGCGCAGACCTCTTTGGGGAAATCGGGCGCTTCGTTGATCGTGACCGTCGCGGCGATCTGGACGGGCTGGAACATGCCGTAGTCGAGATAACTCTTCAGCTTCACCAGCGCCTGCACCACCTCGGCGTTCCCGGCGAGGAAGGCCGAGCGCCAACCGGCCATCGAGAAGCTCTTGGTCATCGAGTACAACTCGACTGCGCACTCCTTCGCGCCGTCGGCCTGCAAGATGCTCGGCGGCCGGTAGCCGTCGAATCCCACGTCGGCGTAGGCGAAGTCGTTGACGACGATCATCTCTCGTTCACGACAGAAGTCGACCACTCTCTGCATGAAGGCGAGGTCGACGCAGGCACCGGTGGGGTTGTGCGGGAACGACATCACCAGCACCCGCGGCTTGGGCCAGCCGACCTCGTAGGCGGTCTCCAAGCTGGCCATGAAGTCATCGTTGAACTGCTCGCGAGCGTCCGGGTCCGCAAGAAATCGCATCGGCACCTGTCGTAAGTCCGAGCCGGCGAACAGCGGGCCGTAGATGTGGATCGGATAGCTCGGGCTGGGCACGATCGCGGCGTCGTCATGATCGAGCAATACCCACATGAGATGCGAGAAGCCCTCTTTCGACCCGATCGTGTTCGTGATCTCCAACTCCGGGTCGAGATCGACGTCCCAGTGCTCCTTGTAGTACCCGGCGATCGCCTCGCGCAGTTTCGGCAGCCCGCGGCTGAGCGAATAGCGGTGGTTGCGCGGATTCTTTGCGGCTTCCGCGAGTTTCTCGACTGCGATGCGCGGCGACGGGATGTCGGGGTTGCCGAATCCGAGGTCGACGACATCTGCGCCTGCCCTGCGTGCCTCGATCTTCAACCCGTTGATGATGGAAAACACGTACGGGGGCAAGTTCTCGATGCGACGGAATTCCATGCTCCGACGCTACCGGGTGAGGCGTATGCGATGCTGGACGGATATGTCAAGAGCCCCAGCCGACGACTGCGTGTTCGTCGTGATCGAGATCCCCCGCGGCAGCCGCAACAAGTATGAGATCGACCACGAAGATGGCCGGGTGTACCTCGATCGGCGACTCTTCACTGCCACGACGTACCCCGCCGACTACGGGTTCATCCCCGACACACTTGCCGGCGACGGCGACCCGCTCGATGCGCTGGTGCTACTCGAGGACCCTGTGTATCCGGGGGTGGTCGTCGAATGCCGGCCGGTGGGCGTGCTGTACATGCGCGATGAAGCGGGCGAGGACGCCAAGTTGATCTGCGTGCCTCCAAAGGAACCTCGCTTCGAGCACGTCCACGAGCTGGAGGATCTGCCACACCAACTGCTGGAAGAGATCGAACACTTCTTCAACGTGTACAAGGCGCTCGAACCCGAGAAGCACTCTTCGAGCGAGGGCATGGGCGATCGGGCCGCCGCGTGGCGTGAGATCGCGGAGTCGAAAGCCAACTACGTCCCGGACTGACCGGACAGCGCTGGGGCCGGACCGGCCATTCACCCAAAATGTTCGCGGACACGCGCGCATTCCCCACGAAATCCCCTGAATTTCGGGCACATTGAGGAAAGAGATCCACCGCCAACTCAGCGCATCGGTGGGCACTCCGGCGATCAACGGGCCCATGGCATTGCCGAACCCCCGGTCACAATGAGCACGCCGAACACCACCGTGTCGGCGTTGATCACCCACTGGGCCCGGTTGAGCGTGGTGTCGAGGTCACCTTCGATGTCGACGATCGCCACGCTCAACGCAGTGAAGTCGTTGGCGACGACGAAGATCCCGAGCGCCATGGCCACGAGCGCGACGAGCGTGCCACCCTGGAGTTCATCGTCGGTCGTCCCGCCCTCGCTCACCGCCGACGGCCGTAGCTGCTGGGCAGGTGGTGCCGGGACGTTACCGGCGGGCGTCGTCGACCAGTGGGAGCAGCGATGCGCCGACCGCTCCGGAGAGCTCCCCCCACTCGGAGAACGCGATCTGCGGCAATGTCCGCAGATGCGGTTGATAGAGCAGCTCACGGAACCAGCGTTCGATCGGTGCGAGGTAGATGTCGGCGCCGGCCGCCAAGCCACCTCCGAGCACGAACATCTCAGGGTCGAGCGCATTGGTCAGGTTCGACAGGCCGATCGCCACGTACCGCGCAAAGTCGTCGACGACGGCGAGCGCCTCGGGGTCACCGTTGCGGGCGGCTGCTTGCACGTGTTCACCGCGCACGGCCCGTGGGTCGCCGTCAGCGAGCTCGACCACGGCCCGCAGTCGTCTCCCGGTGGCCGCCTCGCGAGCCAGCATCGCCAGACCCGAGCCAGATGCGTAGCGCTCCCAGCAGCCGCGTCTTCCGCACGGACAGCGTGGTCCGTCCGGGTTGATCACCATGTGCCCGAACTCGCCGGCGTAGCCATTGACCCCGTGCTGTAGGCGCCCGCCAGCCACGAGGCCCCCGCCGATGCCGGTGCCGAGTGTGACCAGCACCACGTCGCGGCAGCCGGCCGCGACCCCGAGTTGCCACTCCGCAAGGGCTGCACAGGTGGCGTCGTTGTCCACCCACACACGCGTGCCGAGACGTTCGCCGACGCGCTCGGCGATCTCGAGGTCGGCGACGCCGTCGAGGTTTGGAGCGGCGCGCAGCCGCCCACCGCGATGAACGAGACCAGGCACGCCGATGCCGACCGACACCGCCTCGGCATTGCCGGATGGATCGAGGTCGCCACATAGCGAGCGGGCCAGCGCGGCGAGTGTGTCGATGAGATCGTCGGCGCTGCCATCGCCCCGCGGTGTCAGCAACCGTTTTTCGACGGTGACTTCGAGGGCACGGGCGTTGGCGGGGTCGCGGGTCGGCGACATCGTGACGCCGAGCGACTTGGTGCCACCGACGTCGATGCCCACAAGGCGCCGTGCGGGTGGCAGTTCGCTACCGATCACGTCGGATGGCGACGTCTCCGGCCGCGCCCTGCCCGATCGGCCGGCTGCCAGCTCAGGGCGTCGCCGGAGCAGCCGACGCTGGCGAGTCGGAACCCTCCGCCCGAACTTTCAGCTCGCGCACGGTGTTGAGGATGCGTACCTCGGCGCGTCGCTTGACGAACCCCGGCAATGGAACGACCAGGTCGATCGCCAGGTCGTACCGGGCGGTCGTGGTGCCGTCGGCACCGGGATCGAAGGTGAACTTGCCGTCGATCGAGCGCTGGATGTCGCCACGCAGCATCTTCCAGCCGAGCACACGAGGCGCATCGGAGTAGTCGTACAGCAGCGTGTAGTGGGTGCTGCGCCCGAGAGCCGACGCCCGGAACGCGACCTCGAGCGGGCGGCCCTCGTCGTCGTGACGATGAATGGTGACGTCTTTGATGTCACGCGCCCAGCTCGGGTACTGCGCAATGTCGACAGCGATCGCCCAGACACGCTCGGGCGAGGCGTCGATCGTGATGATCTCGGTCGCAGTCTCAGCCATGGCTTCCATTCTGGTCGATTGCTGCGGATGATGGGGTGCCACCGTCGGTGACGTCGTCGTTTGCGGCGAGTTGGTCGTCGTTCGCAGCGTCGCCGTCCGCCGCTGACGACACCGGTCGCGCCGGTCGTTCGAGGGGCGGAAAGTCGCCGTGAAACGCTGCCCACAAGCCGTTCAGGCCGAGGCCGAACATCGGCACGAGAATGCCGACGGCGAGCGAGGAACCGGGGGTACCGTCGGGGCCGTTCGGCCTGGCCAGAGCCGTGCCCAGACCGATACCGACCTGCACGACGAGCAACACATTCATCGTGCGACGGATGCGTGACGGCGTCGGAGCACCGACGAGGAAGAACAGCTGCATCACCGACAGTTGTTCGACACGACTGCGCTGCGCAGCGTTGTAGAAAGCCCACAGGAACGTGAACACGCCGACGGCGAACAGGCTCATGGCGGTGATCGCTCCGACCCATTGTGCCGCTGTGGAGAACACGATGGCGGCGGTCAACGCCGTGACGGTAAAGGCGGCGGTACCGATGGCATTAGCCATCACGATCACGTCGCCTCGATGGCGAGCGGTGGGGTTCGCCGTCATGGGTCCAGTGTGCCGTCGTCGACACCGAGTGCGGCTCCCAATCGCTGGGCCAGTACGTCGTACGCAAAGTCGTCAACGGCGCGGCGACGCGACCGAGCGGCCATCGACGCCCGCAGCTCTTCGTCGTCGAGCAACGTCGTGAAGGCATCGACGACCGCTTGTGTGTTCTCCGGCTCGTCGATGACAAAGCCGGTTTCGCCGTCGAGCACAGCCTCGGCGGCGCCGCCGGAGTTGCCGGCGACCTGCGGCACACCGCACGCCGCCGCCTCGACGAAGACGATGCCGAACCCCTCCTGTTCGAGACCTCCCCAGCGGTTGCGACACAACATCGTGAACACATCGGCGCAGGCGAAGAGCGGAGGGAGGTCGGCGTTCGGGATCCGTCCGAGGAATCGCACGGGAGCATCGAGCTCATCGGCGAGTCGACGAAGCCGGGCCTCGTCGCGCCCGCCGCCGGCGATCGCCAACAACAGATCGGGGCGCGTGCGCTTCATGCGGGCGACGGCGCGGATCGCTGCGTCGAATCCCTTGCGCGGCACCAATCTCGACACGCCGACGATCAGTTCGGCGTCGACCGGCAGACCGAGACGTTCACGTGCTGCGGACCGCTCGGCGGCATTGAGGGGATGGAACGTGTCGGCGTCGACCCCACACGGGACGACGGTCACGGGCAGCGCCCGCCCAGCGGCGCGCTCGGCTTCGGCGGCCGGGTATCCGCCGGCCGCGATGATCGCCTGGGCTCCACCGAGGGTGTAGGCGAGCGCCTGTCGGGTGCCCGGCAGCCGACCGGGCACGGTGACCTCGGCACCGTGCAGTACCAAGTCGTACGGCAGCCGCAACGACGGCCCGACGAGGCCCAGCGGCACGGCCGGGTCGAGGACGACACGGTCGGCTCCGAAGTCGTCGGCCAGTTTGTCGATGCGGCGCACCATCCACGGGTGTGGCAGCAGCCACGGCTCGGGCGTGCGTTCGATGCGATACGGCTGGGTGGCGTCGAACTCGGCAGCGCCGTCGTAGGGGCTGGTCAGGACTGCGAACGACTCCGGCGGGAGACGTCGCCACCACTCCCACAACAGCGATTGGATTCCACCGATCTTCGGCGGGAAGTCGTTGGTGACCAGCAGGTGTTTCACAGCATCACCTGCGCAGCCCGCCGCGAGTCGACCCGGGCGAGGGCCCACCGGGCGTGTTCGGCGAGTACCTCGTCGTCGGCGGTGGCGTACCGCACGAGCAGGTCGGTGGCCTGCTGGTCGTCGGTGGCGGCGCCGTTCCCCATGACGATCAGTGCATTGCGTCGCAGCCAACGAAGGTCACGCTCGGCGATGTACCACCAGCCACAGCGCTCTTCGATCCACTCGTCACTTGCCTCCAAGAGCTCGACCGCCGAAATCGCCGTCCGCTCGTCGCCGGTCAGCTCGACTGTGGTGCGCTCACCCAGGCGCACGGTGATCGGGCACACGTCTTGGCAATCGTCACAGCCGTAGATCCGATCGCCGACGGCTGCGCGCAACTCGACCGGGATCGACCCCGGACGTTGCAGCACCCAAGCCAAACAGCGGTTGGCATCGATCACCCCAGGCTCGACGATCGCCCCGGTCGGGCAGGCATCGATGCAGCGCACGCAGTCTCCACAACCGTCCGCGGCGGGGTGTGGTGCCGGCGTGTACTCGGCGGTCGTGATGATGCAGCCGAGCACGAAGAAGCTGCCGGCGCCGGGAAGCAACAGGTTGGCGTTCTTGCCGTACCAGCCGAGGCCGGCGCGATGGGCCACCGCACGATCGACGATCGCGTTGTCGTCGGCAAAGGCGACGGCGCGATGGCCAGCTCGGCGAATGGAGCGTGCAACGTTGCGCAACTCAGCACGCAGCGGCGCGTAGTGATCGACCCAGGCGTACCGACCGATGCTGGCGTGCGGGCCCGGCCCGCTGGGTGGGGGTGGCTCTTGGTCGGTGACGTAAGAGCGGGCCGCAACGATGACCGAGCGGGCACCGTCGACCGCTCGGCCGGGGTCGGTCGAGCGCTCGGGGTTGCGGTAGGTGAACTGCATGTCGGCGTGCAGCCCGAGATCGCGACGGCGCAGTAGCTCGGCACGGGTGTCGGCGAGCACGTCGGCGGGCGCCACACCAACGTGATGGATCTGAGCAGCAGCGAGAGTGGCACGGATCGACTCGATCGTCGGCAACGCAGCGGGCACCTGCTCAGCGTACGGGCACGTGGGCTGCGGGGTGGCGACGTGTCGCCGATGCGAACTCCTCGGGGTCGACCATCAGCGGTTCGTCGTCGAGCATCCCGGCATTGCGAAACAACTCGATCGCCCGCTCGCGCGGCGAGATGGGTGCGGCGACTCGCATGGCGATCGGGCCGTCGTCGTTGGCGATGAGATGGCCGACGACGCAGTCGGTGCATGCACTGGAATCGAGCGCCGGGCAGCCCTCGCAGTCGATGGAGAATCCGTCGAGTTCGCTCATGGTCGCCACCCTCGCACGGGGGTGTCACATCGCAATCCGCAGCGCGCTCAACGGACGGCGAGAAGGGCGTTCACGGGGACGGGGTTAGCGCCCATCTGACGGACGTCGTCGATGATCTCGCGGTCGTCGGTCACCACGACGACCGGCCTGGCGGTGTCGACAGATCCGGCCAGATCGCGGATCACGTCGTCGGCGGTGACCCCGGCGGGCGAGTACACGACACGCAGCCGTCTGCGGGCATCGGCGTGCGCGCCGACAACGTCGGCGCCGTCGAACACGACGACGACCTCGACGTGGTGGGCCGCGGCGAGATTCTCGAGTCTGGTGAGCAGATGGCGGCGTTGATCGTCGAGCGACACGTCCGGCCATCCGTGCTTGGCCACGTTGTACCCGTCGACGAGCACCAGTGCCCCCGATCGCAATAGAAACTCCGCTGCCTCCGCCGACGTCGAGATCACGCCACCGGGAAGCCGCAACGGCTTCCGCCTCGGCTGCACGCCGGGCGATTGCTGGACCGTTCGCTCCGATTCCCCCGCGGCCGATTCCACAAGCTGCCGCAGCGCGGCGATCTCAGTCGCGAGCCGCTCGGTGATCTCCTCGACCGCAGCCGGCTCGACGCCCGGTGGCCCAAGCGACCGTGCCGTACCGATGTCATCGACGGGCGGGGTCTGTTCGAGTGCTGAGAGTCGCTCCAGCGCGGCACGCTCGCGATCGAGGGCATGTCGTTCTCCACGCTGCGCCGTTTGTCGCTGATCGTCGTACTCGGCCAGCGTGCGCTGCGCCTCGGCCGCAGCGCGGCGGGCAAGAGCGACATCGGCCATCGCGTCGTCGAGTGCGGCGCGTGCGGCGATCGCTTCGGCGCGCAATCGAGCTGCCGCCCGCTCGGCCGCATCGCGCTGTCGTTCTGCACGTTGCAGCTGGGCGCGCAACGAATCGTCGACGACACGCTCGGCTGTTGCCCGCTGGAGCTTGGCCGCCTGTTCCTGCCAACCCGGCTCGGCCGCCAACCACAAGCGGCCGATCTCATCGACCAGCTCAGGAATCGCTCCCGCCGACAGCCGCGCCCGAAACGTTGCGTCGGCTTCGATCGCCCGTCGCAATCGACCGAGGGCGCCATTCGGGATGCGCTGCGCGGTAACGAATCGATCGAGCTCGGCGGGGTGATCAATACGGGTCCGTTGCTTGCTCGCCTCGCGCACGATCGCCACTGCGAACTCGATCGCCGAGCGCAGCGAGCGATGCTCGATCGTGGTGGACGGACCGTCGGGCGACATCTCCCCCGACGGCGGCTCGCGGCGAGACACGATCGAACCCTAATGGGTGACGGACTGCGGGGCCCGAAGGTGCAGACGTTCGACACGGAGCTTGACAACAAACACATGTTCGTGATGGCATCGCACCTATGCCGGTTGGGGCGAGCACATCCATCTCGACGGTCGCAGGGCAGCGAAGCTTCGACGAACTCGGCACCGCGTTGTGCGACGTGACGTTCTGCGTGATCGACCTGGAAACCACGGGCGGCGATCGCAACGGCGACACAATCACCGAGGTCGGCGCGGTGAAAGTCCGCGGCGGTGAGTGCCTCGGGACGTATCAGACGCTCGTCAATCCGGGCCGGGCGATTCCGCCGCAGATCACGATGCTGACCGGGCTCACCGATGCGTTGGTGGGCAACGCGCCACGAATCGAGTCGGTCCTGCCATCTCTGCTCGAGTTCGTCGGCGACAGCGTGATCGTCGGGCACAACGTCAGCTTCGACGTCGGGTTCCTGCGCGCCGCGCTGCGCCGCGCGGACCGTCCGGCTTTGGACAACACCACGATCGACACGGTGGCGTTGGCCCGCCGGCTCGTCCGCGATGAAGTGCCGAACTGCAAACTCGGCACGCTGGCCTCACGGTTGCGCCTCGATCATCAACCGAGCCATCGCGCCCTCGACGACGCCTTGGCGACCACCGATTTGCTCCACCTGCTCGTCGAACGCGCTGCGGGCTGGGGCGTGTTGGGTCTCGACGACCTGCTTGCGCTCGGCAAGCTGGGCGGACATCCCCAGGCAGCAAAGCTGGCGCTCACCGCCGACCTCCCCCGCTCCCCCGGTGTGTACATGTTTCGGGGAGCGGATGAAAAGGTGCTCTACGTGGGCAAGGCCAGCAACCTTCGCCAACGGGTCAGGAGCTACTTCGGCAGCGACGACCGCCGCAAGATCGGGCCGATGCTGCGCGAGGCCCAGTCAGTGCGGCACATCGAGCTCCCCGATTCCTTGAGCGCCGAGGTGGTCGAGCATCGACTCATCGCCACACTCCTCCCGCGCTACAACCGCGCTGGTACACGCGCCGACAAGTACTGCTATGTCCGCCTCGACATCGACAGCGCATGGCCCCGACTGGCAATCGTCAAGAACCCGTCGCGGTCAGGCCTGCACCTCGGACCGCTCCCGTCGCGAACAGCGGCGCGTCTCGTGGTCGAAGCGGTGCAGAGCGTCGTCCCCCTCCGCCGCTGCTCGGCCCGCCTGGGCCGTCACCACGAGCCAGCACCCGGAGCCGCAGAGTGCACCGCTGCGCAGCTCGGCGTGGCGATGTGTCCGTGCGCCGGTACGGCGTCGCCTGCCGAATACTCCCAGGCAGTCGACGTTGCGGCCCGCACCCTCTGCGGCCACACGACCACGGTCGAGGCCGCCCTGCGGGCGCGCATGATGCAGCTCGCCGCCGAGCGGCGGTTCGAGGAAGCTGCGCTCGCACGCGATCGTCTCGAGGCGTTGCTGACCGCACTCAAACGGCATCGACAGGTCGACGCGCTCCGTGCCGCTGGTCGTGTGGACGTTCGCCGCGGCGACGTGACATGGCACATCGACGACGCCCGGCTGATCGACGTCACGGTGCAGGACACGGTCGGAAGAGCCCTGCCCGTTGCAGCCGCTGCTGCGTCACCCCTCGATCAACCGCTCCCGCGGAACCTGATCGACGAGGCCCTGTGTCTCGCACGGTTCATCGAGCGCCACGATGCGACACTGCACGTCACCTGCCACGGCGAGTGGCGATTTCCGCTCGACCATCCTCAGCTCCTGGCCGCCTGAACAACCACGAGGTGGCTGCGCTCGCGCCGACGATGCGCAACGAACGCCACGAACGCCGGTACGTGATCACGTGTGTCGTTGCACTGGTCCTGCTAGCGCTGACCTACCTGGTGTTCGTGCGCACCGAGTGGGGCCAGCGGGTCGACTGCCGATGGTCTGCGCACGGTGGAGTACGCAACTGCCAATCTCGTCGCGCGCCAGCGGGCTGGCGCAATCAGCCCTCGATCTCGACGCCTGCCGTATCGATCGTGAGCCGGCGGGCAGCACCGCCTGCCGGCAGCGCTGCAAGCACCGCCTCGGTCCGTGCCGGGTCGACCCACAGCGCCACGGTCGGTCCACTCCCGGACAACCATCCGCACCACGCGCCGGCATCGATCCCGACGCTCAGCGCGTGCAGGCCGGCGGGCTGCGCGGCGAAACGGGCGCGCTGATGCATGTGGTCCTCCGTCGCCCCAGCCAGGAGGTCAGGGTCGTCATCGGCGAGCGCGACGACGAACTGGGCGACTGCACCGAGGTTGGCGGTCGCCGCCTGGCGGTCGATCTGCGGATCGAGCGTCGCCCTGGAACGCGCAGTCGATGTGGTCGACCGCGGAATCCAGGCGACGATCTCTGCGCTGCCAAGGCGCGACCCGAGCGGTAGTGACACCGCCTGACCAGCCACCCATGCGGTCACACCACCGAAGGCAGACGCCGCAGCGTTGTCTCCGTGCGCCTCGAGCTCGGCCGCGATCGTGAGCAGGGAGCGGCGCCCATCGTCGTCGAGCCGGCGATGTTCGATTGCGGTCGCGAGTGCAGCGCCGGCGACCCGGGCTGCGCCGCTGAATCCGAGGCCGCGACCCATCGGAATCGGGCTGCGAATCCACAGTGGTCGGTCGTCGCCGCCGGCACGAGCGAACGCCACGCTCGCTGGATGGTGCTCGTCGAGCATCTGACCGCGCGTCGGTGGCTCACCGTCACCGACCGCGAGGCGCAACCCCAATGCCATACCCAGCACGTCGAAGCCGGCGCCGAGGTTGGCGGTCGAGGCGGGGACGTGCGCCGTGGTCACGTCCTCGTCACGCCCGGTGCGAGACCCGCACGGCGGCGTCGAGCGTGTGCAGAGCACGGCCGTCGTCGATCGCCGCCGCCGCAGATGTCATCGCTTCGGGAAGATCCTCGGCGACCCCAGCGACCACCAACGCCGCTGCTGCGTTGAGCACGACCACGTCGCGATGCGGACCGTGTTCACCACCGAGGACTCGGCGAACCACCTCGGCGTTCTCCTCCCGGTCCCCGCCGCGCAGCTGATCGGCAGTGACCAACGGAATACCGAGCGCCGCTGGCTCGATGGTGAACGCGGTGATCGTTCCCGCGTGCAACGACAGCACCTCGGTTGGACCGGTCGTCGTGATCTCGTCGAGGCCCGATCCGTGCACGATCCATGCCGAACGCAGACCTCGTTCGGCGAGTGCTTCCAGCATCGAACGGGCGACACCCGGATCGGCGACACCGATCACTTGGCGCTGCACGCGACCGGGGTTGGCCATTGGTCCGATCAGGTTGAATGCGGTCGGGATGCCGAGCTCGCGCCGCGGCGGACCCGCATGACGGAACGCTGGGTGAAACGCCGGGGCGAAGCAGAAGCCGAAGCCAGCCTCGCGAACCGACGCAGCAACCTGCTCTGGTCGTAGTTCGATGTTCAACCCCAGCGTCTCCAGCACGTCGGCGGTGCCACACTTCGACGACGCCGAGCGATTGCCGTGCTTACAGATGGGAACACCCGCACCGGCTGCGACCAACGCAGCCATCGTCGACACGTTGATCGAGTGGGAGCCGTCGCCGCCGGTGCCGACGACGTCGATCGCTCGACTTCGCTCGTCGTCGCTCAAGGGAACGACCGGTGAGGCGGCCAATGCTGCATCGAGCATGCCGACCAGCTCGGTGGCGACCACGCCTTTGCTCTTCATCGCCACGAGAAATCCGGCGATCTGCGCCGGCGTGGCGTCGCCGTCGAGGATCGTGGCCATTGCCGCGGCGGCGTCGGACTCGTCGAGGTCGCGGCCGGCGAGCGCGTCGGTGATCAACGCGGTCCAGCCGCGGAAGTTGGTGGTCATCTGAGCGATGCTGCCAGAGTGGCGGGCGCGCCGAGACGCAGGAATTCAGGCCGACGCGATGCGCCGCCGGCGACGGATGATGCGACGACGGTCGCGTTCGGTGGCACCACCCCACACGCCGGCTCTCTCGCGGCGTTCCAATGCGTGTTCGAGACAGGCGCTCTGCACCGAGCAGCCCTCACACACCGACTTGGCAACCTGTGCCTCGTCTTCATCGTCCGGGTAGAAGATCGCAGCGTCCAACCCGCGGCACGCCCCGAGATCCCACCACTTCATCTCCTGTACCGACACTCGATTCACCCCCAAATTCTTCGAGGGACAGAGACTAATTCCCCTGGTCAGGAAGCGCCAGAGCCAATTCCGCAACCCGAAATTCTGAGCGGAACGGGCGAATTTCGCACGAAATCGTCACAATTTCGGCGGGCGGGCGTGCCGGGCCAGCCAGCACAGCACGTGTTCTGCTGGCCGCCCGAGTCGTTCCTCGATGGCCAGTGCCGCCAACGACGATTCGGCGACCAGATCGGCATCGGGATGCGCTGTCAGCGCCAACGCCATCTCGTCGGCCAGTGCCCGATCGAGCCCCTCGACGCGCTCGTCATTCGTCGCCCGCAACCGCCAAGCACCAGCGGCACCGACGGGCTGGTCGACCGCATGCACCGTTGCGCCAGCTCGCGCGAGCAGACGAATCGTGGCGTCGTCCGCTCCGGCCCGCGCGGCGCGTTGCACGATGACGTGATGCGGCGCGATTGCGCTGTCGAAGAGTGTCGGCGACCCGTCGAGTGCATCGAGGTAGTCGAGGACGTCGTAGACCGCCGATGCGACCAGTTCGGCGTCGTCGCGCTGGTGCCGATCGACGTGATCGACGAGGTACTCCCGAAGCACCGCTGCACACGACGATTCGGCAACCACCACGTCGCATCCGTCGCGCACGTGCGCCGACAGGCGGGCAACCACGTTCGATGCGACATCGGCGAACCGTGCGACGTCGCCGCCGTACAGCGTCGCGGCGCCGCAACACTCGAGTCCGGAGTCCTGACATCGCACCCCAGCCCGGGTCAGCAGGTCGATCACGGCGTCGGCGATCGGTTGCCCCTCGTTGCACGTCAGCACCACGACGCCCGCAGCCTCGCCGGTGCGAGCGGCCGACGGCGCAGACGCACCACGGACCGGACTCCCCACCCGCTCTGGGAGCCGGCGATGCGCAGAGATTCCCGTGGCCAACTGCCCCCACCGCCGACGCCACGAACCCGGTGCACCGGCGGGGAGACGCGCCACGGCGTGGCGCCGACTGAGGGTCCGCGTCGCTCTGCGGTAACCGACCGAAACATGGCCGTGCTCGAGACGCATCGCCATCGACCGAACGATCATCCGCGGGAGGTCGACCGAAGCAGCATCGTCGTCAGAACCCTCGATGCACGCCTCCACACAGCGCCGACACTGATGACACTCATCGACCAGGTCGTCTTGTTGCGCAGGGGTCATCCGTTCCGGATCGCGGTCGGCAACGCGCTCGAGGAGAACAAACAACCCCGGGAAGACCGCGCAGTAGTCGACGCATCGCTCGCACCCGACACATCGACCCAAGGTCGCCGCGAGGTCGCGGCGGGTGCTCGCCTCGTCGAGGAAGGCCGGATCGTGTGGGTCGTAGATCGCGCTGGGACAGTACCGCGTCCGCTCTCCCATCTCCTTGTGCCGCGCCCTAACATCCGCCTCGATGCCGAGCACCGACGTCACGGCCACGCCCTTCGAGCGGAGCGCAATGGCAGACGACCTGCGGGCGACCGCGCACGGCCGCGCCGCACCATTCGACGTGCTGGTGATCGGGGCTGGCATCACCGGTGCCGGAACCGCCCTCGACGCCGCCCATCGCGGTCTCCGCACGGCCCTCGTCGAGCGCGACGACTTCGCCTCGGGAACGTCGTCGAAGAGTTCGAAGATGGTCCACGGCGGACTGCGATATCTGCAGGCTGGCGACGTACGGCTGGTGTACGAGGCACTGCGCGAACGCCAGCGCCTCCGGCGCAACGCACGGCATCTCGTCGACACGCTCCCGTTCCTCATCCCCGTGATGACACGCGACGGCGTGGTGTCGAAGAAGCTCGCCAAGGCGTTGAACTCGGCGCTGTGGATGTACGACCTCACCGGAGGGTGGCGCATCGGCAAGCTGCATCGCCGTCTCAACGCACAACAGGCCGCCGACCACTTCCCGACGACCACCTTGGAGCGACTCTCGGGCGGCTTCCTCTACTACGACGCCAGCGCCGACGACGCCCGTCTGACCCTGGCGATCGCCCAGACCGCTGCAGACCACGGTGCGACCGTGCTCAACCGTTGTGCCGTGCGCAACGTCGAACGCCGCAGCGACGGCTTCGACGTGACGCTCGACATCGATGGTGAATCAGTCACCGTTCCGACGCGTGCGGTGGTCAATGCCACGGGCGTGTGGGCCGATACGATCGGCACGGACGACGATGCTCCCCCGACCGCAGTGATTCGGCCGGCCAAAGGCGTCCATCTGACGGTGCCGTGGGAGCTCGTGCGTGTCGACGTCGCCGTGATCATCCCCGTGCGGCGCGACAAACGCAGCCTGTTCCTCGTGCCGTGGGGCGAGTACCCGGACGGAACGTTCAGCCACGTGTACATCGGCACGACCGACACCGACTACGACGGCCCGCTCGACGATCCACCGGTGACCACCGACGACGTCGACTACGTCCTCACCGCGCTCAACGATGCACTCGACACCGAACGCGTCCGTCAGGTCACGGTCGACGACGTCACTGCGGTGTGGTCCGGACTCCGACCGTTGGTGGATCGACCAACCGATTCGTCGGGCAACCCGACAACCGCCGACCTCTCCAGACGGCACGCGATCGACGTGAGCGCAGCGGGCATCATCAGCATCCTCGGGGGCAAGCTCACGACCTATCGCGAGATGGCCGAAGACACGGTCGACGTGGTGATGCAACGACTTGGCCGACCGGAACGGTGGTGGCGGCGGCTCGACCTGCGTCGCCGAACCGTCGGTCTCCGCCTCGCCGGGAGCAGCCGACCTCCGAACGCGCCGCGGGGCTCGACCGAGCACCATCTGTGGTCACGGTACGGAGCGCGAACCGATGATGTACGGGCGCTCATCGCCGCACACGCTGATCTCGGTGAGCGCCTGGTTCCGGGCTATCCCTACCTGCGCGCCGAGGTCGTCTACGCAGTGCGCTCCGAGATGGCGACGACGTTGCACGACGTCCTCAGTCGCCGCACACGGCTGCAGTTGTTCGACCGTTGCGCCGCCCTCGACGCCGCTCCCGTCGCCGCCGATCTGATGGCCGGCGAATTGCAGTGGGACGAGGCGCAGCGCACTGCCCAGATCGACGACTTCCGGGCGTGGAGCGAGCACGAGTGGGTCTCGGTCCTCGGACAGCCGGCGCCGCAGCGACCGCCCGCACACATGGAGAGCAACGATGCGTCCGTCGTCACCAATTGAGCTGACCGGCACCGCGTCGCACCTCGGCGACGCTCCGGCGCCATTGAGCGACGACCTGCTCGATGCGTTGCGCGACGCGGGTGACGTCGTCACCGACGAAGAGGGCACTGCCGAGGCCAGTCGCGACTGGTGGCCGCTGGCGTTGCATTGGTCGCTGCACGGTGCGGTCCCGAGGCGCGCCGCAGCGGTCGTGCGACCGACGACCACCGACGGCGTTGCCCACGTGCTGCGCTCCTGCAACCGAGCCGGAGTCGCCGTGACACCCGCTGGTGGGCGATCAGGCGTCGTCGGCGGCAGCGTCCCACTCGCCGGCGGCGTGCTGCTCGATCTCACTGCACTGGCGGGCGTCGAGTCCGTCGACGCGACTTCCGGCGTGGTCGAGGTGCGTCCGGGCACGTTCGGACCTGACCTCGAACGCGAGCTGCGCCACGACTACGGCTTGACGGTTGGCCACTACCCACAGAGCTTCGATCTGGCCACGGTGGGCGGGTGGGTGGCAGCTCGCGGCGCTGGTCAGTACAGCACGAGATACGGCAAGATCGAGCAGATCGTCGGCGGACTCGAAGTCGTGCTCGCCGACGGCGGAGTGATCACTACCGGAGGCGCGCCGGCCGCCGCGACCGGTCCCGATCTGACGCAGCTGTTCGTGGGCTCAGAAGGCACACTCGGCGTGATCACCGACGTGTGGTTGCGGGCGTGGCCGATGCCGTCAGCCGAACGCCGCGGGGCGTGGACGTTCCGCGACTTCGAAGCTGGCCTGGAAGCGTGCCGCCTCATCCTTCGACGTGGAGCGACACCTGCAGTGCTGCGGCTGTACGACGCGGTCGAATCGGCGCGCGGTCACGTTGGCGACGGATCGACGTGCACGCTGTTGGTCCTCGACGAGGGCGACTCGGTCGTCGTCGATGCTGCGATGCGGGTCGTCGAGGAGGTCTGCGCGGCAAGCTCAGCAGTCGACGTCGGCGCTGCGCCGGTCGACGCGTGGATGGAGCACCGCAACGACACCAGCGCCCTGCAAGCGTTGACTCGCCGCGGGTTCGTGGTCGACACGTTGGAGATCGCCGCACCATGGTCGGCGCTTCCCGAGATCTTCCGTGCCACCACCGCGGCGATGATGGCTGTGCCGCACGCTCGCTCGGCCTCGTGCCATCTGTCGCACAGCTACGTCGACGGCGCGTGCATCTACTTCACTTTCGCTGCCGATCCGCCGTCCGAGCAGATCGACGCGACCTATCGCGCCCTCTGGGATGCCGGCCAGCGTGCCGTGCTCGCCAACGGGGGGAACCTCTCACACCACCACGGTGTCGGAATCGTCCGCGGCCGCTTCATGGCCGAGGCGCTTGGCGCGGGACTCGACGTGTTTGCCAGCGTGAAGCAGGCACTCGATCCCGGCGGCATCTTGAATCCAGGCAAAATGGGACTCCCGACAGGGAAAGACACCGCCCGTTGGCCGCAGTGATCCGCATCCAGATGACACACACCGCGACCCGCACGTGCTGCAGCCGACACCGATGAGTGACGAAGAGCGCCTTGCCAAGATCGACGCCGTGCTCCCAGGCCGCTGGGACCCGCCGGCAATCCGCGCCGGAGCGATCATTTCTTTGGTGCTCGCAGTACCACTCACTGTGATCGCGGCGATCGTCGACTCCGACGAGGCTGGGGTGCAGGCTGCGTTCTTCTTCGCGGCATTCGGTGGTTTCGTCATCGGTGCCGGTTGCGCAGCGTGGATTCAGCGCTGTGGCACACCTCTGAGCCACGGGCTGCTCACCGCCACTGGCACGTACGCCGCCGCGCAGGCCGTGTTCATCGTGATCCAGCTGATCGCCGGCGGCGACGTGAACTGGTTTGGCGTGTTCTTCACCCTGACGCTCGTGCTCGGCGCTGGGCTCGTCGGCGGTTTCTTGGGTAGTCGACTGCAATCGAAGGGCATCCGACCCTCGAGTCGCGCCCATCCCGGTGGAATGTGAGGTCGACATGAGGAGTGTGCGATGACCAACCTGCTCGTGATCGATGTCGGCACCACCGGGTTACGGGCGGCTCGCGTCAACGACGCGCTCGACATCGTCGATATCGAGTACCGCCCGTGCCCACCCGAGAACCCTGCGCCTGGACTGGTCGAGTTCGACCCCGCAGCGATGGCATCGACACTCATCGACGCGGCCAACCAGGTGATCGAGCGTTCGCCGACCTCCATCGACGCAGTCGGCGTCACGACGCAACGTGCCAGCGCCATGATCTGGGATCGCTCCACCGGCGAGCCGATCGGTCACGGGTTGGGCTGGCAGGACCTCCGCACGGTCGGGGACTGTCTCATCGCCAACGCCCAACACGGCTGGACGCTGGCGCCGAACCAGACCGCAACCAAGTTGTCGTGGCTGCTGGCGAACACGGCCGGCCTCGAGGGCCGAGACATCTGCGCAGGCACGGTCGACAGTTGGGTGGTCTGGTCGCTCTCGAAGGGTGCGTTGCACGTCAGTGATCAGGGCAATTCGTCGGCGACGATGACCGGTCTGCGCCGCGTCGATGGGTCGGGGTGGAACGAGGAAGTCCTCGATGCGCTGTCCATCCCAGCGTCGATCCTCCCGACGGTGGTCGACTCGTCGGCAGTGCTCGGACCTGCCACCGCGCTCACCGGGGCACCGCCGATCGCTGCGGTGCTCGGCGATCAGTCGGCCTCGACGATCGGCCAAGGCTGCGTTCGTCCGGGAAGGGTCAAGATCACTTTCGGCAGCGGCGGAATGCTCGACATGTGTTCCGACGGGTCGGCTCCAGCGACCGGCCGCCGCAACCCCGGGGGCACGTATCCGCTGGTGCTGTGGACGATTGACGATGCTCCACAGTGGGGCGTCGAGGGAATCATGCTGTCTGCGGGTACGAACGTCGAGTGGCTGCGCGACGACCTCGGGATCATCGACTCGCCAGCTGCCAGCCACGACGTCGCCGCCATGTGTGGCGATACCGACGGGGTGCTCTACGTCCCTGCGTTGCTTGGGCTCGGCACGCCGCATTGGGACTACGGGGCGCGCGGCACCCTGCTCGGAGTGACCCGCGGCACCGAACGCACGCACGTTGTCCGCGCCGTGCTGGAAGGGGTCGCTCATCGCGGCGCCGACCTGTTCGAGGCGGCGACGACCGACACAGGCGTCTCGGCCCACGAGATCCGCATCGACGGCGGCATGAGCCAGAACCCGACCTTCGTCCAGGCGCTCGCCGACGCCGTCGACCGCCCGGTCGAGGTGTCGCCCGTCGTCGAAGCGACGACGCGCGGTGCAGCGTTCATGGCGGGTCGGGCGATCGGCACGTGGTCGAGCATCAGCGACGCCGACGAACTGTGGCGCCCAGCAACCCGCGTCGAACCGTCGCCAACCTCGGCCACGGCCACAACGCGTGCTCGCTGGGCCGACGCAATCGAGCGCAGCCGAGAATGGCTTCCAGACCTCTCAGCGCTGGACATGTAGACGCTGCATTGGTGGACGATGGAACGCCTGATCGCCGTCTCGATCGATCACCTTCGCGGTGGCTGTCGGCATCTAGAATTGCTCCGCCCCCTCCCGAGCGGGAAGTCTGGTGGCCCAATGACCCCGAAAGGACCCTCCACGTGAGTCTCGACAGCGCCGAGCCGACGTCGTCGCGGCGTGCCCTGTTCGGCACCGCAGGTGCCGCTGGTGTAGCCGCCGCGATCGCTGCGCTGAGCACCGCCCGACCGGTCGCCGCCGCTCCCCCGTTCAGCCCGACGGCCGCCGACACCGCCCTGCTACGCCAAGCGATGGAGCTCGAGCTGGCCGCCCGCGACCTGTATGAAACGACCCTCGCGGCCGGCATTTCCGACGACGTGTCGCAGCTCATCGAGCTCTTGGCGTCGAACCACAACGCCTACGCCAAGGGCATCGCCGGCATCGCCGGGCTCTCGGCGGACACACCGAACCAAGAGGTGTTCGACCAGTTCGAGGCCGACTTCGACACCACCGACGTCGAGGCCTGGGCTCGTGCGGCGAACAGCCTGGAGAACACAGCTGCGGCGACACATACCGAGCTGATGGCCCTCTACGAAGCGGAGAACGCCATCACCTTCACGGCCTCAGTAGTGATGGTCGAGGCCCGTGCCGGCGTCGTGACGGCGAGCATCGCCGGCGACTCTCTCGAAGGAGCGCTCACACCCGATGCCGCAGCGCTCGAACTGAGCGGGGAGGCGTCGTCGTGACCGCGATCGATCGCCGCAACGCACTCCGCCTCGGCGGTCTCGCAGTTGGTGCTGGGGCAGTCGTCGCCGCGTGTGGCGGAGCCGACGAAGCCGCCGTGCCCGGACGCGTGGGCTTTCTTCCCGCCGTCACCGATCCGCCCAACTACTCCGTCGACGATGCCGTGCTGCTGCGCACGGCCTCGTCGTTCGAGACGACCATCATCGACCTGTACGAGGCGTTTCTCGAGCTCGACGTGTTCGACGAAGACCAAGCCGAGCTGCTGCAGGTGCTGATCAACGGTCACGAATCGACGCGCGACGAGTTCGACGAGCTGACCACGAGTGCGGCGGGCGGCGAGGTGTGGCCGTGCGCCAATCCGTGGATGGTCCAGCGCACTGTCGAGCCGATGCTCGAGGTGGTCGCCACCAGCGACAACCAATTGCGCGACGCATTCAACATCGTCGCGACGATGGAGAACCTCGCCGGTGGCACCTACCAGGAGATGAGCGGCCAGCTGACCCTGGTGGAGGAGCGCCAGCCGATGATCGAGGCGGGCAAGTTGATGGCTCGCCAGTCGGCGGTGTGGATCATCTCCAATGAGGGCCCCGACGGCTACTACAGCCCCGAGCTGTTCGGCGAAGAGTCTGGCATCGACGAGTCCGGAGTGCCGCTGCAGTACGCCATCAACAGCCAGTTCGGCTCGGTGGCCCAGATCGAAATCGTGATCGGCGCACAAGACGAGAACGGCGTGCGCCAGACCTTCGTGGTGCAGACGCCGAGCCTCAACTCCTACATCTACAACGAGCTCGAACCGACCTGCTGACGCTCGCTGGCGTGTTCACGTCGGTGCGTCGAGCGCTGGATCGGCGATGCGTTCGGTGACGATGTCGATCGCCGCAGGTGGATCACGGCCGTCGAGCCATGTCAGCAGCATTTCGTTGACCGTCTCGGGTGCTTCCTGTTGCACCCAGTGCGACACGCCGGGGAGGTACCTCACCGTCAGATCGTCGACGTAGTCGCTGGTGCCGTCGGTCGTCTCTCGACCTAGGGCTTGGTCGGCGAGGCCCCACACCAGCAGCGTCGGCACCTCGATCACGGGGAATCCGCGACGCCGTTCCGCACGGGCGCCGCGGAGGGCCGACCGGTAGTAGTTGATCATCGAACGCATCGCATCCGGCTGCAACCACCCGTCGCGGTACACGTCGATCACCTCGGGCGGGAAGCGCGACTCGTCCTCGGCCACGTCGGTGAACGCCTTGGCCGTCGCCGCAGCACGCCGTGCGGTCAGGACACGTTCGGGCAACCACGGGATCTGGAAGAAAAAGACGTACCACGACCGCGCCAGCTGACGAGGCTTGCGGAGCTCGCGCATCATGCAGGCTGGATGCGGCACGTTCATGATCACCAGTCGCTCCAGCGGCCGCACCCTGCGCATGGCGAACGCCCAGGCCTGGGCGGCGCCCCAGTCGTGCCCGACGAGCGTCACCGCGTCGCGACCCGACCGGTCGATCAGCGCGCCGAGATCGCCGAGGAGGCGATCCATCGAGTAGTTCTTCACCTTCGGCGGCTTCGACGAGCCGACGTAGCCGCGAGTGTTGGGCGCCCACACCTCGTACCCGGCGTCGGCGAGCGCGTCGATCTGGTAGCGCCACGAGAACGCGGACTCGGGAAACCCGTGCACCAACAGAGCCAATCCGCGCAGGCCGCCCCGGTTGACGATCGCCACGTCGAGCTCGACATCGCCGAGATCGATGCGCTCGTACGTCAGCGGGTCGACGGCCTGCTCAGCACGCATACTCGGATCATCTCACAGCTGGCGCTGTGCCCCATCGGCGGCCACAACCGGCCGCTCCGACCGCCCCGGCGAACCGCTGAGATAACGTGCCCGTCGGTGAGGGGGCCGGGTGGCCGCGGCCGACGCCTTCGGGCAGTCGGTCGAGGAAAGTCGGGACTCCATCGGGCACGGTGCTGGCGCGAGCCAGGTCGGGGCGACCTGACGGACGTGCAACAGAGAGAGACCGCCGATGGGTGGCCGTGGCGACACGGCGATCACAGGTAAGGGTGAAACGGTGCGGTAAGAGCGCACCAGCGGCGTCGGTGACGGCGTCGGCTCGGTAAACCCCACCGGGAGCAAGGCCAAGCAGCGGGGACGGGCGGCCCGTCCGTGCGGAGCAATCCGTACACCCCGCGGGTAGGCCGCACAGATGGATGGCCACCGGGCAACTGCCTACAGAATCCCGCTTACAGGCCCCCTCACCACACCCAGACCTGTGACCGAGCGATTCAGCGAGATGGCTGCGACCTCACTTGCACCGCCGAGGAGGTCGTGGCGGCCAAAATGGCCTCTACCGGTGAGCGAGAGGGCCCACCGGGGGCCGCTTCGCTCACCGCGGCATCGTTCAGGCGTCGCCCGGTCTCGGCGCAGCCACCGTGGCGACGGCGGCGCGCGCTCGGCGGCGAAGATCCGACGACGGCGCGCCGCTGCGGGCGAGGGCCATCAACCCTTGCATGGCCAGGGCGAGGGTCGCCGTTGCATCGTCCGACGTCGTCCCTGCGGCAAGACGGTTGAGTTCATCGGCGCGCTCCACCTCTGCGCGCATTCCCTCCTCGATCACCTCGTAGCCGCGCTGGCGCGCCTCGGACAGCGCCGTGTCGTCGCCGCCCAGATCGAGAGCGGTCGTCGTGAGCAGGCATCCCCACAGGCGGCCATTGTCGCCTGAACTCGTGACGGAGCTGTCGAAAAACCTCGTGAGGTTGTCGATCGGGTCACCCTCGCCCGACAGATACCGGTCGACGCGGCCCTGCACGACGCTATCGATGTAGTGGTCGACCACCGCTGCGCCGAGGCCTTCCTTCGTCCCGAATCGCCGATAGATCGACGGCGCTTTGATGTCGAGCGCCTCCTCAAGGTCGCGGATCGACGTCTGGGTCCAGCCGCGCTCCCACAGGATCGCCATCGCGCGATCGAGGATCTCGGCGTCGTCGAACTTGGGAGGTCGTGCCATGGCGTGTCGGATCAGCAGCGCTCGGTGAGGAACGGTTGCAAATATAGCGTTCGCTACTTAACGTAGCGGCATGTCCGATCTCGACGCCACTCCGCTCAGCAAGCAGTACGCCACCGTCGACGGCAAGCAGGTGGCCTATCACGACCAGGGTGAGGGCCGGCCGGTTGTGTTCCTGCACGGCAATCCGACGTCGTCGTATCTGTGGCGCAACATCATCCCGCATGTGTCCGACCAGGCCCGTTGCATCGCCCCCGACCTGATCGGACAGGGCGACTCGGACAAGCTCGATGACACCGGACCCGACTCGTACCGATTCGTGGAGCACCGCGAGTACCTCGACGGGCTGCTCGACCAACTCGACCTTGGCGACGACATCGTGTTCGTCATCCACGACTGGGGTTCCGCCCTCGGGTTCGACTGGGCCAACCGGCATCGTGACCGCGTCGCCGGCATCGCGTTCATGGAGGCGATCGTCCGCCCCGTGACGTGGGACGAGTGGCCCGAGGCGGCGACGGCGATCTTCCAAGGGTTCCGCTCCGACGCCGGTGAGGACATGGTGATCGACAAGAACATCTTCGTCGAAGCGGTACTGCCTGGGTCGATCATGCGTCCGCTCACACAAGAAGAACACGACGAGTACCGCCGACCGTTCGTCGAGCCACAACACCGTCGCCCGACGTTGACCTGGCCGCGGCAGATTCCGATCGAAGGCGAACCAGCGGACGTGACCGAAATCGTGCAGGCCTACGCCGACTGGCTACCGAACTCCGAGTTGCCGAAGCTCTTCGTCAACGCCGACCCCGGCGCGATCCTCACAGGCCCACAGCGCGAGTGGGTGCGCACCTGGCCCGATCTCACCGAGGTCACCGTGAAGGGTTCGCACTTCATCCAGGAGGACAGCCCCCACGAAATCGGCGAGGCCATCGCCTCGTGGCTGGCGACCATCGACTGAGGACACGCCGACGCCCGCACGCACGACTCGCGGGTCACATCGAGCCGCGCCGATGCCACAAGATGGTGCGACGGTCGTTGGCGGTCCATGGCCGTGCAGGGTCCGGGGCGGAGAGGGCGCGCCCGAGCAGGATGCCGAGCGCGATCCCGACCATCGACGTCACTGCGGTCGTGAGCGGCGCCGTAACGTTGATTCCTTCGTCACAGATGATCCAGGTGACGCCTTCGAGTCCTAGCGCACCCGGCACCAACATTCAGAACGCCGGGAGGAACGTCACCAGCGTCGGTGGACCCAGTCGGAGCCGGGCCAGCAACACTGCGATCGGCTCCGAAGAACAGCTCACCGATGAGCTGCCCCGCGTAGGCCGCATAGAGCACGACCACGATCCATCTCCACGACGTCCGCCGGAGACCTTGCGCCCAACTCACCCCCACGACGAAGACCGCAACGCCGACCCAGGGGCCGGCGACCGCAACCGGTCCTTCGAGTTCGCTGCCTACCGAATCCGGGGGAACATCGACGATGCCGAGCGCCAACAACACGAGCTGGAACACACCGGCCACAAGACGAGACGCGCCGCGCTGCGCTCAAGCCCGGCGGGCGACTGGGGTTCGCCTGTTGGCAATCGCCGGCCGACAACCCGTGGGCCTCGACGCCGTTGCGTTGGGCGACCGACTTCGTCGACATGCCGTTCGGCGCAGACCCCACGACGCCGGGCCCGTTCTCGCTTGCGGATCCGGCGCGGCGGTCCACATGCCACCGGCGATGGTCCAGAAGTCGGCCCGGGCCTGAGTGTCGTCATGCACGGTCATCGCATTCCCCTTGCGCTCGCCGTGTACCGCCCCATCATCGCCGATGCACCGATCGCCGGCGCGCGAGAGCGGCGTGCCACCCAACGCTCTGACATCGCGGGCGCCACTGCCCTGCACTATGTTCTCGCCCGACATGGGGGTGTCGATTGAGGGGATCGCTGAGCCGGTTGTATGGCGGCGGGTAGAGCCATACCTCGCTGCCGTTGCGCTGATCGGTGTGCAGCTGATCTGGTTCGGCATGCCCGCCGGCGCCTGGGTGCGCGGCGTCGTCCTCGGCCTCTTGATCGCTCTGCTCGCAGTGGGGATGGCTCTGGTGTACCGGGCCAACCGGGTGATCAACTTCGCACAGGCCGACCTGGGGTTCGTCCCCACGTCCCTCGCTGTCGGCCTAATCGTGTTCTCGGGCTTGCCGTACCTGTTCGGGTTCGGCGTCGGACTCGCCGCCGCCTTAGCCCTCGGCGTCGTGGTCGAGTTGGCCTTCATTCGGCGCTTCCGACACGCCTCGAGGCTCGTACTCACCGTCGCCACGATCGGCATCACTCAGTTGTTGGCGGTGCTCGCGGTGCTGGTGCCACGCATGTGGGGCGAAAGCGCGGCGTCGCAACGCATTCCGCCGCCGGTCGATTGGAAACTGACGATCGGCACCTTCATCCTCAACGCCAACGACCTGATCGCGCTCGTCGTCGCCCCGGTCGCCATGATCGCAGTCGCCTGGTTCCTCGGCGCCACCCGCCTGGGCACCGCCGTGCGGGCTTCGGCGGAACGTTCCGAACGCGCTCGACTGCTCGGTATCCCCGTGGGCTGGCTGTCGACACTGGTCTGGTCGCTCGCCGCTGGGCTGTCATTTCTCGCCCTGTTCCTGCGCGCCGGCATCCTCGGCGTCCCACTCGGCACGGCGCTCGACGTGACGTCGTTGGTGCTGGCGCTCTCAGCACTGGTCATCGGCCGGCTGCGCAACCTCCCGGTCATCGCGGCCACCGCAGTTGCGCTCGGCCTCCTCGAATACGGGGTGTCGTGGAACGCGTCGAGTCCGCTCCTGGTCACCCCGATCGTCGGTGGCTTCGTCCTCGTCGCGCTCCTCGGCCAGCGTCGTTCGGCGTCACGCGCTGACGAGGACGGATCGTCGTGGGCGCTGACCGACGAAGTCCGGCCGCTCGACGCCACGACCAATCGTTTCCCAGCTGTGCGGGCGATGCGGGCCACGGTTGCGCTGCTGATCGTGGCCGGCTGCGCCGCGATTCCGTTGACGATGCGCGCCGATCAAGTCATCAAGGCGTCAGCTGTTGTGGCGTTTGCCATTGTCGGGCTGTCACTCGTGGTGCTCACCGGGTGGGCCGGTCAGATCTCACTCGGTCAGATGGCGTTCGTGGGCGTCGGCGCGGCGGTCAGCGGCAAATTGACGTTGACCTGGAACGTCGACCTGTCGTTGTCGATTCTCCTCGGAGGCGCGGCAGGCGGCGTCGCCGCCCTCGTCGTCGGGTTGCCGGCACTGCGGCTACGCGGGTTGTATCTGGCCGTCACCACCCTCGTTTTTGCGCTCGCCGTCACGTCGTGGCTGCTCAACAACCGCTTCTTCGAATGGGTGCCGCAACAGCGGCTGGAGCGACCACCACTGTTCGGCCGCATCTCGGTCGACACTCCCACGCGCTACTTCGTGTACAGCCTCATCGTCGGAGTCCTCGTGTACGTCGCGCTGCGTGGAATTCGTGCCAGTCGCACCGGGCGGGCGATCGTCGCACTACGCGAGAACGAGCGTGCGGCTCAGGCGGTTGCGGTACGCCCGGTGCCGGCCAAGCTCACCGCATTCGTCATTTCCGGTGTGGTCGCAGGAATCGCCGGTGGGCTGTATGTCCATCTGGTCCGCAGTTTCGACATTGGCAGCTACGGAGTCCAGCAGAGCCTGCAGGTGTTCACTGCCGCGGTGGTCGGCGGCCTCGGCGCGCTCTTCGGCGGTGTGCTTGGCGCGGTCTATCTGCGCGGCACAGCCTGGTTCATCACCGCCGAAGAGTGGCGGCTGCTGTCGTCGGCGATCGGCGTGCTCGTCGTGCTGTTGATCGTTCCCGGCGGACTCGCAGGTCTGGTGATCCAACTCCGCGACCGAGTCATCACCCAGATCACGGGCCGAGCGCCGGGCGAGGCACCCGACCGAGGCGACGAACCGGCACCGCTCCCCCATGTCGTCGCGCCCGGCGGGCCATCGGACACCGCTGCACTTGCGTCCACTCCTGGGATGAACGGCAACGGCCACCACGAACAGGCCGACCACCATGTCGACGAGCCTGCAGTGCACGAGGAGCCGCAGTCGTGAGCGTCGGCTCGAGCGTTCGCAGCTTCGCCCACGGGGTGGCGCACCCTCGCCAATGGATGCGCGACATCTGTGGCGGGGAGGCGGCGTTCCCGCTGATCGTGTTGTTCGGCCTGAACGCTGTCGACGAGCTCGACCGCACCGCCTTCGGCATTCTCTTGCCCGAAATCCGCGAGGCCTTCAGCATCGACATCCAGACCGCCTTGTCGTTGGTGGCCCTCGCTTCGGTCGCCGCCCTCGCACTGCAGGTGCCGATCGCCCAGTGGGCCGACCGGTCGAGGCGCATACCGATCGTCGTCGGCGGAGCCCTCGCCTGGGGCTTCTTTTCGGGGATGACCGGCTTGGCCACCGGACTGATCCTGCTCACCGTCGCACGGTCCGGCTCGTCGCTGGGCAAGGCGGTGATCGATCCGACGCACAACAGCCTGATCGCCGACTACTACCCGATCGAGACGCGCAGTCGGGTCTACAGCTTCCACCGTGCGGCCAATGCGGTCGGCGCCTTCGTCGGCCCGCTCACGGCGGGACTGCTGGCCTACGCCTTCGGTTGGCGGGTGCCGTTCCTCATCTTCGTCATCCCGACGGCGATCTTCGCCCTGATGGCGATGACGCTGCGAGAACCCACGAGGGGCCGGTGGGAACGCCAGGCCACCGGCGCATCGGCCGAGGTGGTCGACACCGAGGAAGAGGCGCCATCGTTCGCCGAGAGTTGGCGCACGGTGCACAAGGTGCAGTCACTGCACCGCATCTGGTGGAGCTTGCCGTTCCTGGCCACCGCATTGATCGGCTTCGTCACCCTGGCGGCGCTCCTGTACGACGAAGAGTTCGGACTCGACGAGCGGGCCCGTGGCGTGGCGGCTGCCGTTGCCGAACCGTTCGCGCTCGTCGGGCTGGTGATCGGCGCTCGTGTGGCCACCCAGCGCTACATCGGCAACGTGAAAGGGCTGATCCGATTCGTTGCGGCGGTCGCACTGCTGTGCTCGTTCGCCTCGGTCGGGTTCGCGCTCGCTCCCAACGTGTACATCGCGGTGGCGCTGAACTGCGTCATCTCGGCCTCGCTCGCCGTCGTCGGCCCTGGGGTGCTCTCGGCGCTCTCGCTGGCGATTCCACCACGGGCACGGGCCACGGGATTCTCGGTCGCCTCATTGTGGATCATCCCGGGCCTGTTGATCCTCCCGTTCATCGGTTGGGTCGCCGACACGTGGTCGATTCGTGTCGGCATGCTCGTGATGCTGCCGATGTTCGTCATCGGCAGCTTGATTCTGCGCAGCACAGCCGACGTCATCGACGACGACATCGCCCAGGTGTGGCAGTCGGCAGCAGCGAGATCCGAGGTGCTCTTCGACCGTCGCAACGGCACGAGCAATCTCCTCCTCGTGCGCGGCGTCTACGCCGGATACGACGGACGGACGGTGTTGCGCGATGTCGAGCTGCACCTCGACGAAGGCGAAGTCATCGCCCTGTTGGGCACCAACGGCGCCGGCAAGTCGACCCTGCTCAAGTCGATCAGCGGCATCGTCGAGGCCGACCGTGGTGCGATCGTGCTCGACGGCCGCGACATCACCCATGCGCCGCCTGAAGAGATCGCCGCTCTCGGCATCGTGCAGATGCCCGGCGGGGCTGGTGTGTTCGGCTCGCTCACCGTCGGCGAGAATCTCGATCTGGCGGGTTGGACCAACCGCCGCGACGCCGCAGGTGTGACCGCCGCCCGCGCCGAGGTGCTCGAGACGTTCCCCGCGCTCGCCACCCGGCTCGACGAGCCTGCCGCGAACCTGTCGGGTGGGCAACAGCAGATGCTCGCCCTGGCGATGAGCTTCATCATGCGCCCCAAGGTGCTGTTGATCGACGAGCTGTCGCTTGGTCTCGCCCCGGTGATCGTCGGTCAGCTGCTCCCGATCGTGTCGCGCATGGCCCGCGACGGGGTCACCGTGGTGCTGGTCGAGCAGAGCGTCAACGTCGCCCTCACCGTCGCCGACCGGGCGTACTTCATGGAACGCGGCGAGATCCGCTTCGACGGACCCACCGCCGAACTCCTCGAGCGCCCCGATCTGCTGCGATCGGTGTTCCTGTCGGGAGCCGCCGACGGCGCCACGAGCGGCTCCATGAATGGCACCAACGGTCATCACGACGACCAGTTGAGTGACGCCACCCTCGATGACGATTCGGCCATCGATGCCGTCACGCTCACCAGCGATCACCCGGTGCTCCAAGTCGACGGTCTCGCTGTGAGCTTCGGTGGCATCCGCGCCGTGGCCAGCGTGAGCTTCGACGTGGCGCCACGCGAGATCGTCGGCGTTATTGGACCCAACGGCGCTGGCAAGACCACCGTGTTCGATCTGATCTCCGGCTTTACTCCCGCCGATGCCGGCCGGGTCGTGCTCGCCGGCCACGACATCACCAGCCTGCGGCCCGCCGATCGTGCTGCCGCCGGTCTGGGGCGCAGCTTCCAAGATGCTCGCCTGTTTCCCGAACTCACCGTGACGGAGACGTTGTCGATCACGCTCGAACGGTTCGTGCCGAGCCGGAGCACCGCAGTCGCCGCACTCCACCTGCCGTGGGCGTTCGAGTCGGAGCAGCAGGTCGCCGCTCGCGTCGACGAGCTGATCGAACTGATGGGCCTCGGCGCGTACCGCAACTCGTTCGTCCGCGAGCTGTCGACGGGCACGCGGCGTGTCGTCGACCTCGCCGGCCTCGTCGCCCACCGTCCGACGGTGATCCTGCTCGACGAGCCGACCTCGGGCATCGCCCAACGCGAGGTCGAAGCGTTGGCCCCTGTCGTCCGCCGGCTGCGTGACGAGATGGGTGCCAGCATCGTGATCATCGAGCACGACATCCCGTTCGTGTCATCGATCGCCGACCGACTGATCGCTCTCGACCAAGGAACGGTCGTCACCACGGGTCCACCGGACGACGTGTTGACCCATCCCGACGTGGTCGAGTCGTACCTCGGCACCTCCGGTGCCGCTATCGCCCGTTCGGGGGGAAGGGGATAACCGTGCAACCAGCAACCGCAGGAGACGAGTCGTCGTCAGGCGGCAACGCCGTTCGAAAATGGGGGCCGGTCGCGGCGATCGTGTTGATCGTCGCCGCCGTCGCCGGTGTGATCGTCGTGTCAGGAGGCGATGACGACGACGGTGAATCGTCTGACACCACCACCGCTGAGACGACGGCAACGACAGACGCCGGCTCGAACACGACCGCGGCCCCAACGACCGCTCCTGACGACAGCACCGAGACCACCGAGTCGCCGGCGACCACCGCTGGCGATGATGGAGACGGCGGCGACGCTGCCGAGATCGTGTATCCGCTGACGTTCAGTCAGGCCGAAGAGCAGGGCATCGAGGTGGCCTGGGACGAACGCTGCGACACCGAGACAGGTCAGTGGGCGATGCCGTGGTTCTTTGCACCCGAGTGCTTCGCACCGTTCGAGGGCGACAACGGCGGTGAGACCACCAGCGGCGTCACCGGCGACACGATCAAGGTCGTGTACTACCTCGGGCCCGACGACGACCCCGTGCTGAACTTCATCAACGACGCCATCGCCAACGACGACACCAACGCGGACGACTCGGCCACGATCCAGGGAATGACCGAGGTGTTCAACAGCTTCTACGAGCTATACGGGCGCACGGTGGAGCTCGAGGTGTTCGAAGGCAGCGGTATCTCCAGCGATGAGGTCGCGGCACGCGCCGATGCGGTGCGCATCGCCGAAGAAATTCAGCCGTTCGCGGTGGTTGGCGGTCCGGTGTTGACCAACGCGTTCGCCGACGAGCTAGCAGCGAACGGCATCGTGTGTCTCGGCTGCGGACCGGGTCAGCCACAAGAGTGGTATGCCGAACGCGATCCCTACGTCTGGACCACGGGGATCGGTGCCCTGCAGAGCCGCGAACACGTCCGCGAGTTCATCACCAAGCAGCTGGCTGGCGGCAACGCGGAGTTCGCCGGCGATCCCGACTTTCAGAGCCAGCCACGCACGTTCGGCCACGTCTACCTCGAGTCGAGCGCCGAGTCGCAAGTGAACGCCAATGCGTTGATCGACGGGTTGGCGGCCGACGGCATCGAGATGGCCCAAGTGCAGTCGTATGTGCTCGACCCGGCGTCGTTGCAGGCCTCGGCCGCTCAGATCATCGCCCAGATGAAAGATGCCGGAGTGACGACGGTGATCTTGTCGGCGGACCCGGTTGGACCGCGTGACCTCACCCGCGAAGCAACGGCCCAGGAGTACTTCCCCGAGTGGGTCATCGCATCGGGTGCCTTGGTCGACACGACGGCGTTCGCCCGCACGTACGACCAGGAGCAATGGGCCAATGCGTTCGGCGTCAGCCACAACTGGTTGCGGACCCCGCCCGAGCAGACCGGCTTCTACCGCCTCTACGAGTGGTTCAACGGCTCGCCACCTCCTGCGGACGACACGATCGAGGTACTGATCCCCTCACTGTCGACGATGTTCACGGCGTTGCAGCAAACCGGACCGGACCTCACACCCGAGACCTTCCGCGACGGTGTGTTCACGTTGGCCTCCGAGCCGGCGATCACCGCGCCGTTCCTCACCTGGGGCGAGGCGGGGATCTGGGACGGGCTCGACTACAACGGCGTCGACGACGCCGTTGTCGTCTGGTGGGACCCGAATGCGACGGGAATCGACGAGATCCGCAAGGAGGGCCAAGGGATGTACCAGTACGCCGACGGTGGTGCGCGGTACCTCCCTGGCGAGTGGCCGGCGCTGTCGGCATTGTTCGACGCGGCGAGCTCGCTGCCGTTCCTCGACACTCCCCCCGCCGACGAAACACCACCCGACTACGCGCCACCAGGCTGACACCAGGTGTGCG
>JABSQH010000038.1 GCA_013213745.1 Ilumatobacteraceae bacterium | reverse complement strand
GGGCCTGTCAGGAACTTTGTGGGTTGGTCGTGATCTGATGGGTGCAGCGGGATCGCTGCGCCAGTCTCGAAGCGGTGTGGGATCGGCAGTCGTTAGCGCGTTCAGAGTGTCGCCGACACTGCGCATCAATGTGCCTTCACGCGTCGCCGGTGCGCACAGTCCACCGCAGTCGCCCGCGCTTCGCCGTCGCTGCACCATAGGCATGTGTCGAACATGCATACGAGATGCGTAATACACGCCGATCTCGACTCGTTCTATGCGTCGGTCGAGCAGCGTGATGATCCGTCGCTGCGCAGCCAGCCGGTGGCCGTCGGTGCATCGCCGACCGGCGGTGTCGTCTTGGCAGCGAGCTCCGAGGTCAAAGCCTTCGGCGTGTCGACTCCGATGGGTGGAGCCGAAGCGTGGTGGCGGTGTCCGAGATCTTTCGCGACACGAGCCCACTTGTGGAGGGCATCTCGATCGACGAGGCGTTTCTGGTCGTCGGCGGTCTTTGTCGACTGAGCGACACGCCGACCGAGATCGCCGCACTGTCCGAGACGGCCGTGGTCGCACTCACCGGCAAGGCCGTCGGACGTCACCTGTTCGCCCTTGCCCACAACCTCGATCCACGACCAGTCGAGACCGGCCGATGTCGACCTTCGGTCGGTGCTCAGCACGCGCTCGGTCGACGCGACCGGACGCGTCCCGACTGCGATGCGGTGCTCGCCGGATTGGTCGATCGGGTGACGGGACGCCTGCGCGGTGCCGGTCGTGCCGGGCGCATCGTCACGATTCGAGTCCGGTTTCGCGACTTCACCCGCATCACCCGATCGCACACACTTCCCGGAGGCGACCGCGTCGAGCGCCGCCGTGCGTCGTATCGCCGGAGTGTTGCTCGACCGTGTGTGGCTCGACATCGAACACCGTGGTGTGTCGCTGCTGGGTGTCGCCGTCAGCCAGCTCGTCGACGACCACGCGATCCAGATGGCGTTGCCCTTCGACGCCACAGCTGCGCCGGCGCTCGATGCAGCGCTCGACGCGGTGCACGACCGATTCGGCGGTTCCTCGTTGCGCCGTGCGTCATCGGTCGGTCGAGCGATGGTCTCGATGCCGATGCTGCCCGACTGACACGCTGCGTCGGGGGTCGACGACGATCTATCGTGCCGCTCGTGTCCACCGTGCGATACCCACCGATCGGCGACCATGGACTGATCGGCGATCTCCAGTCGGCCGCGCTCGTCGCCACCGACGGATCGATCGACTGGTTTTGCGCACCTCGGTTCGACTCCCCACCGGTGTTCGCCTCGGTGCTCGATGCCGACCGGGGCGGGCACTGCTCGATCCGCCCGCACACCGAGGCCGTGACGCGGCAGATGTATCTGCCGGAGTCGGCCACGCTCGTCACCCGCTTCCTCTCGGCCGACAGCGTCGCCGAGGTCACCGATCTGATGCCGATCAATGACCCGGCGACGGCGACCGACCGGAGACGGATCCTGAGGGTGATCCGCGGGCTGCGGGGAAGCAGCCGATTCACGGTGGAGATTTCGCCCGCGTTCGACTTCGGGCGCGTCGCTCATGTGGTCAGCGGCGGCGGTCGCCATGTGCGGTTCTCGACCACCGACTACGGCGTCGATGCGACTGCGAGTGTCGACCTCCGGATCGATGGCGCCGTCGCCACCTCTGTGATCGAAGTGGGCGAAGGCGACGTCGCCTGGCTGGTGCTCGAGTCCGGAGCAGACGAACGCGTTTGCGAGCTCACCAGAGCTGACGTCGATCGCGAGCTGGTGGCGGCCAGCGAGTACTGGCGGGGCTGGGTGGGTCAGGGCCAGTACAGGGGCCGGTGGCGCGAGATGATCACGCGCTCGGCGATCACGCTCAAACTGATGACCTATGCGCCGACGGGCGCAATGGTCGCCGCGCCCTCGACCAGCCTGCCCGAGCGCATCGGGGGCGAGCGCAACTGGGACTATCGATTCACGTGGGTGCGCGACGCGTCGTTCTCGATGCGTGCCCTGGTTGCGCTCGGGTTCGATGACGAAGCGATCGCCTTCTCGCACTGGATGGTCGACCGCATCGACGAACGGCGCGATCGCCAACACGGACCGTTGCAGATCATGTATCGGGTCGACGGTGCCACCGAACTCACCGAGGAGAACCTCGACGAGCTCGATGGTTACCGCCAGTCGCGCCCTGTGCGGATCGGCAACGGCGCTGTCGATCAGCTTCAGCTCGATATCTATGGCGAACTCCTCAACGCCCTGCAACTGCTGGAAGAATCAGGTCACTTCATCAGCGGGCGGGCCTGGCGCGGCGTGGTCGAAATGATCGATTGGTTGTGTGAGAACTGGGATCAGCCTGAGGCCGGTATCTGGGAGTCGCGCGGCGGTCCGCAACACTTCGTGTACGGCCGGATGATGGTGTGGGTGGCGATCGATCGCGCGCTGCGCATCGCTGCGCACCGGTCGTTCCCGGCACCGGTGCAGCGCTGGACCGCCGTGCGCGACCTGATCTACGACGTCGTCCACGAACGCGGGTTCAACACCGAACTCGGTGCCTTCGTCCAATACGAGGGTGGCGACGTGCTCGATGCGGCCATCTTGCTGATGCCGCTCAACGGTTTCATCTCACCCACCGACCCGCGCTGGTTGTCGACGCTGCAGGCGATTCGCGACACGCTCGTGACCGACAGCCTGGTGTATCGCTACGACCCGCGAGCATCACCCGATGGCCTGACCGGCACCGAAGGGACGTTTTCGCTCTGCACGTTCTGGTACGTTGCGGCGCTCGCCCGTTCCGGATTCGTCGACGAGGCACGGCTGACCTTTGACAAGATGCTCACCCACGCCAACCATCTCGGACTGTTCTCCGAAGAGGTTGGTGTGACCGGCGAGCAACTCGGCAACTTCCCGCAAGCATTCACCCACCTCAGCCTGATCGTCGCCGCCATCGAACTCGATCGAGCGATGGACGGCGACTGCTAAGCGCCGCCACGGCGTCCAACAAGGAGCAGCAACTCATGAGCGACGAGTCCTCGGGCGCAACCGCACCGGTATCCGACGCGCTGGTCATCTTCGGCATCACGGGCGATCTCGCCAAGGTGATGACGTATCACTCGTTGTATCGCTTGGAACGGCGTGGTCTGCTCGACTGCCCGATCATCGGCGTGGCCATCGACGACTACACCGTCGATCAGCTCGCCGCCCGGGCGCGTGAGTCGATCACCGAGCGGGAGGGTGGCATGATCGACGAGGGCGTCTTCGCCCGCCTCGTCGCCCGGCTCTCGTATCTCAAGGGCGACTTCGACGATCCGGCGACCTACGCCGCGGTCGGCGCAGCGCTCGGCGACGCCACTCGACCGCTGTACTACCTGGAGATTCCGCCGTTTCTCTTTGCCCGTGTCGTCCGTGGCCTCAGTGAGGCTGGTCTCACCGCCGATGCGCGCGTGATGATCGAGAAACCGTTTGGTCACGACCTCGAATCGGCGCGCGCATTGGCCGCCGAACTCCATGAGTACGTGCGCGAGGAACAGATCCTGCGCGTCGATCATTGGCTCGGCAAGATGGGCGTCGAGGAATTGCTCTACCTGCGATTCGCCAACATGATGCTCGAGCCGGTGTGGAACCGACACTTCGTCGAGTCGATCCAGATCACCATGCTCGAGTCGTTCGGCGTCGAGGACCGAGGCCATTTCTACGACCCGGTCGGGGCGTTGCGTGATGTGGTGGTGAACCACCTGCTCCAGGTACTGGCGGCGACCATCATGGAGCCGCCTGCGGGCAACTACCCCGAAGTGATGCGCGACGCAGTCGTCGCGGCGATGCGGGCGATCAAGCCGGCCGATCCAACGCACTACGTGCGCGGTCAGTACGACGGCTACCTCGATACGCCGGGTGTGGCCGACGGATCGGCCACCGAGACGTTCGTGGCGCTCAAGCTCGACATCGACAACTGGCGCTGGTCGGGCGTTCCGGTCTTCATCCGTGCGGGCAAGCACCTTGCGGCGACGATGACCGAGGTGCGACTCGTGTTCAAGCACCCTCCGAAGCTCGGCTTCGGCCAGTTCCAGGGGCGCCGCGCCGAGCCGGATCAGCTGGTCATCCGGGTCAATCCGAATACGGCGATTCAGATGACGCTCGATGCCCACCGCGCCGACAGCGTCTCGCCAGGGCCAATCACGATGGACATGGCCTTCGCCGACGAAGGCGGTGAGGACCCGACGCCCTACGAGGTGCTGTTCGTCGCTGGGATGCACGGCGACGTGCGTCACTTCGCCCGGCAGGACGCAGTCGAGGAGGAATGGCGGATCCTTGCTCCGTTGCTCGAATCGCCGCCACCTGTCCACGCATACGCACCCGGCACGCTCGGTCCGACCGCGGCCGACAACATCGTGCGCGGCAGCGGATCGTGGCGCGACCCATGGGTCGACGGTGTGTAATCGTCGTCTCGCCGACCGGAACTCCGAGATGTTGTCGGCGGTGGCGGCTGCGTCGACCCACACCGGGCTCATCTTGTGGGCATCTTCGAGGTCTCCGCGGAGACCTCGCAGGTAGGCCATCTGTCCGGCGTGTTGGTTGACCTCCCAGATCAACGAGCGGTACAGATCGGCCAGGGTGAGCTGCCCACCGAGTGGGCCGTCGACCATGGTCGTCAGCAGGGCTGCGTCGTCAACAGCTTTGAGCGCATCGAACGTCGCCGTCCATGTCGCTTCGAGGTATGCGTAGAGCACGTCGGTCGGCGGTATGACGACGATGTCTATCTCCTCGGCGGCGAACCCGAACCCGGTGTCGCTGCGGCGGGACGGCGAGCGCTCGAACCGCTCCGCCCACCCGTCGCTGTCCCAGAGTTGGTCGACCCGACGAGCACGCGTCTGGATCCGCAGATCGTGCACACGAGAGATGTGCCAGGCGAGCAGACCGATCGACATCGAGTCGGGTGCTGTTCGCCACAGGAGTTCGTCGGTCGTCAGCCCGTCGAGGCTCTCGCGAGTGGTGGTGCGATACAGCTCGAGCGAGTCGTGGATGAAGTCGCGCCGCGCGGTGGAGGCCATCAGCGCCAACGATGCCATGCGCTGGGTGGCATGCTCGTGCGATGACGCCCGAGGAACTGGCCGCTGCCGTCGCCGCCGACGAGATCGACACCGTCGTCGTCGGATTCACCGACCACTACGGACGGCTGCTCGGCAAACGTTTCGATGCCGATTTCTTCCTCGAGGTCGGTCTCACCGACGGGACCCATGCGTGCGACTACCTGCTCACCGTCGACATGGAGATGGAGCCGACTCCGGGGTACGAGTACGCCAGTTGGGAGCAGGGGTACGGCGACTTCCATCTGGTGCCTGATCGCGAAACACTGCGGCGCGCCGGGTGGACGGATCGGACGGCGGTCGTGTTGTGCGACGTGCACCAGCACGATCACACGCCGACGGCGGTGGCGCCGCGCTCGATGCTCCGCTGCCAAATCGAACGCCTCGCCGATCGAGGGTTCACGGCCAGGGTGGCGTCGGAACTCGAGTTCTTCCTGTACGACGACGCCTATCGGACAGCCCACGACAAGGGGTATGCCGACCTGCGCCCAGCGGGGTGGTACATCGAGGACTACCACCTTCTGCAGGGCGCCCGCGTCGAACCGTTCGTCGGCGCTGTGCGGCGGGCCCTGCGGGCCAGCGATATACCGGTCGAGACCACGAAAGGTGAGTGGGGCCGAGGACAGCACGAGATCAACGTGCGGCATGCCGAGGCGTTGGCGATGGCCGACCGGCACGTACTCATGAAGCACGGGATGAAGGAGCTGGCGGATCGAGAGGGGGTCGGGTTGACCTTCATGGCCAAACCACACAGCGCCGATGCCGGATCGAGCTGCCACCTCCATGTGTCGCTGTGGAACGAGGAGGGTGCCAATGTGTTCGCCGAGTCCGACGAGGTGTTCAGTTGGTTCTTGGGCGGTTGGCTGGCCCACGTCGATGACTTCATGGCGTGTTATGCACCCACGATCAATTCGTACAAACGGTACGTCGACGGCTCGTGGGCGCCGACCCGCATCGCTTGGTCCCACGACAACCGCACGGCCGGCTTCCGCGTCGTCGGCGTCGGCTCGTCAAAGCGCATCGAGTGTCGGATTCCGGGTGCCGACTGCAATCCCTACGTGGCGTATGCCGCATCGCTGGCGGCTGGGTTGCGCGGCATCGACGAACGGATCGACGCACCACCTGAGTTCGTCGGTGACGTCTACCAAAGTCGGGAACTCCCCCGTGTGCCGCGCACGCTGGAGCATGCAACGGTGGCATTCCGGGCGAGCGCGGTGGCGCGTGAGGCATTCGGCGACGACGTCGTCGATCACTACGCCCACTTCCACGACATCGAGGTCGACGCCTTCCATGCGTCGGTGACCGACTGGGAACGCACCCGCTACTTCGAGCGGATCTGACGATGCGTCTCGCAGGGATGGTTGCCGTGATCACCGGTACGGGCAGCGGGATCGGTCGCGCCAGTGCGCTGCGGTTTGCTGCTGAAGGGGCCGCTGTCGTCTGTGCCGATATCCGAGCCGACGCCAACGATGAGGCCGCCGAGTTGGTGCGTTCGGCGGGCGGGCAGGCGACGGCCATCACCGTCGACGTCACCGACGATGCGTCGGTCGTCGGGCTCTTCGCCGGTGCCGAGCGCGAGTACGGCCGTGTCGACGTCGTGTTCAACAATGCCGGCGTCATGCTCGACTCCGACGGCGATGCCGTCGACGTCGACTTGGCGACGATCGAACGAACGTTGGCGATCAACGTCACCGGTGTATTGCTCGGTTGCAAACACGGGGTGCCTGCGCTGCGGCGGGCTGGTGGGGGAGCGATCGTCAACACCGCGTCGTTTGTTGCGTCGGTGGGGGCAGCGACACCGCAGGTGGCGTATACGGCCTCCAAGGGCGCAGTGCTTGCGCTCACTCGGGAGCTGGCGGTGGTGCATGCCCGTGAGGGGATCAGGGTCAACGCGCTGTCGCCGGGCCCGTTGCGTACCGAGCTGTTGATGTCGTTTCTCGATACCGAGGACAAGCAGCAGCGCCGCCTGGTGCACGTGCCGATGGGACGATTCGGCGAAGCCGAGGAGATGGCCGGCGCGGCGGTGTTCCTGGCCTCCCCCGATGCGTCGTACGTGACCGGCGCCAACCTGGCCGTCGACGGTGGCCTCACCGCCGCCTACGTCACGCCCGAGTAGCCACGCTCTGCGGTGAGCGAAGTGGCCCCCTGTGGGCCGTTTCGCTCACCGGTGGGGGTGGGGTCGGTGTTGCGGTGAGGGAAGTGGCTGGTCGCACACCTGCTGCTGCCAGTCGGTGTTGTCGACGATGGCGGTCTCGGCGATCGCCTCGTCGGCGGGTGCCTCGGTGGTCGTCGCCGCGTCGTCGGTCGTTGGTGCTGCGGTCGTTGGTGCTGCGGTCGTTGGTGCTGCGGTCGTTGGTGCTGCGGTCGTCGGGGCATCGGTTGTTTCGGTCTCGGCCGACGCCGGTGTCGTCGTTGCCGACGTGCCAGCCGTTGCCGTCGTGGGGCGGTGTCAGCTGCACCGTCGTCTTCGGAGCTGCCGCACGCCGTGGCCAGGACCAATGCCGCGGTGAGCATCGCGGAGCGAGCGAGTGAGAAGCGACGGGGCAATGGCATGGCGGGCGAGCCTATGGATGCGGGCCCCATCTGTTAGGTCCACATGCCGATCCGCTGAGACGGCGGCGCAGCACGACGACATCGGTCCCCAGGGCGTGATGTTTGGAATACCTAACGGCCAGAGTTGTCGAAGCGAATGTCGTCCGTCATACTTCCTCCCCGAGCGGCGGTCTCCCCGAGGCGGCTGCCCACGCTCGTGAACGTGACTCGGCAGATCGGAGACTCATGAAGGCGCGGACGCTGACGGCGATTGCCGTCGGGCTAGCACTGACTGCTGCGGGGTGCGGCAGCGACGATGACCCTGGCTCGACGTCGCCGACCAACAGTGAGAGTACGGCTGCTCCGGCCGCCGCCCCCGAGAGTACGGAGGCGCCTGATTCGACGGTGGGGTCGGCGGAGAGCACCGATGCGGCTCCGGAGGCCACCGACACCGTCGAGACTGCAGCCTTCCCGGTGACGATCGAGCACAAGTTCGGCGAGACGACGATCCCTGCTGAACCGGAGTCGATCGTGTCGATCGGGTTCGGCGAGCACGACGGCCTGCTGTCGCTCGGTGTGACGCCGATCGGGGTGCGCGACTGGTACGGCGATCAGCCGTTCGCCACTTGGCCGTGGGCCCAGGAGGCGCTCGGCGACGCGAAGCCCGAAGTGCTCGCGAGTACCGAGCTCAACTTCGAGCAGATCGCGGCGCTCCAACCGGACCTGATCGTGGGTCTGTCGTCGGGGATGAGCGAGTCGGACTACGAGACGCTCGCGGCGATCGCGCCGACCGTTGCGCAACCGGGCGACTATCCCGACTACGGCACGCCGTTCGACGAAGCGATGTTGATCACCGGACGCGCCGTCGGCAAGGAGGCCGAGGCACAGCAGATCGTTGACGACACCGAGGCTGCCTTTGCCGAAGTGCGCAAGATGTATCCCGAGTTCGAGGGCCAGACCGCCGCAGTGGCGTTTGCATTCGAGGATCTACCGGGGGCCTACGCCTCGAGCGACGTTCGGGCGGAAGTGATGAGCCGTTTCGGTTTCGTCACGCCGCCGGAGTTCGACGAACTCGCAGGTGACAGCTTCTTCTTCAGCGTCAGCGAGGAGCAGCTGAGCACGCTCGACCAGGACGTCATCGTGTGGTTGGCGTCGAGTGAGGCCGAGTATGAAGCGCTGCGCGGCTTGGCCCTGCGTCCGACCTTGGTGGCCAACGCCGAGGGCCGAGAAGTGGTCGCCGACCCGCTCCTCATGGGAGCGTTCTCGCACTCGAGTCCGCTGAGCTTGCAGTTCGTCATCGAGGAACTGGTGCCAGAGTTGGTGCTTGCGGTCGACGGCGATCCCTCCACGCAGGTGCCGTCGATGCTCGTCCTGGACTCGGCGGGCGCCGACCTCGGGGAGGATGATCAGGCGGCCGCCGATGCTTGGTCGGCGGTGTTCGACTCCACTGTCGCCTTCGACGGCAAGGCCGAGTATCTCGAGTCCGCCGACGAGCTGCGCGGCACGATCGACAGCTACCAGGGCGTCGGCGACTCGCTCGGCGGTATCCGTCTCGATCCGGTTGGCGTGGTCGTCACCGACGAACAGGCGATCGTCACCTACGACGTGTACTTCGGCGAGAACGCCGCATACACCGCGCTTGAGGGCGAGATGAGTTTGGTCGACGGCACATGGACGGTCAGCCGCGCCGAGTTCTGCGGATTCATGGCGTCGGCGCGTAATCCCTGCCCGTAGCGGTGTGGCTCACATGCCGCGGCGGCCAGGTGTCCAATGCGCGTGTGAGCCGATCGACCGGCGACTCAGCCCTGCGCGTTGCAGGGCCTGACGGGCGGCTTGCATCATCTTCATCTCGCCGGTGATGCACGCCTGGGTGCCCTCGTGCAACCTCGCCGGGAGTGCCGTCGGCATCTGTGTGCGGAGTTCGTCGGCGTCATCGGCGGCCAGCCAACGGATCCGCAAGCGGTCCGTGCTCGGCTCGCCGAGGGTGAGGTCGGCGCGGTCCGGCTCTGGCGCGCCGACCACCACGTCGATCGGCGCCGAGCCGTCGACTGCGAGCAGCCGCTCGACCATGGCGGCGTTCGACGCAATACTCATACGGTCACCGACGAACACGTACGCGGATGCACCCTCGTCGAGTGTTGGGCAATGCCGCCAGCGGTCACAGCGACCGCCTGCCCCGGACGCCACTGCAGGATCGGCAGCCGTGCCGCCGCGCGGATGCGTACCACGCCGTCGCCAAGGGGTTCGACGGCGGCGACGCTGCCCTCGTTCTGGCGCGTGTTCTGGCGGATGCTGTGAGCGATCGACACGGACGGTCCTACGACGCCAACTCGGCCATGGAGTCGAGGGCGATGAACTTGTGAATGGGTCCCCCGAGTCGCGCTTGTGCGCCGTTGCGTGGGAACAGCAGGCGACCGGCCTGTGCAGCGGCCGTCGCTTGCCACAGTGGGTCGCTCTCGATGTCGGCGAACGGAACGAACAAGTCTTTGTCGAGATAGACGATCGACGGTGCGCCGATGTCGGGCACGGTCTGCTGGCTTACCTCGAACGTCGACGGAGTGATCTCTGACCCACCGGGATCGGCAGGCTCCCAGACCGTGATGCCGTCGTTGTCGTCGCGGTGGTGACGACATCGCTCAGCGCCGTCAGCGGCGGCGTGATCGGCGCAACGTTGTCGCCAGCGGCGCGCGCCTGGCTCGCGGCGTTCGTATTTCTCGCGGTGGCCGCGTGGTCGTGGATGGCGTCTGGTTCTGACGCACAAAAGGTGCTCGGTCGCTCGAGACTCGCCGCGATCGGCGTCCTCGTTGGTGCCGAGCTCGGCGACAAGACGATGTTTGCCACGGCGGGGCTCGGTGCCGAGTTCGGGGCGCTGCCCGTATGGCTCAGAGCGTCGATCGGTATGGCGACGGCCGGACTGCTGGCCGTCGCGGTCGGGGCACGAGTGGGGCGTTGGCTGGCGCCGCAGACGCTCCGGGTCGTGACCTCGGCGGTGTTCCTGGTCGTCGCCGTGTCGTTCGTCGTGGTGGCGATGGGCAGCGCGCACGCCGGACCGTGACAAAGCATTGACGCTGGAAGTTAGGATTAGTTAACATTTGCAGTTGCATGTTGACCCGTCGCACCTCGTTTGACCCCCACCAACGCATGAGCGACCTTGGCGATGCGCGCCTGCTCGACGGTCGCGCCGCCGACGCTGTCGATGGCCGGCGCATCGAGATCGTCCCACTCGGCGGCTTCTTCGATGTCGAGGCGCGTCCGTTTCAGCGTGCGGTGGCAAGCCATCCTGCGGCGAACGGCGCTGGGCGTGCGCTCGACGTCTGGAAGCGCTTCGTCGATGGGTTGCTCGATGTCGTCAGCGAACCGTGGCTCGATGGACTCAGTCGCGACCTCTACGACGGCGATCTGCGGATGCTGGTCGAGGGCGCGCTGCCGTATGTCGAGGTGGTGAGCGATGCCCCGGCCGTGTCGCCGGACCCAATGCAGCTACGCGGTGTCGTGCACTTGGCCGAGAGCATGCGGTCGGCAATGCGTCGCGAGGCGGCGGTGAGTACGAGCGAGCTCGACACCGTCATCGACAGCGTGGTCGCTGATGCCGTTGTGCGGTTCCCGGTTGAGCAGTGCCTCGATCCCGCTCGGGCGGCGTCGTCGCTCGAGCGGCTGTGTACTGAGCGGCCCGGCCGGCGCAGGCGCGCCCGGCAGCTCTCAGCTGGCGCCTGAACGATCTCGAGCCGCCGCCTCGGTGACACGCTGACGCCCGACGACGAGCTGCGCCGGGCGATGCTGCGGTCTGCCTGCGGGGCGGGCGGTGGCCGGCGCAGCGGTCAGACGTCGGCGTCCTGCTCTGCGAGCCACTGCTTCTTGATGGCTCGCCATGCTTCGTCGGTGTGGTCCCGCCGCCAATACGGGGAGATCGATGCCCCGTCTTTGGCGAGGCCTCGGTCCGAGAGAAGATGGCGTCGCACGGCGCGGGTCTCCCCGGCCTCGCCGTGGACGAACACATGCGGCGAGCCGCTCGGGAACTCGAATGCTCGTATGGCATCGACGAGCAGATCTGCAGGTGATGCCGATCCGTTGCGGTGCAGCCACGGGAGCGTCGTCGCCTCGGGCCGGTTCACTTCGATCTCGTGTTCGGGGCCGGCGACCACGATGAACACCGCGGCGGTCGCCGTTGGCGTCATCGACTCGAGCGAGGCTGCGATCGCCGGCAATGCGCTCTCGTCTCTAGCGAGCAGATGCCAGTCGGCGTCTGGGTTCGGGGCATACCCGCCCCCCGGTCCGAGTACCTGCAGCGTGTCGGCTGGTGCAGCCTGGACCATCGAGCACGATGCGGCGCATGCTCGGGGTGAGCCACTCGGCTGATTCGACGATGCCGTGATGCGAAGCGGGGCCACTCATTGGGGCGAGCGTCGGCGCCGCGATGAGTCTGAACGACGTGGGTCTATCACCATGGCTTGCAACAGATAGTAGGAATGCTTAACATCGCTTGGCGATGGGCAACCGGTGGATCCCTCTGATCGTTGCGGCGAGCGTGCTTGCCGCCTGCGGGGGCGATGATGATACGGCCGGAACTGCTTCGTCTGCGGCGTCATCTTCGTCAGCGGTGTCGACGACGACCTCGCCATCATCGTCGACGGCACCTGCTCGTTCGGATGCGCCCACATCGGTTGAAACGACGTCGTCGTCGACCGAGCGACCGACGAGTGGGTCGGTCGACGGCGAACCGATCACCGTCGTGGACGATCGCGGTGTCGAGGTCATGATCGAGTCGGTTGAGCGAATCGTGCCGGTCGATGGCGACCTCGCCGAAATCGTGTGGGCGCTCGGGCTCGGCGACAACGTGGTGGCAACCGACATCTCAGCGACATACCCCGAGGCCGCCGACGCGAGCACGAAGATCGGATACCAGCGGGCGCTCTCCGCTGAGCCGATTCTTGCGCTCGAACCCAACGTGGTGTTGGCGACCGAGGTCGCCGGTCCCGCCGAGACGTTGACCGACCTCGAACGGACCGGCGTCCCGGTTGTCATCGTTCCGACGCCGCCCACTGTGGATGGTCCGGCGACGAAGATCCGCGCCGTCGCCGAAGCGCTCGGTGTTCCCGAACGCGGCGAGGCCCTCGCCGCGGAGGTCGACGGTCAGATCACCGCTGCGGCGGCGCGTGTCGATGGCTCGATCGAGCCACCACGCATCGCGGCCATGTACGTGCGCGGCGAGAACGTCCAACTCGTACTTGGCGCGGAGTCGGGCATCGGGTGGGTCATCGACGAAATCGGCGCAGTCAATATCGCTGATGAGCTCGGCGTTGCCGACGCCCAGGAGATCACTGCGGAAGCAATGCTCGTTGCCGCACCCGACGTCATCATCGTGCCGTCGGCGGGTCTCGAATCGGTCGGAGGTGTCGACGGGCTGTTGTCGATCGGCGGGCTGGCGCAGACGCCTGCAGGGCAGAACGCACGGGTGTTCTCCTACGACGACCAATACCTCCTCGGCAACGGGCCGCGGACGGGTCAGCTCATCGACGAGATGATCACCGACATCTACGGGGGTGCCCAATGAGTGCGTCCGCCGTCGGTCAGCCGTCGCGCCCGGATGTCGACTCGCAGCAACACGTTGCCGCGATGCCGATGATCGTTGGGGACCGCAACTCGTTTCCGTCGCACGCAGAGCTGGCCCGCACGTTGATCGGTCCGGGTGCTCTGGCCTCGGTGGCGACGGTCACCGAGTCGGGCCACCCGTACACATCGATCGTGCCGATCAGTACCGTCGATGCGGGCGCGCCGGTCGTGTGTGTTTCGCAGCTCGCGGAACACACGATCAATCTCCGGCGGGATCCGCGAGCGAGCGTGCTCGTACATGCCGACCACGACGAGCTGCGCGACCCGCTGGCCTTGCCGCGCATCACCCTCGTCGGCTCGTTCGTTCCCTTCGACCCCGATTCCGAGATCGTCGCAACGCACACCGCCATCCACCCGCACAGTCGGGCATACGTCGACTTCCCCGACTTTGAATGGTGGCGCTTCGAGCTGCTCCACGCACGCTTCGTCGGTGGTTTCGGCGTGATGGGTTGGGTCAGCGGCGAGGAGTACGCAGCTGCCCAACCAGATTCGGTGATCCGCGCGTCGCAGCCGATGATCGAATACTTGAATTCCGATCACGCCGACGCGTGCCTCGAGATCGTGCGGCAACTCGGCGGGTGCCCTGACGCCCCAACGGTGACCGTGACAGGCGTCGATCGCTACGGAATGACGCTCGAAGTTCGCGATCGAGTCGATCCCACGCACTCGATCGCCACCGTTTCAGCGATTTCTCGCATCGCGTTCGACCCGGTGGTCGAGCAGCCCGACGACGTGCGCGCGGCCACCGTGGCGCTCGCGGCGCGGGCACGCAAGGTCGCCGCCATCGCTATCGACACCGAAAGGACCACCCCGTGACGCATATGGAACACCTGCGGATCGCCGTCGGCATCGCGCACGCCACCCACGGCGGACAGTTGCGGCTGCATTGCTCGACCGGGGAATGTGTGGTGGTCGGCGCGCATCCCGCCGCCGACATCGATGCATGCAAGATGCGTCAGATCGTCGTTGCCGGGTTGAGTCGGCGGCTGTCGCAGCAGCTTGAACAGCTGACGTCGATCGAGTTTGCCGGGACTCTGGAGGACCTGGGCGGCGGTGTACTTCGTGTGGAGCGGCCGGACATGGAGAGTCGGACATTCGCGACCTTCCTCGCCCCGTGTCGACTCATCGACGTGATCGCAGAGCTCCCCGACGTGGACGACACCGAGGTCGAGGCGACGATTCGACCGGACTCCTCGCTCGGAGTGTCGGTCGTCGAACTTCGAGCGCCACTGGGCGAGTTCGGGATGCTCGACGATGTCGTTGCTCGGTTGGCCGCGCGTTGCTTCGCGGAGGAGGTCGTGGCGAGTGTCCACGAACACACGTCGCAGAACGAGCCCGCCGACGTTGCTCGACGACAGGGTCGAGGCGAACAATGATCCGCCGTGCGACGGGAGTCGCCATCGCCGTCGCGGTGCTGCTGGCTGCGTGTGGTGACGACGACAGCAGCGGTGCCGATACCACCGGCGTACCCACGACGGCGACGCCCACCACGGCTGCACCCACGACCGCCGCGCCGACCACCGCCGCACCGACGACGGCGGCTCCCACAACTGCTGCGCCGACGAGTGCAGCGCCGACGACCGCCGCAGCCGAGCCCGGAGCGCCCGACGGAGACGATAAAGCGGCCGCCACGGCGTGGGCGTTGGTGTTTGACTCGACAGCGCCGTTCGATCAGAAGGCGCCGCATCTCGCAGATGCCGATGCCTTGGCCGCGACGATCGACGCCTACGCCGCAACGGGTGAGGGATTCGGTGGCATCACGCTCGTGCCCACGGCGGTCGTCGTCGACGGCGATACTGCGGCGATCACCTACGACGTGGAGTTTGGCGGGAATCCTGCCTATGGCGATCAGCAGGGGATGCTGACACGCGTCGATGGCGTGTGGGTCGTGGGGCGCGACGAGTTCTGTTCGTTCATGGCGTCGGCCCGCGTCGGCTGTGAAGGATAGTCGCAGCCTGCTCAGGCGTACGGCGACCTTGCAGCACTGATTAGGTATTCCTAACCTGGGCTCTCGTGTCATCTGTCGCTCCGGCGCCAACCGTTCCGGAACCTCTTGAGTCGCCCGAGGAGCGGCAGACCGGCCGGCGCGTCGCTCAGACCACGACCACTCGCCGCATCGTCGGCGTGATCGTGTTGGCCGTGGCGCTCGCCATCACTGTCGTGATGTCGCTGGCCGTCGGTGCCAAGTCGACTCCGTGGAGCACGGTGTTCGAGTCGTTTCTGTCGTACGACCGCGAACTGACCGATCACCTGATCGTGCGCGAGTTGCGCGTCCCGCGCACGGCGCTCGGGCTCCTCGTCGGTGCGGCACTGGGCGCCGCTGGTGCGCTCATGCAGGGCGTTACCAGGAACCCGCTCGCTGATCCCGGGCTCCTCGGCGTGAACGCAGGTGCTGCGTTCGCCGTCGTTCTAGCGATCTGGGCCTTCGGCGTGAGCACCGTCCTCGGCCTCGTGTGGTTTGCGTTCATCGGCGCCGCAATCGCGTCGGTGGCTGTCTATCTCCTCGGAACTGTCGGTCGCGGCGGAGCGACGCCCGTGCGACTAGCACTGGCGGGCGCTGCGCTGGCATCGCTCCTCGGTGCGCTCACGGGAGCCGTCACGTTGCTCGACCAGGCGACGCTCGATCAGTTCCGCTTCTGGGCGGTCGGCTCGCTTTCTGGCCGACCACCTGAGGTCGGCTGGCAGATCCTGCCGTTCGTTGTCGTCGGGTTGTTGCTCGCCGTTGCCGTGGCCCGGCAACTCAACGCGATGGCGCTCGGTGACGAAGCGGCGCGCAGCCTCGGCACCAAGATCAACACGACCCGCGCCTTCAGCGTCTTGTCGATCACACTGCTGTGCGGGTGCGCGGTCGCCGCTGCCGGCCCAATCGGATTCGTCGGACTCGTCGTTCCGCACATGATGCGTGTGGCGTTCGGACCCGACCAGCGGTGGTTGATCCCCGCCTCCGCATTCGCCGGAGCGGCGCTCATCCTGTTCTGTGACACACTCGGCCGCATCGTCGCCCGCCCCGGCGAGATCCAGGTGGGCATCATGACCGCCGCGATCGGTGGTCCCGTGTTCGTGATTCTCGTCCGTCGCGTCCGCATGGCGCAGCTCTGATCGATGACCACCCTCGAGCGCTCTGCGCAAACCGAATCGCGCGATCTCGCGCCAAGCGAGCTCCCGCTGCGCGGCCGGGTCATCCGTTTTCGCGGTTTCTCCGTTCGGCTCGACCTTCGCGCCGTGGCGGTCTGCGCAGTCGTCGGCGGGTTGATCGTCGCCGTCGGTTTGTGGTCGATCAGCGTCGGCGACTTCCCGATCCCGATCTCGGACGTGATCGCCACGCTGCTCGGTAACCCCACCGAGGACTCCGAGTTCATCGTCGGGACGCTGCGTTTGCCGCGAGTGCTTGTCGGGGTCGGGGTCGGGGCAGCTTTTGGCATGTCCGGTGCGATCTTCCAGGCGCTGGTTCGTAACCCACTCGGCTCGCCCGACATCATCGGCTTCAACTCCGGCGCTGCGTTGGGTGCGGTCACGACGATCGTCGTCGTCGGCGGCTCGTCGTTCCAGGTGTCGGTCGGGGCGCTGTTGGGCGGCGTGATCGCTGCGCTGCTGGTGTACCTCCTTGCGTGGAAGCGCGGCATTCAGGCGTACCGGCTCGTACTCGTCGGCATCGGCGTGGGCTTCGCCATCACGGCGGTGATCGACTACCTGGTCACCCGCGCCGAGATCAACGACGTGCAGCGAGCAGCGGTGTGGTTGACGGGTTCGCTCAACGGTCGATCCTGGGACGAGGTGCGCATCGTGTGGCTGGCTCTGCTGGTCCTCGGACCGCTGGCGATTCTCATGCAGCGCACGCTCGATCGGCTCGACCTCGGCGACGACACGGCAGCTGCGCTCGGCGTGCGGGTGTCGCGATCGAAGCTGACCCTGGTGTTGGTCGGCGTTGCCCTGGCCGCGCTCGGTGTCGCCGCTGCGGGCCCGATTGCCTTCGTCGCCTTCGTGTCGGGACCGATCGCCCGCAGGCTGGTGGACACCCCGCGAGCCGCCATCGTGCCTGCCGCATTCATCGGCGCGCTCGTTGTTGTCGTCGCCGATCTCGCGGCCCGAGGAGTGTTGGCCCCGACCGAGCTGCCGGTCGGCATCATGACCGCCCTGATCGGAGCGCCCTATCTCCTCTGGTTGTTGACCCGTCAAGCACGGACAGGAGCACTGTGATCGGCGAACCCCCCTCGACGAACGGCACCCATGCAGACGCAGGGTCGTCGCGCCTGCGCGCCGATCACGTTCGTTTGGCATATGACGAACACGTCGTCGTGCAAGAGCTCGACCTGGCCATTCCCGACGGCCAGATCACCGTCATCGTTGGTCCCAACGCATGCGGCAAGTCCACGCTGCTCCGGGCACTGGCGCGTCTGCTCAAACCGAGTTCTGGTGAGGTGATCCTCGATGGTGAGCTGATCCACCGGCTGCCGACGAAAGAGGTCGCCCGACGTTTGGGATTGCTGCCGCAGACGCCCATCGCTCCGCAGGGCATTCTGGTCGTCGACCTCGTGGCCCGCGGCCGGACCCCGCATCAACGGCTCTTCCAACAATGGTCCGACGAGGACGAACGGGCGGTTCGCGCGGCGTTGGCCGCAACCAACGCCGTCGACCTCGCCGATCGGCCCGTCGATGAGCTCTCGGGTGGACAACGTCAACGGGTGTGGATCGCGATGGCCCTCGCCCAAGAGACCGGACTGCTGTTGCTCGATGAGCCGACCACGTTCCTCGACATCGCCCACCAGGTGGAGATCCTCGACCTCGTCGATCGACTCAACCACGAAGAGGGCCGCACCGTCGTGCTCGTGTTGCACGATCTCAACCTGGCGTGTCGATATGCACACAACCTGGTCGCCATGGTCGACGGTCGGATTCACGGCGTGGGTGCACCCGGGGAGATCATCACCACTGAGACGGTCGAGGAAGTCTTCGGCTTGCCCTGTGTGGTCGTTCCCGACCCGTTGAGCGGCACGCCACTGATCGTGCCGCACGACACGCGCGCGTCGACAAGCAGGAATCCCACGGAGGCGGAGTCGGCGTGACGACGATCTACGACGAACTCGCGTACGTGTTCGAGCATCTGAACTCGAACCACGACGACACGGTCGTGTTCATCGCTCGTCACCTCGCCGACGAACCGGCAGCGGCGATGGTCGATGCTCGGCTGCAGTCGGCATCACCTGATGGCATCACGATCGCATGTCGTCGCCAGGACGGCTCGGAGTACGAACTCGAACATCGTTTTGGGTCGCCGCCGGAGTCACTCGACGAGGTCCGCGGGCAGCTGTTCGGGCTGCTCGGCGCCGCGCGCAACGCGGCGGACGAGTCGGTCCGGCTGACCAGCTTGGAGCGCGAGATCGCCGGCACCGACGACCTCTCGACATTCATCACGAGTGTGGTTGCCGTACGCGACCTCACGCCCAACCTGCGACAGATCACGTTCGGGGGCGGGCTGGACGACTTCGTATCGATCGGCGGCGATCAGTTCCTGTACGTGCTGTTGCCGCCCGCTGGTCGCAGCGATCTCACCGTCGACGCTGACTTCACCTGGGCGGCCAACGAGGAGACGCCCGAACCCGAGCGACCGCAGGGCGCTTACTACACGGTCCGTCGGTGGCGCCCGGACGTCGGCGAGATCGACATGTGGTTCGTGTTGCACGGCGATGCCGGCCCCGCCTCGGCGTGGGCGGCGCGCGCCGTGGCCGGTGCGCCTGCTGGCCTGTGGGGACCGCGCTCGACCTTCGCCCCGCCGCCGGGCACCGATCGCTACCTGCTCGTGGTCGACGACACCGGCCTCGGCGCCGCGGCCGCTGTGCTCGATCAACTCTGTGCCACGTCACCAGCGGTCGACGTGATCGCCGAGACGATCGATGCCGACCACGTCGTCGATCTCCCGGAGTGGGACGGTGTCGACATCGAGTGGTGTTTTCGTGGGACCCAAGCACCTGGCGAAGCAGGGTTGTTGATCGAAGCCGTCCGTCGCCGTGCGCTCGATGTGCCGGCGTTGTACGCGCTCGGTGCAGCCGAGTCGCGCGAGATCACCGCAGTGCGCAAACACCTCCGCAACGATGTCGGCATGGCGCCCGACCAGGTTGCGATGACGGGGTACTGGAGACGGTGAGCGCAACACGATCCCCCCTCCACATCAACTCAGAACACATAGGAGCAGCATCATGAGCGTCGTCAAGATCAATGCCGTGGAAGTTCCCGACGGCATGGGTTCGGAGTTCATCGACCGGTTTGCGAAACGAGCCGGGTCGGTCGAAGATCAGCCCGGGTTCGAAGAGTTTCTGCTCCTTCGGCCCACAGACGAGCATCGGCGGTTCTTCGTGTTCACGCGCTGGGAGTCCGAAGAGGCATTCCAGGCGTGGCTCCAGAGCAGCGACTTTGCGGCGGCACATGCGCATGTCGCTGAGGATGCGAACGCAATGGCCGAGCGCCATGCCTCAGGAGGACAGAGCGGTCGTGGCGACGCGGCTCCGGCCGCCCATGGACACGGAGATGGACATGGACACGGCGGGCCGGTGGCGATCAATGCTGAGCTGCTGGCATTCGAGGTGATGGAACGCGTCACTCGCGACTGATGCCGGCGGCGACGAAGTCGATGAGTGCTGACATCTCTTTCGTCATCTCTCGATCGTGACTCCTCAGGTCGACCTGCGGTCGGCGACGTCGTGTGGCGTGCACGACCTCGACCTTGAACGGCGATGATTCGATGAGCTTCGGTCGGCGTTCCCGGAGAATGCGCTGCACAGCGTTGCAGTCAAGGCGAACCCACTTGTTGAACTGCTCCGCCCACTGGTTGCCGACAGTGCTGGGTGCGAAGTGGCCTCGTTGGAGGAACTACACGTCGCCTTGCTGGCTGGATGCGATCCTCAGCGCATTCGGCGACGGAACGATCCAGGCGACGAGCGTTGGCGGGCGCAACTCGCGGTTCGGTATCCCCGCTGACGCGCTCCTGGCCCGCCTGGCGGTGCGTCCGAACGGCGTGTCCGTGACCGGCCTCCACGCTCACGTCGGGAGCCAAGGGTGCACGCTTGACCAACTGGTCGACGGGGCGACCGCCTTGCAGCGCGTGCGCGCCGGGATCGATGCGCTCGACGGCGCATCGCCAATCGAGTTCGTCGACATTGGCGGCGGGCTGCCGACGAACTACGGCACCGACACGAATGCGCCGACGATCGGCGACTACGCACATGCGCAGCGCACGGCAGTGCCCGGGCTATTCGATGGCGGCTGCGCTGATCATCCGGCTTGGGGGCGTATGGCCGCCCGGGTACTCGTCGGCGACCGACGGGGTGACCCTCACCCAGGAGAGCCTGGCCAACGTGGTCGGCAGCTGGGAGAGCCTTCGTGGCGATCGCTCTGGTGTTCTTTGCGTTCACGACGCCTTTGGCAGTGAGCTACTACGGCGAGAACGCCACGATTGGCGTGCTCGCCGTGCTCAACCTGATCGCGGTGATGCTGCTGGCGCCCGAGGCCGTGCGCGTCATCAAGTACCACTTCGCGCAGCGGGCTGCGGGCCACGAGCCCGAGTTCGACCCGGCGGCGTTCCCCGAGCTCGAGATCGACCCTGATGATTGGTCGACACCCGCGCAGACCGCCGGCACGATCCAGAACACCTGACCCGAAATTCCGGGGATCCCGTGCGAATTGCGAACATCTCCGCGTACAGAACCGCTGCTTGACCGAAATACTGGGGATTCCGTGCGCAATGCGCACGTGTCGGCGAACAGAACCGTCAGAGGTGCGCATCGGCGGCTGTCGTGACGGCCGCGATGATCGCGTCCCAGTCGGCGTCCGGATGGCGGGTCACCGTGACGAAGTCGTTGACGCCGAACAAACTGGCGACGCCGCCGGCGGCGAAGACCTCTGTGGCGAAGGCGTTGCCGCCGGCGTCGTCGGCGCTCGAGATGTTGAACATCTCGGGCAACGTGACGTCGAGCGCGAACTTCTTGGCGTTCGGGTTGGGCGTGTCGTTCGGTGTGGCGGTCGCCATGGCGTGGATCCTAGGCGTCGGTCTGTGATCCGTTCCGGTGCTCAAGCACCGCATCCGTCGAGCCCGGGCGGCCGGTTGGGCCGTGTCACGGCGACGTCGGCGTGGTCGGTGTGGGGACGTCCCCGGGTGCTCGGACGTCGTCATAGGTGTCGATGTTGCGCAGCGTGGGTAACGCCGTGGCGATGCCGCCGGCAACGAGGATGGTGATGACGCCGCCACCGGCGACCGCCCACGGCACGCCGAGATAGCGGGCGGCCACGCCGCTCTCGAACGCCCCGAGTTCGTTCGAGGCGCCGATGAACACGCTCTCGACGGCGCTGACGCGGCCGAGTTGCTCGGGCGGCGTCGCCAGTGGGACGAGTGTCGAGCGGATGGTCATCGACACCATGTCCGCCGCTGCCGCACACATCAGCGAGACGAACGCCACCGCATAACTGGTGGTGAGACCGAGGGTGATGTGGAAGAACCCGAAGATCGCCACGACCCACAGCAAGGTTGCGCCGACGCGCCTCGACACGGGGCGGCGCGCCAACCACAAGCCCATCAATCCAGCGCCCACCCCGGGTGCGGCGCGCAAGAACCCGTAGGCGACGTCGGCAACGCCGAGGCGTTCCTCGGCAATCACCGGGATGAGCGCGATGGCACCACCGAACAGCACGGCGAGCATGTCGAGTGAGATGGCGCCGAGGATGATGGGGGAGCGGCGGATGAAACGCAGCCCATCGAGCACAAGCCCGAGCGACGGTCGCTCGTTCAGCCGTGTCGGCTCGACGGCGTAGGTGGTGCGCAGCAGCGGCGGGATCGACGCAACGAACAGGATCGCCGTGACGACATACGCCACGTCGGCGCCGACCGTGTAGAGAAATCCGGCCGCGATCGGTCCGACGATGGTCGAGAACACCATGGTCGACGCCCGCGCCGCCACCAGACGCGGGAGGAGCTCTCGTCGGACCACCAACGGGGTGATGGCATGGCGCGCCGGGATGCCGACGGCATCGAACGAACCGAACACGAACGTGATCACGTACAGCGGCCACACCGCAGCGTCGGACCCACCGGAGACATCGCCCACCGAGCGGCTGTAGATGAAGAAGCCGATCACGCACGCCACTCGGCCGACCGTGGTCCATGCGACCAAGGAGCGCCGGTCGTAACGATCGGCGAGATAGCCGCTGACGAACACGAGCAGCACTGCCGGGATGAACTGCAGCAGTCCGACGATCCCGATGGTGAGCGGATCGTCGGTGATGTCGAAGGCCTGCTTGAATAGCACCGCCAACATGAGGGAGATGGCGGTGACCGACAGCGCACCGGAAGCCAGGATGTTGCGTACCGAGGCGATTCCCAGCAGCGGTTGCTCACCCCGATCGGTCACTCGGCGACGGTAGCGCTTCGTCCCTCAGCGCCGTCCCACCATTTGCGACGGGTGGCTCCTGGCGTCGCGATGGGGAACGTGCACTTCGAACTCGTCGATCTCTCCAACGAGGTGTGGCACCGCACCCGTGCCCGCCTCGATGGCGCTCCGACGATGAGTACTTCTGGGAGCCTGCCGAGCGGTGCTGGACGATTCGTCGTGGGTCCGGTGGTCGGTGGTATGCCGATTTGGGCTCGTCGCCGCCTGATCCGGCGCCGTTCACCACGGTCGCATGGCGCCTGTGGTATCTGATCGGCATGTACGGCGAAGACCGCGCTTCGCAGTGGCTCGATGTGCCACCGCAGGGCGAGGCCGTCGGCCTCGATGGTCCCGATGATCCGCCGGGCTCGGCGATCGATGCGATGCAGCGCCTCGACGGCGCCCACGACCGTTGGGACGCCCACATCGGTCTGGTCGATGATGTTCGCGGCCGCCTCGTTGACCGGTGTCGGCCAGGCGCTCGGCATCGTCGAGTACGAGGAGCGGCGCGTCGTGGTCCCCACACCCATCCGCATCGCCGACGGCCCCACGGCGGACATCGGCCTCACCGCCACCTGGCCCGGCCAGACTGCTTCGGTGGCGCTCGCCACCATCACCCCACATTGACTCCGAAAAACCGGGGATTCCGTGCGGAAGACGCACGTTTCTGCGAACAGAACCGACTGCTATGCGCGTTCGATCGGTTGGTAGCTGCAGCGCAGTCCGCCGCCGAAGTAGTTGGCCTTGGCGAAGGGGATCTCGTGGACCTCGATGCCCATCGCCCGCACCCGTTCGGCGACCTCCGGGAAGGCATCGGCCATGATGATCGTGTTCGGATTGATGACGACACCGTTGGTGGCCATCACCTGCGCCTGTGCAGGTTCGACCTCGACCCATTGTGTGCCCTGCAGGCTCTCGGGTAGGCCGTCGAAGTCGACGAAGTCGTGCTTGCACACGATGCCCTGACGCTCATTGATCAGCATCATGGCGCAATCGAGGTGCAGCACGTGTGGGGCGAGCGGGATCTTGTGCACGGTGTAGGCACTGCCGAGCTCACCTCGCAGCCACTCGATGCCCAGATCGTTGGTGGCGTTTCCCGACATTCCGATGTACACCTCGGATCCGTTGACGAACACGTCGCCACCCTCGAGGTAGACATTTCGCTCGTCGTCGCCGGGTCGCAGCGGGGGCATGCTGACGACCGTGCCGTCGTAGTCGGTGGCGAGGTCGACGGCGATCCGGCGATAGCTACCGGTCTCCTGTCGGCGGCCCTCGAAGTTCATGTTGGTGACGATGAACGTGGTGCCGATGGTCACGATCGGGTCGCGGGCATAACACTGCGTCGTCGCAACGGTGGGGAACGGAATCTCGTCGGGACGACGCACCGTCACGCCGAGCGACTCCATCGTGGTGACGAGGTGTTCCTGCTCGTCGTAGTAGCCCAGATCGTCATCGGGGTATACCTCGCTGAGCAGGCCGTGCTCGGTCGGGCGGAAGTACTCCCATGCGGCGGCGGGAATGTAGGGAAACCGGACCGCCAACGATTCGTCGATCGCTGGGGAGCGGTACGTGTGCGGGACCCATCGACCGACGACGGCTGCTCGTAGCTCGTCCCACTCGTGCTGATTGTTGATGCGAAAAGGAGCCATGGTGCCCTTTCGGTGAGGTGGCGAGCAGCTGATCAACGTGGTCGCACGAACGCGGTCATGGTTTGACCTGCGTGATCGATCCCGGCACCCAGCGGTAGCGCACCGAGTAAGTGTCGGGTTCGCCGATGTGTTCCCAGTGGCCGAGGTCGACTTGTTCGAGGTCGAAGGCGAACAACCGGTCACCATCGTGGACGCGGTGATCGGCTGCGGCGCGCATGTCCTTGCGCAAGTGCTCGGCCGGCTGCGCCCGACAGCGCAACACGAACTCGTCGTCACGTGCACCCGGGAGTGCGTGCAGGACGCAGCGGGGATCACGGTCGAGGTCGCGCCACTTCGGCGACGACTGGGGGATCGCGACGCACACGTGTCCATCGACCAACACGGGCACGACCGGGTGCACTCGTGGGGAGCCATCAGGGCGGATGGTCGCGAGGTACATCACGACGTGGTCGGCCCAGATCGCTCGTCCGGCTTCGGCCATCTCCGGCTCTTCGTCGGCGAATGCGCTCCACGAGACCATGATCGACGATGGTACGAGGTCGGTGCCCGCATCGTGGGCAGTCAGCAGGCCGACTGCGGCGGCGTCCGTGATCGACGCCCGCCGGTTACGTTGAGCGCTCGTGGCAACCAGGGCCGACTTCGACAAGAACCCGCACTACCTGCGCGACGTGCAGTACCGGGATTCGACCCAGTTGGCCAAGCGCGCCAATTTGCACGCCACCTACGGCACAGCGGGCCAGGATGCGTTCTCATTTTTCGTGCACCGTGTGCCCTGGCCCGAGGGCGGGCGGGTGCTCGACGTCGGGTGTGGCGCAGGAACGCTCTGGGAGCAGGTGGCCGCCGCGGCCCCGGACGGCATCGATCTCGTGCTCAGCGATCTGTCGACCGGAATGGTCGACGAAGCCGTCGATCGGGCCCTCGCAACCGGCCGTTACGCCTCGGTCGAAGGACGAGTCGCCGACGCGCAATCGCTCCCGTTCGACGACGGAAGCTTCGACACAGTCGTTTCGACATATGCGCTGTATCACGTGTCGGAGCCGCATCGGGCCGTTGCTGAACTGGCGCGCCTCGTCAGCGACGACGGGGTGGTCGGCATCATGACCAATGGTCCAGGTCACCTGCGCGAGCTCGAGGCAGTGGAGACGTCGGTGTTCGGTGCCGCAGCCGGGCGCTACGACGTCAACGCACGATTCGGACCGGATCGGGCAGCCGCGATGCTGATGGAGGCGTTCGGGGTGGTCGGTTGGGAGCGGTTCGACGACGAACTGCACGTGACTGACGTCGATGATCTGATGGCGTTCGTCACGTCGACGCCACCGGCCAACGAGGCGGACTCGGCACAGCAAGGCGAGCTTCGGCGGCTCCTCGTCGAGGGCTTTCGTGATGGGGTGTTCGTGGTGTCGAAGCACACCGGAGCGCTCATCTGCAGCGCGCCGCGCCGCAACGACCTAGCGTGACACGAGTCCGACCGAAGGTGGCGGACACAGAAGTGCTGCGGAGGTGCGCTGGGTGGTCGAGCGGTGATGACGACCGACGGGGAGAGCGACTTCGACCCGTGGCCGGCCGCCTGGCTGAACACGTCGAGTGGGGGATCCCCGGAGCACTGTTTGCCGCGCGCCGAGGCGACCTCGTGCTGATCGTCGACGTGTTGTCGTTCTCGACGGCGGTTACCGAGGTGATCGCCCGAGGCAGTGTGGCGTTCTGTTACTCACCCGAGGCGCTCGATGCGGCGGGTGGCCGGACCGCCGTTGCGCATCGGCACGACGCAGCCATGCTCGCCCGTCGCCGCAACGTCGGCCCAGGGGAGTTCTCGCTCTCGCCGGCGTCGTTGGATGCGGTGCCCCGTGGTCAGCGCCTGGCGATGACCTCGCTCAACGGAGGAAGGTGTGTCGGTGCCGCCGCGGATGCGCCGTGGGTGGCGACCGGGTGTCTGGCGAACCGCAGCGCTGTGGCGCCGCGCATCACGACGTTCCCCGCCGATGGCCACGCCGCACGGTGCACGATCGTGCCGTACGGTGAGACGTGTGCGGGACCGTTCATGGCGGAGCAGGTTGGCGAACTGCCGGCAGCGAACCGAGGGTTCGTGCGCCCATCGATCGAAGATCACCTCGGTGCGGGGGCGGTCGTCGACGCGCTCAGCACCGATGTTCGCCGCTCGGTTGAGGCCGAAGCGGCAGCCGCGGTGTTCGAGCGACATCGGGATCGCCTGGAGTCGACGCTCGCCGGGGGCGCGTCCGGCTGCGAGCTCGTGCACCGTGGCTTCGGCGACGACGTGTCGGTCGCTGCACGGCTCGACGCGCACCGGGTGGTCGCGCAGCGGTCGGTCGATGACCCCCGCAACAGTTCACGAGTGATCGGAGTGAGTGGGCATGCCTGAGTCGTCGAATCCCGATCGCTTTGCGCGCCACTCCGGACCAGGACCGCGTACCGACTGGGTGGCATGGCACGAGGCGTACGACTCGCCGACGGGCTCGCTGACTCGTCGTCTCGAGCGAGTGCGCGTGCGTCTCGACGGGGTCCTGCGTGCGGCTCCGAGCGCGCCGACAGTCTTGAGCCTGTGCGCCGGCGACGGCCGCGATCTGTTGGGTGCGGAGCTAGCACGTCGGCCTCGGCGAGCCGTACTGGTCGAACTCGACCCGGATCTGGCGAGTCGAGCGGCAGAAGCGGCGGCACCGCACGACTGGGCCGAGGTGCGCTGCGCCGATGCCACCGACGTCGTGGCGTTTGCCGACGTGGTGCCCGTCGACGTGCTCATGTTGTGCGGCGTCCTGGGCAACGTCGACCCCGACGATGTGGAGCACATCGCACGAAGGTGTGCGGGACTTGTCAAGCCGGGCGGTGTCGTGATCTGGACTCGTGGTGGCGGCGACCCCGATCTGCGACCCGATGCCCGTGCGGCGTTCGTGGCCGCCGGGTACGAGGAGCTGGCGTTCGACGGCTCCGACGACGTATTCGGTGTCGGCGTCAGCTGGCTCGTCGAGCCTGCGCCGGCACCGCGTCCCGGAGACACGCTGTTCGAGTTCGTGCGGTAGCGATGGGAGGGGTCTACTTCATCGCCAGCTACGACGTGACCGACGCCGAGCGGTACGAGCGCGAGTACGTCCCCGGCGTCGTCGCATCGCTGGCCGCCGCCGGTGGCACGGTCGTGGCGACCGGGAGCGCGGAGATGCTCGAGGGAACCACTGCTGGACACACCGTGGTGTTCCGGTTTGCGTCTGTCGAAGCCTTCCGCAATTGGTACGACGGGCCCGACTACACGTCGTTGCGGTCGCTTCGCAGTGCAACGACGACGAACAACACTGCGGTGCTGGCCCGCCAGTTCGGCGCCGCGCATGACGACCGTTGACCGCCGTGGCAGGTTCCGGTCCCGTGATCGCTCGTGGTTGTGGTGCCGTCAGGACGGCAAGACGTCGGCCGGGACGTCGCCAGGACCGAACTCGGTTTTGTCCGACTCGCTCCACACCGTGACGCGGTCGCCGAGCACGCGGTAGCCGTCGTCGAGCTTGACCAGTGCCGTGTTGCCGTTGACGCCGATGAGCGTCAGCTTGGTGCCGATCGCTCGGCGGATGCCGGAGACCACGAGCGACGGGATCTCGTCGAAGTGCGGCACCACGTGCACACCTGGCCAGAGACCGAATCCGCGCTGCGGCCGTGGCATTCCGGCAAAGCGTTCGCCTTGGATCATCGCGCCGGCGCTGCACCCTGCGAGGAGTCCGCCGCGACCGACCACGCTACTGATCGCTGTCCATGCGTGAGTGTCCTTCAGCGTCGAGGCGAGGTATCCCGGCTTGCCGCCCGACAGGTAGACGAAGTCAGCGGCGGCGAGCCTCTCGGCGAGCGCCGGGTCGTTGGCGGTGTCCCGGTCCCACACCCGCACCCCGTCGGTGTCCACACCCAACCCGGTGAAGTGGTCGACGCCGCGATGCATCCAATCGTCGATCATTGCGTCGCCTTCTTGGCCGGCGGCCGTTGGTAGGCACACCACGCGCGGTGGCGACTCGAAGAGCTCGATGAGCTGCCGATCGACGTCGTTCATCGGCGGGAGGTATTCCCCACTTCCTACGATCGCGAGCATGGCCGATCGCCCGGCGGGTTGCTGATGTCCGGTGGAGTTGGCGCGTGCACGACGACTTCTCACGGTACCGCCTGTGCGAGCGTCGGTGCGTGGTTGCGCAGCCACATGGCGAGTGCCGGGGCAGCGTTCGGCTGGCGCTCAGGTCGGGCTCAACCGCGGTGTGTTGTTGATGGTGAAGCATCACGAGACCACGACGACGTGGGCGACGAGGAGACCACCCAGAGACCAAACAAGAAGATCGCGATCCTTCGGTCACGCAGCGGCCGAAAAGGGCGCTGCCGCCGACCCGACGCCGGGCGCTGCCACGATGTCGATGTGCTGCGTCCAGCCGTCCGAGGCGGAAATGGTGGTGCAGTCGGGGGTCGAGAACCACTCCGATTCGTCCGTCGTGCACACGCAATCGATCAACGAGACGGGACATTGGTTTCCTGACGATGAGGTAGTGCTCGAAGAGCGTGTGGTCACACCTGGCGCGACCTCAGTCATGAAGCGATCGGTCGATTTGGAAGCCGATCACATCGTGCTCCACTCGAATCGGGCGACCGACACTGATCCCGATAGCTACACCTACCAGCGGCATCACGTCCGCTCCGCGATTGACCCCTGCTGATCGAGCGAACCGACGCGCCATCGCGTCGTTGGAGCGCTTGTGGTCACCTGGTGGCGTGTTTGCCGGCGTCCCAGCCGCTCGCCGCGAGGTGCTCGGCGCCAAACGCCAGTGGCTCGTCTTCGAGATCGGTGGCCATCGTGTCATTCCACCGGTTGAGCCAACCGAACAGTGAGATCACCGACACGATCTCGACGATCTGTTCCTCGGAGAAGTGCTCGGCCAAGTCGTCGAAGTGGGCCGGGGTGGTGGCGTTGGGAACGCTGCTGGCGTCGTGGGCGAGGCGCAGAGCGGCGCGTTCGGCCGCGGTGAAGCGATCGTCGGTCTCGAAGCTCCACACTGCCTCGACCTTGCCTGCGTCCACGCCGCTGCGCGCGGCCGACGAGGCAGTGTGCGCTTGGCAGTACCGACAGCCGGCAGCTGTCGACGCCACGTGGCCGACCAGTTGCTTCAGCCCTCCGTCGACTTCGCCTGGCCCGAGGACAGTGCCGGCGAGCTGGGCGAATGCCTGAAGAAGGGCCGGGTTGCGGCCCATCGTGAACATCGATCGCGGGACGAATCCCATGACTGTTTCGGTGAGTTCGAAGATCACTTCGAACTCACCGAGGTCGGATCGGTCGAGCGCTGTGATGTGGGCCATGACAACTCCGATGTGTTGAAGAGTGGTGAGCGCTAAGCGGGAAGATCGTTGCGGACGAGGAAGGCGCGTATCGCCGCGGACGCCTGGTCGGGGACTTCGAGATGGAAGAAGTGCCCGCCTTCAACAAATTGGAGGTGGCCGTTGTCGACCTCGTTGGTGACCGTTGCGTATTCCGACGGTTGTTGACCGGGATCGAGCGCGCCCTGGAGGAAGAGGACGGGCATCGTCATGGCTTCGAAGAGTCCGTTCATGCGGTCGTCGAGTTCGCGATCGAAACCGGCCGACACGAAGCTGGCCGACATCGACGCGCCGACCCCGGGTGCGGTGACTTCGTCGAGGATGTACCGGATGTCGCGCTCGTCGATCGGTACGGCGACCAACGTGTGGCCTTCTGGGTTGGGTTCGAGGCCGTAGGCGATCTTCACGACGGTGCCATCGCCGATCAGCTGTGCGCCGAGTTCGCTGCGGAACAGCTCGTGCGGAGGGCGTGGCTCGGAGTGCGGACGATTTCCCGACTGCTGCATGCGCACGTAGCGACGCAGCCGCGACGCCACGCCGTCGACGGCGCACAGATGATCGGCGATCACGGTGCCGCGATCGTGGCTGACGAGGAAGAAGCGATCGAGGCCGAGTGCGTCGAACAGCGCGGGCAACTCGCGGGCTTGTGCGACGTAGTCGTAGTCCGTGTCGAGTGTGGTGTCCGACTGGCCGTATCCCTTGAGGTCGATTGCGACGCAGTAGAAGCGATCGGCGAGGGCCGTCATCTGGTGATGCCACGCAAACCACGTCTCGGGGAATCCGTGCATGAACACGATCACGTCGGGGTTGGCCGGGTCCCCGGCGGTCGCCGCATGCCACCGCAGTCCGTCGACGTCGACGAAGCGATGGGTGACGGTTGCGCCCGTCCACAACTGTTCGACCTCACCGTCGGAGTTGCGGACATTCAGCGCGGGGTTCGCAGCGGCATGGTCGGTCATTGCGAGACGGGCTCCATGCGGGTGATGTCGTCGGCGCGCAGCATCTGTTCGCACAGGGCATCGAGTGCTGCCACGCGTGCCGCCGGATCGCGATCGTCGACGGCCAGATTGGTCAGCTCGTCGGCATCGTGTTCGAGGTCGTACAGCATCTCGAACCCGTCGCTGTCACGCGTGTAACGGTGGGTATCAGTCACGGTCGTGCGCGTCTTCAGCGGGAACGGTGCGCCGGTCACCGCATTCGGGAAGTCCTCTTCGACGAGCACTGCGTCGCGGACCGTTGCCGATGCGTCGTCGAGCAGCGGCGTGAGGCTCGTTCCCTGCATGCCCTGGAACTCGTCGAGGCCACACAAATCGAGCAGCGTGTGTGGAAGATCGATGCTGGCTGCGAGCGACGTCGATCGGCCGCCGGCCTTGCCCGGCGCGTTGATCACCATCGGCACGCGCAGGCAACCCTGGAAGTGCATCAACAGCTTCAGGATCAACCCGTGATCGCCCATCATGTCGCCGTGGTCGCTGGTGAACACGATGATCGTGTCGTCGGCGGCACTCAGCCGGTCGAGCGCGGCCACGATCCTCCCGACGGCGTCGTCGATGTACTCGATCATCCCGTAGGTGATGGCGATGGCCGCACGCGCTTGTTCCGGTGTCGGGCCGAACGGGGCGACCCACGCCCGACGTGCTGGACGCAGATCGTGGATCAATTTGATGTGTGCCGGCCAGCCGTCGCCAGGGTCGTCGAAGGTCGACGGCAGGTCGATGTCGTTCGGATCGTGTCGGGCGAACCACGGCTCAGGAGGCGACATCGGATGGTGCGGGTCGGGGAACGAGCACCACGCCATCCACGGCGAATCGTCGGCTTCGGCGCGTTCGATGAAATCGATCGTCTGCTCGGCGACGTAGTTGGTCGAGTGGATCTCCTCGAGATACGGAGCGGCCCGGAGTTGCCACCAGTTGGGCCCGTCGAGCACCCGATCGGTATCGGCGTCGGGGTCGAGGCCGCGGTGCAACACCTCGTGGGGGATGCCTTGCTCGCGCGCCCATTGGTAGTGGTGTGCACCGATCTTGGCGCCGTGGCCGAGAGTGAGATGGATCTCGTTGAACCCGTAGAAGTCGTCGGGGGCGACGACCTCGCCGCGTTCGTACCGTTCGTCGTGCTCGAGCGTGTCCCAGGCGTCAGGAAACGGCGAGTGGCGGCCAGCCGGTTGACCGAGGTCGACCACGGCGTTGCGGCTTTCGCCGTGCTGGAGGTGTGACTTGCCGATCAACCCGGTGCGCCATCCCGCATCGCGCAGCTGCGACACGAACGTGGTCTCGCTGGGCTCGAGGGAGCGATCGTTGAAGATCACGCCGTGCGCCGACGGCATACGGCCGGTCATCATCGTCGACCGGTTGGGCATACAGATCGGATTGTTCACGTAGGCCCGATCGAACACCGTGCCCCCGGCGGCGATCGCGTCGATGTGCGGGGTCCGCACGACCTGGTTCCCGGCAAAACCGAGATGATCGGCGCGCAGCTGGTCGCAGATCACGAAGAGGACGTTCGGGCGGCTCATGGGGTCCATCTTCATCCGCCGGCGATCAGATCGGCGAGGTCAGCGGGCTCGACGAACTCCGGCGGTGGGGGCGGACCGAATGAGTAGAGGAACTCGTGGCCGTCCCACTCCTTTGGCTGGTACAGATCTTGTGCGGTGATGCGGTCGATGTCGGAGGTGTATTCGACGAACGTGCCGCTCGGATCGCGCAGGTACCAGTACCAGTTGGAGCCGATGGCGTGTCGTCCGACGCCCCACATGTGCCGTTCCGGGTCGATGTCGACCATGTGCTGACCGCCGCGCACGACGTCGTCGATGTCGTCGACCTCGAAGGCGATGTGATGCGGGAAGGCAACCGGTGCGGCTTGGATCGCCACGTTGTGGTGTACCTCGCCGCACCTGGTGAAGGCGATGATTCCCGGGATCTGGTCGCTGATCTCGAAGCCGAGGACGTCGGTGAAAAAGGCGAGTGTGGCTGGTTGATCTGGTGTGCCATACACCACGTGGGTGAGGTTCGACGGTTGTACCGGATCGGTGGCCAGCACGCTCTCAGCGGGGACGTCGATGCGCTCCGGGGTGGTGCCGGGTCGGTTAAACGTGTGCGCCGATTCGGGGGAGATGTACGGCGGAGCGACGGTCACCTCGACGAGCAGTCCCGTGGCGGCGTCACGCACCGACACGCATGCGTCGCTGACCTCGACTACCTCGGCCATCGCCGAGCGAGCGGCGCGATCGGCGATGTGGGCGAGATCGTCGGCGCCCTCGGCGCCCACACCGAGCCGAGGCAGCGCGCGCCGCGGGCCCTCGACGAGTTCGATCTGTTCGCCACCGTCGCGCGTGGCCAGTCGGCCCGGGTGGTGCTCAGAGCGGCGCAGACCGAAGTCGGTGAAGAACCCGGTCGATGCGTCGACGTCTGGAACGGCGAGGGTGATGGATGTCAAGCGATGCAACCCCATACTGGACAAATTAGATCAAGTGATATAGAATTGCAACGTGTCATCTTCCACATCACACGACGCGTCGCCAAGATCGCCGCGTCGGCAGGCGCGTTCGGAGGCCAGGCGCGCCGCGCTCGTCGAGGCTGCGTTGGTGGAGTTCGCAGCTCATGGGTTCGAGGCGGCATCGACGCGCTCCATCGCGGCGGCTGCGGACACACAGCAGCCGCAGATCAACTATCACTTCGAGTCGAAAGAGGCGTTGTGGAAAGCAGCGCTCGACCATCTCTTCGACCGGCTCGACGAGTCGATGCGACGGCACGCCGCGGCGCTACCTGCACCGGTCACCGCCCGCGACCGGCTCGCCGTCACCGTGCGTTCGTTCGTGCACGCCGCTGCCGAGCTGCCCGAGTTGAACCGCATCATGGTGCACGAGTCCACGGTGCCCTCCGACCGCTTGCGTTGGATCGTCGATCGCCACACTCGTCCACGATTCGAGCTCGTGGCCACCGAGTGGCGGGCCGCACGGGCGACGGGCGAGGTGCCGCCGATCGACGAGAGCGTGCTGTACTACTCGCTCGTCGGAGCGGCTTCGCTCGCCTATGTGAACGCACCCGAAGCCGAGCTGCTCGGCTACAACACCCTCGACCCGGCCTTCATCGTGGCGCACGCCGACGCACTCGTGCTGACCTTTCTGCCCGCACCGATCTCTGAACCGCAACGACCCGTTCGAGAAGGGACGACTACATGACCGTCGAATGGGATCCCCAGCATCTCGCCTACGCGCAAGCGCACATCTGGGGTGTGCTCGCCACCGGACGCGCCGACGGCTCGCCGCAGCAGTCGATGATCGGCTACCTCGTCGATGACGACGGACGCATCGTGATCTCGGCAAAGTCGTACACGGCGAAGTGGAACAACGCCGCCCGCCAACCGAAGGTCAGCCTGACCGTGCCCGATGGACGCGTCCACCTCGTGGTGTACGGCGATGCCGAGACCATCACCGACGACCCGCAGCGCGCCGAGCTCACCGCCGACGTGTTCGCGGTGCTGTCGGGTAGCGACCGTCCCGATCCGGCTTCGATCGTGACGATGCTCGACGAGCAGCAACGAACGGTGCTGCGAATCACCCCGACGAAGATCATCTTCCACGAGTAGCGCACACCGTTGCAGCGACGCTGTCCCGGTCCCGTCGTTGCGGATCGTGAACCACCGCGGCGGAGCCGTCCGCGACGCTGATTGCGCAGGCGCTGGCGGTGAGGATCCATCTCGCTGCCGTGCGTGCTCTGCATGCAGCGACATCGGGAAGTCCGCCGCACCCGGTGGGCTGAACTCGCCTTGCCGACCGGGCTCGGGGCGCTGCGTGCGGCGGCGCGTGAGGGGTCGCTGAGTGAGCTGCACCTGGCGTTGTCGTACCTGGCGCGGACTGCCGTCGCCCGAGTCGCCGAGGCGTGCGCATCGGCCGATCCGCAGGTCTCGGATCCGATCGGTGGTCACGATGCGCGCCGTGAAGTCGGCGGGGACCTTCTGCAACTACTTCGACGATCGCGATCAGCTGATTCAGGCGGTGGTCCCCGACGTGATCGACAGCGTCGCCGCCGAGAGCGACGCTGCAGTCGAGGAGCGCAATGCGACGGTGCGGTGTGTCCATCGACCGCTGAGTAGGTACGTCAATGCGCTCGCCGACCACGGATTTGTCGTCGAGCGGATCGATCTTGTTCGCGGCCCGTCGCATTGTGAGCGGCCCGGTCGACGATGGATACATCCCGCAGGTGTTGACCCAGTTGCTTCGTTCGCTCGGCGTCAATGGGTCGAAGCCACCCAGATTGCAGCGTCATCGGTTACCGATCGTTGAGGTGGTAACGGTCCGGATCGGTGACGAAGTCGGCGTGACCGTAGGAGTCGAGGAGACGGGCCAGCTTGCGATTGAGGCGGGCGTCGACGTACTCGGCGGCGTAGGGCACCTTGGGGCCGAGCCGGTAGAACGCGGTGGTCCCGGCGATGGCCGCACCGGCGAATGTGGCGGCGACCTTGTGGCTGGTGCCGAAGTCGATCCCAACGGAGCGAGCCACCTCCTCGTCACCACCGAGAAATCGTTGCGTCAGGACGAATCGCGAGAACCCGTTCTCGAGCCAGCCGTGGGCCCGCCCGCGCCACGTCGAGCGATCGAAGAGCTCGGCCGAGAGCGAGCCACGAACCAGTGACCCGCAAATCTCGTCGTCGAACCCTTCGCGCAACGACACATGACGAGCGGTCATCAGGTCGACAACCTCTTGTGGTGTTTGGCCGACCAACTCTTGCGGGAGTCCGAGCAGGAAGCACCGATACCGCGACAGCTCGACCACGGCGCGCTGGCTGTCAGTGAACTCGCTCTGGCCATTGGACAGCGCATCTGACGACAGGAAGTACACACCGATCTGGCCCGCCGGCATCTGGTCGATTTGTGGAATCGGGATGCCGTAGGTGGCCACGTCCCATTGGCCCGACTGCATGAGATGGAAGCGCACCATCGAGTGCATCAGGCGTACCTTGGCGGCGGCGAGAAACCCCTTGCCGTTGCGGCGGAGGGCTCTCGGCAACGTTGTGGCGGTGAAGAAACTCGCCGTCTCGAAGACGCGTTTCGCCGCAGCCTCGTCCGACAGCGTGCCGGTCATCGTCATCGGGAGCGCCGCATACTTGTTGAGGAACGTCGCCAGGAAAGCGCCGCGGATGGCGAACGGGGTCGCTGTGGCCATCGGGATCCGTTCGGCGGCCGCGCCCTTCTCGACGAGGTCGAGGTCGACCCAGCCGGCCGTTTCCTCCATCGACGCGATGAAGGCGCCCAGCTCAGCCGGGGCAGCGGCGACTGCCTCAGGCCCATCGGCCCAGGCCTGTTCGAGCATGTCGATCAGCGTGCCGAACCCGTACTCGGGGATCAGGGCCGCGTATGCGTCAGCGACGCGGTCACCCTTCATCGTGTAGTTGCGTACACGACCCATGAGGGCCTCGTCATCGATCACATCGGCAACACGTGATCGAATCGGCGCGAATCGTTCGTCGTCAACCGATGCGTCGCGGTCGTACCGCTCGGGGAGCAACGCGAAGTCGACGTCGCCGTAGATCGTCGGGTTGTCGTCCGCTTGCCGCGCGATGTCGTCGGCGTACAGCTGCGTGATCATCGAACCCCCATTGGTGTCGGCCATTGGTTAGCGCGCCCGTGCCGGCGAATGCAACGCGGCTGACGCCCTTAAGGTCGGCATGAGCGCGTCATGCTGTGGTCGGCTCGCCCCTCGAACACTTCGAGGCCTTCCAGCGCGTGCGAGTCGGCGGAGATGGGGCGGGGGTCGTCGAGCAGGGTCATCGGGTCTCCTTGTCAGCGTCATCGCTGGTCGTATCGACGGTCATCTCGGTGCTGATGGAACGAACGAGGGCGGCGATCATCTCCTCGGCGATCGAGGGTCCGTCGGCGAGGTCGTCGGTGTCGATGTTGATGGGCAGCGCGAGGGCGCCATGGACGCGGGACCACAGGGTCTGGGCCATCACTCGGGGGTTGCTCGTGCGGATCGATCCCGCGGTCTGGCCGTCTTCGAGGGCCCGGCGCAGCGATGCGTGTCGCTGTGCGTCGTCGTGAACGCAACGTATGCGTGGAGGAGCTGGCGGATGCGCTCGACCGGCTCGGCGTCGTCGCGCTCGACGCGATCGGGCGTCATGCGTAAGGTGGCAGGATGTCGCAGGGAACTGTCACGACAGTGATCGGCAAACTGGCACAGACCGTGGCCGCGCTCTGGATCATCAACGTGTGGTTTTTTCGGTTCAACAAGGACACCGGATACCGCGGCGGCGACGCCACGAACATGAAAGAGGAGTTCGAGGTCTACGGGCTGTCCGAAACGCAGATGTACGGCGTCGGGGCAGCCAAGGTCGGCCTCGCCGGGACGATGCTGGTCGGACTGGCCGTGCCGCGTCTCGCTCGACCGGCCTCGATCGGCCTTGCCGGTTTCATGGTCGGGGCGATCGTCATGCACATCAGGGCGGGGGATCCGCCGAAGCGCTACCTCCCGGCGTTGTCGGTGCTTTCGCTCGCGACGACGTCGGCTGTATTGAACGACTGAACGGTCGCCGTCTCGAGCGACGAGACTGTCGGCATGGAGCAATCAGCACCGAGGATCGAGGGTCCGATTCTCTCGGTGGCGCCGTTCCCGGAGCAACCGCCCCCGGGTTTCGTGCGCAACGTCTACGAGCACCGATGGCAGATTGGTCGGTCGCGAGCCGCCGTGTGGGCCTGGTTGTGCGATCCCGCAACGTTCGTCGACGGACAGATCCCACCGTTCCGCGTCGAGTTCCTGCGCAACGCCGCCGGCGACACCGGGTTCTCGGAGGGGGTCTACAACGCGCACGTGGGCCCATTGATGTCGTTCTCGGGGGTGCTCGGTGTCATCGAGGTGGAGCGCTATCGGGATCTCCAGTACTGCTACGGCAGCTACGCGGTGAGTCATGCCCTTTTTCGCCCCACTCGTTTGCAGTTCTGGGTCGACGATGGGCCGATCGACGGCACCACTGTGATGCAGCTCCAACTCGATACCGACGTTCGCCGCCGGGCTGAGGGAGTGTGGGTCGCCGCGATGGGCCTCTTCTGGCGGCGGTTCGGCAGCTGGTGCGAACGAGGAATCCCGAACGATTGGCGTCGGTGACGCATCGCGGCTGTCGCGCCGTTGGTCCGCCCAGGACGAGGTGGGAATAGTCGACGCTTCCATTCTGCTGTAGCGAGCATGGCCCGCTACGTCGTTCGCGTTCGCACCTCGATGACGCCCACCGAGGCGTTCGCGTACATGGCGGACCTCCGGAACTTCGCCGAGTGGGACCCCGGCGTGGTCGAGGTGGAGCAGCTCCAAGGCGACGGCGCCGGGGCTGAGAGCTCGTTCGACGTGGTCGTCAAGCTGCCGGCCGGCACGTTGGCGCTGCGCTATGACACCGTTGCGTTCGACGCGGAGTCAACCACGATGACTGCGTTCGCGGAGAACCTCTGGCTGACCTCCGAAGACTCGATCACCGCCGAAGTCGACGGCGACGGCTCGATCGTCACCTACGACGCCGAACTGCGGCTCAAGGGTCTGCTCGGACTGTCCGACCCGCTGCTCGGCGTGACGTTTCGGCAGATCGGCGATCGCGCCGCTGCCGGGCTGATCGACGCGCTTGCCGGCGAACGCGTGTGTGCATGATGAATGTCCGGTCGATCGCGGACGGCCTGATCGAGGCGCCGATCGTCACCAGCTTCACCCGTCTCGGTTTCGAGGCTCGCCAGCGTCTCGCCAATTGGTCGTCGCTCGACGACTACGACCTCACCGATCGGGTCATCGTGATCACCGGCGCGACGTCCGGCCTCGGGGCGGCGGCGGCGCATCAGCTCGCCCACTGCGGGGCGACGCTGGTGGTGGTCGGGCGATCCGCCGCGCGCAACGAGCGCGCCGTCGCTGACCTCGTCGACGCCACCGGCAACAGCGCGATCACCCAGGTGCCTGCCGACATGGGCGACCTCGCTCAGATCCTGGATCTCGCCGAGCGTGTACTCGCGGACCACGACCGACTCGATGTGCTCGTGCACAATGCGGGCTCGCTCGACCCGGAGCGCAGTGTTGCCGCCGATGGAACCGAAGCGACGGTTGCCAGCCAGGTCGTCGGGCCGTTCTTGTTGACCAATCTGTTGCTCGACCGACTCACCGAATCTGCGCCGTCGCGGGTGATCACGATGTCGTCGGGGGGGATGTATGCGTCGGGTCTGCATGTCGACGATCTCGAGCTCGCCGCCGATCGGTACAACGGCACCGAGCAGTACGCCCGCGCCAAACGCGCCCAGGTGACGCTCAACGAGATGTGGGCCGAGCGCTATGGCGATCGGGGGATTGCGTTTCATGCACTCCACCCGGGTTGGGCCGACACCCCCGGCGTCGATGCGGGCCTCCCCACGTTCGCCAAGGTGATGGGGCCGTTCTTGCGCACTCCCGAGCAAGGCGCCGACACCCTCGTGTGGCTGGCCGCCGATGACGCGGCACTGGACTCGAGCGGACGCTTCTGGCTCGATCGTCAGCCCCGGCCGATCCACAAACTGCCGACGACCAATCGCACCGACACCGCCGAGCACCGGGCCGAGCTGTGGGAGTGGGTCGCGAGTCGCGCTGGCGTTCAGGTGAGCCCGTAGGTCTCTCGCATCCGCGCCACAAACGTTGCCTCGTCGGCCGCTTTGCGCGCTGCGATGATCTCGGCGGCGTCGTACCGCAGCTGATCGGTTCCGTCGGTGGCTGCGTCGAAGATGACCTCGGCGACCAGCTCCGGCGAAATTGTCGGTCGGTCGGTCGGCTTGCGATGCGACGATCACAGCTTGTATCACCGGCTCGTACTCGGTGAGCTCCGGGTCGACCGGCAGGTCCATCGACCTGCCGGAGAAGTCGGTGGTGATGATTCCGGGCTCGATGATCTTCATCTTCACGCCGATTGCGCTGAGCTCGAAGTTGAGGGCTTCGGACAGGCCTTCCACTGCGAACTTGGTGCCGTGACATGGGGAACCGAGCGACATCGTGATCGTGCCGCCCATCGACGACACGTTGACGATCGTTCCCGAACCGCGCTGTCGTATCTGCGCGAGGACGGCCTTGGTGACATCGAAGAGACCGATCACGTTGGTCTCGAACTGGGAACGATCTTCTCGCGCGAGGTGGACTCGAGCGGGCCGTACGCGCCCCCGAGGGCGTTCAACGGGTCGTCGCGTGTGGACTCGGCGTGGGGGTCGCGCATCGCCGCCACGACGTTCCATCCGTTGGCGGCGAGGTGTTTGACCGTGGCCCGGCCGACGTCAGTTGATGTGCCGGTGATGAGTGCGGTCGACGTCGTCTGCGATCCTCGCGGTATGGCGATCTAACTAGTTAGTTGGAACCCAGACTCGTCGTCATTCGTCGTCAACCACTAGGCAGGTGTCAATGGCCCTTCTCCGAGATGCCGAGGCCACACGGGCGCGCATCTTGTCCGCCGCCACGAGAGAGTTCGGGACGCACGGACTCGCCGGAGCCCGCGTCGACGGCATCGCCGTAGCTGCCAACGCCAACAAATCACTGATCTCCGCATACTCCGGGAACAAGGACGAGCTGTTCGATCGCGTGGTCGAGACGTCGTTCGACCAACTGCACGCCGCGGTGCCGTTCACCCCACGCGACCTCGCGGGGTATGCGACAGCGCTCTTCGACTACGTCGCCGACCATCCAGACGTCTTGCGCCTCGATGCGTGGAGACCGCTCGAACGGCCGAACGCCACCGATGCCCAGCGCGCCGCCTATGACGAGATCGTCGATGGCCTCACCGAGGTGCGGTCGAGCTTCGGCTCGAACGATCAGTTCCTCCCCGGCGACGTGCTGGCCATCGTGATCGCGGTTGCCGGAGCATGGGTCGGCACGCCAGACGCGCTGCGCCCGCACATCAGCGCCGGCCGCGAGCGGCAATGCGCACTGGTCAGCGAGGTCATCGCCGTACTCGCCACGTCGCAACGGCGCCGATCGAGCAAGCAAGGATGAGCAACTCATCATGAACGACGATCAGATCCCCATCTTCGCAGCGCTCGGATCGGGCTACTCGGTGGACACCGACGGTCGACGGCTGCCGACGGTGGCCATCGACGCCTCCGACTCTCCAGAGATCGCCGACTTGGCGCGTGTTCACGCCGTGGAGGGAGTCGGCGACGTGCGCACCGAGGCCGCCCGACTCGACGACACGATCGTGCTGGCGATCCGCATGTCGGTGCCGGTCGAGGCCACATTCGCCATCGCCTTCGACGTCGAGCGATATCAAGCCCTGTTCGACGAAGTGATCGAGCAAGGCTCGCTGGTCATCGCGCACACCGATCCCGAACGCGCCGCAACGGAACACCCCCAGTGGCTGGCGATCGACATCGACGGTCCGGCGCTGGCATCACAGTTGGCACGTGGAGCCTGACCATGTCCGACACCCCGAATGCGCGCCGACTCGGGTCAGCGCTCGAACCCGTGATCGGGCAGGTGTTCTTCTCTCCCGAAGCGCACGCGAACTACGTCGATCTCGGATTCGATGGCAGCCCGGGTGACGCCGGCGGCGTGGTCTTGCCCGACGGTCCTGCCTACTTCACCAGCCGCGGCAGTCTGCTCGGTCAGGTGCCCGGAGAGGTCGTTGCATCCGCGTTTGGCGTGTTCTCCCCTGCAGCGGTCGTGCCGGCCGTCGCGCTCGGGTGGTCCCGCACCGATGCCCCGACGATCCGATCGGCCCGTCACGACGGCGCTGTCGCCCAGTTGCGCCGTCTGCTCGGTTCGTCGCCAGACGGACTCGCGCGCGTGATCGAGTTGCTGGCACGTGCGGTCGAACCGTTGCGGGTCGAGGGCCGACCGTTGTTTGCCGGGATCCGGTCGGTTCCCCTCGACGACGATCCGATGGGTGCACTCTTCCAGTTGGGCGATGCGCTGCGCGAGTTCCGGGGCGACGCCCACGTGGCCGCGTGGACCACCGCCGGGTACGACGCCACCGAGATCGGACTCGCCACCGAGTTGTACTGGGGGCTGCCGATGCGCAGTTACGCGCGCACTCGCGCCTGGACCGACGACGACTTCGATCACGCCGCTGAGCGCCTCCGCGTGCGCGGACACATCGCCGGCGACGGATTCACCGAAGCCGGGCGGGCAGCACGCGAGCGCGTCGAGGTCGACACCGACACCGCGATGCAGCCCGCCCTGGTTGCTCTGGGCGACGACATCGACGAACTCATCGCCACGCTGCGGCCGTGGGGCGAACACATCCGCGCCGGTCATGGCTACCCGTCTGCTGGCCCTCATGATCTCGCCGCTGGAGCGAATTGACCGCGACCGTACGGCGCAGCTCGACTCAGCGCGTTGGATGCTGATCGGCGAGCGCGGCATACCAACTGACGTCGACGCCGGCGACGGTGCCGATCACGAGCACGGACGGTGTTGGTACCGCGTCGACGCCGAGCTGATCGAGTCGGCCGCGCCAGACGTCTTGGTGCTCGTAGGTGCCCCAGTTCACCCAGGCTGTCGGCGTCGCCGGGTCGAGGCCACCGCTCATGAGTCGGCCGGCGATCTTCGCCGCGCGTCCGGCCCCCATCAACACCACGATCGTTCCACCGGTACGAGCAATCGACTCCCAGGCGACGGTCTGTCCGCTGGCTGGGTCCTCGTGCCCCGTGACGATCGTCACCGACAGCGCTTCGTGGCGCAGCGTCACGGGTATGCCCGCATATGCCGGCGCGGCGATCGCCGACGTGATGCCCGGGACGATTTCGAACGACACGCCGGCTGCACCCAATGCTGCTGCCTCCTCCCCGCCACGGGCGAACACGCACGGATCGCCGCCCTTGAGCCGCACGACGATCTCGCCACGCAGGCCGCGTTCGATCAGCAACTTGTTGATCTCCTCCTGCGTCATCGTCGGCTGACGTGGTGCTTTGGCCGCACTGATCAGCTCACACGAGTCCGGCGCCAGCGCGAGGATCTCGGGATTCACGAGTCGGTCGTGGACCACCACGTCGGCGCGACCGAGCAGTGCTGCGCCTTTCACGGTGATCAGTCCGGGGTCGCCGGGTCCCGCTCCGACGAGGTACACCGTCATTCCTGGCCTCCGATGGCCACTCCACACGGCCAGCTCACGTGCCGTTCCCGTCGTGTTCGCCGACGAGCCGAACGATCGCGTTCAGCGCTCCCGCGGCGGCCGGGCTGCCGCCGCGCTCGCCCTCGTTGGTCACGCTGATCGGAGCGAGTGCACTGGACCACAGTGCGGCTTTGGACTCCGCGGCGCCGACGAAACCGACAGGGAGGCCGACCACCGCCGCCGGCTCGACGAGCCCTGCGTCGTGCATGTCGAGCAACTCCACGAGCGCGGTCGGAGCGTTGCCGCACACGAAGATCGCACCGGTGGGATGCTCCTCGGCCGCCAGTCGAAATGCCGCCGCAGACCGGGTGTTGCCGGCTGGGGCAACTGGTACGCGGTCGAGATAACACGTGGTCGGGTAGCGGGTGATGCCGGCGGCGACCATGGCGGCATCGACGATCACGGGAGCGTCCGAGTTCAGCGCAGCGAGAAGCGCCTCGCCCGCACGGTCCCCGATGCGTGCTGTGTCGGCGAAGGAGAGATCAGCTGTCGCGTGGATCATGCGTTCGATGATGGCCCGAGCCAACGGTTGCTCAGCCGACAGGTCGACGCGTTCAGCAAGTATCCGGTAACTCTCGATCTCGATCGGATGGACATCGTTCATCCGACGGGCGCCTCGACGATCGCGTCGACGGGACATACCTCGATGCACGCACCACACGAGGTGCACTGCGAGTCGAGAACCAGTGGTTTCTTTGGCGCCAATCGCAATGCTCGGGTGGGGCACGTGATGAGGCAACTGCCACAGGCCGTGCAGCAGTCGAGGATGCGTACAGTCCATCCGGCCGCGGTGGACGACGAGGGATCAGGCGTCGTAGCCACGTGGGGTGACCATCCTTTCGTTGCGCAGTTCGGTCGTCGACGAGCCGATGATCACGATCGAGAACATGTCGACGGTGCCCGGGTCGAGGTCGCCCAGCGTCGTCGTGATCACCGTCTCGCCGGGTCGTGACGCGTTGACGATCACGCCGACCGGCGTGGACGGCGACCGACCGGTCAACAGGATCTCTCTCGCCCGCTCGAGCTGCATCGTCCGTCGCTGCGACCGCGGGTTGTAGAGCGCAACGGCCATGTCGGCCACTGCCAGCGCTTCGAGTCGACGTTCGATCGTTGGCCATGGCGTCAGGAGGTCCGAGAGGCTGACGAGTGCATGGTCGTGGGCGAGCGGTGCGCCCAAGATCGCCGCTGCCGCCAGGCTCGCGGTCACGCCGGGCACCACGTGTACCGGGGGATTGCCGGCCTCGCCAGCGACTTCGAATACGAGGGTGGCCATGGCGAACACACCTGGGTCGCCAGAGCAGACGAGTGCGACGCGAGACCCTGCCGCTGCTCGGCGGACCGCCTCCCTGCACCGGTCGACCTCGGCCCCGATCGGGCTGGGAACGACCTCTTGACGGGCGCTGATCAGTTCGGCGCACTGGTCGACGTAGAAGTCATAGCCGATCACCACATCGGCGGATCTCACGGCGGCGACGGCCTCCGGGGTTCGATGGCGCGGATGGCCGGGGCCGAGCCCGACGACCAGCACCTCGCCGGGCGGGCGCACGCGGCGGGCAATCGACACGGTTGCGGTGGGCCCCTTCTGTTTCTCCACCACCAGTTCGGCATCGGGTCCGGCGGCGAGCAGCGCCGCAGCCTCGCCGACCGATGGGGTGCCGACTTCGTTCAGGACGACGTCGCTCGGGTTGGGCACGTCCACCGCGGCCAGCTCGCTCGATTGAAATGAGGTCGTCGGCAGGCCGATCGAGGTGACGACAGGGTCGGTGGCTCGTCGGTCGATGGTGGCGACCGCCGACAGCGACGCCCGAGCGAGGCCCGCGTTCCGCAGCGCTGTATCGAGGAGATCGGAAGCTGCACCGGCCGGTGCGTCGGTCGATGCGCCGATGCCGGCGACCAACGACGGTGGATGCAACACGACCTCGCCGGGACTCGGGGAGGTCGATCGGTCGGTGACGACGATGCGGTGCGTTGCGTCCGGCGTCGAGTCGGCGAGCGCAGCGGGGAGTGGCCAGTCGAGGTCGTTGTCGATCGTGATCGGGTCACCGTCGAGCATTGCCTTCGTCACCGCGGCGACGTCGCCGACTGCGGTGAAGCCAGGCAGCGTGTCGAGAGCGATCTTGTCTGCTGCGTCCGTCGCGGTGGTGACGACTGGCTCGGCATCGAGCAGTTGGGCGACATCGACCGCCAGGTCGTTGGCGCCTCGGTGGCCTCCGCACACCGGCACGACGTAGCGGGCCGTGTCGTCGACTGCGACCACGACCGGGTCCCGCTCTTTCGACGTCAGCAACGGAGCGATGACCCGTACGGCGATGCCGACTGCCCCGATCAAGACGAATCGATCGACTCGTTCCCAGTTCGCGCGCACGGTGTCGGCCAGATCGCCGTGGTGGTGACGGTACGGGAGTTGGTGCGCGACATCGCGGCCGGCTTCGGTGATCGAGACGACGAGTGTCGATGGTCGGTCACTCATTGCGCCCCCACACCAGGAAGACCGGGTTGTCTGCGGCGAGTCGGAGCGTGGCGTCAGGCCCGACCGGCACGCCACGATTCACGTTGATTTGCACCAACTCAGCGGTCGCCCCGAGGTCGGCGACCGCTGCGAAGGCGGTCGCCGGCGTGGCGAACGTCGCCGCGATCAGACCGTTGGAGCGCAGTCGTGCCAGCGCTGCCCCGAACACGTCGATGCCCCCGCCGCCGACGAACACGCGGTCGGGATCAGGTAGATGGTCGAACGCCTCTGGAGCGGTTCCTTCGACGACCGTGACGGCAACGCGCCCGGCATTGGCTCTGATTCGATCGCAGTCGTCCGCATCGCGTTCGATGGCGTGCACCCGACAGCCGGGTGCCAAGCGTGCGGCCTCGATGGCGACGCTGCCGCTCGCCGCTCCGACGTCCCACATCACAGCGGCGCCGAACAGGTCGAGCTTGCTCAGTGCGGCTGCGCGGACCTCGGGCTTGGTGATCATGCCTCCCCGGTGTCGGTAGTCCGTGGTCGGCCGTCCCCAGGCCACCACCGCCTCGGGTGCGCGCGGCTGCGTCTCGCTCGTCAACACCACGACCGACAGCGGATCGAAACTGCCGGCGGCCAATCCGTCGAGATCTGTCCGCACGATCGACTCGTCGACTTCGCCGAGACGGGAGCACACGACGGCGTGGCGGTGCGACGACCCCGCTTCGAGCAACGCCGCGCCCACGGACTCTGGGGGTGTCGAGGCCGATACCAGGACTGCGACCTTCGGCGCGGCGACGATGTGCGGCAGCGCTCGCTGGAGCGACCGGCCGTGGACCGACACCACGCTGGCGTCGTCCCACGGGATGCGGGCGCGGGCGAAAGCGAGGGCCACAGACGACGGGGCGGGGTGTACCTCGACTGCGGCTCCGAACCTGCCGACGAGCAACCGCTCGATGCCGAAGAAGCCGGGATCGCCGCTGGCCAACACGGTCGCGCGCTCGTGAGCCGCGCGCCGTTCCGCGATCAGATCGATGATCTCGTCGAGCGGCCCGAAGAGGTCGACTCGCTCGGCCGACAGCGGCGGCGAGCCCCACGCCGCCACCAGCGCGTCGTGTTGACGAGTCGCTCCGATGAGCACGTCGGCCTCGGCGAGAGCGCGAGCAGCAGCGGCTCCGAACCAGTCGCCGCCGTGGAGGCCGACGATGGCGACGGGCGGCTGCGTGGCGCTGCCCTCACCCATGAGCGACCGCCTGCGCTCCCGCGAAATCGACCATCGTGACGTCGACGTGGAGCTCCCCGCCAGCGTGGGTACGACAGCGATCTGCGGCCATCTCGCAGAGCAGGATCAGCGGCGCCACCTCGTCGGCTTCGAGGCACACCTCGGCGAAGTGGCGGGCGGTCGTGGTGGCGGTCGCCGCGTCGACCACGGCGTCGCTGGCCCCGACGTCACGCGCCACCGCGGCCAACAAATCGGTGTCGACCTTGCTGCGGTGGAAGTGGGTCATCATCACTCCGGCGGCGAGCTTGGCGATCTTGCCGGCCATACCGACGAAGCGGACCGCGCTGATGTCGTCGCCGGCGGCGCGGCGCAGAGCAATGCCGGTGAAGTCGCCGACCTCGACGAACGCCACGGGCGGAAACTCGGGCCACTCCCGTTGCGCCCAGTCATCGCTGCGTGAGCCGGTGGCCAGCACCACCGTGTCCACTCCCTGCGCCGCGGCGACGTCGATTTGTTGCACGACGCTGGCCCGGTAGCTGGCGGTGGAGAATGGTTTGACGATCCCGGTGGTGCCGAGGATGGAAATGCCGCCTTCGATGCCGAGCCTGGCGTTCGATGTCTTGGCGGCCATGGCCTGGCCGCCTGGCACCGAGATGGTGCACGTCACGCGACGTGGTGTCACTTCAGCGATGGCTTCTCGGATCATTCGCGCTGGAACCGGGTTGATGGCTGGGCCACCGACCGGGAGGCCGAGTCCTGGTTGGGTGACCGTGCCGACCCCGTCGCCGCCGACGAGCGACACTTGCTCGACCGCGTCGCCGGCCGTGGGCCCGCTCCACACGACGTGTGCCGTTACGTGGGCGCCGTCGGTGCAGTCGGGATCATCGCCCGCATCCTTGATGACGGCGACGCGGTGTGGCGTCGAGTGGTCGATGTCGGTCGTCGGAAACGCGACGCGATCTCCTGAGGGCAGGGCGACCTCCACCGTCGCGGGCGGTGTTCCCGTCACCAGCCACTCGGCGGCCGCCTTGGCTGCGGCCGAGGCACACGTGCCGGTGGTCCATCCAGTCCGCAATCCTTGGGCCGCGGCCACATCTGGCGACAGTTCCGGTTCCGATGTGGACATCGTCGTGCTCAGTGTGTTCGCCGAGCGCTGGCCCGGCCCTCGGTCGACCCGCGCTCGGAACGCAGGCGGTAAGCGGTGGTGTACTCGGGGGCGTACAAGTGGCTACGGGCGCCTGCGGGGATGTCGGCCAGCACGTCGCCGACCAACACGAGCACGGTCATCGTCGCGCCGGTGGACCGGATTGCTGCTGCCAACTCGCCGACCGTGGTGTGCACGATCTGCTGATCGGGCCACGTGGCGCGCACGATCACCACAGCGGGAGTCTCGGTGGTATACCCCGAGCCGTCCACCAACAGCTCGCGCTGCAGCTCGTCGGGTCGGGCACCCGACAGGAACACCGCCATCGTGGTGCCGTGCGGAGCGAACGCCTTGACGTCCTCGTTTGGCCGCATGGAGGCCTTCGTCCTCCCGGCGAGACGGGTGTACACGAGCGCCTGACCGCGCTGTGGGATCGTCAGCTCGCGTCGGATCTCGGCCGCTGCGCCGGCGACCGAGGTCACGCCCGGCACGACTTCGAAGGCGCGGTCCGAGGCGTGGCACCAGTCGATCTGCTCTTGGATGGCCCCGTACACACTCGGATCCCCCGAGTGCAGGCGCACGATCGGGGCGTCGGGGTGTGCCGCGAACACTGCGAGCACGTCCTCGAGTGTCATGGTGGCGGAGTCGTGGAGCTCGGCGTCGGGCTTGCAGTGCTCGAGCATCGATTCTGGGATCAATGACGACGCCCACACGACGACGTCGGCGTTCGCCAACCGCTCTGCACCACGCAGCGTGATCAGGTCGTCGGCCCCTGGGCCGGCGCCGACGAAAGAGATCAGCGCACTCATCCGACCGGACCCGCGCCTTCAGGAGCCGGTGAGACGATCGCGCTCAGGTACGAAGCTGGCAGCGCGCGCACATCGGCGACGGGCGCCACGCGTTCGCCGGGCATACCGATCAGTTCGCCCATCACGGCCTGATCGAGACGACCGGCGGCTTCCAGCTGGTCGGCAACCGCCGAGACACGCGAGCCGCTCTTGTACACGATGACCGTTCTGTCGGGATGGGCCAGCTCGGCATCGATCACCTCGGCCGGAGCGTTTGCCGGAACGAGCACCAAGGTCTGTTGCTCGTCGGTGAGGACGATGTCGCCCGCCATGGCGAGGGCCTGGAATGCGGTGATTCCGGCGATCGTCTCGACCTCGGTGGTCGGACGCCGGGCGACGACGCCGGCGACGACCGTCGACACGGTCGAGTAGAGGTTCGGATCGCCAAGGGTGATGAACGCCACCTCCTCGCCGTCGGCGAGATACCCGGCAATCCGTTCACAGTTCGCGGCCAATGCCGCTGCTCGGGCGTCGTGGTCGGGCGCCATCACGAACTCCAGGCGTTCGACGACGATGTCGGGAGCTGCGTCGCGAACGATCGCCTCGGCACGGCCGACGGCATCGATCGAGGTGCAGGGGGCCACGACGCGATCGGCTCGCCGGAGCGCGTCGAGTGCTCTGACGGTGACGAGATCGGCCGGTCCGGGTCCGACGCCGATCCCGACAAGGCGGCCGGGCGTGGGCGGTGCAGTGCGTCGACTCGGCTCGGCTGCGCCGAGGCGCTGTTCAATCGCTTGGCGGATGAGTTCGGCTTCTGACACACCAGTCCGTTCCGCGAGTGCGCCCAGCCGGTTCTTCAGACTGTCCGGGAGATACACCGACGACTTGCGCACGTCGCGACACTAAACCAGGACGTAGGGCAACGTATAGGGCAGGGGGATGCCCCGTCGCTCAGCGATGCGCCGATGTACGGGTGCAGGCGTCGACGAACCGCGCGGCGACGTCTGGTCGGGCGCCGAGGTGCTGGTGGAGATACGTGGCCAGGAGGGTCGGAGTCGCGAACCCCTCGGTGCGCTCGCCGAACCGGGACGCGAGACGGAGCGCATCACCCGTGGGGGTCGCGGACGAATAGTGGAATTCGTGGCCGCGCACCGTGTCACCGACCGCGACCACCGGGTTGGTGTGCAGTGCTGTGGCATGGCGATAACCGAGCGTGAGGCGGCCCGTCATGTGCGCATCGGTTTGCACGGCTCCGCCCATCGGTTGGTTGTCGAGTGATCGGGCGAGCCACAACAACCCGCCGCACTCGGCCCAGGTGACCAACCCACCGCGCACGCGCTCAGCGACGTTCGCCAGGAGTTCGGTGTTGGCGGCCAACGCGGCGGCGTACACCTCCGGGAAGCCACCACCGACGATCAGGCCGTCGAGGGCGGTCGGTAGTCGTTCGTCTTCCATCGGGTCGAACGCAACCAGCTCGGCCCCGGCCGCCGCCAACGAGTCGAGATTGTCCTGGTACACGAAGCTGAAGGCGCGCCCACCGGCCACACCGATCCGGACAGGTCGGGCGGCGACGCGGCTCGGTTCCGGAGGTGCCGCGAAGTCGAGGCGCGGTGCATCCTCGGCCACCCGGCGGATCTGTTCGAGATCGCACGCCCGTGCGATCGTCGCGCCGAGCCGCTCGATCGACGAAGCCACATCGGCGGACGACTCGACGACCGGCACGAGGCCGAGATGGCGATCGCGCCACGACAACTCGTTGTGTTGGCCGACTGCGCCCAGCACCGGCACGTCGATCGACTCCAACGCCTCGACGAGCAGCGTTCGATGATGCTCCCCGCCGACACGATTGAGGATCACACCGACGAGGTCGACGTCGGTTCGGTGATCCCGGAATCCGCGTACGAGCGCCGCCACCGATGCTGACATCGCCGAGCCGTCCACGACGAGCACGACTGGCGCCCGGAGCAGTGCTGCGATGTCGGCGGTGCTCGATGGTTCGCCATCGACGGCGCCGTCGAACAGACCCATCACGCCCTCGATGACCATCAGCTCCGATCCCGTTGCGGCCCGCGCCGACAGCGGACCAATGGCGTCGACGCCGCAGATCCACGGATCGAGGTTCCGTGGCGGCCGTCCGGTGGCGAGTGCGTGGTAGCCGGGGTCGATGAAGTCAGGGCCGACCTTGGCCGCGGCAACCGATGTCTCGGCCGCGCGAAATGCGGCCATCAGCCCGGTCGCGATCGTGGTCTTGCCGACACCGGAATGGGTGCCGGCCACGACGATGCGCGGGCCGAGCGTGTGTGTCACGTCGTGTCCGATTGCGGTCAGAACTCGATGCCTTTGATCGCCTTGATGCCTTCGTCGAGGGCGTGTTTCACCTTGTGCATCTCCGTGACGGTGTCGGCGATGTCGATGAGCTCGGACGGACAGCCCCGTCCGGTGATCACCACGTTCGTTCCTGGGGCCCGATTCTGGATCCCCTCGACGACATCGGCGACGTCGACCCATCCGTACTTCATCGTGTAGGTGAGTTCATCCAGGATCAGCAGCTGGTAGTCGCCGCTCGCGAGCTTCTCGCTGGCGACGTCCCAGGCGTGGCGACCCTTGGCGATCGTCTCGTCCATGTCTGTCGATTCCCACGTGAATCCGTCGCCGAGCGCATGCCATTCGATCCCGAGGTGGTCGGCGAGCTTGCGTTCCCCGATCTTCCACTTGCCGCTCTTCACGAACTGCACCACGCCGACCTTCCAACCCCGAGCCCAGCCGCGGCCCATGACACCGAAGGCGGCCGACGATTTGCCTTTGCCGTCGCCGGTGTTGATGAGGACGATCGATGGACGTGCCATCCCGACAGTGTGGCCGCGACACCGAGGGCTCGCCCCACGTGGAGACACGGCGACGCCGTATAGTCGCAGTGGTCGAGGCGGGGAACCCGGTGTGATTCCGGGGCTGTCCCGCAACTGTGACGAGTGCGACTCCGGTCGATCTCGGAGCCAGATCGCCGTCTCGATGTTGTGCTGGAGCCAACACACGCCACGAGGATGGAGATCGACGGAATGAACCGCCCGACCGTGCAGCGGTCGCTTGACGCAGGCCCTTGGCGTGGACGCACCGAAGACCTGCGTGGTGGCTTGATGGTGTGCGGCACAACGTCGAACTCCGGCAAGACCACCGTGGTCGCCGGTCTGTGCCGGGCGCTGAGTCGCGCCGGCGTGCGCGTTGCGCCGTTCAAGGCCCAGAACATGGCGTTGAACTCGGCGGTCACCTCCGATGGCCACGAGATCGGCCGCGCCCAATACCTCCAGGCGCAGGCGGCAGGGATCGAGCCGGAGGTGGCGATGAATCCCGTGTTGTTGAAGCCGACGGGCGAACGCAGCAGCCAAGTCGTCGTGATGGGTCGGCCGATCGGCGTGATGTCGGCGGTCGAGTACCACGACGCGAAGTCGGAGTTGTTCAGTTTGGTGTTGGAGGCGTTGGCCGACTTGCGATCGCGGTTCGACGTCGTACTCGTCGAAGGGGCCGGCTCACCGGCTGAGATCAATCTGTTGGACCGCGACATCGTCAACTTGCGGTTGGCCGATGCGGCCGGTGTCCCGGCGGTCGTGGTCGGCGACATCGACCCCGGTGGGGTCTTCGCTTCCCTGTATGGCACGGTCAGCGTGCTCCCCGACGAATTGCGCGCGCGAATCGGAGGCTTCCTCATCAACAAGTTGCGCGGTGATCCGGCGCTGTTGCTCGACGGGACCGACCAGCTCGCCGAACTCAGCGGTGTTCCGACGCTTGGTGTCATCCCGATGCTGCCCGACCTGCGCCTCGATGCCGAGGACTCGTTGACGCTCGACCGGTCCGAGGGTTCGCCGCTCGACGCCGATGCCTCGCTCGACGTCGCCGTGATCCGGCTGCCCCGCATCTCCAACTTCACCGATCTCGATGCGCTCGCCGTCGAGCCCGACGTGGCCGTGCGCTACGTGCGGTCGGCGCGCGAACTCGGTCGACCCGATCTCGTCGTGCTCCCCGGATCGAAAGCGACGGTGTCCGACCTCGACTGGTTGCGCGCTCGCGGGCTCGATCGAGCGATTGCGGCGCTCGATGCGACGACCACAGTGCTCGGGATCTGTGGCGGATACCAGATGCTCGGCCGATCGATCGATGACGAAGTCGAAAGCGGCCATGGTGTGAGCGCGGGGCTCGGGATGTTGCCGGTCGAGACGAGCTTTGCGGCGGACAAAGTGTTGGCGTGTCGCACCGGCACGGCGCTCGGCGAAGCGGTGACCGGTTATCAGATCCACCATGGCCGGGTCGCTGCGCCAGCGGACCACACCGATGATGTCGGCCCGCAGGTGTGGCTGCGCCTCGACGATGAACCAGAGGGCATCCGCGCCAACCGCGTGTTCGGCACCACCCTCCATGGACTGTTCGATGAGGACGGGTTCCGGCGCCGCTTCCTCGCGGAAGTGGCCAAATGCGCTGGCACGACCTTCACACCCGGCGACCGGACTCCTGCCGACGAGCGCAACGATCAGCTCGATCGACTCGCCGACCATCTCGAGGCGTCCATCGACCTCCCTGCCCTCGGAGCGCTCATCGCCTCCGCCGCGGCCGCCCCCGACCACTCACCACACCGAGAGCTGAGCGCAGAACCATGTTGATGTTCCTGTCCAACGCCGACACCGAACTGCTGGCCGCGCGCTCAGTCGTCGACGACCTGCCGGCTGAACTCGGTGGGCTTCGTTGGGCCAACCCCGACCGACTCGACGGGGCGCCCGATCTGGCGGAGGTGGACGCGGTCATCGTTCGCCTGCTCGGTGGCGCCAGGGCCTGGGAGGGCCCGTTCGAAGCACTGCTGGCCGCTGCCCGAGACCGGCACGTTCCGGTGATTGCGGTCGGCGGAGAGGACACCCCCGATGCTGATCTCGCCGCGGCCTCGACCGCTCCAGCAGGACTCGTCGCCGAGACCCATCGCTATCTCGCCGCCGGCGGTCCCGCCAACCTCGAACAGATGCTGCGGTTCGTGTCCGACACGATCCTGCTGACCGGCGTCGGTTTTGATCCACCGAGTGAACTCGCGCGCACCGGAGTGTGGGATCAGGCAGGGATCGGCCGGCCCGATCGCGAGCGGCGAGCGGATCGACCGCTTGTCGCCGTGGTGTTCTACCGGGCCCATCTCGTGGCCGGAAACACCACCTACATCGGTGACCTCTGCGCGGCGATCGAAGAGGCGGGTGCCGATGCGCTCGCCGTCTATTCCTATTCGCTCCGCGTCGACGCCGACGGCGCCGTGCCCGCGCTCGAGCTGTGCGTGGAACACGACGTCGACGCCGTCATCACCTCGATCTTCGCGGCTGGCGCGACGGCCGGCGACGACGGCGACCAGTGGCACGTCCCGATGCTCGACGCGCTCGATGTGCCCGTCATTCAGGCCCCGGCCAGCAGTCGTCCGGCCGCGATGTGGCACGACGACGACGCCGGCTTGTCGCCGGTCGACGTCGGCATGGGCGTCGCCATCCCCGAGTTCGACGGTCGGATCATCGGGCCGACGTTCGCCTTCAAGGAGATCGTCGACGACGACGGCGAGGCCGGTTCGGAAGTGGTGGTGACACGCACCGACCCCGAACGAACCGCGCGGCTGGCCTCGCTCGCGGTGCGTCACGCCCGGTTGCGTCACGTGCCGGCGGCGGAGAAGAGAGTGGTGCTCGTGCTCTCGGCGTATCCGACCAAGCGGAGTCGGCTGGGCAACGCCGTCGGACTCGATACGCCCGCGTCGGCGATCGAGACCCTGCACGCCCTCGCCGAGGCCGGATATCGCGTCGACCGCATCCCCGCCGACGGCGACGCACTCATGGCCGAGCTGGCGGACACGTTGACCTACGACCTGCCCACGTTGACCGCCGAACAGCTGGCCGCGGCCCCTGGCCGGCTCGATGCCGATGCCTACACCCGCTGGTTCGACGGGCTCGACGACGCCGCCAAGGATCAGGTGACCGAACTGTGGGGTCCTGCGCCCGGCGAGGTGTACCACCACGATGGGGCCCTGGTGTTTCCGGGCCTCGACTTGGGTGGCGTACTCGTCACCATCCAGCCGCCGCGCGGCTTCGGAGCCGACCCGATCGGTACGTACCACGCACCCGACATGCCGCCGCCGCACCATTACCTCGCGTTCTACCGGTGGCTGGGCGCCTCGAAAGAGGACGGTGGCTGGGGCGCCGATGCGGCCGTGCATCTCGGCAAACACGGCACGCTCGAGTGGCTCCCCGGCAAGGCGTTGGCGCTCTCGGCCGGTTGTTTTCCCGACGCCGCGCTCGCCGACCTGCCGTTCGCCTACCCGTTCGTCGTGAACGACCCCGGTGAAGGCACTCAGGCCAAGCGACGCACGCATGCGGTCGTCATCGATCACCTGCCGCCGCCGTTGACGCGCGCCGACACCTACGACGACATCGCGAAGTTGGAACAGCTGCTCGACAGCTACGCCCAGATGGAGGCGATGGACCCCGGCAAGTTGCCGGCCATTCGGACGCAGGTGTGGGAGCTGCTCGTCTCGACCGAGATCCACCGGGATCTCGATCTTGGCGATGCCGCACCGGCTGGCGATGACTTCGACGACATGGTGTTGCACGTCGACGGCTATCTCTGTGCGCTCAAGGACGCCCAGATTCGCGGCGGCTTGCACGTGCTCGGCCACGGGCCCGACGGCGACCAGTTGATCGAGACCGCACTCGCGGTGACGCGCCTGCCACAGGCGTCGGTTCCGGCGCTGCGGGCAACCGTGGCCGCTGACCTCGGCGTCGACCTGCAGGGTGGTTCACGCGTCGAGATCGACCGGGTCGAGGCGGAGTGTCGCGATCGCGTCGAAGCGCTGGCGGCCACCGGCTGGGACGCTGCGACGACCGACGATCCGACGCTGTCGTGGTTGGCGCGACGGCTCATCCCGAACCTCGAGCAGACCAGCGACGAGATCACCAACCTGTTGCGCATGCTGGACGGGCGGTACGTGCCCGCCGGCCCCAGCGGAGCCCCGAGTCGCGGCGGGGCGCACGTCTTGCCGACCGGTCGCAACTTCTACTCGGTCGACCCCAAAGCGATTCCGTCACCGCTGGCCTGGGAGGTCGGCGCCACGTTGGCCGATCGGCTGATCGCCAAACACGTCGAGGAGACGGGCGCAGCCCCGGCGACTGTCGGGTTGGTGTTGTGGGGCACCGCCGCAATGCGCACAACTGGCGACGATGCTGCCGAAGCGCTCGCCCTGCTCGGCGTACGCCCGACCTGGAGCGACGAGAGCGGCCGCGTGACGGGTCTCGAAGTGATTCCCCTCGAGGACCTCGGCCGTCCCCGGGTCGACGTCACGTTGCGCATCTCCGGGTTCTTCCGCGACGCGTTCCCGCACGTGATCGCCCTGCTCGACGAAGCCGTCGAGAAGGTCGCCGCACTCGACGAACCGGCCGCAGAGAACCCGATCGCCGTCGCCGGCAACGCCGACGCACGGATCTACGGTCCGCCACCAGGCGGTTACGGCTCGGGCATCCTGCCCGTGCTCGAGGCGAAGAACTGGCGTTCCGACGCCGATCTCGCCGAGGTGTATCTCGCGTGGTCGGGTTTCGCATACGGCCGCGAGCGGTTTGGCGCCGCCGAGCCGGAGGCGATGCGTCGCCGGTTCGCCGCCATCGACGTTGCGGTGAAGAACCAGGACAACCGCGAGCACGACATCTTCGACTCCGACGACTACCTCCAGGACCACGGCGGCATGGTGGCGGCGGTGCGCGCCCTCACCGGCCGGGAGCCCAAGGCGTGGTTCGGCGACTCGGCCGACCCGGCGAACCCGCAGGTGCGCACGCTGGCCGAGGAGGCGGCGCGAGTGGTGCGCAGCCGCGTCGTCAATCCGAAGTGGATCGCCGCCATGCAACAGCACGGCTACAAGGGAGCGTTCGAGCTGGCCGCTACCGTCGACTACCTCTTCGGTTACGACGCAACGGCCAAGGTGGTGGAGGACTGGATGTACGAGCGAGTCACCGAGGCCTATGTGGCCGATGCCGGTACCCGCAAATTCTTCGCCGAGTCGAACCCGTGGGCTCTGCGCTCGATCGCCGAACGGCTGCTCGAAGCGAATCAGCGGGGGATGTGGGCGGCGTCCGACGAGGCCCGCGCCACCCTCGAGCAGGCGATCCTCGAGGCAGAAGGGTGGGAGGAATCGCGGTGACCGAGCCGCGGTTCCCCTTCGCTTCGGTCGTCGGGCAAGACGACGCCAAGTTGGCGCTCCAACTGCTGGCGGTCGACCCGGGCATCGGTGGGGTGTTGTTGCGCGGCGAGAAAGGATCGGCGAAGACGACGCTTGCTCGTGGTCTGGCCGATCTGCTTCCGGGCGATGCCCCCTTCGTCGACCTCCCGCTCGGCGCCACCGAAGATCGGCTGATCGGCACGATCGACGTCGCAACGGTGCTCACGAGTGGTGAGACGGCGGTCACGCCGGGGCTGCTGGCCGCCGCCCACGGAGGCGTGCTTTACGTCGACGAGATCAACCTCTTGGCCGACCACCTCGTCGACACGCTGCTCGATGTCTCGGTGTCCGGCCGGAATCGAATCGAACGCGACGGCATCTCCCACCACCACGACGCCCGTTTCGTCCTGATCGGCTCGATGAACCCGGAAGAAGGGGAGTTGCGGCCGCAGTTGCTCGACCGGTTCGGGCTGTCGGTGCAGATCACCGCCAGCGTCGATCCGATCGACAGAGCCGAGGCGGTCCGGCGCCGGCTGCGGTTCGACGGCATCGACGTCGATTCGCCGGGGGAGCGTCGCACCGAGCTGGATACCGAACGCGACGATTTGCGTGCCGCACTTGCGGCCGCTCGCCCTGCGACCGTGCCGAGCGAGCTGACCGAAGTGGCGTCACGATTGGCGTTGGCCGTCGGCGCACAGGGTCTCCGAGCCGACCTCGTGTTGTGCCGGGCCGCCGCTGCGTATGCCGGCCTGGCAGGTCGAGCCGTGGCCAGCGACGACGACCTTCGCGAGATCGCCCATCTCGTGCTCGCGCACCGCAGCCGACGCAACCCCTTCGATCCGCCGGTGTTGCCTCCCGACCAGCTCGCCGATGCCATCGACGACACCCGTCGCGACGCTCTCCCCTCCAAAACCCCGGATTCCCACCACGACGCCCCAGACGGCCACGACTCACCGCCCACCACGGATGACGGCGATCCACGGGGCAGCGAGACGTCGGTGTCCGACGAAGAACACGGCGCGCCACCGGCTGGATCGGGCGGCACATCGTCGATGGCGATCGGTGCCGATCGGCGACCCCCGAGCACGGCTCTGACCCCCAACGGGCATGTCCGTGAGGCCACTGCTGGGCGTCGGGCGATGGCGGAAGGCACCGCCGGGCGGCTGGTGCGCGACGTCCCGTTCGACGCGCACGCGACACGTCCCATCGCGGTTGTCGCAACCGTCCGGAGAGTGGCGGAACGACGCACCTCCCAGTCCGGTGCCGATGTCGACATCGACGACGTGCGATACGCGGTGCGCGAGCAACGCGCCGGAAGCCTGCTGATCCTCGTTGTCGACACCAGCGGTTCGATGGGCGCAGACGACCGAGCGCGACTGGCAACCGGAACCGCCCTCGGACTCCTGACCGACGCGTACGAACGTCGCGATCACGTCGCGCTGGTTCGATTCGGTGGCGATGACGCCGAAGTCGTGCTGGCACCGACCGGATCGGTCGAGGTTGCTCGGAATCGACTGACCTCACTCGAAACCGGTGGAGCGACGCCGCTTGCGGCGGGTCTGCGTTGTGCGCTCGAGGTGGCTCGGTCGCGGCGCGATCACGGTCGGAGTCCCTTCGTCGTCGTGATTTCCGACGGCCGCGCCACTGGCACTCCGCACGCATTCGACGATGCGCTGTCTGCGGCGGGCGAGCTGCGCCGCGCGGGTATTGCCGGTGTGGTTCTCGACTGCGAGCAGGCCATGCCGCGCCTGGATCTGGCCGCTCGCTTGGCCGATGCGTTGGATGCTCCCTGCCTCCCCGCCGCCGACCTCGAACCAGCGGCCGCGTCGACCGTCATCCGCACGATCAGCCAGGATGTACTCGATGCTCGTTGAGCAATCGATCTCGATTCCCCTCCGACGATCGGCATCCGCAGCGGGCGATCGAGCCCCGCGAGGTCCGGCGTCGGCGACCGACGGTCTGCTGTTGGTCGGCCACGGGTCGCGCTGCATGATCAGCGCCGAACAGATGCACCGGATCGGCGACCAGACCCAGCGGGCGCTGCCCGACGTCATCGTCGAGGTCGGCTTCCTCGAGATGACTGATCCGCCGGCAGGTGTCGTGCTCGATTCGCTGGTCGCTCGTGGTTGCCGGCGAATTGTGGTGCTGCCGTTGATGCTCCTCGGAGCGGGTCATGCCAAGAGCGACGTCCCGGCCATCGTCGTCGAGTCGCGACTGCGATATCCGAACATCGACATCGTCTTCGGGTCTCCGTTCGGCATTGTTCCGGAACTGATCGAGATCGCTGCAGACAACTTGGCGCAGGTCGACGCAGCCGGACTCCCGCTCGTGGTGATCGCCCGTGGCACCTCGGATCCCGACGCCAACGCCGAAGCCTCCAAAGCTGGGCGCCTCCTGGCGGAATGGGTCGACAGTGGGTTCTTGCAGATGGGGTTCACCGGAATGACGTGGCCGTTGACACCCGACGCCCTCGACCTCGTGGGCCACCTCGGGCATCGCCGGGTTGCGCTGTTCTTCTGGTTTCTCTGCAACGGCAAACTCATCGAGCGGGCGCGCGAGCAGATCGCCGCATTCACCGAGCGCACCGGGGTCGAGGTGGTCGACGCCGGCTACTTCGGGCCAGATGCGCGGCTGAGTGCGGTCATCGAGCGGCGCTATCGCGAAGCGGTGCACGGTCGTCCGACCGTGAACTGCGACACGTGTGCGTACCGCGCGCCGTTTCCCGGTGTCGCAGACAAAGCCGGGCAGCCGATCGGTGTCGGTCACTCGCATCTCGCCGCCGAGCATCGCCATCACCACGGCCACGAACACCAGGTCGTCGCGGAGTAGCGCCGCCCGGCGATCTGCTGACCGCGTCGACGAGCGCGTTCACCCGACGACCGCACGGCCTTCCGGCGTGAGGGCGATCACGCAGGTTGGAGAGCACGATGCGCCGGGTTGTTCGGCGCAAGAGATGAGTCTGTTGCGTGTCAGTCGCCGAGGGCTTGCGCCAGCCGGCGGTGTGCTTCCCAGATCTCCTCGGGCAGGCCGACGAACTGTTCCAGATGGGTTGCCCGGTGACCCATCTCTTCGCGCCACCGCTCGATGTCGATGGTGAGCACCGAGTCGAGGTCGGCCAGGGCCTGGTCGTCGAGGCCGTCGAGGTTCAACTCCTCGCGAGCGGGCACGATTCCGACCGGGGTCCGGACGCCCTCCACTTGACCCGACTTGTACTGCATCAGCCATAACAACGGCCTGAGGTTCTCTCGATAGCCGGGCCACAGGAAGCGACCGTCGTCGCCGCGCTGGAACCAGTTCACATGGGCGAAGACCGGCTTGGCCTTTGCCGCACCGATCACCTTGAGCCAGTGCTCGGCGTAGTCGGCCTCGGAGTACGACATGAACGGTCGCATCGACATCGGGTCGTATCGCAGGACGCCTTCGAGGCCGTCGGCCGCGAACGTCGCTTCTGCCCCGAGGGTCAGGCCGTCGTACACGCCCTCGGCAATGTCGTCGATCGCGCGGATGAGTGGCTCGCGGTCGCGGGCGCGGCCGCCGAAAATGATCCCGTGGATCTCGACCCCCCGAGGGTCTTCCCAATCGGCGGCCACGTTCGGAACGTTGCCGAGCTGGGTGGTGAAACGCGAGTTCGGGTGCGCCCACGGGGCGTCGGCTTCGTCAGCTGACCGGCCTGCGATTGGTTCGCCTTTCCAGTCGAGCCAACCAGCCACGTCAGCGGGCGGATCAGGCGTCTTGCCCTCCCACCACACCTCGTGGGTGTCGGGGTTGTACGCCACGTTGGTGAAGATCGAGCCCGTGCCCGGAACGATCGAGTCGATCGCCGTCGGGTTGGTCTCTTCGTTGGTGTCCTTGGCCACCCCGAACACACCGTTTTCAGGGTTGAAGCCGCGCAACACGCCGTCGTCGTCGACCCAGATCCAGGCGATGTCGTCGCCGTAGAACTCGACGTAGTAGCGCTCGCCGAGCGCGTCAGGCGCAAGCGTCATCGCCAGATTGGTCTTGCCCGAGGCGCTGGGGAAGCCGCCGGCGATGTTGTACTTCTCACCCGTCTCTTTGTCGACGATGCCGAGCAGCATGAACTGCTCGACGAGGAAACCGTTCTTCCAGCCGTCGTACGACGCTTGCCGCAAGCCGTGGGCGATCTTGCCGAGCAGCGCGTTGCCGCCATACGACGAGCCGAAGTGGAGAATGGTCCGCTCGTCGGCGACCGTCACGAAGTAGCGCTTGTCGTCGGGCGTGCCTTGCCCGAGGTTCTCGAGGTCGCCGGTGACGTGCACGGCGCGCACGAAGTCGTCGCCCATCTCGTTGAGGTAGTCAACGCCGACGCGCGCCATGCGGATCATCTGCAGGACCACGTTGCGGTTGTCGGTGATCTCCACTCCGGCGGCGAACCGATCGAGCGGTGAGCCCTTGGGCGCCATCAGGTACGGGATGACGTACATCGTTTTGCCAGCAGAGGCGCCACGCATCAGGTCGTGCAGCTTCGGCTTCATCTCCGACGAGGGGTGCCAGTTGTTGTAGACGCCCTTGTCGCGCTCGGACGCCGTCGCCACGATGGTCCGCTCTTCGGCGCGGGCGGTGTCCTTGAAGTAGCTGCGCGAGTAGTACAGGCCGTCGCCGGCCGTCAGCAGTTCGCCCGCTTCTACCGCTTCTCGGAGATATCTCGCGTCGTCGGCAGCGTCGACTACCTCGACGCGTTCGGCGCCGGTGAGCGCCGCGTACTCCGTCACGAACTCGCGCACAGCGGTGTTCGTGAGTCCTGCCGCCTCGAGGGCCGTCTCGACCTCTGACATCGCTCTTCCTACCTCTCGTCGCTGGCGTCGTTGCCATGGGGGGTGCGAACGATTGAGCACCATAGGGCGCCGGCGTTCCCACGCGAAAGTTCATGGCGGCGCAGACGCTGCCGGAGCTGGTTCGTGCGGGCCACCATCGGTGCGGAGTTCACGACGGTGGGGTCGTCGAGAACGGTGACGAACCGTCACTGAAGATCGAGGTGGCCACCTGCGACCTGGTGCAGTGGGACCCCGAAACCGACCTCGGTGATGTCGTCGTCGGTGAGCGTGGTCCATGATCGGAGTACGTGATCAGACAAACGAAACGGGGACGATGAGATGACCGACGAAGAGCTGCAGGCGCTGCTGATCGAGACCGGGCACCACCACCATGAGGCGTACGCGGAGTCAGACGGGGCCGACCCGGATTGGGCGCTGTGGTACGCCGGCTATCTCCAGGCGAGGCTCTGGGATCGGCTCGGCAAGTTGCTGTCGCGCAGCGATCTCGTCTACCTCCTCAAGCTCGGCGATCGGGAGGCCCGTGCCAGCGACGACCCATCGCAGTGGCCGGTCATCTACACACGTCTGTTCCGCGAGTTCGTCGCCGAGTAGCGCACCGCACGGTTCGGCGTCGCAGCGCGACGGCGCAATCACGAGAACTCGTCGGCCGACATGCCATCCTCCTGGCATGGAGGGGAGCGGTGTCTCAGCGGGACGGCCGCCGTGATCGTCGTCGAGGTCGTCGCCGTGCTCGCCGGCTCGATGGCGGCGATCTGGCTGATCACGTCGGCGGTTCGGACCGTCGTGATGCCGCGGCCCGAGCGGGTGTGGCTGACGTGGGTGTCGTTCGAGCTCGCCCGACGCGGCTCGATGGCGGTGGCGCGGCGGCTCCGGAGTCCGTCGCAACGCCACCGGGTGCTCGGAGCGTTCGCACCCATCGTCCTGATCGCCCTCCCGCTGGTCTGGTCGGCCGGCCTGATCGCATCGTTCACCGCGATCTACTGGGGTCTCGGCGTCGGGTCGTCGAGCGACTCGATCGGGCTGTCGGGCTCGTCGCTGACCACTCTCGGGTTCGTGTCGGCGCCGAGTTTCACCGTTCGGGTGGTGGCGATCATCCAAGCCCACATCGGGATCGCAGTCGTTGCGTTGATGATCAGCTTCCTGCCCACGATCTACGGGGCATTCTCGCGACGCGAGATCGCGGTGGGACGGTTGACCACGCGAGCCGGTCAGCCGCCCGATCCGGTCGTGTTCATCACGAGGCTCGTCGCCGTCGATCGTCTCCGTCACGTCGACGAGCGATGGAGTAGCTGGGAGGACTGGTTCGACGAGCTCGGGGAGACGCACACCACGTTCCCTGCGCTCGTCTACTTCCGGTCGGCCCGCCCGGGAAAGTCATGGCTCGCTTCGGCCGAGGTGGCGCTCGACACCGCAGCGATACTCCGCGCCACCGACCTGACCCCCGACGTCGCCGAGGCCGACCCGATGATCAACTCGGGGTACTCCGCACTGCAGGGCATTGCCGACTTCTACGGGATCCGAATGCCGCCGGACCGGGCCGAGGACGCGGATCTCACGGTCACGCGCGCCGACTTCGACCTGCTGCTGGCAGAGCTGGCGGCCGGGTCGGTCGTCATCGACGTCGCCCCCGACGACGCCTGGCAGTCGTACCGCGCCTGGCGCGTTCACTACGACGACGCCGTGCAGGGCCTTCGCACGCGGATCGGCGACCTGCCGTCGCACTGGGAGCGACGTCGATCGCGGCGCGACGACGAGCACAGCACACCGCCGCGTTGAGCGGCCCCAGGTCGGCGGGGCGCTCAGCGGCGGAGGTACTCGTTGACCGCGAAGCTCGCGACCACACCCTCGCCGGTCGCCGCTGCGACCTGCGCGATCGCACCCTTGCGACAGTCGCCGGCGGCGAAGATGCCAGGGACGTTCGTCTCCACCGATCCGGGAGCGACATCGACGTAGCCCGCCTCGTCGAGATCCAGCATGCCCGAGAGGAACTCGGTGTTCGGTGTCAGACCGATGAAGACGAACGCTCCGTCGGCGGCGATGTCGTCGACCTCACCGGTTTCGTTGTCGCGCACCCGCAGCGCGTGGAAGCCGCCGTTGTCGTCGGTCACGAACTCGGTGGGGGTCTTGTTCAGCAATGCGGTCGCGTTGTCGGTCGTTTCGAGCTTCTCGGTGAAGATCGGTTCGGCGGTGAAGCCCGGGCTGCGCGTCACGAACGTGACGTCGCTGGCGAACTCGGTGAGGTAGAGGCCTTCCTCGAGGCCGCTGTTCCCCCCACCCACGACGATGATCGACCGTCCCTTGTAGAAGGGCGCGTCGCAGGTCGCGCAGAAGTGGACGCCGCTTCCGATCAGCTCCTCTTCACCGGGAATCTCGAGGCGCCGGTACTGCGAGCCGGTCGCCACGACGACGGTGCGCCCCTCGTAGTCGGCGAGCCCGGTCGACACAGCGAAGTAGCCGTCGCGGGGCTCGATGGCGGTGACCTCGGTTCCTGCTTCGATCTGCGCGCCGTACGACCGGGCCTGCTCGGCCATTTTGTCCATCAGGTCCGGTCCGGAGATGTCGAGGATGCCGGGGTAGTTCTCGATCTGGGAGGTCAGGAACGCGTTCCCGCCGACGTTCTTGGCTTCGAGCAGGACCGTGTTGCGCTTGGCCCGCTGCAGGTAGATCGCCGCCGTGAGACCGGTGGCGCCGGCGCCGATGATCAGCGTGTCGTACCGCTTCGTCGACCGTTCCTGTTCGATGCCCAGCGCATCGCGAAGCGTGGGGTTGTCGGGGTTCACGTGCCAGGTCTCGCCGATCAGGATCGTCGGGATCGTGCGTTTGCCGTCGTTGACCGCTTCGATCTCGGCGGTGGCCCAGTCGTGCTCGTCGACGTCGATGTACTGGAACTTGATGTCGTTGTCGCCGAGGTAGGCCTTCGCCCGCCGGCAGTCGGGGCACCAGTCGGCTCCGTAGAGCACGACGCGTCCCTGTGGATTGATGCCCAACGCGACGGCGAGGGTGACGTTGTCGGGGTTGACATAGGTGCGGCCGAGGATCTGGATCGTCGGAATCACTCGTTGCCCGCCGGTCAGCTCCTCGACCGTGGTCACCGCCGACGCGTCCAGTTCGGTGTCGCGATACACGAAGTCGACGCCGTTCTCTTCGAGGAACGCCTTGGCTCGCCGGCAGTCGGGGCACCAGTCCGCCCCGTACAGCACGATTTCGTTCATTCGCTGCTCTCCTCGCACGTCAGGCCGCCTCGGCGGCGCAGGAACGCCGTTCAGGCGCTCGGCTATGGTCGCGCGGCGTGTTGCTGACGAGGGGATCGAGGTCCGAACTGGCCGGACCGACGGCCGAACGGCGGACGCCCTGGACGCCGACACCGCTGGTCGACATCTCGTTGCCCGAGATCCCGCCTGGCGTCCACGTCTGGGCGAAGATCGAGGCGGCCAATCCCACCGGCAGCGTCAAGGATCGAACGGCGCGGTGGATGGTCGATGCCGCCGAAGATTCCGGTGCGTTGGGGCCCGGTGGGACGATCGTGGAGAGCAGCAGTGGCAACACGGGGATCGCGCTCGCAGCGATCGGCGCAGCCCGCGGCTACCGGGTGATCATCGTGTGCAAGACGACCGTGCCCCCCGAGAAGGTGAGCCTGCTCCGCCTCCTCGGTGCTGAGGTCCGCCAGGTCGACTCGGCCGAGATCGGCACCGACGAGCACTACCTCGCACTGTGCACGCGGATCGCCGCCGACGAAGGCGGTGTCTTCGTCAACCAGTACGAGAACACGGCGAACCCGCAGGCGCACTACACGAGCACCGGACCGGAGATCTGGGAGCAGTCCGGACACGCCGTTGACGTGTTCGTGGCAGGGGGCGGAACCGGTGGCACGATCACCGGGACGGCTCGCTTCCTCCGGGAGCAACATCCCGACGTGACGATCGTGCTCGCCGACCCGGTCGGTTCGATCTACGCCCACGCCCACGAAACCGGTGAGCTGTCCGATCCCGTCCCCTACGAGGTCGAAGCCGTCGGGCAGGCGGAGCGGATGATCCCGGGCAGCATCGACCTGTCGGTGGTCGATCGGGTCGTCTCGGTCCCCGACGCGAACTCGTTCGCTGCCGTGCGCGAGGTCGCCTCCCGACAGGGGATCCTGTGCGGGCCGAGCGGGGGGCTGGCGCTGGCGGCGAGCATGGTGGTCGCCGCTGGGTCCCCGGAGGGGACCACCATCGTGACGCTGCTCCCGGACGCAGCCGACCGGTATCTGTCTCGCGGTCTGCGCTGACATGGCGCTCGTCGAGATCGTCGCGCCGACGCTGCCGACCGAACGGGCCGGCAACTCGGTGACCGCCCAGCGCTACGCCCAGCTGTTCGGCGAGATCGGGCTCTCGACGAGCGTCACCGGCGAGCCGAGCGGCCGGGGTCGCGTCGTGGTGGCGCTCAACGCGTTCCGCACCGCCGCGGCGATCACGGCTGCGGCCACGAGCAGTGCGCAGGTCGTCGTCGTGTTGACCGGGACCGACGTCTATCGCTTCATGGCAACCGACCGTGTCGTGGTGATGGGATCACTCGATCGCAGCGACCGGCTGGTCGGCCTGAACGACCGCGTGGGTGAGTGCCTCGAGCCCCACCACCGGGCCCGCCTCACGATCATCCACGAAGGCGCACATCCCGTCGAGGTGCCGCGCTCGGCCCCCTCAAAAGAGTTCGTCGTTGCCGTCGTCGGACATTTACGCGACGAGAAGGATCCAACGACGGTCGCCGCCGCCATGCGCCTCCTGCCCGACACCAGCCGCATCGTCGCCCGCCACTACGGCGGCGCGCACAGCGCCGAGTGGGCGTCGTGGGCGCGACGAGAAGCCGCGTCCAACGAGCGGTACCGGTGGCAGGGCGAGGTGCCCTGGCGGGAGATGGGGACGGTCTACGCGCACAGCCACGTCCTGGTGAACTCCTCGGTGATGGAGGGCGGCGCGAACGCGATCTCCGAAGCGGTGATGGCCGGGCTCCCCGTGCTCGCCACCGACATCCCCGGCAACGTCGGCGTGCTCGGCGAGCACTACCCCGGCTACTACACCGTCGGCGACCATCACGCCCTCGCCGACCTCCTGCTCGCACTGGAATGCGACCCGTCGCAGCTCGCCGCGCTCGAGGATCGCGTGATGGCGATGCAACCGAGGTTCACCGTCGACCGCGAACGACGTCGATGGGCCGAGCTGTTCGCCGGCCTCGGGTTGTGACCGGGATCGGCAGCTACGACGAGATCGCGGCGAGGCGGTACGCCCGCGTCGAGAGCCGACCCGACGGCTTCGCGCTCCGACTCGCGCCACGGATCCTGCGCCTGTTCGACGGGCAGAGACCGACGCGGACACCGACGATGCTCGACATCGGTTGCGGCACCGGGCAGCTCACCGACTTCTTCCGCGCCGCCGGGTTCGCAACCGTCGGCATCGACCGCGCGGAGGCGATGCTGCGGCATCGCGTCGACGATCGCTCCGGCCACCGAGGGCCGGTCGCTGTCGCCGACGCATCCGCGCTCCCGCTCGCCGGTCGGTTCGATCTGATCACGGCGACCTTCAACGTCTTCAACCACCTGCCGAACCACGCAGCGGCAGCGGCGCTCGTCGACGAGGTGGCGCGAGTGCTCGCCCCGAACGGCCGCTTCGTGTTCGACATCAACACGACCGCCGGCCTCCGCTACACCGCCGAGCTCGTCGAGACACACACCGGAGCCGACGACGTGACGACCTGGACGAGACGGTGGAGCGACGGGCGACTCATGCTCGACGCGTCCGGCGCGTTCGTGGACGACGACGGGAACTGGGTCCGTTACGAGGAACGGATCGTGAAGATCGCGATCACGATCGCTGACATCGAGGGCTGGTTCGCCGCCGCCGGGCTCGGCCCGCCCCGTTGGTTGTCCGATGACCTGATCACCGCGCTGCACGAGCCCGAGCAGCACGGTGTCGCCTATGGTGTCGCCGGCTCGGCACCGATCCCGGACGCCGCCGAGGCGGCTGCGCCGGCCGTCGAATGAGGGAAGGAATGGCATGCGACGGGCAGCATTGGGAATC
>JABSQH010000037.1 GCA_013213745.1 Ilumatobacteraceae bacterium | reverse complement strand
TTATTAGACAAATATTATGAATGATCAAGCAGACTGGTTTATTATACTTTTGTGCGTAACAGCAGGTTTTTTCTACATGATGTTAATGTTTTCTTTAATACCATGAATATATTTTATTTGCATAGAGACCCTGTAAAAGCCGCACAGTACCAATACAACAAACATGTTGTTAAGATGATCTTAGAATCAGCCCAGATGCTTTGTACAGCACATCATGAAATAATGGGAGAGGACGCGGATGTACCATACAAACGTGCACATGTAAATCACCCATCAACTATATGGTGTCGTAGATCAGCTGAAAATTATACATGGTTATATATACATATGCTAGCTTTAGGCAATGAATACTCAAGGCGATATGGTAAGACACATTTAAGCATAACTAAGTGTGGTATACCACTAGGTAAACTGCCAGGTGGTTTAGCTTATACAGGCTTTACCCAACCACCTCAATGTATGCCTGATGAATTTAAAGATGACTGTAGCATAAAAGCTTATTGGAATTATTACATAGGCGAAAAACATATTGTTGCAGGTAAATACGAAAAGATATATGAGACGATACCGAGATGAATTAATAAAGTATCTTAGATACAAAAAGCATTATAACTATGTAGAAAAAAGAACTTTAGAGTTAAGGGCAAAAATATGTAGAGATGCTACATTATACGGAACTATTGGTACAACTACGAGAAAGTTGTATTTAAAATATAATAACTATTTAATTAAATTAAGCAATGGGAGCAAATAAAAGAGATTATATGAATTATCATACACATGCTACATTAGAAGATATTATAAACAAATATAATCTAGATGCTGAAGAGCAAATGTGGTATGAAACATTATGTGACAATAAGTCTAAAGATATAGAGTAAACAGCTAATGTCACAAAGAGCTATGAAATACTTACATGATAATCGCATCATATATCGTCGGTATTCACCTGACAGACCTACTAAAGAGTACGACTGGGGTTGGTATTATGCTGATGGTACTTATGGGTATTATAGTCTGTTTCGTAGTAATGCAAAGATTAATACTTATAAATCTTTAAAATGGCATTTAGTTACATTATGGTACTTAAATCCTAATATTAGCTATGAAAAATTTAAAGAACTAGCAGGTGTTATATCATATAAATCTAACGGATTTGTAACATTTAATGTTAGTAGCAAATTATTAAAAGAAATAATAAAAGATGTTTATTATGAAGATCTTGAACGACCACCTAATAATAGACTGCGTAAAGTAGTATTTAAAGATGGAACAGGTCTTGATACTTCAGAAAAACTAAGTATTGTAGGAAGTATTGTAGGAAGAAAGCGAATACAAGAAGAAGATATATACGACGCTATGTTACATATAAATGAACAAGGCGAAAGTATTACTATATCTAAATTAGCTAAAGCTTTAAAATGTACACCAAGAACGATACATAGAAACATGGGTGAAGAACTCAAAAAAGAAAAAGACAAATTAAATATTGACAATGAAAAAATATAATGTAAAGAATTATATTAGGTATAAAGAAGATGTCAAGCAATCTCAACCAGTTGGTAAATTTTACGATGAATATACAAGAGATGAACTTATAATAAAGTTTTTACCTCTTGTAGAAAATATAGGTCGTAAATTTGCTACATCTCAAGAAGCTTCAGGTGTTATGTCTATTATGGATATAATACAAGAAGGTAGCTTACAACTATGTAAAGCTGTAGATAAAATTGATTGGGAAAAACTAATGTCTTCAGACGACATAGAAAAAACTTTAAAGTCTTTTCTTGCTAAACGTATACGTGGTGGAATAAGAAGAGCTATTGATAAAAATAGAGGTACAATGCGTATACCCGAACACAAGATAAATGAAATGAGAAAAGGTAAAGATGAAAAGATGGTTAGATTATTTTTTAATTCTATATTTCTATCATTTGATGCAAAGCAAGAAGATGAAGATATGATATATCAAATACCTGATAAATCAGATCCATATAATGAGCAATTGTTAAATGCTTATTTAATGGGTTTACTTACAAAACATTTAGAATGGCACGAAATGTTTGTGCTAAGCAAAAGCTATGGATTAGACGGTCCTAAATGGTCTGCTAAAGAAATAGCAAGTAAATTAAAAATAACAGGCATATCAGCATATGTAAGAGTATCTGAAATAAAAAAGAAAGCAGTTGAAAAATTAATTGCTAATGTAGACCACTCGCAAGTGCTTGATTATCTGTAAATTAAACCATAAACCTGTAATTATATATATATGACGTTAACTAATAAATTAACCAAAATTCAAACAGAGTTTAAGTCGAAGAAAAGTAGATATAACTCATTCGGCAAGTATTATTTCCGATCTGCTGAAGACATCCTAGAAGCTACAAAACCCTTTTTAAAGGAGTTAAATGTAACCGTTACAGTACACGAAGAATTAGTATCTTTTGATCCACCAGTTATGCAGGTTACTGCAAAGTTATCTGATGGTAAAGATATTATAGAATCTCAAGCTGTAGTAGGTGTAGATACAGATCAGAAAGGTATGCAAATGCCACAACGATATGGTGCAGCAAGTTCTTATGGTAAGAAATATGCACTAGGTAATTTGTTCTTGATTGATGACACTCAAGATTCAGATGCCACTAATACACA
>JABSQH010000036.1 GCA_013213745.1 Ilumatobacteraceae bacterium | reverse complement strand
TAGTTTGTCAGCATCTTTGACATAGTTGTCGTCAGTTTCAGTGTAACCTAGTTCTTCAAACATATAATAGTCTAGCTCGTTATAAAGTACCGTGACTACTCGATCACAGATCTTATCTATTACTTCTTGTTCAGTCATATTTCTAATTGTAATTTTGCTACTAATTCTTTTGATTTTACTGCAACCATAGATTCTAGATGAGCACTATATAACATGCTTTTGAGTACATTTGCTAGTTGTACTGTTCCCATAACATGGAAACTATCTCTTTTATTAGGACCTTGGAAATCATAGTAATTAGCCGCGTTATATTCACCTCTAATTTTAATTTCTAATTCATTCATAAAGCCATTAACAATAAGTTCTAATTCTTTTTTACATTTACTTCTAATAGCGTCTTCTATTGCATTAGTATCTTTCATTTCTTACTTTTTAGTTCGTTAATCACTCTTTTCAAGCGGTGAATTTCGCTTTGACACTTTCTTATTTGTTCTTTATTACCAGTTTCTTGATAGAATTGTGTCCAAGAATACAAGTTTTGTAACTGTTTTATTGTTTTGCTAATCATAACTATTAAAATATAAAGTTATACCAGAAAACGAATAGATTTTTAAGTGCTATTGCCATTGTAGGCACCCATATAGCTAAAAATATAGTTGTCATAATTGTAGCGTATACTTTTAGCATTTTTTCTTCAACTGCTTTATAGCAGAATTTAATTATTGCTTTTTTAACCATTTTTATATTGTTTTATTTTGGTTATTAACTCGTGTATTTCTTCGTTTGGAAAGGTAGAATACACCTCGTCTACCTTATCACTTACATAATCGTAAGTAAATTCGTTTGCTTGCACGCTATAATGACTAACAATAAGATTTCTCGGTTCCCAACCGTAAGGAGATTTGGTTTTGTTGAAGATTTGGAGCTTCATGTCACCATCTTTATAGATGATAGCGTCGAGATTGTCAGTAATTATATATTTTTCTATTGATTCGTGCATTGTTTTTATTATATTATCTTTACTTATTCGTAATTAGTTTGTATAGTTGTATAATTTTATTGTATTGTAGTTGTGATATTTCATAGTTGTCGAGTGATCGTTGTAAGTAACGGTTAGCAAGATCGATATCTACTTCTGCATAGTCAAGGTATGTTTTACCTACTTTGTTATATAGTGCATCACTACCGACGTCTGTTAAACGACAACCGTATAGTATTTTACGTTTTTTAGTGGTAGATTTACCTGATAGTGCACGTAGAGTTGAATAACCTGCACGCTTGAGTAATTTACTAGCTTGATCGGCATCACTACGAGACATAACTTGTATAGAGTTGCCAGTTTTGTGGTTAATAGTGTCGATACAACCTAGCTTTTCTTCAGTTGAACAAGATACACATGTAGTATAACCGAGTGCAACACGAGCAGGTGGAATAATATTTTTACATTTACATTTCATATATATATTATCTTATAGCAATCGTATTTAGTTTGTTACGTATCCCCATAGTATAGCTATTACAGCACATAGTATAAAATATAGTATTACATGATCGCTTTTTGTGGTAAAATCAGTCTTTTTCATTATATAGTTTTATTAGTAAATCTTCAGTTTCATTTAAGTTGTCTAAATAGTATTGAGCTTCTTCCTCACTTATTCGACCATTTACTATATCTTCTTTTATCCAAGTTTTTTGTTCTTGAACATTAGTTATAGCTTCATTCCATTGTCTATTAGTCTCTATTTGACTTTCTGCGCTTAATAATTGCGCTATTGTAAGTATTATTTTAATC
>JABSQH010000035.1 GCA_013213745.1 Ilumatobacteraceae bacterium | reverse complement strand
TTTAAACGTCATTTTGTTGTTGTCGAACCACCACTATTCCGGACTTCTTCCGGACTTCTTCCGTACTTCTTACCCTAGGGGGGTGTGTCGATTAATGATTAAGGATGGTGGATTGAATAGACTTTCTGCATATTGCACGGTAGGATTTCACGCTTAGTCATTAATCGACACCCCCCCTCTCTTCCGGACTTCTTCCGGACTTCTTCCGGACTTCTTACCCTACCCTATCGACCACACCATCTTCTCAAACAAAAAGGTTAATACCAGGATTCATGAATAACGATTTTTCTGTTTTCTTCGAAAACATACCCCCTCGCCCATGTTTCCAACATCTTTCCAACATCTTTCTCAGTGACAAGATCCCACCAATAATACCCTCAGTGTGCGTGTCGTAAAATCATTTTGAAATTGATGTTGTGATCTTTGGACGTTACCAGAAGTGACAAGAATGTAATAAGAAAGTAACAACGAAGGTTACGAAGGTTAACGAATAATTCAAACATTATTTCTCTTTGCTCAGAAAAAATATAAGTTCGCAACCTATAGATTTTAACATGGCAGCCATCTCCTACCCTCGCACAACCAATTTAAGATGCTGCACATTTTTAACCAACCCAAAAATGAGGTGCAATTCTCCCTTACTGTTTACATACAAAAAGGAGTTGAAACATTATTTAATGTCAAAACAATAGTTCCCTTCGTTTTTCTCTTTTCTGATTTTTTGCAGACATGTATACTTACAATCAATATATCAAGATTTTCTGTAGAATCTACACTCTCTGCAATGTTTCCATATTTGTTCATGTATCCCGTGAGGTATATCGGTTGTGCTATATGGCAGAGTGCAGAAAACATGTCATTTTCGTGATTTTTCAAAGATACTGGAATACTGTGCAAAAAAGAAAAAAGAAATCGGAAAAAAATTCGTTTTTTCGGCAACAATTCCTCAAAAATATACCAAAAGCGAATTTTAACTACGTTTCCAAAAGATCTTTCACATCTTCTTCTTTTAACGGATTTCTTAGAGTTTATTTAAGAATTGTTTTTGTTAGACTTTTTCGTGAAAATGTATTAATCAAGTTTTTGACACTAAGAATAGATAGAATCTAGAACTAACCCATCGAACTAAAATCTGGTGAAAGTATCGCTTGAAAATATTTTATAAAACCAAAGTCACAAAAAGAGAATTGGTGTAAGATAAAGAGAATCTTAAAAAAATATCCATGATTAGTACCCTAGAAATTAGGACCGTCCTGTAATATTCCTGCATTCGACAACATTGGATACTGTAGATTTCTTTTCTCGAACTTTTCTTTTCGAACTTTTTTAAAAAATCAAATCTTTAAAAGATTCGAACTAAAGTTTTCGAACTTTTTTCCTAATTCTTTGAAGAATTATCAGTTTTTCCGAAAATCAGTTAATTTTCTAAGTAAAGCATTGAAATCTTTAAAAAAATTCGAACTTATTTTTCGAACTTTTTTCAAAAATAAAATCTTTAAAAAAAAGTTCGAAAATTTTCGAACTTTTTTTTTTGAATCTTTATTAAAGTTCGAAAAAAAAACTTACAGTACACGATGTTGCTGTAGTCATAATATACTTGCAATAGAGAAATCTCTTGGCAGTCCTCATTTTTAGGGTACCCAAAATGTACAATCTTTTAAGAACGACGATTTCTTTTTTTATCTTTTGTTTTACAAAATATTTTCATGTCATCCCTTCACAGAATCTTAGTTTGACGTCTTAGTTCACGATTCTTGGCATGCTAAAGATGCAAAAATACAAATAGAATAATTTTCTTTTAACGAAAAAATTTAAAACGAAATAAAGAAAATTCTTAAAAAACTCAAGAAAATCCTAAAAAGAGTATTTAAAAAAAAACGCAATCGGAAATTCTTTTGGAAACGTATTTTAAATACGCCAGCAATAGTTGAGGCCCCCCCCACCGTTGTCGCTGTTGCCGCTGTTGCTGCTGTTGCCACTTGGCCAGTTTTGAAACCTCAAAAATGGGATATTCAAAAATATTCTTTCGTGTCCACAAAAAAGTAGTTGAAAAAATAAATTTAAAGTTTTTTGACAAAAATTAAAATGTCCAACTTCCCAAACGAAGCGTTTTTTACCAGTATACCCACCCAGTGCGAGGTGCACAATGTTGTCAAAAGTCGCCAACTTTGTTTAAGAATCCAAACCGGTCCTTATAATGTGGCACCTAAAACCGGTCCTTATAAGGTGGGGGGAG
>JABSQH010000034.1 GCA_013213745.1 Ilumatobacteraceae bacterium | reverse complement strand
CGGTGGTTGGCGCGGCCGTCGTGTCAGCAGAGTCGTCGTCGGAGCCGCAGGAGGCCGCAATGAAGCCGACTGCCACCATCGACACGAAGGTTTTTTTCAAAGTGTTCATTTCTGTGCCTTTCTTCCGCACCCACCGGTCGTCGTCGTTCAGAACAGCCATCGGTGGTTGCGTTAATCAGGATCTTTCATTCGCGATCGTGCACGAGTCGGGTTGGCAGCCGGTTACGCGCCCGGTTGCGGTTCGGTTGCAGGCTCCGTCGGCTCGGCGGTACCGATCGCCGACCCGTCGACGGCCCCGATGGCCCGTCGCAGTCGACGGCGACTTCGCGGCACACGACGCTGCGGCCACGAAGTGCCCTCTTGGAACGATTCGGATCGAGCGAGCTCGGGCAACCGCCATCGCATCGCATTCGCATCGATGGCGGACCCTGAACGACGAGACATCGCCGACATTGCGCTTCGGCTGGCGTGCGACTCCGGCACCGGCGAGCGTTTCCGGCTCAAGCTACAGGGCTGCGACGAAGTCGAGATCGACAGTGATCGACTCGACCAGATCGAGTCACCCGCAACCGCACGCCCCGCCGTTCGGGCGCGCCCATCGCTCACCCCCACGGCTCAACACGGGTCACCATCGTCCACGGTCAGCAGCCGGTCGGTGCCGCGATACGCCGACATGGCGCACATTTCCTGGGGCCACGACTCTGCCGATCCCGGGGCCACGACCCTGCCGGCCGCTCGTGGAACTTGCGTTTCCCGAGCTGACAACACAGGTTCGGTCCCCGTCTTCCGGTCCCGGCGAATCCGCCGGATCAACCCGGCCCACTAACGCTTCAAGAGCAACCCGGTCGGGCCGCGTGGTGCACCGACACCGGTATGTGGCGAGGTCCGGGAGCGACGGGAGCGTTTCGTCAGACGGCACCACGTGCGACCACGGCGCAGAACAACAGTGATCCGCCCCCGTCGGCACCTCGGACGAACTCGTGGCCGCGTACGGTTCCTGTCGACGCTGCAGCAGACACTCAGCGAAGGGCTGTGGCGTATGCGACCTGGAGCCGTGACACCTTCGCGCGCGACGATCTTCGGATCGAAGAACACATCCTCGGTTGCGGTGCAGTGCCTGTGGACGTCGGTTCGGGGTGGCCACATCCGACTGCGCGTTGACAAGGCGTGCGGGAACATGGCGCCCACTTGCGAGAGTCGTGGTCAGGCGGTCATCACGTCGTCGATGAGTTCTTCGATTTGGTTTTTCAATTCGTTGCCGGTGCCGCTGTCTTCCTCGATGACGAGGTAGACCCCGTATTCGCCGTCGAAGTCGAGCCAGGGAATCGAGCCGTACGCGCCGGCGTCAGAGATCCGACCGGTGTTGCGATCGTGCCACCATCCGTATCCATAGCCGATGCCTGCGTCTCCGGCGTCGCCGCCCCACACCGCCGCTGCGCGATCGGTGTACATCGTTTCCAACGATTCTGACGACAGCACCTGCCCGTTCGGGCAAGCGCCGTCACGCAAGTGCATCAGCAGCAGCGCTGCGTAGTCAGGAACGGTGAGATAGGCACCGCCTTCCATCTGCGGATTGCTGGTCGGAGCGAGCAGCGATAGGTCGCCGTCGAAGTCCGGCGGATAGCCGAATCCGCCTGCACCCAGTGTCGCCCAGTGGTTGTTGTACCCAAAGCTCGAAGTCAGCCCACACGGGTCGCGGTACACCTCCTGGATGAGTTCGTCCCAGCTCTTGCCCGACACGTACTCGGCCACTGCGCCTGCCACCTGCCATTGGGCGCCGCCGTAGCGGAACTCGGTGTCGGACGGAACGACGTCGGCGTCATCGTCCGGTGTCGTTGCGATCGTGCGGCCGCACCGCTGGAGATCCTCGCCGATGAATTGGCACAGGTACGGGGCATACGTGGGGTCCGGGCCGAGTCCCACGAGGCCCGACGAGTTCGACACCATCTGGGCGACGGTGATCTCGGGAACGCCTGGTCCCCATGCGTCACCCACGATCTCGTTCAAGGGTGCGTCCACGTCGAGCAGACCTTGGTCTTGGAGCGCCAACATGACACCGGCCGTGAGCTGCTTGCTGGACGACGCGACCAACGAGATTCGATCAGGATCGAACTCGCCCCAGTACTGCTCGTGCACCACCCCGGCCGGATCGACCACAGCGAGGCCAGCACCGTTCAATCCGCGCTCCTCAACGAAACTCGACACCACAGCATCGACCTCGGAAAAGTCGAGGATCACGGGCTCGGGCTCGGGTTCTGTCGTTTCAGCGGGCTCGGTGGTATCGGCGGTCTCGGGCTCTGTTGTTTGAGCGGGCTCGGGCTCGGTGGTCTCCGCAGCGCGCACGGATTCGCTTGTCTGGGGTTCGGTGCTCTCGGATTCGGCTACTTCGGTGGCGACGGTCGACTCAGACTGACCCTCGGAGTCGTTGGCACATGCCGCAACCACCAGGGCCCCGAGAGCGACCCCAACGAGCGCACGATTTCTAGTGAGCGCAGTCCCGCTTATCACTGGCCCGCCCTCTCCGGTGGTTGGCAGTCGAACAATGACATATGAAAGTCGGCCCTACGGCCGGAGTGCGCGGCGCTGTCGCCCGGATGACGGGGGAGAGAGTTCACGATTGCTCTTTCAGATCAACAGTAGAGGTCCAGGAGTCTGGCCCAGGTTCACCGTGCGGGCCGCATCGACCCTCCGGTTTCCACCCCGACTTGATGGACGGCGCGCTCGTTGCGGCAACACGAACAACACGGTGCGAACGCGGACGCTGATCGTTCTGGCGTGCGAGTACGACGATGAACACGAGGCGGGGGATGACCCTCTACTGGATGCAGAAGCGAACGCGCTCGATAGCGCTCCGAACTCGCCGGCAATGACATCGACGCAGTTACGCAGTGCGGCACGACCCGAGCGCTCAGACCGCAGTGGCTAGACCGCTCGAAGGAAGGCGAGTTCGCCGAAGTGCCCCGCATCCTCGTCGTAGAAATCGAGCGTCAACCTGGGCACGGTGATCGGATGGTCGGTCAGGCGAGGCCGGCGTGACGGAACACGTCGCTGGCGTTGGTCGCCTGCGTGATCGAGTCGACGGCTAACACGACGGCTGCGGCGGTGTATGACGTGTATTCGGCCGGCGGGAACACCTCGCCTGCTGGGTACACGATCCCGGTGAGGTAGGAACCGTCCTGACACCGATGCGTCGTCGTCCATTCGAGCAACTTGGTCGCCGTGGCCTTGTCGCCGATTGCCGCGTAGGCGAGAGCGCACTCGGCGGTCTCCGAGGCGGTGACCCACGGTTCGTCGCTGACGCAGCGGATCCCAAGCCCTTCCATGGCGAATGTCGACCATCCGTCGGCCAGCCGGGTGGCGGCGGCTTCACCGGTCATGGCACCCGTCAGCACGGGGTAGTACCAGTCCATCGCCCACCGGGTCTTTGGCTCGAACGCGTCGGGACAGTTGTTGATCACTGCGGCCATCTCATCGGCGTAGGCCACCCACTCGGTGCGGGCGGCGCCGAGTGACTCGGCCAGCGCCGCGCCGCAACGAAGCGCGTGTTGGATGCTCGACGTGCCCGTGAGGAGGGCATAGGTCCACGGTCGCTCGTCGGTCTCGATCGCCCACAAGGGGACACCGTCGGAACGACGCAGCGCCAGCACGAATTCGAGGGCTCGTTCGACCGTCGGCCACATCGCCGCGGCGAACTCGGTGTCGCCGGTGATCAGCAGATGGTGATGGACACCGGTGGCGACGTACGCACACACGTTGGTGTCGAGCTTGGCGTCCTCGACGGTGCCATCGGCGTGGTAGTAGGCATGCCACGAACCATCGGCTCGCTGGGCGTCTCGCAACCAGCGGTAGGCGTGGCGGGCCTCGGCATGAAAGCCGGCGACGTCGAGTGCCATCGCGGTTTCGACGTGGTTCCACGGATCGCAGTGTCCCCCGGGGAACCACGGAATCATGCCGGTCGGCACTTGCAATGACACGAGATGATGCGCGGTGCGTTCCAGCTCGACCGGGCTGAGGACGCCAGCGAGCTCGGGCATCGCGCTCATTGCGACACCGTTGCTTCAGGGACGTCGGCGGGCTTGCTGGCGTAGAAGACGACGCTCTTGCCCATCACCGGAGACAACGCTCGATCGGCGACCCGCGTGATCG
>JABSQH010000033.1 GCA_013213745.1 Ilumatobacteraceae bacterium | reverse complement strand
GAAAAAAATGAGATTTTTCGGATTTTGACCCCCCAGACTCGTTTTAAATTTATCTCACCAGATATTGATTCTACAGGAAATGGCAACCGCAGGGCTCCTCAGGGCTCCACAGGGCTCCGCAGGGCTCCGCAGAGCTCCGCAGAGCTACTTGCGGCGCCCGAGGGCGTTCCAGGTAGCCCCAGGGTGCCGCACGATGCCTCAGGATGCCACAGGATGCCACAGGATGCCACAGGATAGAACTAATCACCAGTAATCACCACAAAATACAAAAAAATCAAGAAAATCTAGAATTTCGTGACTTTCATGACCACGGTAAACTATGGTGATTTTTTGGGGGTCGTACTTGAAGCAAAGTCGTCGAAAATTTCAAAATCGGTCAAATATGTCTTTAAACACCCCCGAACTACCATGGAACCACCCAGGAACCACCCCCGGGTGGTGGGAAGCCTTGGTTCCCGAAGATGCTTCGAAGCATATTTTGGCCAAAATTCAGGATTTCGTTACCCAAATCGGGCACCCCCCCCCTTGGGGGGGGGGGGAGCCAGTCCTGTAGTAGAGATGTCCATGATATATATATATATATATACACTGTGCGTTTGAACTCGAAAATCGACCAAAATGGAGGGCAAAATATTGATTTTTGAAACACTCCAATTTGTACATTTTTGGATACCTATATGCGTGTAGTTTCACCTCCTGGAAGGGGGAAAAGATCACAGTGGTCGGATTTGAGATATGATCCTCTGAAAACGGTATTGTCCCGTCCAGACCTGCGGAAAAAGTCTTCACAACTGTCTCGTCAGCCAGATTCGGCCATATGTCGAAAATATTGTTGCTCTTCGTTCTCGACGAATAATGGGAGCTAGGGGCCCATATGCTAGGCCTGGATAGTACTGGTGGGGACTATTCAGGCCTTGAATATGGGCCGCCAACTCCTCGTATTCCTCGAGATAGAGCTGCCTCAAAATTGAGCTGTGAGACTGCTGTTTTTTCTGAAAAGTTCACTCGGCAAACCGGGGACATGTTTTTCAGTATCTCAGATCTGAAATTTGTGAGGGACCGTTCTCAATGAATAATGACAGCTAGGGGTCCATATTAGCGCTCTGGGTAGTCCCCATGGGGACTATCCAGGGAGCCAATATGGACACCTAACTCCCTCTATTCATCGAGATAGAGCTTCTGCAAAAAATCAGGTCGAAGACATTCCCTAGACGAGCTTGCCCCGACTTGTTTTCGGCAAATCCATCATTTTGGTGAAATTCGTGATCTTCCTCTAACTTGTGGAATAATAGGATCTAGACCTCCATATTCCTGGGTTGGATAGTCCCCATGGGGACTATCCAACCCAGGAATGTGGAGGTCTAGACCCTATTATTCCACAAGTTAGAGGAAGGTCAAGAATTTCACCAAAATGATGGATTTGCCGAAATCAAGTCGGGGCAGGGTCGTCTAGGAAAATGTTTTGGGCCTGATTTTTGCAGAGGCTCTATCTCGATGAATAGAGGGAGTTAGGTGTCCATATTGGCTCCCTGGATAGTCCCCATGGGGACTACCCAGAGCGCTAATATGGACCCCTAGCTGTCATTATTCATTGAG
>JABSQH010000032.1 GCA_013213745.1 Ilumatobacteraceae bacterium | reverse complement strand
CCCGACGACGATGCCGACATCGATCTCGACGATCTCGTCGACGCTCCGCCCGAGACCGTGAAGACCCCGCTCGATCGGCTCGCCGAAGCGTTCCCGGGTTCGGAACTGATCGAGGAGTCGGGCTGACTCGATGGTCAGTGCGTATACCCCACCGGTCCAAACGCTGATCGACGAACTCGGGCGGTTGCCCGGTATCGGGCCGAAGTCGGCGCAGCGGATTGCTTTCCATTTGCTGAAGTTGCCGAGCGCCGACGTCGCCCGGCTGGCGCACGCGATCAACGACGCCAAGGACAAGGTGCGTTTCTGTGAGCGGTGCTTCAACGTCGCCGAGGGAGCGTTGTGCCCGATCTGTGCCGACGATCGTCGGGATGCGACTGTCGTCTGTGTCGTCGAGGAGTCACGCGACATCGTTGCGCTCGAACGCACCGGCGAGTTCCGCGGTCGGTATCACGTGCTGCTCGGCGCAATGAATCCGCTCGAAGGCATCGGGCCCGAGCAGTTGAAGATTCGTGAGCTGCTGACGCGGATCGACGCCGAAGGGATCACCGAGGTGATTCTGTGTACGAACCCGAACACCGAGGGCGAGGTCACAGCGATGTATTTGGCTCGTCAACTGCAGCCGCTCGGTTTGACCGTCACACGTATTGCCAGTGGTTTGCCGGTCGGCGGCGACCTCGAATACGCCGACGAGCTCACGCTTGGCCGTGCCCTCGAGGGCCGGCGTCCGGTCGACGACGGCTGAGGCCGGAGTCGAGGTCGGGTGGGGTCGACGACGGCTGAGGCCGGAGTCGGTGGCAACGGTGAAAAATGACTGGGGCACCGCTTCCACGAACCGGGAGCGGGCGGACGGGCCGGTTCGCATCGACGGTGCCCCAGAAGGGGTCATGATCGGGGAGCGCCCGCGTGCTGCTACACAGCGTGGCGAGCCGATTACCAAGCGTTAAAATTATTACGAAAACATTACGACAATCCGAGAGGTTTCGTCAAGTAGCTCGTCATCATGTCACGCGACGTGCCAATATCGCCACGCTTGGCGCGTGCGACGGCTGGCTGCGGTGATCTCACGCCGCACCTGCGCATTCGGTGCGCGCGCCTGTGTCGTACGCCGTCAGACGGTGCGCAAGATGGCGGCGTCACCTTGGCCGCCGCCACCACACAAGCCAACAGCGCCGACACCACCGCCGCGGCGCCGGAGCTCGTGGAGCATCGTCAGGGCGAGGCGGTTACCGCTCATGCCGATCGGGTGACCGAGGGCGATCGCGCCGCCGTTCACGTTGACGATCTCCATGTCGACGTCGAGCTCGCCGACCGAGTGCAAGCCAACCGCTGCGAAGGCTTCGTTGATCTCGATCAGATCGAGATCGGCGATCGCCACGCCGGCCTTCTCGGCTGCTTGCATGATCGCCCGGCTCGGCTGGTGTAGCAGCGACGCGTTGTCCGGGCCGGCGACCATGCCGTACGAAACGAACTCGCCGAGCGGGTTGAGACCGCGGCGTTCGGCTTCGGCGTGCGACATCATCACGATGGCACTCGCACCGTCGGAGAGCTGTGAGGCATTGCCAGCGGTGATCGTGCCGTCCGACTGAAAGGCCGGCCGCAGCTTGCCAAGGCTCTCGGCGGTGGTTCCCGGGCGCACGCCTTCGTCGTGCTCGACCAGGAGCGGGTCGCTCTTGCGCTGAGGCACACTGACCGGCGAAATCTCGTCGGCCAGGCGACCCTCCTTGATCGCATTGGCAGCACGTTCGTTGCTCAATGCGGCGAGTTCGTCTTGAGCCTCTCGGCTGATCGTGTCGCTCGTGTACCGGTCGGTGCCGAGCCCCATCAGGCAGGCGTCGAACGCGCACCACAATCCGTCGGCGATGATCGCGTCGCGCAGTTCGGTGTTGCCGTAGCGGAAACCGCCGCGGGCACCATCCGCGATGTACGGGGCGTTCGTCATCGACTCCATGCCACCGGCCACCACGATGTCGGCCTCGCCGGCCGCGATCATCTGGTTGGCGAGGTACACCGAGTTGAGCCCCGACAGACACACCTTGTTGACGTTGATCGACGGCACGTTCATCGGGATGCCTGCATTGACGGCAGCCTGACGGCTGGGCACCTGGCCCTGACCGGCCATCAGCACCTGTCCCATGATGACGTGCTGCACTTCTTCAGGCGCGACGCCGGCGCGCTCGAGTGCGGCCGAGATGGCGAAGCCGCCGAGGTCAGCGGCGGAGAACGAGGCCAGCGCGCCGCTCAATTTTCCGATGGGCGTGCGGGCGCCGGCTGCGAGGATTGATCCGGGAGAGCTCATGGCCGAACCGTACCGCTTTTGAGTCGATACCTACCGATCGGTAGCGTCCGCGTCATGGATGCGATCCTCGACGCCATTCAGTCCGGAGCGAGTGGCGAGGACATCGCCCACCTCCCGCTTCCCGAGAGCTACCGCGCGGCGTACGTGCACCGCGACGACACCGCCATGTTCGAGGGGGTCGACTCGTGGGACAAGGATCCGCGCAAGTCGTTGCGCGTCGGCGATGTCGACGTGCCCGAACTCGCTCCCGACGAGGTGTATCTCGCCGTGATGGCGTCGAGCATCAACTTCAACACGGTGTGGACGTCGATCTTCGAGCCGCTCCCGACCTTCGGCTTCCTCGATCGTATGGGCCGGCAGGGCGAGTGGCAGAAGCGCCACGCATTGCCGTACCACGTGGTCGGCTCCGACGCGGCCGGTGTGGTCGTGCGTACGGGTTCTGCAGTCCGGAACTGGAAGCCCGGCGACCGTGTGACCGTGCATTGCAACTACGTCGACGATCAGGACCCGAGTGCACACAACGACTCGATGCTGGCGACGAACCAATTGATCTGGGGGTTCGAGACCAACTTCGGTGCGCTCGCCGATCTCGCCGTGGTGAAGGCCAACCAGCTGATGCCCAAGCCGGCTCACCTGTCATGGGAAGAGTCGGCGGTCAACGGGCTGTGCTCGGCGACCTCGTATCGGATGCTGGTGAGTGAGCACGGCGCGAACATGAAGCAGGGTGACAGCGTGCTGATCTGGGGTGCCACCGGCGGTATCGGCGGCTACGCAGTGCAGTACGTGCTGAATGGAGGAGGCACGCCGATCGGTGTCGTCTCGTCGCCGGAGCGCGCCGAGTTGCTCAACAAGATGGGCTGTGAAGCCGTGATCGACCGGCGCGCCGAAGCCTATGAGTTCTGGGCCGATGAGCACACCCAGAACGAGTCCGAGTGGCGTCGCTTCGGAAAGAAGATCCGCGAGCTCAACGCGGGTGAGGACGTCGACATCGTGTTCGAGCATCCGGGGCGGTCCACGATGGGCGCCTCGATCTTCGCAGTGAAGCGTGGGGGCACCGTGGTCACGTGTGCGGCGACCTCGGGCTACATGGTCGAGTTCGACAACCGTCACTTCTGGATGAAGCTGAAGAACCTGATCGGTTCGCACTTCGCCAACTACGCCGAGGCATATGCCTCCAACAAGCTGCTCGATCAGGGCAAGATCCAGCCGTTGCTCACCAAGACCTATGCCCTCGATCAGGTCGGCGACGCTGCGCTTGCCGTGCACCACAACGAAGCCGAGGGCAAGCTGGGCGTGTTGTGCCTGGCCCCCGAGGAGGGCCTCGGCATCGACGATCCGGAAAAGCGTGAGCGGATCGGCGAAGACAAGATCACGATGTTCCGCTCCTGACCGTCTGATCCGGGCGCGATCGCGCGCCGACCCCCTCTGAAATTGTTGCGGTGGCGTGCGCAAAGCGCACGGAATCCCCGGTTTTTCGGAGAATGACCGGGTCGGTGCTGGCATGCTGCGGGGGTGGGCGAGCTGGCGGCCGTGTTGTGGGATCTCGACGGGACACTGCTCGACAGCGAGCCGTACTGGATCGCCGGTGAGTATGCACTGGTCGAACATCACGGTGGCACCTGGACCGACGAGGACGCGCACGCCATCGTCGGATTCGACCTGCTCGACGCAGCCGTCGAGATCAAGCGGCGTTCCGGGATCCCGCCGAACCCACAAGAGATCGTCGACCACCTCATGCTCGAGGTGCGCGATCAGATTCGCGACCATCAACCGTGGCGACCCGGTGCGGTCGAACTGTTGTCCGAGTGTCGCGCCACCGGCGTGCCGTGTGCGCTCGTCACCATGTCGTGGCGTCCGATCGTCGACGCCGTGGCGGCCGCGCTGCCCCCTGGCTCGTTCGCTGCGTTGGTCCCGGGCGACGAGGTGGCCCGTGGCAAACCCGATCCCGAGCCGTATCTGCACGCCGCTCGCGCCCTCGGCGTCGACCCTGCCGACTGTGTCGCCATCGAGGACTCACCGACCGGCGTTGCCGCAGCGCTCGCCGCCGGCTGTGCGACGCTAGGGGTCCCCCATGTCGTCGACATCGCCCCCGCAGACGGACTCACCCTCGTCGACTCCCTCGACGGAATCGGACTCGACCAGCTCCGTGACCTCGTCGCCCACCGCTGAACCGGTCGCCGCCGGCGACGATGGTCGCGACGCCTCGGCGGCGACCGCGCTGCATCACCTGTGGCCCCGCTGGGCGCCGGCGCTGGCCTTGCTGACCACCGTGGTCGCAGTGGTCGGTATCGGCGTCGTGTTGGTCGCCGGCGACGAAGGAACACCAGCGCCGAAGCCCGATATCCCCCTCGACGCATGGGCGCCCTACTGGGGTCTCGACGACTCGCTCGCCGAGTTCGACGGCCGCGTCGGCTCGATGCGCGAGGTGTCGCCGTTCTGGTACAACGCCACCGGCGTCGAGTCGATCGAGGTCGATCGCAACACCCCGGTCGACGACGCCGAAGCCTGGCTCGACATCGCCCGCTCATCCGACGCCAGCGTGGTGCCATCGATCGTCGATGCGTTGCCAACCGGTGAGATGGCGGCGATCCTCGCCGACCCCCTTACTCGGACCGCCCACGTCGAGACACTGCGCACGTTTGCCGACGACGGCGACTTCGACGGCCTCGATATCAACTACGAGCAGTTTGCGTTCAGTGACGGCCGCGACACGTGGGCCACGACACGACCCAACTGGGTGGCGTTCATCGAGGAGCTGTCCGCTGGGCTCGAGGCAGACGGGCGCTCCCTCACGGTCAGCATCCCGCCGGTGTACAACGCAGGGCAGGCCGGCGACTCGGGTTTCTGGGTGTACGACCATGGGGCGATCGCCGAGTACGTCGATCGCATCAGGATCATGGCCTACGACTTCTCGGTCGGCGATCCCGGTCCGATTGCTCCGCTCGAGTGGGTCGAGACGGCGATCACCGGAACCCTCGAGGCAACCAACGCCCCCGACCGCCTCGTGCTCGGACTCCCTGCGTACGGCCGCAACTGGCCCATCGCCACCGAGGGCGAGTGCCCACCCGACGACGCTCCAGGGCGCACCACCGTGACGGCGCGCAACGTCGACGACCTTGTTGCTCGCCGAGCGGCGACGCCGCAGCGTGACGACGCGACGGGGGAGTGGTTCTTCGAGTACGACCTCGAGGTCACCGACGGCACCCTGACCTGTGTCCAGACCCGCCGAGTCCACTACGTCGACGGTGATGGCATCGCCGAACGGATGGACCTCGCCCGTCAGTATCAACTCGACGGTGTCGCACTGTGGGCCCTCGGTTTCGACAGCCCGGCGGTGTGGGATGCGATCCTGCCGACGGTCAACAGCGCCACGACGACAGATGGCTGACCTGGCCGTCCAGGGCGCCCGAGTGGTGCTGCCCGACGGTGTCGCCCATGTCGACCTGTCGATCGACAACGGTGTCATCTCCGGGATCGGTGCCCAAACCGGCGACCGTCTCGGTCGAACGATCGACGCGACCGGAATGATCGTCAGCGCCGGACTGATCGATCTGCAGTGCAACGGCGCCGGCGGGAGCGATTTCACCAGCGATCCCGGCTCCATCGCCATGGCGGCCCGCGTCCTGCCGCAGTTCGGTGTCACCGCCTTCTTGCCGACCATCGTCACCGCACCTGCATCGGCGCGCCGAGCGGCGATGGCCGAGCTGCGTTCGGCTCGTGCGGGCGGTGCCCGCCCGCTCGGGTTGCACTTCGAAGGCCCGGCGATTTCCCCAGATCATCTCGGCGCCCACGATGCACGATTTCGCACCGATCCAGCAGCGCTCTGCGTCGAGGTCGACGAGTGGATCGCCGGCGGCGTGCAGATGGTCACGCTGGCGCCGGAGATCGATGGTGCGATCGAACTCGTCGCCGCCTTGAGCGGTGCCGGCGTTGCGGTGTCCGCTGGACATACGGCGATGACGTCCGCTGACCTCGCCGACGCCAAACGCGCCGGGTTGCGCAGCGTGACGCATCTGTTCAACGCGATGGCGCCGTTCGGGCATCGCTCCCCGGGCCCCATCGGCGCGGTACTCGCCGACGACGACGTCGTGGCCGGTGTGATCTGCGACGGTGTCCACGTCGATCCGACGACCGTGCGAGCAGCATGGCGCGCGCTCGGGTCCGGACGCGTCGCGCTCGTCTCGGATGCCTCGGCTCCCCTCGGCCGGCCGTATGGCCGATTCCGACTCGGTCGTCGCGAGCTGATCCACGACGAGACCGGAGTGCGGACTCCCGATGGCACGCTTGCCGGCAGCGCGCTGCCGCTCGACCGAGCGATTCGGAACCTGCGTGACTTCGCCGGGTGCGACTGGGCCGACGCCGTGCGCGCAGCGACCTCGGTCCCCGCCGATCTCCTCGGACGAGCCGATCTGGGGAGGATCACTCTTGGAGCCGCCGCCGACATCGTCGTGTTCGACGACGAGCTCCACCCGCGCCTCGTCGTGATCGACGGACAGGTCGTCCATCGGGACGAGCGGTGGGAGGCCGGCCGATGGAAGTCGTGATCGTCGCCGGTGCCGAGGCAGTCGCCGACGCAGGGGCATCGATCGTGGCCACCCAGGTCGCCGCGGTGCCCGACAGCACGCTCGGCCTGGCCACTGGAAGCTCACCGCTCGGTGTGTATCGATCCCTGATCGAACGTCATCGCAACGGGGACCTGTCATTTCTCCTCTGCGAAGCGGTGATGCTCGACGAGTACGTCGGGCTACCACCAGATCACGCCCAGGCGTACCGCACCGTGATCCGGCGCGATCTGATCGACTCGATCGACCTCCCGCTCGATCGCCTGCACAGCCCAGACGTCGCCGCTGCAGATGTCGCTGCCAGCTGTACCCGATACGACGCTCTCGTGCGTTCACTCGGCGTCGACATTCAGTTACTGGGCATCGGCTCCGACGGGCACTTGGCGTTCAACGAACCCGGGTCGTCGCTCGCTTCGAGTACCCGGATCAAGACGCTGACCGACCGCACGCGGGCGGACAACGCGCGCTTCTTCGACGACCTCGATGAGGTCCCCCGACACGTCATCACGCAAGGGCTCGGCACGATCATGGAGGCCGCGCACCTCGTGCTGCTGGCGACGGGGTCGGCGAAGGCTGCGCCGATCGCCGCCGCTGTCGAAGGTCCGGTGTCGGCGATGTGCCCAGCGTCGGTGTTGCAGTTCCATCCGCATGTGACCGTCATCGTCGACGAGGCTGCGGCATCACAGCTGCAGCTCACCGACTACTACTGCGAGACGTTGGCGCACAAGCCATCGTGGCAGCGCCACTGACGGCCGGAGCACGGTCGCCCGACCGAACCGTTGGCGCAGCGCTCAGTCGTATTGGTCGAGGATGGTTGCTTCGGTGATGCGCGCCAGCGTGTCGCGGATCGCCCGGGCCGTTTGTTCGTCGATGCCGTCGACCGCGGTGAGGTCGTCGACAGTTGCTCGTTGCAACTTGGCCAAGCTGCTGAAGTGTTCGGCGACGAGTTCGGGCCCGCCCTCGGGGAGCTTGCTGACGCGATGGAGCAGGCGGACGCCTTTGGGTGCTGCCTCGACGCCGAGATCGATGTCGTGGGGATCCTGGTCGGACCACACGGTGGCGGCGGCAGTGCGCAGATTGAGCACCTCGTCGTCGGAGAGCTTCGACATCGCCTCGAGCGAGTCTTCGACGGTGTGTGTTGGCGGGAGATAGTCGGCGACGACGAGATCGAGTTCGTCGTCGATCTCGCTGTAGAGCTCGTCGAGCTGGAGCCGCACCAGCCGGGCGTCGACGCCGAGCTCGATGATCATCGTCTCGATCTCGTCGGCGATGCGGTGCACCATCTCGCCGCGCTGGACCACCGACACCACGTCGCGCACGGTGGTGATGTCTTCGACCTCTGCCGCTGTGAGGTTGGTGAGCGCGTCGTCGAGTCGCACCTTGTACCGCTCGAGTGTCTGGAGCGCCTGGTTGGCCCGATCGAGGAGGTGGCCGACCTCTTGCAGCTGGCGCTTCCCACCGCTGGCATAGACGTTGATCACGCCCATTTCCTCGCTGGCGGAGATGACCGGGACATCGAGTGATCGAGCGACGCGCTCGGCGGTGCGGTGGCGGGTGCCCGTTTCACTCGTCGGCACCGTCGGATCGGGAACCAAATGGACGTTGGCCCGAGCGATCCGGCCACCATCGCTCGACACGATGATCGCGCCGTCCATCTTGGCCAGCTCGGACAGTCGTTGCGGGCTGTAGGGCGCGTCGACGAGGAACCCACCGGTACAGATCGACAGCACGTCGGCATCATCGCTGAGCACGAGCAGCGCGCCCAGCTTGGCGCGGACGACCCGGTCGATGCCGTCGCGCAGCGCAGTCCCGGGAGCGACGCGGGAGAGCGCGTTGCGCATCTCCTCGCTGGCCCCGGTGTAACGCGACTGCATGAGTTGATCCTAGGGGACAGCGGATCGAGGTCTCGCTGGGCGAGGTGGGTGCGTCACACCGCACGCAGCGCGTGGACGTCGTCGGTCACACCGGCCGCAGCGAGCGCCTGGCCGATGGTCTCCACACCGACGACATCGTCGCCGGAGCCCGGTCCGAGGGCGGTGGAGGGCACGATGATGCGTGTGCACTCGAGCCGCCGGGCCTCAGCGATTCGTCGTTCGAGTGCGCCGACCTGTCGGATCTCGCCACCCAGGCCGACCTCGCCGCACACCGCAACGCGCGATGACACCGGCGCGTCGAGACGAGCGCTGGCGACGGCCACGGCGATGCCGAGGTCGCAGGCCGGTTCGGTGATGGCCAGCCCGCCAGCGGCCGATGCATAGACGTCGAGGTCTCCGAGGCCAACGCGGGCACGCCGCTCGAGCACGGCCAACACCATGGCAATCCGACGGCCATCGAGACCTTGGCTCGATCGGCGCGCCGAGGCGCCGTGCGGCGTCGGGTTGGTGAGCGCCTGGACTTCGACGACGATCGCCCGGCGACCCTCGACGGTCGGCACGATCACCGACCCCGGGATACCGTGTCGGCGATCGGCGAGGAGCACCGCCGAGGGGTCGGCCACGGGCTCGAGACCGCGGGGGGTCATCTCGAACACGCCCAGCTCGTTGGTGCTACCAAAGCGATGTTTGCTCGCACGAAGTTGACGCAGCGAGTGGTGGTGATCGCCCTCGAAGTGCAGCACCGTGTCGACCACGTGTTCCAACGTGTTGGGGCCGGCGAGATTGCCGTCCTTGGTCACATGGCCGACGAGCACGATGGCGACGTTCGAGGCTTTCGCCACGTCGACGAGCTGTTGGGCGCAGGCCCGCACTTGGGTCACGCCTCCGGCAACGCCGCCGATGTGCGGATCGGCCACCGTCTGGATCGAATCGACCACCACCACACTCGGTCGGTCGGTCATGCGTCCTGCGGCGCGGCCCTCGATCGCCTCGATCGCCGATGTCAACGATGTCGTGGCGTGCACCCAGATCGAAGTCCGGTCGATGTCCAATCGCTGGGCCCGATCACGGATTTGCGGGGCGCTCTCTTCGGCAGCGACGTACAGCGTCGGCCCGTCCCACGCTGCAAGCAGTTGCAGCATGAGCGTGCTCTTGCCGATGCCGGGCGCTCCACCGAGGAGCGTGACCGACCCGGGAACGAGACCGCCGTCGAGCACACGGTCGAGTTCGTCGAGCGAGGTGGGTTGTGGCCGCGCGGCGGGTGCGGCGCGCGGATCGTCGAGCTGCACGGGCCCGCTCGCTGTGTCGCGCAACGCCGTGCCGTCGGATTCGGTCGCCGGTTCGAGTGTGTTCCAGTGACGGCACGCGCTGCATTGGCCCGCCCACTTCGGGTACTCGGCGCCGCATTCGCGGCAACGATGACGTTCGGTTCGGCGTGATCCCATGGCGGGCATGATGACCAGGGGGTGTCACATTCCGCGGCATACGCTGGGCCTGTGCTCTCGACCGTGGGATTGATCGTCGGTGGTCTCGTGCTTGCGGCGGGTCTCTACCTGCGGGCCACCGCAGGACGGCGCAGTTCGCCAGATGGCTGACGCGCGCCGTGTCGGGCGACGCGACCGAGACGCCTCGGTTCAGCCGTCGCCGGTCAACACCGCACGGGCGCGATCTTCGTCGGCTGCGTGAACCGCGACCATCACCCCGCCCTGGGTGTCGACAGGGAGCACGCCACCCTCGACGTCGTCGACGATCGCCGATTCGATGCCGTTGGCTCGCAGGTGGGCGCGAGTGATCTCGGCCTCGCTGGTATCGGCGTACGTGCCGATCACGACGGGCGGGCGGTGGTCGGTCGAGTCGGCGCTCATCGCCCGCAGAGGCTACGCACGTCGGCAGCTCAAGCGGTCGCTCAGCCGGCGGCGCGATCGAACGACACGACCTCGCCGCGGTTGATCGACACCCAGTCGCGGGCGTTGAGGTACGTCTGCAGCCGGTCGGCGATCACAGCTTGGTAGTACCCGTTCTTGGGGCGTTGCAGCTCGAAGAGGTAAGGAAATTCGAGCCACGCGGTCGTTGCCTGCCACAGCCGGAGGGCAGCCTCGCCGCTCGGCGGATCGAGCACTACGGGTCCGAACATGCACTCCGGATCGCCGGTGGCGGTGGTGAACTCGGGGAAATAGATCGTCGGAACGCCGTAGCCACCGCTCGCCACGACGCGGTCGTGGTCGGCCTTGACCTCGTCGTGGGTCGTCGGGTCGTCGATCGCCTGGTCGACGATGCCCGGGTCGAGATCGAGTTCGGCCAGCAGGTGACGGGCGACGGCGGGCTCGTGCGGCTTCAGGCCCTCTGCGTGCAGCGCCCGCCCGGCGCGTTCGTACCAGCGGTCGAGATCGTCCATGCTGCTGCGGCGCAGCAGCGCGCCGATGCGCATCATCGACCATCCATACGACCACTCGCGTTCCCACGGATGCTTCTTGCCTTCGCGTCGGTTGATCTCTTCCAGACTGAAGAACTTCCAGTCGATCTGCAGGTCGGTCTGGCGTCGAACCTCGCGCATCCATACCGCTGTCTGGTAGGCGAACGGACACATTGCGTCGAAATGGAACTCGATCACGGTCGGAGCAGCAGTGGACTCGCTCATGTTCTCCACGATGCCAGACCGATCCTGCGGTGCAAGAGTCAGGCTTCGGGTCACCGATGGGGTGAACGGCGTCGACGCCGGAGCTCACGCCAGGCGTGCCAGTTCGTCCTCGGCGCGCGTAGGGGTCCTCCGGTCGGCGTGGCTGGGAGGAAGACCCCGTGACAACAACACCGTTCGCGAAGTACGGCCGGGCCGCATCGGCTGACGATGCGTCGCTCGCTCGGAGCATGGCGCGTTCTCGCGCTCTCGAGAGTGAGATCGCCGCCGATCCGAGTTCGTTTCGCGTGCTCACCGGAGATCGACCGAGGTGATCACCGACCGTGACGGTGTCGGCCCGCTGCGGGAGCGGGTGTTGTGAGCCGTCAGGTGCTGGGGACGCGACGCCCGCGGACCTCACGGCGCGACCGGCGCCAGCGAGCGAGTGTGACGAACACGATGAACAGCGACATGAATCCGACCCAGGCGACGAGCACGACGAGCACGCCGATCGACAGTGGACGGGCCCACCAGTCGTCGGCCCCGGGTGCCTGGATGGTGCGCGCCCGCACATCGACGATCTCGCCGTCGAGCGGCGACACCCACACCAACACTCCGTTGTCGTCGACCTCGGCGGTGCTCTCACCCTCGACGAGTTCGCCTGGCAGTGTCGCTCGCAGTTCGACCGACATCGAGGTCTCAGGGGTCGCGCCGCTCGCCTCGATCTCCTCGGCGAAGGGCAGTGACCCAACTGCGGTCACCAACTCGTCGTCGGCGAACGACGCAAAGCCGTCGGTCAACCCGAGCAAGCCGGTCAGCTCGTTCGTCGTGTCGTCGCCGGTCGTGTTACGAGTCAGCGTCATCTGATTGAACGGCGGCCCAAGACTCTGCAGCAGGTTCGTCGCTTCGGCCGCAGTCGAAAAGTCGTGGGTCAACGTGATGGTCAGCCCGCCGTCGGGGGTGGCGGTCGGTCCGGCCACGATCCATCCAGCGGCCACCGCATCGTCGAGCACGAGCTCGTCGGCGATGCCCGGTACGGCGGCCACCACGTCGGCGTCCGCGCTGGCGAGCACCTCGATCGTGCCGGACCCATCGGCGTCGACGTTCACCGCGACATCGATGTCGACGCGGCACGCAGCGAGCGTGAGCGCGACGAACACGATGGCGGCGACTCGGTGGAGCACTGGCCAAGTATGACGCTGCGCACTCGACTCGCAGCGGCATCTCGCGACATCTGGGGTCCGACCCCAGACGTCACGAGCTCAGGTGACGTCTGGCGGGGGCAGCTCGCCGTCGGCGGGCGTCGTCGGATGCTCGGTGGCCGTGGTGGCCAGCTCGACCGACGACGGTGGTACGAAACCCTCGACGGCGGAGAACGTGAACCGCCGCTTGTCCTCGTTGTCCGGGTCGTCCTCGGTGTCGACCACGATGATCTCGCCGGCGGAGAACTCCTTGTACAGGATCTTCTCCGACAGGGGATCTTCGACGTACCGCTGGATGGCCCGGCGCATCGGCCGCGCCCCCAACTGTGGGTCATAGCCGAGTTCGGCGAGGAGCTCCTTGGCCGAGTGCTTGATCTCGATGCCGAGACCCTGGCCCTCGAGCTGCTCGACGAGACGCTTGGTCATCAAGTCGACCGTCTGCAGCACCTCGCTACGCGACAGCTCGTGGAACACGATCGTCTCATCGATGCGGTTGAGGAACTCGGGCCGGAAGTGATCCTTCAGCGCGTCGTTGACCTTCTCTTTCATGCGCTCGTAGCTCATGGCGGAGTCGTCGCTGGTGAAGCCGACGTTGGCCTTGCGCAGATCCTGCGTGCCGAGGTTCGATGTCATGATCAGCACCGTGTTGCGGAAGTCCACCGAACGGCCCTGGCTGTCGGTGAGGCGACCCTCTTCGAGGATCTGCAACAGCGTGTTGAACACGTCTGGGTGGGCCTTTTCGATCTCGTCGAACAACACGACCGAGAACGGACGACGACGCACGGCCTCGGTGAGCTGGCCGCCCTCTTCGTAGCCCACGTACCCCGGAGGCGAACCGACGAGACGGCTGACCGTGTGCTTCTCCATGTACTCCGACATGTCGAGCGTGATCATCGCCTTCTCGTCACCGAACAAGAACTCGGTGAGCGTGCGGGCGAGCTCGGTCTTACCGACACCGGTGGGGCCGAGGAAGATGAACGAACCGGACGGGCGCTTAGGATCCTTCAGGCCGGCACGTGTGCGGCGGATTGACTGGCTGACCGCCGAGATCGCGTTCTCCTGGCCGATGATTCGCTTGTGCAGGTTCTCCTCCATGTTGAGGAGCCGCTCGGTCTCTTCTTCGGTGAGCTTGTACACCGGAATCCCGGTCCACAACGACAGCACCTCGGCAACGGCCTCTTCGTCGACTTCGTCGAACAGGTCGACGCCTTCGGCTTTGACCTCGGATTCCTTTTCAGCCTTCTCCTCGAGGAGCGACTTTTCTTGGTCGCGCAGGCGTCCGGCCTCTTCGAACTGCTGCTCTTCGACGGCGCTCTTCTTGGCCTCTTGGACCTCGTTCAGCTTCGTCTCGAGTTCACGCAGATCGGGCGGCGTCGACATGCGCTTGATGCGCAGCCGCGAGCCCGCTTCGTCGATCAGGTCGATCGCCTTGTCGGGCAAGTGACGGTCGGAGATGTACCGATCGGCGAGGTTGGCCGCGGCGACGAGCGCCTGGTCGGTGATGGTCACCCGGTGGTGCGCCTCGTACTGATCGCGGATGCCCTTGAGGATCTCGATCGTGTGCGCCAGCGTGGGCTCGTCGACCTTGACCGGCTGGAAGCGGCGCTCGAGCGCAGCGTCCTTCTCGACGTGCTTGCGGTACTCGTCGATCGTGGTGGCGCCGACGGTCTGCAGCTCGCCGCGAGCGAGCATGGGCTTCAAGATCGACGCGGCGTCGATCGCGCCCTCGGCCGCGCCGGCACCGACGAGCGTGTGGATCTCGTCGATGAACAACAAGATGTCGCCGCGACTCTTGATCTCTTTGAGCACCTTCTTCAGGCGCTCTTCGAAGTCGCCGCGGTACCGCGAGCCGGCGACGAGTGCGCCGAGGTCGAGGGTGTACAGCTGCTTGTTGGCCAGCGTGTCGGGGACGTCGTTGTTGACGATCTTCTGCGCCAAGCCCTCGACGATCGCCGTCTTGCCCACGCCGGGTTCGCCGATCAGGACCGGGTTGTTCTTGGTGCGCCGCGAGAGGATCTGCATCACGCGCTCGAGTTCGTCGGTCCGCCCGATCACGGGATCGAGCTGACCCTCGTGCGCGGCCTGCGTGAGGTTGCGGCCGAACTGATCGAGGATCTGGCTGTTCCCGCCCTTCTCCTCGGACTCCTTGCTGCCCGGGCCGACGCCGGCACCAGCGGGAGTCTGCTCGCCACGAGAACCCGAACTGCCCGACGGACCCTGATAGCCCGACAGCAGCTGGATGACCTGCTGGCGAACACGAGAGAGATCGGCGCCGAGCTTGACCAGCACCTGGGCGGCCACGCCCTCACCCTCACGGATGAGGCCGAGCAAGATGTGCTCGGTACCGATGTAGTTGTGGCCGAGCTGCAGTGCTTCGCGCAGCGACAGCTCCAGGACCTTCTTGGCTCGAGGGGTGAAGGGAATGTGTCCCGACGGCGACGATCCGCCCTGGCCGATGATCTCTTCGACCTGGCTGCGGACTGCCTCGAGCGAGATGCCGAGGCTTTCGAGCGCCTTGGCGGCGACCCCCTCGCCTTCGTGGATGAGGCCGAGCAGGATGTGCTCGGTCCCGATGTAGCTGTGGTTCAACAGCCGCGCTTCTTCCTGCGCGAGCACGACGACTCGTCGGGCTCGGTCGGTAAAGCGTTCGAACATTGCCGCCCCTTTCGGGTGATCGGTACGCCAGAGCGTGGAGATGCGGTGGCGGGACTAGCTGGTGACTGATCGGTGTGTGGATGACTCGTTGGACATGATGCTACCGGCGTCACCTTCAGAGCACGTTCGTGTCACGTCAGGTTGCCGCGCCTAGCCTGTCGCCCGTGGCAGACGTCGACAACGGCCTGCGCGAGGCGCGTCCGTCGCCGCTCCTGGTCCTCCCACACATGGACCGCGACCGCGAGCGGATCGAAGCAGCGTTGCACGACGCCGTCGTGACCCCAGACGCCTACCTCAACGAGATCGCATCCCACCTGATCGTCGCCGGCGGGAAGCGGCTGCGTCCCGTGCTGGCGGTGGTCGCATCTCAGCTCGACGGAGTTGCAGCCACCGATGATGCGGTGCGCGGCGGTGTCGCCTGTGAACTGGTGCACCTCGGCTCGCTGTACCACGACGACGTCATCGACGAGTCCGACACCCGTCGCGGGGTCGAGACGGTCAACGCGAAGTGGGGCAACCTGCAGGCCATCCTCGCCGGCGACTTCTTGCTGGCTCGAGCCTCGGAGATCGCGGCATCGCTCGGGACCGAGGTGGCGGGCTTGCTGGCCCGCACGATCGGGTGGCTCTGCGAAGGCGAGATCGAGCAGCTGCGGCACACGTACGACACCAACCGCACAGAGCAGAGCTACCTCGCCTCGATCCACGGCAAGACCGCGTCGCTGTACGGCACCGCAGCACGCATCGGGGGCATCGTCGCCGGGCTCGAACGCCCGATCATCGATGCGCTCACCGCATACGGCACCGCTTACGGGACCGTGTTCCAGATCGTCGACGACGTGCTCGACATCGTCGCCACCGACGAGCAACTCGGGAAGCCCGCAGGTCACGACATGGTCGAAGGCGTGTACACGCTGCCGGTGCTGCGCACGCTCACTGCAGGGACCGACGACGCGAAGCGCCTCGAAACAATGCTCGGTGCGCCGCTCGACGCGTCTCAAACCGCAGCTGCACTCGACATCGTCAGGTCGCACGACGGGGTCGCCTCGGCGATCGCCACAGCGCACGAGCACGTCGCTGCCGCGCAGTCCGCGTGCGACGACTTTCCGCCAGGCGAGGTGGCCGAGGCCTTGCGGGCCGCGCCCGGTGCGTTGCTCGACACCGTCGCCCGGGCGCCGTCGATCTCCGCCGGCGCCTGAAGTCGCGTTTGCCTCGACTCGATCGGGCAGGCTTTGGGGATGCGCGTGGTCATCGTCGGCGCCGGCGAGGTCGGTTGGTATCTGGCGCAACGCCTAGGCGCTGAGGGCAACGATGTCGTGGTCGTCGAACAAGACGCCGCGATCGCTGCAGCGATCGGTGCCGAGCTCGACGTGCAGGTGGTCGTGGGCAGCGCCACCGTGCCTTCGGTGTTGCGCAGTGCCGGCATCGAGGGCGCCTCACTGCTCGCGGGTGTGACCCAGAACGACGAGGTGAATCTCATCGCCTCGCTGCTGGCGAAGAGCTTCGGTGTCGAACAGACCGTGGCGCGCATCCAAACCGAAGAGCTGCGCGGACCCCAGGGTGCGCAGCTGCTCGAAGCGATGCAGGCCGACGTGATCATCGATCCCGATGCGGATACCGCCGACGAGATCATGGAGCTGGCTCACGTCGGTGGCGCCGACGAGGTGTATCCGATGTCGGGCGGCGACCTCCTCGTGCTCGGTGCCGTCGTGGGCGAGGGTTCGTCGCTCGTCGGCCGCGACCTCGCCGACGTCGGTCGCGAGTTCGAGCCCAACTGGGACTTCCTGTTCGGCGCACTCACCCGCAAGGGCGAGACCGTGATCCCCCGCGGCGATCAGGTGCTCGAAGCTGGTGACCACGTGCGCGTGTTGGCCAAACGGACAGCCCGCCGCGACGTGATGGAGCTGCTCGGAACGGTGTCGCGGCGCGCCCGGCGGGTGATGGTGCTCGGCGGTGGGGCGGTCGGGTCGCGGGTCGCTGAGCGGTTGCAGGCCGAGGGGGCCACGATCGTCTTGGTCGAGCAGGATCCCGAGCGCGCCGCCGCGCTCAGCGAACGGCTGCCGCGGGTCACCGTGGTGCAGGGCAACATCACCGACACCGAGCTGCTGCTCGAGGAGTCGATCGGCCAGATGGATCTCGTCATCGCGGCGACCGGTGACGATGCCTCCAACGTGTTGGCGTGTGCGTACGCCGGAGCGGAAGGCGAGGCCTTCACCGTTGCGGTCTTGCACCGTCTCGCGCTCTTGCCGTTGGTGCGGCAGTTCGGCATCGACGCTGCGCTCAGCCCGCGCACCGCGTCGGCCAATGCCGTGCTGCGGCACATCCGTGGGGGAACCGCGTCGGTGGCGACGTTCCTGGAGAGCGACATCGAGGTCAACGAGTTCACGATCGAACCCGACAGCGCGGCCGACGGGACCACCGTCGCCAATCTGCACTTGCCGCACAGCGTGTTGCTCGGCGCGGTGATCAGGCCAGATGGTGCCGCCGAGATCGTGCGCGGGCGGACCACGCTGGCGGCTGACGACAACGTGGTCGTGTTCTCGCGTTCCGACGCGTTGCCGGCGACTCGGCGAGTGTTCGCCCGGTGAGGTCGACTGCGGTATGAGCTCCGTCGTCCGCTCGCAAGGGCGGGTGTCGTGGTTCGGCGGGCGCGGTGAGCGACTGCTCGCGCCGCGTCGACGCCCAACGCTGTTGTTCAACGTCGTCGGTCTGACGTTGGCCGTGGTCGGCGTTGGCATCTTCGTCGCCGGCGTCGTCGACGTGATCGGCGATGGGCCAGACGTATGGCCATTGCTGGCCACCGGATTGGTCGTGTGGGTGGTTGGCTCGGTGTTGTGGCGGTCGACGATCGTTCCGAAGCAGATCCGCAGTCTCGACGTGTTCGTCACCGTCACCGTCGCCTGGGTCGCAATGGCGTTGGCCGGGGCCATCCCGTACCTCGTGACCGGCCACTTCGAGCGGTTCGACGATGCGATCTTCGAGTCGATCTCCGGCTTCACGACCACCGGTGCCACGGTGACCGGTGACATCGAGGCCACGGGACGTGGTCTGCTCTTTTGGCGCTCGACGTCGCAGTGGATCGGGGGGATGGGCGTGATCGTGCTCGTCGTGGCGGTGCTGCCGACCGTGGGTTCGGGCGGGATGAGCCTGCTCGCCGCCGAGGCGCCCGGACCGACCGGTGAGCGGTTGACCCCGCGCGTGCGCGAGACCGCCCGTCGGCTCTGGGCGGTCTACGTCGGGTTCACGATCGTGCTCGCAGCTGCTTACGCCGCGGCCGGGATGGATCTCTACGACGCGATGTCGCACAGCTTCACCACCGTGTCGACCGGCGGGTTCTCGCCCTACCAGTCCTCGATCGGCCACTTCGACTCGGCGGTGATCGAGTGGATCTGCGTCGTTGCGATGCTCCTCGCAGGTGGCAGCTTCACCCTCTACTACCGCGCCCTGCGTCGAGACCCGAAGCCGCTGTTGCAGTCGACGGAGCTGCGGGTGTATCTCGTGATCGTCGCGCTCATCACGCTGTGGGCCTTCGTGGCGTCGGGCGCCGACGGTGGACAGGCGGCCGGGTTCCGTGACTCCCTGTTCACCACCGTGGCCACGATCACCACGACCGGCTACGTCACGACCGAGTATGGGATGTGGAGCCAGACGGCGCAGCTGGTCCTGTTGATCGCCATGCCGATCGGGGCCATGGCCGGTTCGACCGCTGGTGGAGTCAAGGTGATCCGGATGATGGCGGTGGCGAGCTTCGCCCACCGCGAGGCGCTGCGCCATCTGCACCCCAAGTTGGTGCGCCCCGTGCGCGTGGGCAACGGCCTCCTGACCGATGACGTCGCCCGCCGTGTCGTCGGCTTCATGCTGTTGGCGCTCGCGATCTTCGGCGGCGGCGCCGTGCTGATCTCGATGACCGGGCCCGACATGATCACGTCGTTCTCGTCGTCGGCGACGGCATTCGGCAACGTCGGCCCGGGCCTCGGCGAACTCGACCATGCCAACGACTTCTTGTCGATCCCCCGGCTCGGCCGGGTGGTCGCGATGGGCCAGATGCTCCTCGGCCGATTGGAGATCTACCCGGTGATCCTGGCGCTGTCGGTGGTCACCCTGCGCGTCCCCAGAGCGCTGCGCCGCGCCGGCACCTCGCGCGCCACCTGACCGCCTGCGGTGAGGGAGATGGCTTCCTGTGGGGCCACTTCGCGCACCGGTGGTGGAGTCGCAATCCGTGCGGTGAGGGAGATGGCTCCCTGTGGGCCGCTTCGCTCACCGGTGGGTGCTCACCACCCTGCGGGGGCGAGCAGTGGCGGGCCGCCGGCACCGATCGGGCGATGGTTACCAACTCGGAGCGAGGCGCGATGCCGCGGCGGCGAGGGCGTACACCCGCTCGGCGCCGCCGGTTCGCTCGCGCCGCAACTCATTGGCGCCGATTCGGAGGACGCCGGCCATCGCATCAGGGCTCCGCATCGCGCCGCTGAGCACCATGCCGGCAATGGTGGGACTGCCGAGGAATCGGGCGCTCAAGCGACCGACGTGGTGGTACCGGCCGAGTTCGTCGGCGAGCAGCGTGGGGTACTGCTGCAATGACGCCGCAGTGCCGGAGGTGAGGGCATCGTCGAGGACGTCGCTGGCCAATCGCGCCGTGAGCAACGCGGCGTCGACACCGTCACCGTTGAACGGATTGGCGGCGCCGGCGGCGTCGCCGACGACGAGGAACGTCGGGCCCATCTTCGGGCCCACCGAGCTGCCGAGCGGCACCCGAAAGCGGGTCGGCGACTTCAGTTGCTGGGACGCATCGAACTGCCACCGCTCGGCCGATTGCTGCGCGAAGTGATCGAGCCACTTGAGTGCGTTCACCGAGCGCACGTCGCGATACGTCGAGAGCATCGCCGTCCCGACGTTGACCGTTCCGTCGCCGACCGGGGTGACCCAGCCGAAACCGCTGATGCGACGGCCGTCGGCATCGCGGGGCCGGAGAACGGACTCGATCCATGGCTGCGATGCGAGCGGGCTGGCGAAGTACGTGCGCGCCGCGATCCCGTATGGCCAGTTGCGGTCTCGGGTGGTACCGAGGGCCCGTCCGAACCTGCTGTTCGCGCCGTCGGCCACGACGACGAAACGGGCAAGGACGTCGCGTGTGGCCCCCTCCTCGGTCACTGTCCGCGCGCCGCGCACGAGGCCTCGTTCGGCGACGGGTGCGGTGGCCTCGTGGCCCATGAGGACCTGCGCGCCGGATCGGCGAGCGAGGTCGCGGAGGTGTTCGTCGAGCACTGGCCGCCGGAGCGCGGCTCCCGTGTTGGGGAAGCGTGGGTGCTCGGGCCAGCGCACGTGCTGCCGGCGGTCGTTGTAACGCAGCCGAACGCCGATCGTGCGGTGCCCTCCGAGTTCGACCGGGTCGACGCCGAGTTGGTCGAGTTCGTCGACCGCCCGCGGGGTGAGCGCGTCGCCACACGCTTTGTGGCGTGGCGTCGGCCGCTTCTCGATCAGCGTGACGGCGTGGCCGCCACGGGCCAGTCGAATGGCCACCGCCGATCCGGCCGGTCCTCCGCCGACCACGAGAACCTCGGCGGTCACGAGCTCAGGGCCGGAGCCGACTCAGGGCGAGCCTTCGATGGGGACCGGACCGACCGGGGTGATGTCGAAGTCAGCCATCTCGCCGAGGCTCTCGTTGGTGTAGTCGTACGTGCCGCTCTGTACCGCTTCGAACACGGGGGAGTCTTCACTGCACCAGGTCGCGAACTCGTCGGCAAACTCTTCCGATGTCGGATCGGCGCCGCCCAGCGTGTAGCGCTCGTGGCACACCACTCCGATGATCTGGTAGGGGGTGAGCTGACCGCCGAATGCGGGCATGACGCCGAGGGCACCGGTGACGTGCGGTCCGCCGGGCCGGTCGGGGTTGCCGGGAACCTCGACGCCGGTCGCGTTGTAGCCCTCGGTGCCGTAGTACACGTACCTGATCTGATCTTCGATTTGCGGGTACGACAAGAGAACCTCGCCGCCGGAGAACGCGTACCCCACGCCGCCGCCGCCGTCGCCGCCATGGCAGCTGGCGCAGTTGCTGTAGATCTCCTCGCCAAGGCCGAGCGGCCCTTCGGCGACTTCGGGCGTGTCGGTCACCGACCGCACGTAGATGAACGCCCAGATCGGCATCAACGACAGCGTGGCCATCGCCCAGAACGGGATGCGCTTGCGGCGCTTCGCAGCGACGACGTACGGCGGATCGGGTTGTGGCGGTGGTGGTGCGGCCGGCTCGGGAGCGACCGTGCGCGGCGGCGGACCCGCGGGCGGGGCGGCGGCTGGTTGCGTGGCGGGCGTGGCCGCGGACGGTGCAGGGGTCTGCGCGGACTCGCCGGCGGCTGGTGCGTTGTCGCCCTCGTCGCCGCCCTTGCCGATCGCCGCTCGACGCTCGCGTGAGCGCTTCAGCAAGTGTTCGGGGATCTCGGTCACTGCGCTGATGATAGAGGTCGGTCGGCCGCAGGGAAGAAATCACCGCGATCAAATCGTGATTGTGATCACGAGTTGCCGACCAGGGGCCATGCGGCGATTCCGTGAACTTACGCACAACCTGGCGGACCGGCGACACTGTCGTGCCAGACTTCGTCCCCAGGAGGCCGCCCAGTACCATGTCCGCAATGTTCGCCATCGACGTCCTCGAGTGGCCGGGGATGAACCAGGCTTTCATCGCGTCGTTCGTCGGCACGGTGATCCTATGTCTGTTGGTGATTCCCTACGGCAAGCGCCGGCCAGTGGGCGCCCCGTTCTCGTGGGGCGAGGCAATGCTCGGGTCGACCTACATCTTCGGCGTGCTGTTCTTGGCCTTCGGCATCGTTCCGCACCAGTGGATCGACCACGCCGACAAGAACCTCGGGTGGTCGCGCGACAAGCTCCTGTACGGCCCCGGTGGCATCTTGAAGCCGCAGTCGGCGGGCGGCTGGAATCCGATCACGCTGCAGTACGAAGCAGTGCGCGACATCATCGTCGTGCTCATCCACCTCGTGTTCATCGGTTTGTTCGTGTTCCTCGCCGTCTGGTGGCAGAAGCGTGGCGACGTGAAGCCGAAGGAACTCCCCACATCGACCTACGGCCGCCCGCTGGTGAAGAAGGCCTGATCGAGATGCGTCTGTCGACCGAGCCTGTGCTCGCAACTGCGAACGCAACGAGCGCCAGCGAGCAAGTGGTCAACCGCGGCCTGCGTGGCCGGGGAATGCTGAGGACGGCCTGCGTGGCCAGGGAACGCTAGTCATGGCGAAAACCGACGCGAATCCGCCGATGATGCCGTACACCGACGACTACACGTTGGTGGAAGTCGACGCCGACTATCTGACGCGCGCCGTCAAACCGAAGCAGTTCATTCACATCGACCAGACCGAGTGCATCGCCTGTGAAGGGTGTGTCGACATCTGCCCGTGGAAGTGCATCCACATGGTGTCGGTCGACGCGGTCGACGAAGCGGTCGGCACCGAACAGCCGGGCACCGACCCGTCGGACGCGTTCATGTTCACGATCGACGACGACATCTGCACACGTTGTGCGTTGTGCGTCGACCGCTGTCCGACCGGGGTGATCATCCTCGGCAAGGCGGGTACCGCCACGTCGGCGGGTAACTCTCACGTGCGAACCAACAACCATGGCTACGGCTATGGCATGAGGCTCTGAGGAAAGAAATGCGAGATCTATCGACTATGCGAGTGAGCGCAGCGCCAGCGAGCGAGCGCCCAGACGCGGCCTGCGTGGCCGGGGAACGCAGCTAATGGCGAAAATTATTGACGACAAGCCCCGGCCGACGATCAAGGACCGGGTGAACACCACGGTCGATTCCGTCCAGGGGAGCCAGGCCTGGAACTCGATCTTCCGGCCGGGCTCGATTTTCCGCAAGGGCTACACCGACAGCCCGCGTAACCGCAGCTACGTCATCATGAACTCGGTGCTGTACCACCTGCACCCGGTCAAGGTGAAGCGTCATGCGGTGAAGGTCAGCTACACCCTGTGCCTCGGCGGATTGAGCTTCTTCCTGTTCATCCTGCTCACCGTCACCGGCATCTTCTTGATGTTCTTCTATCGGCCGGAAACCACAGCGGCGTGGAACGACATCCAGAACCTGCAGACCTCGGTGACGTTCGGGCTGTTGGTGCGCAACATGCACCGATGGGGTGCACACCTGATGGTGCTGGCAGTGTTCTTGCACATGGCCCGCGTCTTCTACCACGGGGCCTACAAGCCGCCACGCGAGTTCAACTGGGTGATCGGGGTGATCTTGCTCACGTTGACCCTGTTGCTGTCGTTCACCGGCTACCTGTTGCCGTGGGATCAACTTGCGTTGTGGGCGGTGGCCGTGGGCACCAACATGATGGGCTACACGCCCGTGTTCGGACAGGAGGTCAGATTCGTCTTGTTGGGCGGAGCTGAGATCGGCTCGGAAACGCTATTGCGATGGTACGTGTTGCATGTGTTGTTCTTGCCGTTCGTCATCGTGATCTTCATGGCGATCCACTTCTGGCGAGTGCGCAAGGACGGCGGCATCAGCGGCCCGCTGTAAGTCGTGCCTGATGATCCACAACGGTGTTGAGCAACGTAGAAAATGAGTAGCGAGCAAGGACGAACGAGATGACGGAAATTCCCGAGCATCTGTTGAAGCGAGCGCAGGCCGCTCGCGAGAAGGCCGCGCCCGCAGGTGGCGACGGAGGCGAAGCCGCAGCCGACAGTGATAGCGCCGCATCGTCGACGCCCGCCGACTCGCGCATCCCCGAGCACCTGTTGCAACGCAGCAAAGCAGCCAAGGCCGCCAAGTCCGGCGGCGATGACGTCACCGAGAGCGGTGGCGCAGTCGCCGTCGCCGAGAAGGTCGGCGCCGTGGTGGCTGCCGCGCCTGCCGGTGGTGGCGTTCCGGTCGGTGGGGGACCCGGCGGTCACACGCAGCGCCTGTTGACCGTGGTCAAGTCCGGGTCGATTCAAGACGTCAAGGCGACGCCCGTCGACAAGGTGCACACCTGGCCGCATCTCCTCGTCGGCGAATTCGTGGCGGCGTTGGCCTGCACGGCATTCACGTTCCTCTTCTCCATCTGGGTTAACGCACCGCTGCTCCAGTTGGCCAACACGAACCAGACGCCCAACCCGTCGAAAGCGCCGTGGTACTTCCTCGGTCTGCAGGAACTGCTCACGATGTTCCACCCGATGGTCGCCGGCGTGACGCTGCCAGGCATGGGCCTCATCGCCCTCGTGCTGGCTCCGTATATCGATCGCAATCCATCCAACAAGCCGGAGGACCGCAAGTTCGCCACCGGTTTAATGACCGTCCATCTGATGTTCTGGGCCGTACTCGTGATGATCGGCTCGTTCTTCCGAGGGCCGGGATTCAACTTCATCCTGCCCTGGCGGGATGGCCTGTTCTTCGAACTCTGATCGACGGCAAAGGAGACCCCCGACATGAGCACTGCCGCAATCATCGCCATCGCCATCGCTGTGGTCGTCGTCCTGGGCGGCCTGGCGTTCCTCACGCTGGCTCGCCGTAGCGACGTCCGCGGTGCCGGCGCGCTGTCCGCCGAGACCCTCGAGCGCGACCGCGCCCAGCGCGCTGCGCAAGACGAAGAGGCATCCGAACTCGTCGAGTCGGCAGCGGTGGCCGAAGCGGCCGGCGTCGCCGCCCGGAAAGGCCCGAGCACCGACATCGTCAAGGCCGATGACGCCGACATCGTTGCGTGGACACCGCCGGATCCAGAGGTCGTTGGCGTGTCCCGCCGGCAGTTCTTCAACCGGGCGACCGTTACGCTGATGAGCGCCGGGATCGGCGCGTTCGCGGCCGCAGCGTTCGTGGCGTTCCTGTGGCCGAGCGGAACCGGCGGCTTCGGTGGCACCGTCAATGCAGGACGGCTCGGCGCGGTCCGCGACGGCATCGATCTCGGCGGAGGGTTCTTGTACGTGCCCGAAGCGCGTTCGTGGATCACGGCGTATCCCGAAGCATCGCTGCCGCTGGCCGAGGGCGTGTACCCCGAGAACATCCTGGTGTCGATGCGCGAGGGCATCACCGTGCTCAGCCAAACGTGTCCGCACCTCGGGTGTCGTGTGCCCGAGTGTGCGACGAGCCAGTGGTTCGAATGTCAGTGCCACGGCTCGCAGTACAACCGTGCCGGTGAGCACAAGGCCGGCCCGGCACCGCGCGGCATGGACCGGTATCCCGCCACGATCTCGGCGTCGCAAGAAGTGCTGATCGATACGGGCACGCTCGTGCCCGGTCCGGCGATCGGCACCAACACCACCGGCCAAGAGGCCGAGGGTCCACACTGCACCAGCGAGGGCAGCCACTGATGGCAACGGCCACGGTTGCGCTGGCGACCACGACGATCGCCATCATCGGCCTCGTCATCATCTCGCTCGGCTGGATCGTCTACGCGATCTTCAATGTCGTCGCCGGACGACGCGAGGTCGGTGCCGAGCTCGAGTTGGCGGCGAATCGCAAGGAGTACTTCGACGACGAGACCCTCGAGGGCCCGCGCCTGCAGCGATACCAGCTGGTCGGCGTGCTGCTACTCGGCATCATCGTCGTTGCGCTTCCGCTGTACTGGGTGTTCGAGCCGACACGCCAAGCCGGCGCCGAGGAGCAGTGGGACGACACGTTCATCGGCTGGGGCGCGGGCCTGTTTGCCTCGACCGCCGACGGCGGATTCAACTGCGCCGGATGTCATGGCGGTATGGCGGCCGTGGGCGGCGAAGCGCCGTTCACCGTGACCGATCCGCAGAACGGTGAGATCCAGGCGGTCAACTGGAAAGCGCCGGCGCTGAACACGATTTATTACAAGTTCGACGAAGACGAAGTTCGCTTCATCCTCAACTACGGCCGACCGTTCTCGCCGATGTCGCCGTGGGGCCTTGTCGGTGGCGGTCCGATGAACACCCAACAGATCGACACGCTGCTGGCCTACATGTGGAGCATTCAGATTCCGCGTGAGAACTGCATCGAAGGCGAGGATCCGCTGTCGTGTGGCACCGGCACGCTTCCGGCGGAACTCCAAGCCGACATCGACGCAGCCGCACTGCGTGCCGTCGAAGACGGCGAGGCGGAGTCGTACGGCGAAGCGCTGTACAACCTTGAACTGTCGTCGGGTGCCTACAGCTGCGCCCGCTGCCACACCCTCGGCTGGAGCTACGACCAGCCGGGCGTTGCCGGCCAGGGGGCATACGGCTGGAACCTCACCGGCGGCTCTGCCAACTCGCACTTCGCCAGTCGCGACGACATGATCCAGTTCATCAAGAACGGCTCGGAGTACGGTGTGCTGTATGGCCGAAACGGTCAAGGCAGCGGCCGTATGCCAGGCTTTGGATCGCTGCTCACCGACGAGCAGATCGAAGCCGTCGTCGACTACGTCCGGAGTTTGTGAGCATGTCGTTCGGAATGTCGCTTGTTGCGATCGGGTGGGAGCCCGAAATCCGCGGCATCCTCACCGTGATCATCGGGTTCGTCGTGCTGTGCGGGAGCGTCTACCTGCTGCTCGGCACCAATATTGGCGCCCGACTCGGCTTCCTCGTTGCGCTGACCGCGCTTGCTGGATGGATGGCGCTGATGGGTTCGGTGTGGTGGATCTACGGCATCGGCCTTCGCGGACCCGATCCGTCGTGGGAGCCCGTTCCCGGCGCCACCGTGTTGCAAGACAGTCAGGCGCTGGTGGCAGGCGGTGCCCTCAGTGGTCTGCCTGCGATCCCCGAAGATGCCACGGCGACGGAAAACGCCCTGATCGTCAACGAACAATTCATCGAGGAGGGCTGGGTCACGCTCGACCCGGCATCGCCCGGTTTCGGTCAGGCGCAGGCTGCAGCCAGTGTGTACCTCGAAGAAGAGGGTGCCTTCGCAGCAGGTCAGTATCAGATCACCGAGGTGTTCGACACCGGCGGGGAGCGCTGGCCCAAGATCAACGACTCGCTCGACTTCCTGGCGTTCTTCCATACGCCGCACTACGTCGTCGCCGAGGCATCGACCGTCGAGCCGACGCGAACCGAACCGGGCCGTGCCCCGGCCACGCCGGTGATCGACGAGAGCCGCCAGCGGGTGTACGTGTACATGATCCGTGACCTCGGCGCCGTTCGGCAGCCGGCGACCGTGCTGACCATCGGTGGCGGAGCCATCTTCTTGGCCCTGTGTTACCTTTTGCATCGCCGGGACCGCATCCTCCGGGAGAACCTTGCGATGCCGATCGAAACCACCGAGCCAACGCCGGTCGAGGCGACGACCTCAGCCGACGAGGCGCGCGAACCGGTGGGAGCATCCACCTAGATGTCGCAATACCTCCCGCTCGTCGTTCTGCTGGCCCTGGCGGTGGTGTTTGGCATCCTCAGCTTCTTCGCGTCGCGTCTGCTCGCCCCGCGTCGGCCTTCATCGGCCAAGGAGGCGCCGTACGAGTGCGGCATCGTCCCGAGTCGTGAGCCGCCCGAGCGGTTCCCGGTGAGTTTCTACGTCGTCGCCATGTTGTTCATCATGTTCGACATCGAGATCATCTTCTTGTACCCGTACGCCGTGAATCACTCCACGCTCGGCTTCTATGGGTTCTGGGCGATCTTGTTCTTCTCGGTGATCTTCTTCGCCACCTTCGTCTACGAGGTCGCTCGCGGCGGTCTCGACTGGGGCCCGATGCAGCGGTACCGCCAGCTCGCCACCGATGCTGCGATGGTGACGCCCGAGCGCACCTTGGCGTCGACCGTGCGCCGCGTCGGTACCGAAGGCCGCGAACCCGAATCCTCGTCCCCGAGTGCGGCGTAAATGGGCATTATCAACGACGTCCGCGACGACGGCATCGGCGGGCTGACCCACAACGTCATCACCGGGCGTCTCGAAGACCTGGTCAACTGGGCCCGCTCGCGCTCCTCGTGGCCGGCGTCGTTCGGCCTGGCGTGCTGCGCGATCGAGATGATGGCCACCGGAGGCGCGCATTACGACATCTCGCGTTTCGGGATGGAGGTCTTCCGAGCGTCGCCTCGGCAGGCCGACATCATGATCGTCGCCGGGCGCGTCAGTCAGAAGATGGCTCCGGTCCTTCGCCAGGTGTACGACCAGATGGCCGAGCCCAAGTGGGTCATCTCGATGGGCGTGTGCGCCAGCTCGGGCGGCATGTTCAACAACTATGCGATCGTCCAGGGCGTCGATCAGATCGTCCCCGTCGATGTGTACGCCCCCGGCTGCCCGCCGACGCCGGAAACGTTGATTCATGCGATCGAGACCCTGCACGATCTGATCGAGAACAACGAGCTGATGAAGCGCCGCGCCGACAGTGCCGACGGTGGCGCCGGAATTCACGTCGAGCTCATCGAACCGACTGCGGCGCCCGTTCTGCTGAGCGCCACGCGCACGCCCGAGAGCACGTCATGAGTGATCGCCGATGAGCGACATCGGCAGCGAGCCCGAGTCGCTCCACGAGCCTGAGGTCGTCGACGAGGTGGCCCGTGTGCACGACTGTCCGGCAGTGGTTGATCGCGGGCAGGAGATCGTGCATGTCCCGCGTGACCGATACGTCGAAGTCGCCAAGGCGTTGCTCGACGACGGCTACTCGTTGTGCGTCGATGTGACGGCTGTCGACTACCTCGAACACCCGCAGCGCCCGCTCCCGGCCGGCATCGAGGCCGAGCGCTTCGAGGTAGTCGTCAATCTGATCGACTTGGAGAACCGCCGGCGCACTCGGCTGCGCGTCCAGATCTCCGACGACGAAGCGAACATCCCATCGCTGTTCGACCTGCATCCTGGCACCGAGGCCCACGAGCGCGAGGTGTACGACATGTTCGGCATCGTGTTCGACGGGCATCCCGACCTGACGCGCATCTTGATGCCCGAGGATTGGGTCGGACATCCGCTGCGCAAGGACTACGACATCGGCCACATCCCCGTGCAGTTCAAGGAGGCCAACGCCTGATGAGCACCGTCGACGACCCTGCTGTCGATGAGGTCGCAAGTGCCGATGACGCGCCGCTCGTCGGCAAGGACCACAAGGCCGAGGACGCCTACAACCAGGCGCACCCCGACGCCTACCGGCAGTTCATTCCGCAGACCGATGAAGGCGATCAGCAGCTCAAGCTGCGCAGCGAACTGACCGCCAACGACCTGTTGCGCGAGGTCGGCGCGGTGCTGCGGATGTCCGAAGCGGAGGCCGCAGCACTCGGAGACCTGCCCGACGACCCCGACGAAGACCAGACGATGATCATCAACATGGGTCCCCAGCACCCTTCGACGCACGGTGTGTTGCGGTTGATGCTCGAGTTGCAAGGCGAGAAGGTCCTGCGGTGCAAGCCGATCATCGGGTATCTGCACACCGGGATGGAGAAGACCGCGGAGCAGCTGACGTATCTGCAGGGCGGCACCAATGTCACCCGCATGGACTACCTCAGTCCGCTCACCAACGAGTTGGCGTTCTCGATGGCCACCGAGCGACTCCTGGGCATCGACGGCGAGATCCCCGAGCGCGCCGTGTGGATCCGCATGTTGCTCGCGGAACTCAATCGGATGAGCAGTCACCTGTTGTTCATGGCGACCAACGGCATGGACCTCGGCGCTGTGTCGATGATGATCTACGGCTGGCGCGAGCGCGAAGAGGTGTTGCGCTTCTTCCAAGAGGTCACCGGCCTGCGGATGAACCACAACTACATCCGGCCGGGCGGGCTCGCCGCCGACCTGCCACCAGGTTGGCGCGATGGTGTACTGCACATCCTCGATCTCCTGCCTGGGCGTCTCGACGAGTACGACACGTTGATGACCGGTCAGCCGATCTGGCGGGAGCGGCTCCAGGGTGTCGGAGTGATCACGCCCAGTGAGGCGTTGGCGCTCGGAGCCACCGGCCCGATCCTGCGGTCGACCGGCGTCGAGTGGGATCTCCGTCGCGACCTGCCCTACCTGCGCTACGACGAACTCGACTTCGACATCGTCGTCGGCGGGTACGGCGACTGCTTCGACCGCTACGCCATCCGGCTGGCAGAAATCCGAGAGTCGATGCGGCTCGTGGCGCAGATCCTCGAACGGATGCCCGCTGGCGATTACCGCATCCAGGACAAGAAGGTGACCCCGCCGCCACGGGCGCGGATCGACGAGTCGATGGAGGCGTTGATCCACCACTTCAAAATCTTCACCGAGGGGTTCAAGGTGCCCGAAGGAGAGGCATACGTCGGCATCGAAGGCCCGCGCGGCGAGACAGGCTGCTACATCGCCAGCGACGGATCGGCCACTCCGTACCGCATGCATATGCGTGACCCGAGCTTCACCAATATCCAGTGTCTGCCGCACATGATGCGCGGTGGGCTGGTCGCCGACGCCGTTGCCGTGATTTCGTCTGTCGATCCCGTCCTTGGCGGCGTCGACCGCTGACCGTTCAGAGACCGCCTATGGCTGCACGCGCGCAGCCGCGCTTGTGAAATGATTCCCGAGACATGACTTCACGAATCCCAGCGGGAGGAACCACGTGAGCCGACTGTCGGATCACCACGTGATCGTCGCCAACGACATCATCGCTCGCTGTCCGCGTCCCAAGTCGGCCTTGATCCCTGTGCTGCATCTCGCCCAGGAGCAAGATGGGTACGTCTCCACGGACGCAATGGAGCACATCGCCGAACTCATCGGCATCACCCCGGCAGAGGTGTACGGCACCGCGAGTTTCTACGAGATGTTCAAGTTCGAGCCGGTCGGCAAGTACTGCATCAACGTGTGCACCAACATTTCGTGTCAGTTGCTCGGCGCCTGGGAACTGCTCGAACATGCCGAGGAGCGCCTCGGCATCAAGAGCGGCTCAACGACGACGGACGGCATGTTCACCATCGAAGACGTCGAGTGCATTGCGGCGTGCACGGAAGCACCCGCACTGCAGGTCAACTATCGATACCGATACCGCGTGACCAACGAGGACTTCGACGCGCTCGTCGATGACCTCCGCAACGGTGCGCTCGACGACGAGATCCCGCCCCACGGCACGCTCGCTCGGGTCCGCCAGACCACCCCCGACAACTGGGCCGATACCGGCCGTCGCGCACAGGAGGCCGTTGATGCCCGCTGACGATCCAGGTGCCGCCAACGGGAGCGACGGGGGCGCAGTGAGCGGCGTCCCCACCGGACCCAAGCTGATCACCACGCGCTTTGACCAAGCCGACGGCTACACCTACGACGGATACGTCCGCTCGGGTGGTTACGAAGCGCTGCGACGTGCGCTCACTGCGATGACGCCCGACGCAGTACACGATCAGGTGAAGACCTCCGAGATTCAGGGTCGCGGCGGCGCCGGGTTCCCGGCGGGCGTCAAGTGGGGTTTTCTGCCCGACGGCGTGTTCCCGCGTTACATCGTGGTCAACGGCGACGAGTCCGAACCGGGGACCTACAAAGACCGCATGTTGATGGAACTCGATCCGCATCAGCTGATCGAGGGTGTCGTGCTGGCGAGCTACGCGGTTGGCGCGGCGCAGGCGTTCTTGTACGTCCGTGGCGAGATGGCGCTGGCCCAGGAACGCATCGCGCAGGCGCTCAACGATGCGTACGCCAACAACCTCGTCGGAACGAACATCCTCGGTACCGATTTCTCCGTCGACATCCATCTCAGCTGGGGAGCTGGCGCCTACATCGTCGGCGAGGAGACGGCGCTCATCGAGAGCCTCGAGGGCGAGCGGGGCATGCCGCGCTTGAAGCCTCCGTTCTTTCCTGCGGCCAAGGGTTTGTACCTGCAGCCGACGATCGTGAACAACGTCGAGACACTGTCGAACTTGCCCTGGATCATCAACCACAGCGGTCAGGACTTCTACGACCTGGCGTCGCCGACGTCGACCGGAATGCGGATGTTCGCCGTGTCCGGCCATGTCAACGCACCAGGCGTGTTCGAGGTGCCGAACGGCACCACCACGTTTCGCGACCTGGTCGAGGCCCCCGAGTACTGCGGCGGTGTGCGCAACGGGCGGTCGGTCAAGGCGTTCATCCCGGGCGGTGCTTCGGCGATCTGGTTCTTCCCCGAGCACCTCGACTTACCGCTCGACAAGGCCACCGTCGACCAGGCCGGCTCGATGCTCGGCTCGGGTGCGATCGTCGTCATGGACGACACCACCGACATGGTCGCCGCCTGTTGGCGGGTCGTACGATTCTTCGCTCGCGAGTCGTGTGGCAAGTGCACCCCGTGCCGCGAGGGAACGACATGGCTTGAGCGCATCCTCAAGCGGATGCTCGATGGCAACGGACGCCCCGAGGATCTGGCGACGCTCGTCGACGTCTGCGAATCGATCAGCCCTGGTCTGGCGTGGCCGCCGAAGCAGACCACGATCTGCCCGTTGGGGCCGTCGGCGGTCAGCCCGATCGTGTCAGCCGTCGAACGATTCCGCCACGAGTTCGATCACTACGTTGAACACGGGCGCCCGATCGACGGTGTCGAGCGTCATGCGATCCACGGAACATCTGGAGTGGCGGTTCATGTCTGAGTCCACCGACGACACCCAGGCTTCAGACGCCGACGAGGACGTCAGCGCCGATGACGTCGACGCCGCTGTCGACGAAGAGGTGACCGAGGAACCCGAGCCCGAAGACGATTCGATCAAACTGATCATCGATGGTGTCGAGCGGCGCGTCGACCCCGGTGGTCTGGTGATCGATGCGTGCAACGAGCACGGCTCCTACGTTCCACATTTCTGCTACCACCCGCGGATGTCGCCGGTCGGGATGTGCCGGCAGTGTCTCGTGGAGGTCGAGGGGCCGCGCGGAACGATGACCGTGGTGTCGTGTATGACGCCAACCGCCGACGGCCAAGTGGTCAACACGGCGACGCCAGCGGTGAAGCGCGCGCAGGAAGGCGTGCTCGAGCTGTTGCTGGCGAACCACCCGCTCGACTGCCCGGTGTGCGACAAAGGGGGAGAGTGCCCCCTTCAAGATCAGGCGTTCAGTCATGGGCCCGGCGAGAGTCGGTACGTCGAGCAGAAACGGCACTACGAAAAGCCGATTCCGATCAGCGATCTCGTCTACCTCGACCGTGAACGGTGCATTCTGTGCGATCGCTGCACACGATTTGCCGACGAGGTCGCAGGCGACAAGCTGATCCACTTCGTCAGCCGGGGCAACAACACCCAGGTGATGACGTTCCCCGACGAGCCGTTCGTGTCGTACTTCTCCGGCAACACCGTCCAGATCTGTCCGGTCGGTGCGCTCACGGCGAAGCCGTATCGATTCAAGGCCCGACCTTGGGACCTCGATCAGGTCGAGTCGACGTGCATGGGGTGCGCAGTCGGTTGCCGGATCGTCGTTCAGGCGAGCCGCGACGAGGTGATCCGCTACCAGGGCGTCGACTCCGACGCCGTGAACTGGGGATGGATGTGCGATCGCGGCCGCTTCAACTTCGAGGCGCTCAACTCAGACCAACGGCTGAGCGAGCCGATGATTCGCACCGAAAGTGGTCTGACGCCGACGACCTGGAATATTGCGCTCGACGCCGCTGCCGGCGTGCTGCGCGATGCGCTCGCGACACCGGAGTCCGTGGGTGTTCTCGGCGGGTCTCGCGGCACCAACGAGGATGCGTACGCATGGGCGCAACTGGCCGACGTGATGGGCTCGTCGTACCGCGATGCCCAGGTCGGTGACGGACTGCCGACAGGAATTCTCGGGTATCCGCGGGCGACGATCAACGAAGCGGCCAATGCCTCCACGATCGTGTTGATGGGCCCCGACCTCAAAGAAGAGCTGGGCGTGTTGTACCTGCGGCTACGCGACGCGGCCGAGAAGCGACGGAGCCGGATCCTTGAGTTCTCGGCCACCGAGACCGGGTTGACCCCGTATGCATGGAAGTCGATCCGTCATGAACCCGGCGCGCAGTCCGCCGCCGTGGCGGCGGCGCTGTCCGACGAAGCAATCGCCGATCAACTCGCGGCTGGTCCGGTCGTGATCGTTGCCGGTCGCGGGAACCTTGCCGAGTCTCCCGACGCCGTCATCGCCGCGGTCGATGCGTTGTTCGATGCAGTTCCCGAGGCCACCGTGCTCCCAGCGCTCCGACGAGGCAACGTCAACGGAGCGTTGTTGATGGGGATGGCGCCGGCCGATGACGAACACGATGCTCTGGCGACGTTGCAGGCAGCCAGCGAGGGGCGCCTCGATGTGTTGATCCTGGTCGGCAGTGACCCGCTCAGCGACTGCCCGGATGCCGATCTCGCCCGGCGAGCGATCGCCGGCGTGGCGCGGGTGATCTCGGTCGACACCCATCCGACTGCGTCGACCCAACGTGCCGACGTCGTCTTGCCGGCGTCGTCGTTCGCCGAGAAGTCCGGCACGACGACGAACCTCGAAGGTCGGGTCACCGATGTCAATCAGAAGGTGACGGCCACGGGGACCAGTCGTCCCGATTGGATGATTGCGCTCGATCTGGGCGTACGTCTCGGGGAGCGTTCGTTTCCGTCCGATCATCCGTTGCGCGGTGCAGCGACCGTCGATGACGTCACCGAGATCGTCGCGTCGACGGTCGAAGGGTTCGCTGGCGCGTCTCACACCGAGGTGAAGAACACCGTCGACGGCGTCGTCGTTCCGGCACATGTGCCTCGGGCGACCAGTGCGGGTTTCTCGCCGCCGCCGCGCAACAACTACGACTACCGGTTGGTGATAAGCCGCAAGTTGTTCGATGACGCCACGGGGACGCAGATGTCGCGTTCACTCGCCAATCTGGCGCCGGGCGGTGGCCTCTACTTGAACCCACTCGACGTCGCACAACTCGGCGTCGAGGTCGGTGACGACGTCACCGTGACCAGCGCGCAGTCGACCGTGGTCATCAACGTGGCCGGCGACGAGCGTGTGCCGCGCGGCATCGCATGGTCGCCGTTCAATCAGGCGGGCGCGTCGGTCGGCGACATCGTCGATGCCGGTGCCGGTGTCACCGATGTGCGAATCGAGCGCGCTGGATGATCGCCATCGATCCGCTCCTCGAGGGGCGGCTGCTGTGGACGCCGCTGCTGATCGTGATCCTCAAGGTGGTCGTCGTCTTCGTGATCGGCCTCGTCTCCACCATCTTCATGGTGAACTTCGAGCGCAAGATGGTGTCGGGTCTGCAGAACCGGATCGGTCCGAATCGCGCCGGCCCGCGCGGGATTTTCCAGGCCCTCGCCGACGGCATCAAGTCGTTCTTCAAAGAAGATCTGTTGCCGTCGCGCGCCGATCGGGTGGTGTTCCGCCTCGCTCCGTTCCTGTCGTTCGTCCCCGCCTTCCTCATCTGGTCGGTGATCCCGCTCGGTGGCGAGTTCGGACCGAACGACGACGGGACGCTCAAAGACGGCACGGTGGTCTGGTTCGGTGAGGTCACCAGGGTGCAGCTGGCCGATCCACCCATCGGCATTCTCGTGGTACTCGCCCTGTCGTCGATCGCTGTGTACGGCATCATGCTCGCCGGTTGGTCCAGCGGGTCGAAGTACCCGCTCCTCGGATCGGTCCGTGCCTCTGCGCAGATGGTGTCGTACGAGGCGGCGCTCGGTCTCAGTCTCGCCGCTGTGCTGTTGTCGGCTGGCACGTTGTCGACCGCCAGCATCGTTGCTCAGCAGGACTCGTTCGTCAACTGGAACCTCGTGTCGACGGGCATCGTGCCGTTCATCGTGTTCCTCATCGCCACCACGGCAGAGCTGAACCGGCCGCCGTTCGACCTCGTCGAAGCCGAACAGGAGCTCGTCGGTGGGTTCAACACCGAGTACTCCGGGATCCGCTTTGCGCTGTTCTTCCTCAGCGAGTTCATGGGTGTGGTCACGATGTCGGCAGTGATCGTGACCCTGTTCTTCGGCGGACCTCAACCGTTGTTCCTCGGCGACGTCAACGTGCTCGCATTCCTCGGGCCGCTGTCGGGAACTGCGTGGTTCGCGCTGAAGTTGCTCGGATTCCTCTACCTGTTCGTGTGGTTCCGAGCGACGTTGCCGCGGCTGCGCTACGACCAGCTGATGGACTTCGGTTGGAAGATCCTGATCCCGGTGGCGCTCGGCTGGTTCTTGCTGCTCGCTGCGCTGCGCGAGTTCTCACCCGACGGCACGTTTGCCGACAGCTTGCGCGTCGTGGTGATCAGCCTGGCCGTCGGCGCGGCGGCAGGCGGACTGTTCCTGCTTGCGTTGCGCGTGGCTCAGAACAATCGCCTCGAGGCCGACGAGACACCTCCAACTCGTGAAGGAGTCACCACCTGATGGGCTATCTCGACGGATTCGCCGTCACCATTCGTCAGCACCGCCTGTTCGGGGGCAAGCGGGTGACCACCGAGTACTCCGGCGGTCGCGTTGCGAAGAAAGCCGGAACCGACGCACGCGACGCCCGCAAGGACGAGAAGCTTCCGAGGCCGGAGCGGTTGCACGGTCGTCATGTCCTCAACCGGTACGAGGACGGCATGGAGAAGTGCATTGGTTGTGAGTTGTGTGCGGGTGTCTGTCCGGCCAACTGCATTTACGTGCGCGGCGCCGACAACGACCCCGAGAATCCGACCTCGCCCGGCGAGCGGTTCGGCTACGTGTACGAGATCAACTACTTGCGATGCATCCACTGCGACCTGTGTGTGGAGGCCTGCCCGACCGAGGCGATCACCGAGTCGAAGCTGTTCGAGTTCTCGTTCACCAACCGCCAAGACGCGATCTACACCAAGCGTGAGCTCGTGGTCGACGACGACGGCAAGCCGCAGGCACAACCGTGGGAGGATTGGCGCGAAGGCGACGACGTGCTCACCAGTGGGTGGATGCGCGCCACGTCACCGTCGGGCGACGCAACGTTCGAAGGAGAAGTCGGCTGGAGCGGCGAGTTGGGCTACGGTGTCCGGCCGCCCGAGCCGAAGCAGCCCGAGCGCGACGAGGAAGATCCAGGAACGAAGGTGGTCAAACGGTGAATGATGCGACGTTCCTCGAGTACGTCGTTTTCTTCGCCGCCGCCGTCATGATCCTCGGCGGCGCGGTCGGCGTCGTTGCGTTTCGAAATCCCGTGCACGCCGCGCTCGGTTTGGTGCTCACGCTGTTCGGCGTTGCTGTGCAGTTCGTCGCGATGGAGGCGCACTTTCTGGCGGCGGTCCAGATCATCGTCTACGCGGGCGCCATCGTGGTGTTGTTCTTGTTCGTCATCATGTTGCTCGGCGTCGACCGCTCGATCGATCTATCGATCGAGCCGCTCAACGTGCAGCGGCCGTTGGCCGCCATCATGAGCGTTGGGCTGTTGGCGTTGATCGGCGCCGCGATCGTTCAGTCTCGAGATGCGCTGGAGATCAATCCGGGCACGGGAGTCGACACGGCGACGGCCACCGGCGACAACGACGCCAACATCAACCAGTTGGCGACGAATTTGTTCGGCGACCACGTGTTCGCCTTCCAGCTCACCTCGGTGCTGCTGATCGTCGCCGTCGTGGGCACGGTGTTGATGACGCGCAAGTGGCCGAAGGGTGCCGAGGAACCCGTCGAGGACGTCGCGTAGTGATCGCTGCGATTCCCGCCACGTCGTATCTGTTGCTTGCGGCGCTGCTCTTTTCGATCGGTGCATTCGGCCTGTTGATCCGGCGCAACCCGCTGATCATGTTCATGTGCATCGAGCTGATGCTCAATGCGGCCAACCTCACCTTTGTTGCGTTGGCGACCGAATTGGGCGACATCAACGGCCAGACCGCGGTGTTCTTCGTGCTCGTGGTGGCGGCGGCCGAGGTCGTGGTCGGGCTCGGCATCATCGTCGCCATCATGCGACGACGGCCGGGCGCGACCGCCGACGACCTCGCGGAGCTGAAGGGCTAGGTCATGGCAGAACTCGTCTGGCTGATCCCTGCCTTTCCCCTGCTCGGGTTTCTGGTGTTGCTGCTGTTCGGGCGTCGACTCGGCGACCCGATCGCCGGGTACTTCGCGGCCGGCATGGTGTTCGCCTCATTCGTTGTAGCTGCGGCGATTTACTTCGACTTCCTCGGCAAACCCGAAGAGGATCGCGAAGAGGTGGTCACCCTCTTCAGCTGGCTCCCCGTCGGCGAACTCCAGGTCGACTTGGCGTTCCTCGCCGATCCGCTGTCGATCGCCATGTGCCTGTTCGTCTGCGGCATCGGCGGGCTGATCCACCTCTTTGCCATCGGGTACATGCAGGGTGATCCGAAGTTCTCGAAGTTCTTCCTGTATCTCAACCTGTTCGTCTTCTCGATGACGCTGTTGGTGCTCGGTGAGAACCTCCTGGTGACGTTCCTCGGCTGGGAAGGCGTCGGGACCTGTTCGTACCTGCTCGTGTCGTTCTGGCACACCCGGGAAGAGGCGGCGACGGCGGGCAAGAAGGCATTCATCACCAACCGCGTCGGCGACTGGGGCGTCATGCTGGCGATGTTCCTGGCGTTCGCCACTGTCGGCTCGCTGTCGTACAACGCGCTGAACGACGCTGCCGAGAGCGGGCTGATGAGCGGCGTTGCGGCGACCGGCATCGCGATGCTGTTGCTGCTCGGTGCGACCGGCAAGAGCGCTCAGCTGCCGCTGTACTTCTGGCTGCCCGACGCGATGGCCGGACCGACGCCGGTGTCGGCGCTGATCCACGCAGCCACCATGGTCACCGGCGGGGTGTTCCTGCTCGTGCGCATCAACCCGGTGATCACCGTCGCCTACGACTGGGTACCGACGACGATCGCCTACGTCGGTGGCATCACCGCACTGTTCGCGGCGACCATCGCATTGGCCCAGAACGACATCAAGAAGGTGCTCGCGTACTCCACGGTCTCCCAGATCGGGTACATGATCCTCGCCGTCGGCAGTGGCGCGTACGTGGCTGCGATCTTCCACATGATCACCCACGCGTCGTTCAAGGCGCTGTTGTTCCTCGGTGCCGGCTCGGTCATCCACGGCATGCACGACGAGCAAGACATGCACAAGATGGGCGGACTGCGCAAGTACATGCCGGTCACCGCTGCGTGCTACATCATCGGCTACCTGGCGATTGCTGGCGTCCCGCCGTTCTCCGGCTTCTGGTCCAAAGACGAAGTCTTGCTCTACGCCCTCGCCGACAGCGTGCCGTTGTATCTCCTCGGTCTGATCGCAGCGATCATCACCGCGTTCTACATGACCCGTCAGGTCATCTTGGTGTTCTTCGGCGAGGCCAAGTGGGAGAGTCGGGCCAACGAGGCAGAGGCGCCCGAGCCCGAACCCACGCCGCAGAGCGTTGGCGCAGCCGTGTCCGATGACCCCGACGAGGCCGCGCCAGACGGCGGCGCAGTGACGACCCATGGCGCCCACGGCGAGTTCAAGCCGCACGAGTCGCCGCCCGTCATGCTGATTCCGCTCGTGGTGTTGGCGTTCCTCGCGGCCACCGCTGGCGTGCTCAACCTGCCGGCGCTGTTCGGGATCCCAACGCGCAGTCAGCTGAAGCTCGAAGAGTGGCTGCATCCCGTGATCGAGTTCGGCGAGGCCGATATCAAATCATCCTGGGCATACGAGAACGAGTACCTGTTGGTCGCGCTGGCCATTGCGTGCGTGGCCGTCGGCATCGGCCTGGCGTGGTTGATCTACTCCCAGAAGCGAATCAAGCCGTGGGAGCCGTCATTCTTGGCCAACGGCTGGTACTACGACTCGACGATCGCCAAGTTCATGGGCGGTCCCGGCCGCGCCGGGTTCCAGGCGGTTGCCGACGTCGATCGGTTGTACGACCGCCATGTCGTCGACGGCACCGCCATCGGGGTGCGTGAGACGGCCGGTCAACTGCGCAAGGGGCAGACCGGCAACGTCCGCCAGTACGCCGGATTCATCGGTCTCGGCGCGCTGCTCATCCTGGCCTGGCTCGTCGTGTTCAGGGGGATTTTGTGATCCTTGCTGCCGACGGCGCGTCGCTCGGCTTCCCGATCCTCACGGCGATCGTCGTGCTCCCGGTGATCGCCGCGGTGTTGGTGCTGTTCACGCCGCGTCGCAACCCTGAGTACGCGCAGCTGCTCGCCGGCGCCGCCACAGTCGGCACCGCTGCGCTGACGATCTGGTTGCTGTCGTCGTTCGAGACCGGCGAGGCTGGGTTCCAGTTCGTCTCCAAACAGACGTGGATCGAGCCATGGGGTATCTCTTGGCACCTCGGTGTCGACGGGATCTCGCTGTTTCTCGTTGCCCTGACGGCGTTCATCTTCCCGCTGGTGATCATCGGGATCGATCCCGAGCGCGAACACAAGTCGTATCTCGCATGGATGTTGTTGCTCGAGGCCGGCGTGCTCGGCACGTTCCTCAGCCTCGACCTGTTCATGTTCTTCCTGTTCTTCGAGATCATCATCGTGCCGATGTACTTCCTCGTCGCGGGCTGGGGTCACGAGGAGCGGGAGTACGCGGCGACCAAGTTCTTCTTGTACACGATGTTCGGCTCCGCGTTCATGCTCGTGGGCGTCGTGGCCACTGCAGTGATCGCCCGCAACTCGCTCGGCTACCTCACCTTCGACCTGATCGAGATCGCCGAGGGAGCGAACTTCGCTACCTCGACGGGTCGATGGCTGTTCTTCGCGTTCGCCATTGCGTTCGCCGTGAAGGTGCCCATCGTGCCGGTCCACACGTGGCTCCCGCTCTCGCACACGCAGGCCGGTCACCGTTCGGTGATCCTGGCCGGGGTGCTGCTGAAGTTGGGGTCGTACGGACTCGTGCGATTCGGGATCTACCTGTTCCCCGAAGCAGCGTTCTGGGATTTCACGCGGTACCTCTTCCTCACGCTCGCGGTCATCGGCATCATCTACGGCGCGATCGCGGCGACGATGCAGCCCGACCTGAAGATGCTCGTCGCCTACTCGTCGGTGGCCCACATGGGGTTCATCATCCTCGGCACGTTCGCGTTCACCGAGCAAGGCCTCACCGGTGCAACGCTGCAGAACGTCAACCACGGCGTGTCGACCGGCGCGCTGTTCCTCCTGGTCGGCTGGATGTACGAACGCCAGCACACGCGCATGATCGCCGATTTCAACGGCATCCAGACCGTCGCCCCGATCTTCGCAGCCGGGTTCATGATCGTCATGTTGTCGTCGATCGGTGTCCCTGGCCTCAACGGGTTCGTCGGCGAATTCCTGATCTTGCTCGGCTCGTGGGACACGGCTCGCTGGTGGACGATCGTTGGTGCCACCGGTGTGATCCTCGCTGCGCTGTACCTGCTGTGGGCCTACCAGCGCACGTTCCACGGTGTCCCCGACGAGAAGTCGAAGACGTTCCCGGAGCTCAAGGTGCGTGAGGCGGCGGTGCTGTTGCCGTTCATCGCAGTGATCGTGTTCACCGGTGTGTATCCCAAGCCACTCCTGGATCGCATCAACCCCAGCGTTGACGCGTTACTCGAACACGTCGAGGAGCGCACCGACCTGGTGCGACCTGAGCCCGAGATCAGCCAAGAGCAGCTCGAGCGTGCCCAGATCGAGCTCGAAGAAGAGCACGGTGAGGAAGAGCTCTCGACCGAAGAGGGCTCCGACGAGGGGGAGGACGAGTGATGTTGGCCCAGGTCGACACCTTCGTCGGACCCGAAGTGAACTGGTTCGCGCTGTCGCCACTGATCGCGCTCGTCGCCGGTGCGCTGTTGATGATGCTCGCCGGAGCGCTCACACCGCGCTGGCCCAACGGGCTCTATGCGTTGGCCTGTGCAACAACTGCCGGCACGGCCGGAGCGTTGGCCATGGTGCAGTGGGACGACATCACCGACAACGGCCCGACCACGCTCGTCGCGGGCGCAGTCGCCTTCGACACGTTCTCGATGTTCGTCACGATCCTCATTTGCGTGTCGATCATCCTCGTCGCGATGCTCGCCGACGACTATCTGCGGGGCACTCCCAACGACGGGCCCGAGATCTATGCGCTGTTGCTTACCGCCGGCGCCGGCGGGGTCGTGATGGCGTCGGCCAACGACCTCATCGTGTTGTTCCTCGGCCTCGAAACGCTGTCTCTGGCGCTGTACGTGCTCGCGGCCAGCAATCGGCGCAGCAACCGCAGCGGCGAGTCGGGGATCAAGTACTTCGTCCTCGGCGGGTTCGCCAGCGCGTTCTTCCTGTACGGCATCGCGTTGGTCTACGGCGCAACGGGTACCACCAACATCAGCGAGATGGTGGTGGCGCTGCAGAACACCGTCGATCTCGAGACCCCCGATGGGCTAGCACTCGCCGGCGTTGCGTTGCTGCTCGTCGGGCTCGGCTTCAAGGTGGCCGCCGTGCCGTTCCACATCTGGACACCCGACGTCTATCAAGGTGCGCCCTCGCCCGTGACCGCGTTTATGGCGTCGGTGGCCAAGGCGGCGGCCTTCGCGGCCATGTTGCGGGTGCTCGTGATTGCGTTGCCCTTCTACCGCGACGATTGGCGGCCGGTGATCTGGGTGCTGGCGCTGCTCTCACTGCTCGTCGGTTCGGTGGTCGCCGTCGTCCAGACCGACGTCAAACGGATGCTCGCCTACTCGTCGATCAGCCACGCCGGCTTCTTGCTCGTCGGGGTAGAGGCGGCCGGACACACCGCTGGCGAGCTCGACCCCGGGTCGGGTATGTCGGCGGTGATGCTCTACCTGATGTTGTATTCGGTGATGGTGATCGGCTCGTTCGCCGTCGTCCTGGTCGTACAGCGTCACGCCGGTGGGGACTCGTCGATCGAGGCCTTCAGAGGACTCTCGATGCGTCGTCCGGCAATTGCAACGGCGTTCACCGTGTTCCTATTGGCGCAGGCGGGCGTGCCGTTCACGTCTGGCTTCATCGCCAAGTTCGGCGTGATCCAGGCCGCCGTCGATGTCGACAGCTACGCGATCGCAGTGATCGCGATGGTGTCGGCGGTGATCGCTGCTTTCGTCTATCTCCGCATCATGCTGACGGTGTGGACGGGGACGCCGGCGGAGAACAGCGAGCCCATCCGCGTGCCGCTGGCGGTCGGGGTCACCATTGCTGGCGCTGCAGTGTTCACGCTGTTCGCGGGGATCATTCCCGGCTGGCTGATCGACGCAACCGACACCGTCACGCAGTACGCCAGGTAGGGACGCTCGTGCGATGGCGGTCGCGGTATGACACCGCTGCCGACGAGCGGGGCCATCACCATGTCGGCGATCGTCACCTCGAAGGTCGTGTCGACGCGAACGTCGTGCAGCTCGGCAGCCGCGAGCGTCGCGGCGATACGTTCACGCGTGGAGCCCACGTCATGAGCATCACCGGGCTGGAGCTCCCAGTCCCATTGGACGAACAGCCCGTCAGGTCGCAGATGTTGCGCGAGCGTGGCGGTCACGCGGTCGTAGTCGGCGACGAACGCGAGCGCTGACGAACAGGCGATGACGTCGAAACGTGCCTCGGACGGCACGCCCGTGGACGATCACCACCGACTCGGACCGTGTCCGTCCCTCGCTCGTCGAGCGCTACCAGGCGTGGTCGGCCGAGCGCCGGGAGATGCGCGAGTTCCGTCGTGCCAATCCGGGACCGCTGGCGACCCCGGGTTCGCCAGCCGACGTTGTGCTCGGGCAGCATCACCGGCTGCGGTACGCCGTTTGAGCGACTCAGTCGTCGAGCAGTTCCATCGCTTCGAGTCGGCGCCGGTTGGCGTCGGCCCGAAAGCGGTCGGCTCCGGCGCCGTCGCCCATCAACTCGGCGACATCGGCCAACGCGTCGAGCCGCTCGGCGGCGAGTTGCAGCACCTGGCCAGGGTCGCGGTCGCTCATCTGCACCGCCGATACCGATACCGCTGCCGCCGGGTACGCACGACGCCAGTGTGTCACGGATGTGTGGCTCGACGACGTGCGCCTCGGCGTCTACCCGGGGGTCCGATGCGACGCGTTGCCGGTCGTGAACCCAACCGTCAGCGCTGCTCGATCGTGGACTCACAGCTCGACCAGTCCCGCGGATCGAGATCGAGCTCGGGGAACTGCTCGGGATCGAAAGTCGGTTCGAGTCCTGAGGCGCGTTGTCTGAAGTAGTCGTTGACGACGCGGCTCGCTTTGGGCGCGAGTAGCAAGATGGCGACCAGGTTGATCACGGTGAGCCCGACGGAATCCTTGGATCATCGCCTGCGACACCGCGTATCTCGCGGCGCCTCCCGTTGCCTCGCGCCGGCCGAACGCGCCCAGCACGATGTCGCCCAACACGTCGGGCACTCGGTCGAGGTTGATCGCCACCACGCACACACCCGCCAGCAGATAGATCGTCGCCCTCAGAGATGCGACGATCTCGGCGAACGACGTGATCCGGCGGAGCCCTCCCGAAGATCGCCAACACGGCAACGACGGTCACCGAGATCCCCGAGACAATGGTCGGTACGCCGAACGCGGCTTCGACCGTGGTCGACAACCTGTTGGCGTGCCCGAGTGTGTTCTCGACGACGGCGGTACACATCCCGAACAGCGCAACCGCCCACATCCACAACACTGCGCCAGGTCCACCCAACGTGTTGGCGATGGCAACGCCAACGATGTCTCCGGCCCCGACCCGTCCGCCCAACCCCACTGCGAATACTCGGAACGACGACACGCCGTCGGGGTGGCCTGGGCGAAAGCTATGCCGGAGCGCTTCGATCAGGGCGCCGGCGTGACGGAACTGCGCACCCCGTAGACGAACCGTGAAGTAGACGCCTGCGCCGACGAGGAGCAACCCGAGTAGCCCCACAGCGAGGGGACCGGGCAGCGATCATGAGCCTCAAAGCACATCGAGCCTCGGACCCACCGCAACCGTCTCGCACAACGTTGTTGTGTTGTGTTGCCGTGTCGGGTGTTGCCTGCGCGCTCGGTGTCGGCTGACGCAGATGGCAGCTACGCGGTCGGCCACGTCGCGATGGTCTCGTATATCGCGCCGCTCGGTTGGAGGTCGCTGTGAACCAAGGCGACTCGGTCGACGGTGAAGGTTGCTGCGAACCGCGTCCCGACGCTGCGCTGCGGCCGTGCTCGACGGGCGAGCCGAGCGATCGTGAGGTGTCTGACGAACCGTCGTCGCGACGGTGCGTCGCGACGGGTCGCCCGCTCGACGACGGCAGCGAGATCGTCGACGCCGGCGACGGGGATGACGAGCGAGCGCTCGCCCAGTACGTCGATTGCCGGGCCGAGCTGTGCGGTCGCTGCGGGCAGTTCGACGTGGTCGAGGGCGTCGATCACCGCAGTTGGGTCGGCATCACGAAAGAACCGCAACGTGATGTGGCGCTGCTCACGTTCGACCCAGCGCACACCGGGGTCTCGCGGCTGGGGAAGGTCGGCCAGCGAGTCGAGCACCGGATCCGGTGGCCAGATCGCAACGAACAAACGGGTCACCGAGGTAGTTGTAGTCCCCAGTTCGACGCGCTCCGGCATACTGTTGTTATGCGACGTGTGCTGGCAGTACTCGCTGCCGTGCTGGTCTGGATCGTTCCCATTCCCGTGCAAGCGCATACCGACCTCAGCTCGTCGACTCCAGCCGACGGCTCGTCGGTCGACGGCCCGCTGGCCGAGATCGTGCTGGCCTTCACGGGAGCTGTCGAACCGATCGAACGAGGCGTTGCGGTCGCCGGCGCAGACGGCACGACACAGGTTGCTGCGCTGGTCGACGCGGTCGACGCCAACACGTTGGTCGCCCGCTTCGATCCCGCCTTGCCTGTAGGCAGCTACACCGCCGCCTGGCAGGCGCGCTCGTCGGATACCCACGTGATCGACGGATCGTTCAGCTTCGGCGTGACCTCGCCACCATCGACCACCGCACCGGCGACCACAGCGCCGGCAACGACGGTGCCGACGCCCGACACGAACGTCCCGGAGACCACGGTCGCGCTCGCCCCGGAGCCGACGGTCGCCGCGCCGAGTTCCTCGGCTGTCGCTGTCGCCAGCGACGACGGCGACGCTGCGGCCCCGCCGTCGTCGGCAGCAACACCGGCCGCACCGACACTCGACACCGGAGTGTCCGACGGCTCGCGGGCCACCGATGTCGGTCGCTGGATCTCGTTTCCCGCAGCGGTGATTGCGTTGGGAATGCTCGTGTTCGCCGCTGCTGCCTTCGCCGGGCGCCGTGCTGATCTCGCGGCGATCGCCGTGGCGGTTCGCGCGCTCGGCGCGGCTGTCGCCGTGGGGGCCGCAATCGAGCTGCTCGGCCTCGGTTCCATCTTCGGATCGGTGGCCGATGCGGTCAGTGAGTCCGGCGGCCGAGCCGCGCTGGCGCGCCTCGTTGGTGGTGCGGCGCTTGCGCTCGGTCTCGGCCCACTGGTCGTCCGGCGAGCGCAGAACGAAACGCCAGTCGCGCTCTCCGCGGCGGTGGCCGACGACGTGTCAGAGTCCCACACCGACGCGGCCCCGACCTCCACGCGCTGGCGGCCGTCGCTCGTCAATGCCGTCGGCCTCGTCGCAGCGGCTGCGATCGCAATCTCGTTCGCGTTCGATGGGCACACCGTGAGCGCGGGTCCTCGTGTGCTGCACGGTGCGGCGAGTGTGCTCCACGTGCTCACCGCAGCGGCGTGGGCCGGTGGAGTTGTCGCTCTGGTCTTCCTGCTGCGTCGACGACATCAGGCCGGCGTGCCGAGTGCTGCGGTCGAGATGATTCTGCGATTCTCGGTGATCGCCATGGTGGCGCTCGCCGCGGCTGCAGTGGCGGGCGTGGCAATGGCGCTGATGATCGATTCCGATGTGGCCGGATACCTCGACAGTGAGTGGGGTCGACTGCTGGCGATCAAGTCGGCCCTCGTCGTGACGGCGGCGGGGATCGGTGCCTACAACCACTTCGTCATGTTGCCGCGCCTCGAGGCGGATCCCGACGGCGAGCAGGTGCTGGCGACGGCCCGGCGGACGTTGACGGTCGAGGCGGTTGCGCTGGTGGGTGCGGCACTGGTCAGTGCGGCCCTCGTCGCTGCATCGACGCTGGTGTCGTAGCGGATCGCCGCACTGCGGCGATCAGGTCAGGCCGGCTGCAACGCAGCGGCGCGCTTCTCGGCGAACCGCTTGGCAACGCGTTCGCTGGTGGCCAGCCGCTTCATCAACCGCTCTTGGGCTCTGGCTCCCTCGCCGCTCAATCCGGTGATGTTGGCCGCATCCCACTGGCGGATGACGACCGGCACGACGATCTGCTCGTGATGCACTTGGAGGTCGTAGATCCCGGCCTTGGCGATGAGCGCCGCATGGTGATCGAAGTTCGGGATACCGGTGCCGGGCATCTTGAAGTGCCGCACCTGGGTGTCCATCGCGATCATCATTGCGTTTGGATCGGCCTCGATCGCTGCGGCAGCGAGGTCGCGGTAGAACAGCTGGTGCAGGTTCTCGTCGCCGCCGACGCGCTTCATCACGTCGTGGCCGACGGGGTCGCCGAGTTGGGCGCCGGTGTTGCGATGGGCGATGCGTGTCGCAAGCTCCTGGAGTGCGAGATATACGAACCCCTCGTGCAGGGGCGGGTCTGGAGTCTGCCCACCTGATACCTGCGCCATCCGCGAACGCTCCAGCTCCACGGGGTCGATCGCTCGCGTCGCCATCAGATAGCCGTAGATGGCCATCGAATGCCGGCCTTCTTCTGCGGTCCATCGGCGGACCCACGTGCCCCAGGCCCCATCGCTGCCGAAGAGTCGCTCAACTGAGCGGAAGTAGTACGGCAGGTTGTCCTCGGTGAGCAGGTTGACGAGCAGGGCGCTGCGTACTTCTGGACCGATCTGGTGTCCGCCGAGGTCCGCGTCGTCGGGCGTCCAGTCGTGCCCGTCGACGTGGTCGCGGCCCCGGCTGTAGGGCACGTATTCGTGCGGGAACCACTCCTTGGAGGTTCGCAGATGGCGCTCGAGGAGCCGCTCGGCGACCGGCTCCAGCTCGTGCAGCAGATCGACATCGACAGGGCGGTCGCTCACGGCAGGTCAGGCTACCTACTGGTAGGTAGAAGATCAACGCAGCTGTTTGTGGCGGTTCTCGCCACGAATCCCGTCGCTGATGTGTCAATTGGGTGACGAAACGTCATGATGTCGTCATGTTCTCGAATCTGGCGATGGGTGTCGAAGCGGTGGCGGTGATCCTCGCGGCCATGGTCGTCGCGTGGGCGGCCCGCCGAGCGATTCGGTGGGCGACCCGCCGGGCTGTGCGGCGCGCCCGACGGGGGCGTTCGAGCTGGCGCATTCGCCTCGATCGGCTCGGCGACGACGGCCACGGCGCCGCCCGGCGGCTGCAGCGCGCCGACGCGGTCGCTCGCATTTTCGGCCACCTGATCACGGTGTTCATCGTGGCCGTCGCCGTGCTGATCGCGCTCGACCTGATCGGCATCAACCCCGTCTACGCGGTGTCCAGCGCCGGCTTTCTCGGATTCGCGCTGGCGTTGAGCGGTCAGGATCTCATCAAGGACCTGATCGGCGGGACCCGCGCCCTGCTCGAGGATCGCTACGCGGTCGGCGACGAGGTCGACGTTCGTATCGACGGCACCGACGTCCACGGGGTGGTCGACCTCGTCGGCATCGCCGCGGTCCGAATTCGCACAGCTGATGGCGCCTCGTGGCACGCCGGGCACCACACGGTTCAGGCGGTCACGAACCACTCGCAACTCCCGTCGGTGAGCGAGATCGAGGTACCCGGCGATCTCTGGGCCCACACGACCCCCGAACATGCCGGTCGTCGGTTGGCCGCGGCGTCGAACGAACCCGGGCTCACCGGCGTGGTGTTCCTCCCCGACGTGCAACCCGACGCCGAGCCAGGCGTCGGGAGCGAGGCCGACACGGTGCGCGTCCGCAGCAATCGGCCGTTGACCGACGATCAGCTGAGCAGGGCGCGGCAGCGCCTGCTCGACGAATCCGACGAGTGAACGCGCGTGGCAGCCGCCACGACCACGCCCACTAGCGTCGCCTGACGTGGAGGCGCGTGTCGATCAGTGGTTGTGGTCCGTGCGGTTGACCAAGACTCGTACCGACGCCGGTCGGGCGTGCCGCGGCGGACACGTCACCGTCAACGGGCGCTCCGCCAAGCCGGCGACTCCGGTGCGTGAGGGCGACACTGTCGAGGCCTACGTCGGCGGCCGTCAGCGCATCGTCGAGGTCGTCGGGGTGATCGTCAAACGTGTCGGGGCGTCGATCGCCGTCGACTGCTACGTCGACAACAGTCCGCCTCCACCGCCGCGCGAAGTCGACGTGCCGGTGTTCGCCCGCGATCCGGGAAGCGGCCGGCCGACCAAGAAGGAGCGACGACAGCTCGACCGCTTGCGTGGCCGGCGCCACTGATCGTCGGGTGATTCACTGCGACGGGTGACCCGACGGCGTCGGGGAAGCGAAGTACCCGCCGTACCTCGCTGGGGTGACGACCGGGGGAGCAGTCGTGCTGCGGGCCACCTGCCGATCGCCCGTTTGTTGGGGCGCGGCGATGCGCTGGAGATCGCGGCGGCCGACCTGGCGTTCACCGTCGAAGAGGGGTGTCGCTTCCTCGCCGACGACGTTGCGGCCGGTCGATTGTCGGTCGACGACGCGAACGAGATCGTGCAGCGCGTCGATGACTGGCCGGCGGGGCTGCAACTCGCTTGCCTGGCCGCCCGCGCAGGCCGTTCGGCGAGCGAAGTCGTCGACGCGGCCAACGGGGCCAGCGACGGCGTGGCTCGCGACCTCGCCGGTGAGGTGCTCGACGCCCAGCGTCTCGAGCATCGCGAGTTCCTGATCACCACGACCGTGCTCGATGAGTTGACTGCGCCTGCGGACCGGTGGGTGATCACCGCACCGGGGCGATGTGGTGGCGGGTCGGTGAGCGCATCGTGGTCGCCACTTGCGGACAGGCCGGAAGACGACGAAAGGAACGACCAATGACACTGGAGATCAACAAGCAGCTCACGATCGATGCGCCCGTCGAACGGGTATGGAGCATCCTCGCCGACGACTTCGAGCACGTGTACGACTGGGCGACCGGTCTCGAGAGTTCGGATCCCAACCCGAAAGCGCCGCGCCAGGCCGACGGCAACGCCGGCGGTCGCGTCTGTGAGGCTCCCGGTTTCGGGTTCTCTGACGAACGGGTCGTTGCCTACGAGCCCGCGCAGCACGTCATCGCCTACTCCGTCGATGCCGAGAAGGTGCCCGGTTTCGTCCACGACCTGACCAACCGGTGGACGCTCCGGCCGCACGGCGCAGGTTCTATTGCCGGAACGGCGGTGACCATGCGCCTGTCGGCGGTGACCACCGACCTCACGGTGTATGCCCAGACGGGGAAGGTCTCCGAAGGCAAGGGCCGGGAGCTGGCCGCTGAAGCAGCCTGACTCAGGGCGCCTCAGACGGTGCGCAGACCCGCGGAGCGGCCAGCTCGATCTCGACGTAGGCCGCCTGCGGCTCGCCCGCACCTTCGACGACTCCCTCGTAGAACACGATCGACTCGTCGGAGTCGGCGAGCGCATCGTCGTCGATGAGCGTGCCGCCGAGGCTCGGCGCATCGATCGCCAAGCGGGCGACGTCGTCGGCAGGGACGACGGTGAAATTCGTGTTGTCGGTGGCCAGCCCGCTGATCGCGCGTCCCGAGGGTGTGTCCACCGCACACACGTCGAGGATTCCGGCCGTGTAGCCGCGGCCATCGATGTCGCTCGTGGGTATCAGCTCGATGAAGTCGAGACACTGGCCGACACCGCCCGTGGGCGCCGCGACGACGATGTCGATCGACGCCCCATTGCGTTCGATGCGACCTGCCACGGTGCCGTCGGTGACCGTCACCGTGCTGGCCGAGAACGTCTGGCCGTCGTCGGGGTAGTGGACGTCGAGGAGTACGTCGTCTCCTGAGCGTCTTTGCTCGACCACGACCCGTTGGTCCGTCGCGCTGCGGACGAGGAACGTCGTCAAGTCGTCGCCGTCGGGACCGAGCGGCTGCTCGTTGCACGCGGCATCGATGGCCAGCAC
>JABSQH010000031.1 GCA_013213745.1 Ilumatobacteraceae bacterium | reverse complement strand
GACGACACCGAGTTCTACTCAGCCGACCTGGCGATCCGCGGGCGGGTGAACGACCGCGACGGTTGGACACATCCGCCCGGAAGTGACCTGGTCGCGTGGGCACGACATGTCGACCGCTCGCGACTCGTGTATCTCCAGTTCGGCGACGGTGCCGCCACCTACGCCGACCCGTCGTTCCGCACCGCCCTGAGCAACGCAGTCAACTGGACGGCCCGCCTGCAACGGTCGTCTCTGAGACGATGTAACGATCCGACATCTGGTGGCGGTGCAATAACTTAATCATCAGTCGGTTATTGTTCGCGGGCATGGATCTGGGACTGTCGGGGAAAAAGGCGCTGGTCACGGGCGCAACCAAGGGGATCGGGCGAGCGGTCGCCGAGACGCTCCTCGCTGAGGGTGCGTCGGTGGCGATCTGCGCCCGCACAGGCGACGACGTCGCTGCGGCAGTCGAAGAGATGTCGGCGTCGGGAACCGTGGTGGGTTCGGCCGTCGATGCCGCCGACAGCGACGCCGTGGCGGCATGGGTCGCCGAGTCGGCGGCTGCGCTCGGCGGCATCGACGTGTACGTCCACAACACCTCGGCCAAGCCACAGCGCAAGGTCGGTGACTGGATCAACAACTTCAACATCGATCTGATCGCCCTCCTCGTGGGCGCCGAGGCAGCAACCGATGCGCTCGCCGATGGTGGCGGCTCGTTGATCAGCATCGGCACCACCGCGACCGCCGAACACTTCGCCACAGGGGCGGGCAGCTACAGCGCACTGAAGGCCGCGGTGACCAACTGGACTCTCGGCCAAGCGCAGGTCCTCGGCGCCCAAGGAATCCGGTGCAACGTCGTCTCGCCGGGCCCGATCTTCATCGAGGGCGGCGACTGGGACATGATCAAGAACCACATGGCCGACTTCTACGAGTCGACGAAGCAGGTTCACCCGCAGGGAGATCTCGGCACGGCCCAGGACGTCGCCAACGCCGTTGCCTTCCTCGCTGGCGACGCGGCGCAGCACATCAATGGCGTCAACCTCACCGTCGACGGCGGATTCTTGAAGCGCGTCAACTACTGAGACAGCTGCCGTTTCGATGAGCGCACCGATGACTGCCGACCACGGCTCTCGCATCGACGTCACGCTCGTCGCCGGCGGCATGTATCACGACGTCGACTTCGCTCGCCTGCGATTGCTCGAACTGCTTTCTGAGCACGACGACTTCCGGGTGCGCGTCCAACCCGACTACGAAGATGCTGATGCCATCGCCGCCGGTTCGATCCTGGTCAGCTACACGTGCAACGTGCGACCCTCCGAAGGCGCCCAGCGGGCGATTCGCGATTGGGTCGAAGGTGGCGGTCGGTGGGTGGCGCTGCACGGCACGAACTCGGCGCTCGACCTGGGCACGCCACAGGGCGTCGACTCCCCTCGAGTGTTCCCGCTGTGGGCCGACACGCTCGGTTCGCAGTTCATCGCCCACCCGCCGATCGCGCCGTACCGGGTCGACCTCAGCGACGCCGATCATTGGCTGGTCGCCGGCATCGAGCCGTTCGACACCGACGACGAGCTGTACTTGTGCGAGCACGCCGACCGCGATGCGCTCGTGCCGCTGCTACACACCGATTGGCAGGGCATCGCCAAGGGGTTCGTGGAATCCGACTGGGCCGATGGGCCCGAACGTCATCTCGTGATGTACCTCCGCGAACTCGGCAGCGGCGCCGTGCTGTACAACACGCTCGGGCATTGCCGTGGCCACTACGACATGGCGCCGGTCGTCGACTACTACCCCGTGATCGAACGCGGATCGTGGGAGCAGCCGGCGTACTTCGAGCTGCTCCGCCGCTCACTGCGGTGGGCCCGAGGCGACACGGCATGAGTGCCCACAACGAGTCCGCCTCCGAGGCGAACGGGGATTCGAGCGGAACGGAGACGCGCCGCATCGGACGTCCGCCAAAGGTCGACGAACACGGCACACCCACGCGCGAACGACTGCTCAACGCCGCCATCGACGTGTGCGTCGAGTACGGCTACGCCGGCGTCACGCTCTCGGAGATCGCGCGACGGGCCGACGTGTCAACGCCGGCGGTATACAGCCACTTCGACGGCAAGGCCGAGCTGCTGATCACAGCGAGCAAACGCGAGCTGGAAGCAATCGGTGGCGATCGGTTGCCTGCCGCGCTCGGCTTGCGAAACATCGCCCGGCAGTGGTTGAGCCCAGACTTCGCCAAGACACGCATCTTGGTGGGTGAGCTGCATCGTGCTGCTGTGCGCCATCCCGACGTGGCCAGCCTGCTCGACGATTGGCTGCTCGACAACTCGGTGCGCTTCCAAGAGGCCGCCGGCATGACCCTGAGCCAGATCAAGATGTTCTATCTACTCATCCTCGGAGCGACGAATCTCGAGAGCGTGTCGGCGGTGGAGGTCGATCAAGACGTGCTCGAGGCCGAGATGATCACGCTCATCGAGGGGTGGCTGTCGGACCGGTACTCATGACCTAGTCGGCCGATCGGCCGCGCTGCTACCGTCATTTCCTAACGCCCATTCAGGTATCCGCAGGAGCGCCATGATCAGCGACACCCCGACGGTCATCCGATGACCCAATTCGACCGCGACGTTCAGCTCGACCTGCACCGTCGCATGGTCCGGATCCGCCTCTTCGAAGAGGCCGCAGGCCAGCTGGACGAGGCGGCAAAGCTGCCCGGATTCCTCCATCTGTATGTCGGCCAGGAGGCAGTGGCGTCGGGCGTGTGCGCGGCGCTGACCGACGACGACCAGATCACCTCCAATCACCGCGGACACGGACACCTCGTGGCCAAAGGCGGGCAGTTCAACCAGATGATGGCGGAACTCATGGGCAAGTCGACGGGCTATTGCAAGGGCAAGGGCGGCTCGATGCACATCAGTTCGCTCGACGTCGGGATGCTCGGCGCCAACGGCATCGTTGGCGCCGGCTCGACGATCGCAGTGGGCGCCGGCTTCGCCAACAAATACCGCAACAACGGACACGTGTCGGCGACCTTCTTCGGCGACGGCGCCAGCAACATCGGCGCCCTCCACGAAGCGGCGAACATGGCCGCTGCGCTCCAGCTGCCGACGCTGTTCATCTGCGAGAACAACGAGTACGGCGAGTTCACGCCACGCGACCAAACGATGGCGATCACCGACATCGTCGACCGAGCAGCGGGCTACGGGATCCCCGGGGTGATCGTCGATGGCATGGATGTCGTCGCCGTGCACGAGGCAGCGGTCGAGGCGGTCGACCGGGCCCGACGCGGCGACGGTCCGTCGTTGATCGAGGCCAAGACCTATCGCTTCTACAACCACCACGGCGTGCAGAATCTTGGCCTCAAGTACCGCACCGACGACGAGGTCGAGCAGTGGAAGCAGCGCGATCCGATCTTCACCTACGAGGACCGACTGATCGCAGCCGACACAGCGACGCGCGACGACGTCGACGCGGTGTGGGAGGAGTTGCGCGCCGACATCGCTGCGGCCATCGAGTTCGCCGAATCGAGCCCCGCCCCGGAGGCCGACCAACTGCTCGTCGACGTATACACCTCAACCGACACTGCCGGGGTCGCCCGATGAGTCGGCGACTGGCCTACGTCCAGGCGTTCAACGAAGCGGTCCGCCAGGAGATGGACAACGATCCCGACGTGTTCTGCGCCGGCGAAGACATCGGTGCATTCGGCGGGGTGTTCGGCACGTTCACCGGCCTCCAGAAGGAATTCGGTGTCGAGCGCGTCGTCGACACGCCGATCAGCGAGCAAGCGATCATCGGCCTCGGTGTGGGTGCGGCGGTGAGCGGGCTGCGCCCGATCGTCGACATCATGTTCATGGACTTCATCTGCGTCGCCTTCGACCAGATCGTCAATCAAGCGGCCAAGATCAAATACATGTTCGGTGGGGCCGCGACGGTGCCCTTGACGATCACCACCGGTGGCGGCGGTGGGTTGTCGGCGGCCGGGCAGCACAGCCAATCGCTCGAAGCACTGCTCTGCCACATCCCCGGCCTCAAGGTCGTCCACCCGTCGAACCCCTACGACATGAAGGGTCTGATGGCGGCGTGCATCCGTGAGGACAACCCGACGGTGATGATCAAGCACAAGCGTCTCCTCGGGATGAAGGGCGAGGTCCCCGAGGACCCGTACGTCGTGCCGCTCGGAACGGCGAACGTCGTGCGCGAAGGGACCGACGCCACAGTGGTGGCGTGGGGCCGCATGGCCAACGAAGCCGCCGATGCAGCGGAACAACTCCACAACGATGGCATCTCGGTCGAGGTCATCGACCCGCGCACGCTGCAACCACTCGACACTGAGACCATCACCGAGTCGGCCCACAAGACCAACCGCGTCGTCGTCGTGCACGAAGCGGTGCGCTTCGGTGGACTCGGCGCCGAAGTCGCGGCACAGGTGCAAGAACACGCCTTCGACTACCTCGATGCGCCGGTCGCCAGAGTCGCCGCACCGTTCTCCCCGGTTCCGTTCAGCCCCGCGCTCGAGCGGCACTATCTTCCCGATGTCGACCGCATCTCCGCGGCGATCCGCGGCGCCCTCGAGCGCCCCGGTGCCTAGCGACGTGTCGACGGTCGGCGTCATCGTCAACCCGCATGCCGGCAAGGACGTGCGACGACTCACGTCCGGCGCGAGCCACGTCCCCGATGCAACCAAGATCGGCATCGTCCGACGGGTGATCGCCGGCGCCGTCGAGGCGGGGGCACAGCGCATTCTGCTCGGCGCCGACCGATCGGGACTCGCCCTGCAAGCGGCGAGCGGGCTCGACGCGCCGACCGCCGCACTCGACGGTCCGTTGACCAGCTCACACCTCGACTCGGTGACTGCGGCACGCGAGATGTGGAAGGAAGACGCGGATGTGGTTGTCGTCCTCGGCGGCGATGGCACTTGCCGCGACGTGGCTGCAGGCTGGCCGAATGCCCCGATGATTCCGATCTCCACCGGCACGAACAACGTGTTTCCGTGCGCCGTCGACGGCACCAGCGCAGGCGTGGCGGCCGGGCTCGTCGCCACGCAGGCGGTGGCGTGCGGCGACGTCGCCATCGAGGCCAAACGCCTCGTCGTCAGCGTCGACGACACCGATGCCGACACGACGGCGACCGAGTCGGCGCTGGTCGACGTGGCGCTGGTCGACGCACGGTTCGTCGGTGCCCGGGCGGTCACCGACCCCCGGACGATCGTGTGGGTGGTCGCCGCCATCGCCGAACCCACTGCGACCGGACTGGCGGCGATCGCCGGCCGAGTCGAGCCGGTTGGTCGCAACGAGCCGGGGGGTGTGGTCGTGCGCACCGGCGCAGGGGGGCGCCGGGTCCGAGTACCGCTGGCACCTGGGACGTTCACCACCCTCGGGATCGAATCGGTCGAGACGCTCGCCGCGTCGACTCCGGTAGTGCTGCCCGGCGGCGGCATGCTCGCATTCGACGGCGAGCGCACCAAGGCCGTCTCGGCGTCGGCATCGATCTCGGTATCGATCGAACCGAGCGGGCCACAGGTGATCGATGTCGACCGCACGCTCGCAATCGCCGCTGCGCAGTCCCGTTTCGACGTCACGGAGGTCGCCGATGGCCACTGAATTCCTGATGCCCAAGCTCGGCCTCACCATGGAGGAAGGCACGATCACCGAGTGGCTCGTGGATCACGACTCCGACGTGGTCGCCGGGGCTGTCGTATTGCGGATCGAGACCGATAAGACCGAGACCGACATCGAGGCGTCGTCGGCTGGTCGCCTGCAGCTCGTCGGCACCGTCGGCGAGACGTATGCCTGTGGCGAACTGATCGGCTGGTTCCTCGATGAGGGCGAGGCGGCGCCGGGCGCGCCGACGACGGCCGCGACGCCGGCGACGCACGTGGCCGTGGTCGCGAGCACCGTTGCACCCTCTGCGGCGACAACACCGGCGCGGTCGGGTCAACGGCTGTTCGCATCGCCCCACGCACGGCGACTTGCGGCCGAGCGCGACATCGACCTGTCGACCGTGACCGGCACCGGACCGAACGGGCGGATCGTCGCTGCGGATCTCGACGACATCGAGACGGCACCGCCCACCGTCGCCCGCACCACACCAGCAACGACGACCGGACCGCGACCGACGCCGGCGACCGCTGCGGCACGTCAGCTGGCCGAACTGCTCGGCCTCGACTTGGCAGACGCGCCCGTGGATCCCATCGACCGTCGCGTGACACGCGAGTCGGTGGCCCGCCATGTACGCAACCTCCTCGCCTCGGACCGCACGCCACGCGAGTCCACCACGCCGTCGCTCCCGCAAGAACCCTCCGAGATCGTGCCGTTCACCGGAATGCGCGGAGCGATCGCCAGCCGGATGCATGCGTCGCTGCAACAGATGGCGCAGCTCTCGCTGTTCATGGATGCCGACGCCGATGCGCTGGTCGCCGACCGCACGGCGCGCAAGGAAGCGGGTAGCACCGCGCCGACGTATACCGACTACGTCGTCGCAGCGGTCGCCCGGGCACTGCGGTTGCACCCCAGGGTGAACAGCCAAGTCATCGACGATGGGATCGCCCTACTGCCCGAGGTGCACGTGGGACTCGCGGTCGCTCTCGACGACGGGCTGGTGGTCCCCGTGATTCGCTCCACGGCTCAACGCGATCTCACCGATCTCGCCGCCGAGTCATCGCGGCTCGCCGATGGGGCGCGCGGTGGCGATCTGGGCTTCGCCGACTTCGAAGGCGGCACGTTCGCCGTGACCACGTTGGGCGTCTACGGCGTCGACGGGTTCACGCCAGTGATCAACCCACCGAACGCGGCGATTCTCGGCGTCGGTCGCATCCGCGACGACGTGGTGGCGACCGACGACGGCATCACCACCGTTGCGCGGCTCACGCTGTCGCTCACCTGGGACCACCGCGTGTTCGACGGCGCCCTCGCTGCCGAGTTCACCCGATCGGTCTGTGACCTCCTGCAACACCCGGCCGACCTCGATCGGTCGTCGACGTGATCATTTGGAGCGATTGACGGTGATCGACCCGAGCGACGTGTTCCACATCGGCGTGCGGGTGGCTGACCTCGATGCGGCGATGGACGAGTTGGGCGACTCACTCGGTGTGTCGTGGGCCGAGCCACGGTCGGCCGACGCGCAACCGATCTGGACGCCCAGCAAGGGCGCCCACGAGGTGCAGCTGCGCTACACCTACTCCACCGCAGGACCGCAGCATGTCGAGTTGCTCGAAGGCCAGCCGGGTTCGTTCTGGGACGGGCGGGAGATGCCGGGAACACACCACATGGGCGTGTGGGTCGATGACGTCGCTGCCGAGACCGGGCGCTTGACCGGCCGCGGATGGGAGCTCGTGGCCGCCTACCACTCCCCCGACGAGGGGTACGGGCTCTTCGCCTACCTCCGCCCGCCGAGCGGGCTCATCGTGGAGTTGGTCGATCGGGCGATCCTCCCACACTTCGACGCGTGGTGGGCAGCGGCCAGCGCTCGTCGAATGTGATGTGCAGCGCGTCGAAGGCGCGCAACGTGAAGTTCACGGCGTGGTCGAAATCGTTGCCTTCCTCCGCGAACGCCAGGTGGTCGAACCGTTCGAGCAGCGCCGTCGTGGCAATCACCTGCTCGAGCCGCGACAGGCCGGCGCCCGGGCAGTGCGTTTCACCCAACGAGAACGCCAGGTGCCGCGATCCGTTCGCTCGGTCGAGGTCGACTGCGGCAGGGCAGGCGAACCGATCTCCGTCGCGGTTGGCGGCGGCATATCGGATGTGGACGTGTGACCCCTTGGGGATCGTCACACCGCCGAGCTCGGCATCAACCGCGGTGTGACGGTCCATCCCTTGCGTCGGCGACTCCAGGCGAAGCACCTCGTCGACCCACGCGGGGATCTTCGTCGGATCGGCACGCAGCGTCGTCTGGATCTCCGGATGTTCGATGAGCAGCCACATGCCCGAGGCGAGGGCGAACGTGGTCGTCTCGTTGCCGCCGATGTAGAGGTGATCGATCATGTTGATGATCTCGTCGTCGCGCAGCGGACGGTCGCCGTTGGCCAGTCGCACCGGTGTCTCCACCAAGTAGCTGATGACATCGTCGGTCGGATGTGCCCGTCGTTGCGCGATGTGGTCGGCGATGTAGTGCTGGAACTCGACGTTCAGGCGGGCGACCTCGCGCTCTTGCTCGGCGTCGAGCTGTAATGAGAACGGTGCCACCCAGGCCGCGCTCCACCGTCTGAGCTGTTCGATGTCGGCGAGCGGGAAGCCGATCATCGTGGTGATGACCTCGACGGGCAGCGGTATGGCGAACGTGTCGAGGAAGTCGACCGGGCGGCCCGTTCCCGCGGCGTGCGCCATGTCACCGATCAGCCGGTCGGCGATCCTCTCGATGAGCGGGCGCTGCTGCTTGGCGCCTGCAACGTTGAAGAACGGATCGACCATCTCCCGGTAGCACCGGTGTCTGGGCGGATCCATGCTCAGCGGGAGCCGCTTCGGCCACCCATGTTCGGCGTAGTACGCCGCCGCCTCGGGGTCGCGCAGGAGCGGTCGAGTGCCGCCGTCGCCGCGGCGGTACACATCGGTCTGGCGCAACACGGTGATGATGTCGTCGTACCGGGACACGAAGTAGGTGTCGGTGCCGGGCACGCGGTAGACCGGACGCTCCCGTCGGAGCAGGTCGTAGGTCGGGTACCAGTCCTCGATCGTCTCCGGCGCGAAGACATCGACCTCGTCGATCGACTGCGGCCGGCTCACGGCGAGAGACTCGTCGATTCCCCCGCCGCGTCGATGAACAGTTGCGACAGATCGCCGTCATCGGTCTCGAGGAGTTGGTCGAGGAAGGCGTGGAATCGCTGCCCTCCCCCTTCGTTACGCCCGAACAGCACCGATTGTTTGGCGCCGGACCGCAACGCTCGGTACACCCCGGCTCCCATGGCGTAGTCCTCGTCGCGCACAACACGCTCGAAGAACCCCATCTGCTCGCGGGCCAAGGCCAGCCGCGACTCGTCGAGCTGGCGCGTGTGCAGGAACAGTTGCGTCGTTGTCGACGACGACGGATCTGGGCCCGGCGACAGGATCGACACCATGTACATCCGGCCAGCTGCATCCATCGTGGCGATCGACACGTGGGGAAAGATCGTCCACACCCCGCCGTTGAGATGACGCACCGCCCAGTCGGCCTCCGGAGTATCGACCAGCCGCTCGAAGCCCTGATCGGGAGACGTCGCCCGCTGGTGCGGACCCCATGCGTCGTACAGCGCCTTGTTCGATATCTCGGGCCCGAACGAGTCACGGTGCAGGACCGGCAGGTGGTAGAGGTCGAGATAGCCGTCGTAGGCGATCTTCCAGTTCGGGCCGGCGATGGTCTGCCGACCCACCGGGTGGCAGTCGGCGAGTTCGAGATGCTCGAGCATCTCGCCGTAACCACAGAGGAAGGTGTCGATGTCGATCGCGTCCTCGTCGCTCGGGATGATCCACACGAGCCCCGCACGCTCGGCACACCGCAGCGGCGTGAGACCCATACACGCACGATCGATGTCGCCGAAGTCGGCGGCATCGAGGACACCGGCGAGTCGTCCGCGATCGTCATAACTCCAGGCGTGGTACTGACACGTGTGTCGGCGAGCCGCCCCTCGTCCGGGCGGGGTGACGATCGCCCCGCGATGGCTGCACACATTGTGGAACGCCCGCAACACCCCATCGGCACCACGACTGACGAGGTAGGGCGTTCGGTGGATCTCGCCGGACACGTAGCTGCCGGGCTCGGCCAGCTCGCACGAAGCGGCAACCACCAACGGGAGCCGATCGAACACCCGATCCATCTCGGTCGCCCACCGGTCCGGATCGGTGTAGTGACGGGCCGGCACGGCGACCACGCCGGCCGCCTGGTCCTGCGTGCCCGCAGCGCGATGAGCGAGCGCTCGCCGAGCTGTCGATACCAGTCGCTCTCTGGTCATTGCACCCCCGGTACGAACATCTCGCCATCGCTGGCGATGGCCTTGCTCGACAAATTTAACGCACGTTCAAGAAGTTCCTTGACCCCGAGCCCCGATTGCTGAACACTGTTCAGCGGGGCATTCGTGCGTTCGTGCACGAACTCGCAGTATTTCGACCCAAGGAGCGCCCATGACCGCCATCGAATCGAAGCCGGACACCACCACCGAGCGGCTGCCGTGGCATCTACGCGACAACCGGGCGCCGGTGTTCGACGAGGTCACGCTCACCGACCTCGAAGTGAAGGGGTCGATTCCGCCGGAGCTGCAAGGCCGGTACGTGCGCAACGGCGCCAACCCACAGACCGGCCACTCCGATCACTGGTTCGTCGGCGACGGCATGATCCACGGCATCGAGATCGGCGAGGGTGGCGCCAACTGGTACAAGAACCGCTACGTGCGTACGCCGTGTTACGCCAACCCGGGCGTCGAGCGAATGGACATGTATCTCAACACCGAGACGCTGAAGTTCGACTACAGCGTCGGCGTCGCCAACACCCACGTGATCGGCCACGGCGGACAGATTCTGGCGCTCGAAGAGGGCTCGTTCCCGTACGTGCTGACCAACGATCTCGACACGGTCGGCCCGAACGACTACGGGGGCAAGCTGGCCACGGCGATGACGGCCCACCCGAAGATCTGTCCCGACACCGGCGACCTGCTGTTCTTCGGCTACAGCTCGCTACCGCCGTATCTCGTGTACCACCGGGTCAACGCAGCGGGCGAGCTCGTGCAGTCCGAAGAGATCAGCGTCACCGGCCCGACGATGATGCACGACTTCGTCGTGTCGCGGAATCACACTGTGTTCATGGATCTGCCCGCCATCTTCGACATGGAGCTGGCGATGCAGGGCGGCATGCCCATTCGCTGGAGTGACGACTACCCGGCACGCTTCGGGGTGATGCCCCGCAAGGGCACCGACGCCGACGTGCAGTGGTTCGACGTCGACCCGTGCTACGTGTTTCACACGCTGAACGCGTACGACGACGGCGACGAGGTCGTGGTGCACGGTTGCCGGCTGCAGGAGATCTGGCGCGCCAGCTCCGACATCGGCGACCCCGACGTCGCTGCGCCCGAAGAGCAGCTGCCACACATGTGGGAATGGCGTTTCAATCGGGCGACCGGCAACTACACGGAGCGCCAGCTCGACGATCGCTCGTCGGAGTTCCCGCGGGTCGCCGACTCGGTCGTTGGCCAGCAGAACCGCTACGGCTACACCATGTCGACCTCGTTCATCAATGGCACCATCGGCGAGATCTTTAAATACGACATGGCCAACGGTGGGGCGCGCACCTCACACGTGTTCGAGAAGGGCCAGGTGCCCGGCGAGCCGGTGTTCGTTCCCGCCGAAGGCGCGACCAACGAAGACGACGGCTACCTGATGACCTACGTCCACGACGAGACGACCGACACATCGCATCTGACGATCCTCGACGCCTCGAACATGGCCGCCGATGCCGTCGCCGAGATCCATCTTCCGCGGCGCATCCCCACCGGATTCCACGGCAGCTGGATCGCCGACTGAGCACGCTGCCGATCCCTCCGGCTGGCAGCGCTTCGGTGAGCACATCATGGCGCTTCTGACACGCGCCCGCATCGTCGATCAGGCACGTTCGATCGTCGAAGCCGACGGTCACGAGCAGCTGTCGTTGCGCGGCCTTGCGGCGACGCTCGACGTGACCGCGCCGGCGCTGTACGACCATGCCAAGTCGAAAGACGACCTGTTGCAAGCGGTGGCGGCCTGCGGGTACGAGGAGCTCGAAGCGGCCTACGCCGTCAGCGGCGACCGAGCCATCGACCGAGTGCGCGAGCGCGCCCTCGCCTACGTGGCCTTTGCCCGCGATCGCCCCGAGCTGTTCCGTGTGATGTTCATGTTCCGTCCACGGGCGGTGGCGATCGAGGCCGACAACGAACTTCCGGCCGCAACGGGTGTATTCGACGCGGCAGTCGACGACGTTCGTCAAGCGATCGCCGACGGTGACGTCGTCGAGCGCAACGCAAACACGCTCGGCCTCACGCTGTGGGCTGCCATGCACGGCGTCGCCACCGTCGCCACCATGGCCCCACCGGTCGCCGAAGCCGTCGCCGAGGACGTGATCGACGCGCTGCTCGCCGGCCTCCGTCCCACCTGATTCCGTAACGAGGTGTCTGACACCGTTACAGATGCGCCACTGCCGTGTCGCGGGCCCAGCGGTAGTCGGCCTTGCCGTTCGGCGCTCGATAGATCTCATCGACGATCACGACGTGGCGGGGCACCTTGTAGTCGGCGAGACGATCACGGATCGTCGTCTGCACGTCGGCCGGACCGGTCGGCGCCGACACCGAACACACCAACGTGACCGCTTCGCCGAATCGCTCGTCGGGCACGCCGACCACGGTGGCGTCGACCACCGCCGGATGTTCGCGGGCGGCGACCTCGACCTCTTCTGGGTAGATCTTCTCGCCGCCGGAGTTGATACACACCGAGCCTCGGCCGAGCAACGTCACGGTACCGTCATCGGCGATCGTCGCGAAGTCGCCGGGCACCGTGTAGCGCACGCCATCGACCATCCGAAAGGTCTGGGCGGTCTTGGCCTCGTCACGGAAGTAGCCGCTGGGCATCGGCCCGGCAGCGGCGAGCATCCCGGGCACATCGCTGCCGCGAGGCAACACTGCGCCGGTCGCCGGGTCGATGGTCACCACGCCCGGAGGCGCCGTGAACACCGCCGTCTCGGGTGGCTCCTCCCCCGGCAGTGTCATCGATACTGCGAAGGGCCCTCCTTCGGACGCCCCGATGAGGTCGAGAATCGCCGCCTGCGGTGCAAAGTGTTGGAACGCCCGCTTCTGATCGGCCGACAGCGTTGCGCCTGTCGACACGACGCGCTGGAGAGAGGACAGGTCGGGGACACTTCCGGCGCGCTCCGCCGCCTCGAGCTCGGCGGTCATCGGTCGGGCGAAGGCGTCGCCGACGAGGGAGATCTGCGTCACGCCGTGGCGCTCGACCAGTCCCCACAATTCGTCGGTGTCGAAGCGTCGACTCCCAAGCAGTACGACCGTGCCGCCCATGACGAACGACGCAATCGCCAAGAACAACGCCGTACCGTGCATGAGCGGCGGCGCACACAACATCACCGGACTCGTCCCGGCGTCGTGCACTGCGGCGGCGGTCGCGCCGACCTCGGCCACGGTGGTCGGCACATCGAGGCCCGCCGTGAGGTACGCCGAGAACGCCAATGCGCCGAACAGGTCGACGTGCGGCCACACGACACCTTTCGGATGCCCCGTGGTGCCGCCGGTGTAGAGCATCAACACGTCTTGGCCCGAGCGCTCGATGCGCGGAGCCGGCTCGGCTGCGTCGACGACCTCGTGATACCACTCGGCGCCGTCGACCAGCGGCGAGCCGTCATCGACCTGCAGCAGTGTGGTCACCGTGGGCATCGTCGCTGCGGCCTCGGCCACCCGCTCCCCGAGCGAGCCGTGGAACACGATTGCCGCGGCCTCGGCGTCGTTGCAGATGTGGGCGATCTCGGACGCCTTGTACCGATAGTTGACGTTGACCGGCGTGGCCCGCTGCTTGAAGGCGCCGTACACGGCTTCCATGTACTCGGGGCAGTTGTACAAGAGCTGGGCCACGCGCATGCCAGCGGTGACACCGCGTGCTCCGAGCGCGCTGGCCAGCTGGGCGGCGCGACGGTCGTACTTGCGCCAGGTGACCTCGGTGTCGCCGATGACGACGGCGGTGTGGTCGGGCTGCGCGTCGGCCAGCGCCTCCCAGATCGTCGCCCAACTCTCACTCAGCGGTGCGGTCACGACAGGTCCTCCTCCGGTCCGGCCATATCGGCGAACTACGAACTCGCGGACACCGGCACGCGATCCTCCTCGGGCGCGGTCGGTTCGGCCTGCGCCTCCTGCGCCTTCTTCGACCGCGCCTCGGCGACCGACTTGCGAATCCCGCCGGCGATGCCCTCCGGATTGAGGATCGCCGTCAGGATCAGCAGCAGGCCACCGACGAACACCTCCCACGTGCCGAGGCGCTCGAACACCTCACCCGTTGCGAAGAACACCACACCCGATGTGGTCACGACGCCCGCAGTGACTGCGCCGCTCACGCTGGTGATGCCCCCGAGGTACGCAACCGCCAGGGCGGTGAGCGACGCGACCACTCCGAACGACGCGTCGGACACAGTGCCGAACCGGTAGCCGATCAACGTGCCCGCCACGCCTGCGATGAACGCCGACAGCGCGAACGCAATGAGCTTGGTCGACGCCACGTTGACACCCGCAGCGGCGGCAGCACGCTCGTTCGAGCGGACCGCAAGCGTTCGTCGGCCGATCGGACTGCTGCGCACGTTGGCCACCAGTATCGCCAACAGCAGCGCGACGACGACGAGGAAGATGCCGAAGATCGGCCGGGAGGAGTTGGTGCCGAACACCAGCGCAAAGTTCCAATCGCCGAGCGACGGGTCGGGAATTTGCGCGCCACCGGTGGTGATGTCACCGACGAAGTTCGGGTTCTTGAAGATGAACTCCGAGATGGCCACCCCGCCTGCGAGCGTAACGATCGCCAGGTTGGTGCCTCTGAGCCTGAGCGCCGGAAGCCCGAGGATCACACCGACCATCGCAGCAACCAGCGCGGCGATGATCGGAGCCAACGGAAACGGCACCCCCCAGTCGGTCGCCAGCTTCGACAGGCCGAAGCCGGCGATGCCGGCAAACGCCATCTGCGCGAGCGAGGTCTGCCCGGCAAACCCGGTGATGACCACGAACGACAACGCGATCACCGCCGCGATCACGCTGGTCATGATCGCACCGCGCCACAGTGGCCCGAAGAACACCAGGCCGATCACCGCCAACGTGACGGGGATCGCCGCCGACACGAACGTGACCTTCGCCGGCGGCACGGCCGGCAGGCCGAGATCGTCGACGCTGCCGCGTTCGGGGAGGCGCTCGCCGAACACCACCATCGCCACGATGATGATGAGGAATGGCAGACCCTCGCGTGCTCCGTACTCGGGGAACCAACTCAGGTCGACCTGCAGCTTGGTGAACATCGACTGCACCATGCCGATGGCGAAGCCGGTGACCACTGTGGGGACCACGTACCGGAAGCTGCCGAGGAGAGCCGCCCCCAATGCGGGGATCAGATAGCCGAAGGTGAACACCGTCGAGGTCAGCTGGATCATCGGACTGGCGAGAATCGCAATGAACCCTCCGACCACGCTGGCCAACACGAAGCTGAACCCGGCGAGAAAGCTCGGCGAGTACCCGAGCAGCACGGCGCCTTTCTCGTTCTCGGCAGCGGCGCGTACGACGAGCCCGAGCTTGGTGTACCGCGAGTAGACCCACAGCGCAGCGGCCACGATGACCACGACCAGCGCCAACCACAGACCGTCGCGCGGCACCGTGATCCCGTCGGTGATGGTCACCGGTTCTCGCGGCAAGATGCCGCCGACCCGAATGTTCTGCTTGTCCTCGAAGCGGATGTCGATCAGCGCGGTGAACACCACGATCAAGCCGACGCTGGCGACGATGTTCGCCAACGCTGGCGCCTTGGCCAGGGGTTTGAAGATCAGGAGGAAGACGAGCAACCCCATCAACGCCGCGGTGAGCAACGACAGCACCATCGCCAGCACGAATCCGACGTCGTCACCGAAGTGGTACCGCGCCGGGAGTCCCGGAATTGGGAACACGTAGGCGCCTTCGCGCAGGTCGGCGTAGACGTAGACGACCCACATCGTCATCGCGCCGTAGCCGAAGTTGACCACGCCGGACCCCTGGAAGGTGATCACCAAACCGAGGCCCAGCGCCGCGATGATCGCGCCGGCGCCGATGCCGAGCAGCAGGTAGAACCCGTAGTCGGTCATCGCCTGCTGTTCACGTGCTCACGACACTGTGAAGGATGCTCCGATGTCGCGACGATCACGGCAGGTAGGCGAACGCATCGACCGCCTCGAGCCCCGGCGCCGTGACGATCTCGCCGCCGGCTTGATACTCGGCGACCGGGAAGGTGAATGCGCACACCGCCGGGTACGTCGGCGCACGGCCACACTCGATGACCGAACCGTCGGGCCACTGCTGCAATCCAGGCGCAGTCTCGAAGAACTCGTACAGCGAGCGACCCGTGACGTCGCCGCCCTCCGCGGCGAGTTGGTTCGAGTACACCGCGAACGACATCGCCATGTTCAAGGCGAGCGCACCCAGACCCTCGGCAGTCACTTCGTCTGCGGGGACACCGAACACCGGGGCGAGGATCTCTCGCAAGATCGCCTGTTCCGGCGAGTCGTCGTCGGTCTCGATACCGACGAAGTACCAACCGAGAGCGTCGTCGCCGACCTCGTCGATCACGTCGTTCTCGCCGCAGATACCGGTGGTGATCACCGGGATGTCGATGCCCAGCGCCGCCCGCCCGCGCATGGTGCCGATGCAGCCGGCGTCGGCGTACAGCGACACCAGCACGTCCGGGTTCCCGTCGGCGGCCTGACGCATCAGCCCCTGGTAACCGGCGTCGGTCTCATTGTCGCCGCCCTTGATCGATGTGTACTCGATGCCGGCGATGTCGAGCGCCGCTGTCAGCGACGCTTCGCTTGCGTTGGCGCCTGCGTTGTCTGCGCTGATGATGCCGACGCTGCGCGCCTCGAACTCCTGGTCGGCGACCGCTGCGATCGCGCCGTTCGTCGTGGCGTTCCCTCCGGTGTAGAACAGCGCGTCGGCCGTGTAGTCACCGGGCAGAATCGGCAGGAGGCCGACCACCGGAATATCCGACGCCGTGTACGTGGCGTAGTCGGGGAAAAGGTCGAGACCGAGAAACACGAGCTCAACACCCTCGCCGACTATCTCCTGGGCGCATGCCTGCGACGCCTCGGGCGAACCGTCAACGGTGCAGTTGACCAATTCGAGCGGCCGATCGCCGTAGCCGCCGTGTTCGTTCAGGTAATCGAACGTTGCGCCGACGTTGATGCGGATGTCGGGGAAGTCGAGACCGGGCGTTCCCTCGGTGTTGACCAGGCCGATCTTCATCGCTTCGCCGGTGGGTGGCGGCAACGTCGGGAACACCGCCGATGCGGCCGTGCCGCCATCACCTCCGTCGCCGTCCTCGCCGTTTTCTGTGGTTTCTGGTGCATCGGTGGCTTCCGGCGCTTCGGTTGCCTCCGGAGCGTCGGTGGTTTCCGGGGCATCGGTCCCGTCCGGTGCCTCGGTTGCCTCCGGGGCGACGGTCGTCTCACTGCCTGCTGTTGTCGCCGCCGCTTCGGTGTCGCTGCTCTCCGAATCGTCGTCACCACACGATGCAGCGACGAGCGCCACGGTGACGGCGAGCGCTCCCGCGATGCGATGACGATGACGTCGTTTCGCAGACGAGCTCGATGCTCCGAACATGGTTACCCCCCATACGACGGCCACTCGTGGTGCGCCGTCACGTTGTTCCCCGGTGTACTGATAGGTGCTTCGAGACCGACCCCCTCGGCGGCCACGCGCATTTCCTAACAGAGCTTAGCCAACTCACGCTCCGCTCGAAGAACGCGAACGCCGCTGCACACGACGACCGGGTCGCGCCGTTGCGGCATAGGGTGATCGACAATGTTGGCCGTCGTGCTCAGTAGCGCCGAGGCAGGGTCGCAAGGCAGCTCGGGCGTCGGACCGGTCGTGATCGTCGTCGGGCTGACGATCGCATCGGCGTTGGTGCTCACCTGGATCGTCAACCGGCTGCCGGACTGGGGCGCCGGCTCCCGATGGGACCCGCTGCGGTGGGGTCGGCGGCGCCGCACCAACCCCTTCGGTGCACCACCGGAGCACCCCGACGATCGCCCGCCGAGCGGGCCGTTCGAGCGCTAGAGGGGTACACCGTTCACGTGCGCCGGGGAAACATCGGCGAAGTGCGTTGTAGAAGATCGCCAATTATGGAGTGATCATTTCCACACCATCTCCCACGCACCGAACACATTGGTCTGCAACGTTCTCGACGACACGTCGGTCGGGCGCGGTGGCCCGGTTCGACGTGTCGTAGTGGATCGCCGCGTTGTTGACGAGGATGTCCACCGCGCGCTGCTCGCGGGCGCTCGTGTCGGCCCGATCCCCCGATTCCCGCCCGTGACCACCGCACCTCCTGTCTCGCGCTGCCACCGGTGGGTCAGCGACACCGGGTGAACGAGCACGATCGAGACAAATTGTCATCCGGTGCGACGACGGCACCGTAGATGTGTCGTCTGCCACAGCAACCCAAGGAGAACCCCCCGATGAAACGGACTCTCGCCGCACTCACCGCCGGTGCCCTCGGCGTCGCCCTCGTGCCCGCCGCCGCCGGAGCGCAAGACGATGCCACCAACACGATCGTCGACGTCGTGATCGGCGCGTCTGGGCCACCGGGTGACTTCGACAGCAACAGCCGCGACTACGACCTCTTGCGCGAGGCGCTCATCGCTGCAGGACTCGTCGACACTGTCGCCACCACCGACGACATCACCGTGTTTGCACCGACCGACTATGCGTTCATCAAGCTCGCCGAGGACCTCGGCTTCGAGGGCGGGGATGAACAGGACGCCTTCGGCTTCATCGCCAGCAAGGTGATCGGTGAGAACGAAGACGGCTCGCCGGACCTCTCGCTGCTGCAGGAGATTCTGGCCTACCACGTGGCACCTGATGCCCGCTCGGTGTTTGCCCTAAGGTTCGCAGGCGACATTCCCACGCTGGCCGGAGCCGACAAGACGGTCGATGTGTTCTTCAACCGAGTGCGCGACCTGGACCCCGACAACCGGGATGCCCGGCTCCGTCGGCCGCGCAATCTGCGGGCCGACAACGGGATCATTCACACGATCGACCGCGTCCTCCGGCCGAGCGACCTCGACGCCGCGCCGCCGCCGTCGGCGTCGATTCTCGACATCGTGCTCGACGTGTCCGACGCGGACGGTCTTGACGACAACGGCGCCGACTACGACATTTTGCGCGACGCGCTCATCGCAACCGGCCTCGACGCCGCCGTCAGCGACACCGACGCCGATGTGACCGTGTTCGCGCCCACGGACGACGCGTTCATCAAGCTGGCGCAGGAACTCGACGACAGTGTCGTGACCGAGGCCGATGCCTTCGCCGCAATCGCCGGGGCGACCATCGATGGCGATGACACTTCGGCGCTCCAGAACATCCTGCTCTACCACGTTGCTCCGGGCGGACAGACCGTGCGCCAGCTGAACTTCCTGCGGCCGGTCGAAACGCTCAACGGACAGAACGTCCGGCTGTTCTTCAACCGGGTGATCGACGCCAACTTCGCCACCGCTGACGCGCGCATCATCAGCCCGTCCGACCTCCAGGCGAGCAACGGCGTGATCCAGACCGTCGACCGCGTGTTGCGCCCGAGCTGACGACACACCCACCCTTCGGCGCCACGCTCCACGGCGTCTCCACACATCGGGGGTCGAATCCGACGCACTCACTCGTCGGGTTCGGCCCCCGTCGACATTCCCGCCGACCGTTCCTCGATGAGTTGTTCCAGCAGATCGACCGACGCGGCGACCACTGGTGTCCGCCGAGCGTCGTGGTCGAACACGACCAAGTCAGCTCCTAAGGCATCGGCAGCGCACCCTCCCGCTTCTTCCACGATCAGGGTCGCCGCAAGGTAGTCCCACACGCCGTGAGCTTCGTCGTTGGTGTCGACGAAGCCGGCAAACGCCCCGTCTGCGACCATGGAGATATCGAGCGCTGACGCACCGAGGGCGCGGAACTGACGCCATCCGTAGTGACGCTGCGGCAAGCCCGACACGGCCACGATGGCGTCGTCGAGGCGCGCTGGCGACACCGCCAGACGGGTGTCGTTGCGCCACGACCCGGCACCGCGAACCGCTCGGTACCGCCGCCCGGTGGCCAGGTTGGTGACCATGGCCACCGCGGGCACGCCACGATCGACCAAACACAACGCAGTCGCGCACCATGGCAACCCGAGGCTGGCGTTGGTCGAACCATCCAGCGGATCGACCACCACCACCGAGGCGCCGAACGGGTCGCCTGCGTCACCACCGCCTGGCCACTGCAGCCCAGACTCTTCGGAGAGCACAGCGAACCCTGCTGCCAGCAGCGGCGGGACGCACACGGCGTCGACGTCGAGATCGACGCGATATTGACCGCGCCCGTTGTTGGTCTGATCCCAATCGCTGTTGGTCGCAACGACCTCAGCGCACCGATCACTGAGATCGCCGAAGAGCGCCAGCACATGATCAGGCGACATTGGGGAGCTCCACCTGTCGGGACGGTAGTGTCCGCAGCGATGGCTGTCATCGACGTCGCCGGCTTCGTCGCCGACATCAAGTCACAAGCGATCGACCACGGCTTCCACGTCCACGACGAGCGGCACTTCGTCGAGACCTACTCGCTCCGCCAGTTGTGGGAGATCGACCTGCACCCCGAAGAAGCGTGTGCCGGCCCGATCGATCTCCATCTCAGCCTCGACGTCGACCCTCGAGCGATGCTCGGATTCGAAGACGAGGTGATGAAGCTCGAAGAGATCGACGACACACCGCCCCACGGCTACACGTTTCCACTCCTGTTCACCTGGACGCTGCCTCCCCTTCCCGAGCCACCGGACCTGCTGGTCTTGGCCACCGACCTCGCCGGCATCGGCGGCATCGACCTCCCGGTCGAGGTATCGGCGATCGATTCGTTCCCGACCGTGACCGACGCCCCCGAGCGCAGCCTGTCGATCGTCGCCAAGATGGTCATCGACCTCGCCGACGTGTACATGAACGCCGACGATGCAGTGATTGCGGCGCTCGAACGCTGCAAACACGTGAGCCTCTACCTTCTTGACCGTGCGCCGGCCTGGCTCGGCGAGTTCTGAAAGGAGTCGACGCAATGCGCGTCCACGAACTGATCGACATCTTGAGCGACCAACCGGCCGATGCCGAGGTCGAGCTGGCAGTGATCGCCCCGGTCGACGAGTCTGCCGACGACATCACCGTCGATCGCTACTTCGTCGACGGCGTCCTCCCCTGGCCCGATGGGGACAACACCGAGGTGGCAATCTGGCTGGTGGGCGGAGAGGAGTCCGACGTGAACGCATTCCTCGACGCGATCGAGCAACCGAACCCCGAAACGACCGACGAAGGACCGCCATGAGCATCGACGAGAGCCCGAGCCCCCCGACCGACACCGGCACCGACCCGATCCATGGCCTAATGGAGCGCTGGTACCAACACCTGCGCGGCGAACTCCCGGGCGGACTCGATGCGCTACTCCACGACGATTGCACCTTCTATTCGCCGATCGTGTTCACGCCCCAGGAGGGCAAGGAGATCACCAAGCTGTACCTCACCGCAGCGGGCGGCACACTCGGCGGCGACGCGCCCGCCGAACCGCGCGACGGCGACTCGGGCGCAGTCGGTGGCAGCTTCGGCTACGTGAAGACGATTCTCGACGGCCATCACGCGATGCTCGAGTTCGAAACCACCATGGACGGCAAGTACGTCAACGGCGTCGACATCATCACGTGCGACGACGACGGCATGATCACCGATTTCAAGGTGATGATTCGACCGCTCCAGGCGATCAACCTCGTGCACGATCAGATGAAGGCGATGCTCGAGAAACTCTCCGGCTGACAGCCGGATCAACCCGTCGATCGCGACCGCACTGCGCCTCTGCCGCGTCGTGCCGTTGCCTGTGGCCGTCGGCGTCGACGACCGTTGCCTGATCCTTGTCCGAACAGCCGCAGGTCGGGTAGGTGTTGGCGGGGGCGGCGTCGCTCGAATCGGCAACGAGTGGATCGGTGGCGAGATCGGTCATGGTGCTCCTGAGTTGGTGGACCACCATCGCGACCAGACGCCCCTGTTCGGTGCCTGAACGCGGGCCCTAACCTGAACAGTCCGTCGAACACCACGCGTTCGCGGACCAACCAATGGCGACCAACTGTTGGATGGTGCTGCGGTTCCGCAAGCGTCCGGTTGAGATCGAGGCGCTGCGCTACGAGTCGGCCGCCGCAGTGAGCGAGTTCGTCGGGCTGGGCGACCTGACGGTCGACGGTGAACAACTCATGACCCCCACCCAGCAGGGGCTCCTGGCGGCAGCTCCAGGTGACTGGATCGTCTGCGGAGTGCAGGGAGAGTGTTATCCGGTGAAGCGCGACATCTTCGTCGCCACCTGCAAGCCCGCCAACTGACAAGGGGCCGGTGCGCGCTCACACATCTCGCTGGTCGAGTTGATGTGTCGACCACGCGTGCGCCGCTCGTATCGCATCGTGGGTGGCCACCACATCGTGGACCCGCACGGCCCACACCCCGCGCAACGAGGCGAGCGCACTGAGCGTCGAGGTCGCGACATCGCGCCCGCTGGGTGCTCGCTGCGCGCCCGTGCCTGAGTCGGCGAGAAGCTCACCGAGAAACCGCTTGCGCGACGCACCGACGAGGATCGGTCGGCCGAGCGTGGCCAATTCGTCGAGACCACCCAGCAGCATCCAATTGTGCGCCGGCGTCTTGGCGAACCCGAGTCCGGGGTCGATCACCACTCGCTCCAGATCGATCCCGGCGGCCACGCAGGCGTCGAGTCGCGCCGCCAGCTCGTCGCGCACCTCACCGATGACGTCGTCGTAGACGGCGTGGTCATCCATCTGGTCGCTGTACGCCCGCCAGTGCATGCACACGTAGGTCGTCCCGAGGGCGGCGACCGTGTCGAGCATGCCGGGGTCCCCGAGCCCGCCACTGACGTCGTTCACGATGACCGCACCGGCGCCGACGGCTGCGGCTGCAGTCGACGCGTTGATCGTGTCGACGCTCACCGGCACACCGGCCTCGGCCAGCGCACCGACGACGGGCATCACGCGCTCCCGCTCGATCTCCGGCGCCGTCCGAGCCGCTCCTGGACGCGTCGATTCGCCGCCGACATCGACGACGTCGGCACCGCCGGCGTATAGAGCACGACCGTGGGCGATCGCCGACTCCACATCGTCGTAGCGTCCCCCGTCCGAGAAGCTGTCAGGCGTCACGTTGAGCACGCCAACGATGAGGGATCTGTTCAGCTCATCGAGATGACCGGGCAGGCCGCGCGGTCCGTCGTGGGTCGCACTCACTGCTGTGGAGCTTGGCCACTGCGCGGCAAAGATCCAACACCGACGCCCTGCGCAGAAGGTTCGAACGGCCGACGGGCCTCCGACCGTTGCGGTTCTCGATGCGCTCGCGTCGCGCCGTACGCTCGCCGGATGGGCTCGGGCACGGCGGTTCCAACTCCGACGGTCGAGCGCCATCTCCAGAGCTGGATCGGCGGATGGCCCCCGAGTTCGCCGGTGAAGATCGTCAGTTGGCCAGACTCGATCGGGCCTGCCTGGGACGGCCGAAACCGGCTGGCGACCGGTGCCGTCGACTCCGACGGCAACGTGGTGGTCGGCGTCGCACCGGCGGTCGCCGCAGCACTCCCCGATCGGATCGCCGGCATCGACGAACTGCGCGCCACAATGCCCGACGCCGTCGGCCGGCCGGGCGTACTGGGGTTGGGCGCGCTCCGTTGGGGTGTCGACGTGCCGGGCCCCGACGAGTTACCTGACGTGGGCGTCTGGCTTCCGGCGGCACTCGCCAACGACCCCGACGACCAGCGTGTCGACACGTGGCTCGCTCCCTTTGGCGGTGACGTGCTCGTCGCTCTCGACGATGACGGCAAGTACCTCGGCGGCGTGGGATTGAAGCGCCACAACGATCTCGGCAGGGAGATCGCCGTGGTCACCGCCGAGGCCGCGCGGGGTCGCGGCATCGCCAGACGCCTCGTCGCCCAAGCCGCTCGCCGGGTGCTCGCCGACGGTATGGCGGTGACCTACCTCCACGCCCATGACAACATCGCATCTGCACACGTGGCTCGCGCGAGCGGATTCCCCGACACCGGCTGGCAGATCGTCGGATGGTTCGAGCGCGACCCGACATCGTGACCGACGCCGACGCATGCGACACTGTTCGTGTGGGGATGAGGACTCGGTGAGCTTGTTCATCTCGTATGCGCGTGCAGGACAGGTGTGGTGGGACAAGCCGGACATCCCGCCCGGGGCCGAGTGGCGGGCCACGTTGCGCGACCTGATCGAGCGTTGCGATGACGTGATCGCGTGTTGTCTCTGGCATCGACCGAATCGACACCGGTGTCATGGGAGATCGACACCGCCACCGAACTGGGAAAACGGTCATTCCAGCGGTGAGCCTCGGCGCGCTCGAGCAGATCGACGGTGTTGCGGTCCGTGGCGCTCTTCGACGACGGATCGGCCATGAGCGGTTCTTTCGACAGCGACGTCATCTTCTGGTCGGCGAACCCGGCACCATCGCTGGGCGAGCCGCTGATCGACCTCGAATCGGCACCATTCGAAGCGCTCGCCGTGCAGCTGACACTGATGGACGACGAGTTCTACCGCCTCTCGTTCGATGGCTCGATCGAGCCCGTGAATGGTGACGACGATGAACGGTTCGCCGGGATCGTCGACGCCACCGTATTCGACGCAGCCCACCGCCCGGGAACGGCATGTGTGGGGCGGGTGGGGCTCGAACCCACGACCGACGGATTATGAGTCCGCTGCTCTAACCACCTGAGCTACCGCCCCTGCAAGGGTTGCGCAGCCCCCGCGCACTCCGATGTCGATTCGAGTGGAGAACGGCCGACGCCACGCGTGACACTACCGGTCGTCGACTCCAACGAATCGCCGGCACACTGAGGCGGTCACGCCCCGAGGCATCGGCCCCAACTTCGACCGACGTGACGGCGGCGAACGCTCTGTGACCTCTGGCTCCGGGGGTGGGGCTCGAACCCACGACAAACGGATTAACAGTCCGTCGCTCTGCCAGCTGAGCTACCCCGGACTGGCGAAGCGAGACCCTATCGTCGGCTCGATGCGCATCACACGCGCCGTGGGCGCGTCGAGCCGACCCGTTAGGCGACCGTGGCCGCGACCATCAGAGTTCCCAAGACCGACGCCCACCGCGGGCTCCACCAGGCCAGAGAGCTGCTGAGCTCTTCCATCGTTCGGGCGGCCGAAGTGCTGCGAGAGGTGATGGACGACCCGAACGCCGACAACCGGGACAAGCTCCGAGCGGCAGAACTGCTCCTGAAGACCGTGACCGGCCGGGCCGACTTCGAGTCAAAAGCCGAAGCCTCGCCCGCGTGGGCCGAGGTGCTGCGTCGATCAGTTTGCGACGTCAAGGCCATCGAAGTGACCAGCGCCGAGGGCTGACCCGATACCAACTGCTCTGGCGAGTGTCCGACCGGCTGAACGTCTCTGTCGAGACTCCGAACACCATCGCCATGGACACGATTGAACAGAACCAAGTCATTGGCTACCTACGGGTCAGCACCGACGAACAAGCCCGATCCGGCCTCGGCGTGGAGGCACAGCGCACGGTCATAGAACAGACCGCAGCTCATCGAAACTGGTCGGTGACGTGGGCGACCGATGACGGCTACACGGCTTCCAACCTGAACCGGCCCGCCCTGACCACGAGCCTGCTTGCCCTGCGGGAAGGAACCGCCGAGGCGTTGATCGTCGCCAACCTGGATCGTCTGTCCCGGTCGTTGATGGACTTCGCCGCGCTGATGGAGACGGCCCGGTCGGAACGGTGGGCGGTCATCGCCCTGGACCTCGGTGTGGACATGAGCACCCCGTCGGGCGAGATGCTGGCGACCGTCTCGTCGGCCAGGTCGGTGAGATGCGTGCGGAGACATCCCGAGCGGCACCTCACCGAGTTGCTGGGCGAAATCGGGATCGGAGGAGATTTTCTGAAGCAGCGCACGAGCTGCTTCCACGCTCATTTGCCGACGTTACGCCGCTCAGACCGCTGCGGCGTGCGCATCGGCTACTCGACTTCGAGAAACTCGCGAAGACGCTGCGAACGCTGCGGGTGTCGCAACTTGGCCAAGGTCTTGGCTTCGATTTGGCGAATCCGTTCGCGGGTGACGCCGAACTCCTTGCCGACCTCTTCGAGTGTCTTGGCCTGGCCGCCGTCGAGACCGAAACGCAACCGGACGATCTCCTGCTCGCGCTCGGACAGTTCGCCGAGCACCGCGCCAACAGCGTCGGAGAGCATCGCCTTGGTCGCCGCATCGGCAGGGCTGTCGACCGAGTCGTCCTCGATGAAGTCGCCGAGGTTCGACTCGTCTTCTTCGCCCACGGGCGAATCGAGCGACAACGGATCCTGCGAATAGCGAAGCAGCTCGCGTACGCGATCAGGCTCGAGCTGCACACGGGCGGCAAGCTCGTCGACCGTCGGCTCACGCTCGAGCTCCTGGTGCATTTGGCGCTTGGCCCGTGTGACCCGGTTCATGTGCTCGACCATGTGCACCGGTATGCGAATCGTGCGCGCCTGGTCGGCGATCGCCCTGGTGATCGCCTGGCGAATCCACCACGTGGCGTAGGTCGAGAACTTGAACCCCTTGGTGTAGTCGAACTTGTCGACAGCCCGCATCAGCCCGAGGTTGCCCTCCTGGATCAGATCGAGCAGTTGCATCCCGCGCCCGGAGTACCGCTTGGCGATGCTCACCACGAGCCGCAGATTGGCCTGCGTCAGCTCGCTCTTGGCTTTCTCGCCGCGGTTGATCGCCCTGGTCAACATCCGTGACTCGACCGCGTCCAGTTCCTGGCCGTTCTCGGCCGCCTCGTCGATGCGCTCGGCCGCCATCGTGCCTTCTTCGATGAGCTGCGCCAGCCGACGTTCGTCGTCGACGGTCAACAGGTCGACCTGGCCGATCTCGCGCAGATACATACGCACAGCGTCAGACGTACCGCCCTCGGCCTTGGGCGACGACTTGCGCGTTCGCCGGGTGCGTCGGCGGCTGAGCAACCGTTCGACGTCGGCATCATTGAGCCGAGCACTGTCAATGATCAGCTCACGGCGCACCGTTTCTTCGTCGGGTTGGTCGGCTTGCTCTTGAGCATCGAGCGCTTCGTCGATCGAGATGCCCTGTTCGGCCAAGACCTCCGACACGCGGTTGAGGACGTCACCCGACAGCTCGATGTGGCGCAGTACGTGCGCGACGTCTTCGGCGTGCACCTCTTTCGATTCGCGAGCACCGTCGACCAGATCGGCCCACTCCTCAGCATCGACGCCAGGGAAGGGCACCGACGTCGGCACGGGCGGCGCGCTGGACGCGGGGACTCCGACAGTGCCCCCAGTCGACTCAGTCGACTCCATCGGTGCGCTCTTCGGTCCGACGATGCAGCCAACCTAGCAACGACTCCGCTGCGGCGAACGCGTCGTTCGCGTCGCCCCCGGTCAGACGATGGAGATCGAGTCGAGCGTCCCGATCCTCCGCAATCGACGACTCGTCGACGACCGCGGTGCGCTGCTGCAGTTCACGGCGGGCGGCCGCGGCGATCAGCTGGCGAGCCTCGACGTCGGCGTCGAGTTCGAGATCGGCCACGGCGGCGCGCTCGATCACCTCGCGAGCGTCCGGCGGTGCGCCGTCGAGGGCAACTCCGAGATCGCCCTCGGCCTCGGCGATCGCGACGAACGCCATCCGATGGGCGTCGTCGTCGAACAACGCCTCGACGAGCCACGGGGCGATCGAGTCCCACTCCTGCACCAACAGCACCAGCGCCGCGAACTCCGCGTTCTCCATCGGTCCGCGCGCCGCCTTTGGTGCGACGTTGATCGCCGGCCGGCGCACACCGCGCTCGGCCAGCTTCACCAAGTCGGCCACTGGCAGCCCGACACGATTGGCGACCTCGCCGGCGTAGAGCTTGCGCACGTTGGCATTGGGGTGTTCGTTGACCACCGCCATTGTTTCCTCAGCGACACGAGCGCGCTGTTCAGGCGAGTCCAGCGAGCGCGCCCCCAACGTGCGCTGCACACGGAACCCAAGAAACGGCTCGGGCTCCTCGACGGCCTGCTGCAACGCGCCGGGATTCTGATCGGCGAGGTCGCCCGGATCCTTCCCGGCGGGCAGTCGGGCGACGAACACCTCGACTTGGTGACTCTGCTCCCATTCGTAGAACCGCTCGGCGGCGCCCTGCCCGGCCGCGTCTGCATCGAACGCCAACACCACCTTCGAGGCGTAACGCTTGAGCAGGCGAACGTGCTCTTCGGTGAGCGCCGTGCCACATGTGGCCACGGCTCTCGGCACCCCGGCGCGATGGAAGCCGATCACGTCGGTGTACCCCTCGCACACGACGACCTGGTCGTGTTTGGCGATATCAGCCTTCGCCCAGTTGAGGCCATACAGCGTCTTCGACTTCGTGTAGATCGTCGTCTCGCTCGAGTTCTTGTACTTCGCAGGGTCGTCGGACCCCGGAAGGATCCGGCCGCCGAACGCCACCGCCTCACCCGAATCGGAGAAGATCGGGAACATGACGCGGGCGCGGAACGAGTCCTGCATCTTCTGGCGCCGATTGCGGAACGCCAAGCCGAGGTCTTGCAACATGTCGGCCGAGACCCCGAGATCGCGCGACAAGGCGTCCCAGTCGTCGGGCGCCCAGCCCAGCTTGAACTGTCGGGCCACGTCACCGGCCAACCCCCGCCGGCGCAGGTAGTCGCGTGCTGGACGCGCCGCCGGGTCCTTCAACAGCCGCTCGTGGTACCACGACACTGCGTCGTCCATGGTTTCGACGAGCTTCTTGCGGCGGGCCCGCTCCTTCGACTGCCCGGTTGTGGTGTACCGCAGCTGGATGCCGGCCTTGCCGGCCAGGTGCTCGACCGCCCCGGGGAAGTCGAGGTGCTCGATCTCTTGGATGAATGTGAAGACGTCGCCAGCGGCCTGGCAGCCGAAACACTTGTAGCGGCCCGTCTCTTCGCGCACGTTGAACGATCCGGTCTTCTCCGCATGAAACGGACACAGTCCGACCCAGTTGCGCCCGACGCGGCGAAGCGTGACGTACTCCTGAACGGTGTCGACGATGGACACCGTCGACCGCACCCGCTCGATGTCGTCGTCGACGATCCCCATGGCCTCGCCAATCGTACGGCGAGTTCGCTGTAACGGTTGGTCTCAGAGACGTTGCCACACCCACGGGGGCGTCGGGATCGAGCCCGCCGACGATCGTGCGTTACATCGTCTCTGAGACGGAGTGTTACAGGTTCTCGGAGGAAGCGATGACGGCCTGCGCCGCCGACAGCCGAGCGATCGGCACGCGGAACGGCGAGCAACTCACGTAGTCGAGCCCGACGTCGTAGAACAACGAAATCGACTCGGGGTCGCCCCCGTGCTCGCCGCACACACCGAGCTTCAGGTCGGGCTTGGCACCACGACCGCGCTTGGCGCCGAGACGCACGAGGTCACCGACGCCATCGGGATCGATCGTGTCGAAGGGGTTGCGCTTGAGCAGCCCCTGCTCGAGGTAGGCCGGCATCATGCGACTCTCGACGTCGTCGCGACTGAACCCGAAGGTGAGCTGGGTGAGGTCGTTGGTTCCGAAGCTGAAGAAGTCCGACACCTCGGCGATCTCGTCGGCGCACAACGCGGCGCGCGGTGTCTCGACCATCGTGCCGATCGTGATCTTCGGCTTGCGACGAACACCCTTCAGCGCCTCGTCGATCTCGGCCTGGACCCAGCTGCGGGCCAGCGCCATCTCCTCGCGAGTCACGGTGAGCGGGATCATTACTTCGACGATCGGCTTCTTGCCCTGTTCGCGCAGCGTCGCCGCAGCGGCCAACAGCGCCCGCACCTGCATGGCATACAGACCCGGCTTGATCACGGCGAGGCGCACGCCACGGGTGCCGATCATCGGGTTGTGCTCGGCCCACATCTCCGCAGCCTCGAGGAGTTCCTCGTCGTGGGCGTTGAGGCCGCCTGCGGCTTCTTTGACCTTGAGCTCCTCGACCGACGGCAAGAACTCGTGCAGCGGCGGATCGAGCAACCGCACAGTGACGGGCAGCCCGTCCATGGCGTCGAGGATGTCGAGGAAGTCGGCCTCCTGCGCGGCGCGCAGCTTCTCGAGCGCCGCCTCCTCGCGTGCGGGGTCGGTGGCGAGGATCATCTCGCGCACGATCGGCAGCCGGTCGGGAGCAAGGAACATGTGCTCGGTGCGGCACAGGCCGATCCCCTCGGCGCCGAGACCGCGGGCGTTTGCGGCGTCCTCGCCGGTATCAGCATTTGCCCGCACCGCCAGCTTGCCCTTGCGGATCGTGTCGGCCCATTTGAGGATCGTGTAGAACTCGTCGGGCGGTTCGGCCGACGCCAGTTCCATCGCTCCGAGAATCACCTCGCCAGAAGTGCCGTCGATCGAGATGACGTCGCCGGCTGTGACCTGGACGTCACCGACCGAGAACGAGTCGCCGTCGATGCGCACGGCATCGGCGCCGACGATCGCCGGCGTGCCCCAGCCGCGAGCGACCACCGCAGCATGGCTGACCAGCCCGCCGCGCGCCGTGAGAATCCCCTTGGAGGCCATCATGCCGTGCACATCGTCGGGGCTCGTCTCGTTGCGGACGAGAATCACGTCCTCACCACGATGCGACGCCTCTTCGGCATCGTCGGCGGTGAAGTACACCGCGCCAACGGCGGCGCCCGGCGACGCGGCAAGGCCCTTGGTCAACGCCGGCGCCGAATCCTTGAACTGCGGATGGAGTACCGAGTCGAGATGATCGGCGCTGACCCGGCTGACCGCTTCTTGGCGGCTGATCTTCCAGCGTCCAGCGCCTCTGCCGGTGCCTTTGGTCATGTCGACCGCCATCTTCAACGCCGCCGCACCAGTGCGCTTGCCGACACGGGTCTGCAGCATCCACAACTTGCCCTGTTCGATGGTGAACTCGGTGTCGCACATGTCTTCGTAGTGCGCTTCGAGTCGGGTGAAGATGTCGAGCAGATCGGAGTGAATCTCAGGGAACACCTGCTTCATCGCATCGAGATCCTCGGTGTTGCGGATGCCCGCAACCACGTCTTCTCCCTGGGCGTTGACGAGGAAGTCGCCATATGGCTTGGCATCACCGGTCGCTGCGTTGCGAGTGAACCCGACGCCCGTGCCCGACTGATCGTCGCGGTTGCCGAACACCATCGCCTGCACATTGACTGCGGTGCCGAGATCGTGACTGATCTTCTCGCGCACTCGGTAGGCGATGGCGCGAGCGCCGTTCCAGCTCTTGAACACCGCCTCGATGGCGCCGTTCAGCTGGTCGCTCGGCTTCTGCGGGAACGGCGCCCCGGTCGCCTTCTGAACCAGGTCCTTGTAGTCGTCACACAGCTGCTTGAGTGCGTCGGCGGGGACCAGATAGTCGGCCGCCGTGCCGGCGCGCTCTTTGGCGTGTTCGAACATCTCCTCGAACGGCTCGCCGTCGACGTCCAAGACGATCCGGGCGTACATCGAGATGAAGCGCCGATACGAGTCGTACGCGAACCGCTCGTCCTCGGTGACATGTGCCAACCCCACGACGCTCTGGTCGTTCAGACCGAGGTTGAGCACGGTGTCCATCATCCCCGGCATCGAGAACTTCGCTCCCGAACGCACCGACACCAGCAGCGGGTCGGAGGGGTCGCCGAGCTTGCGACCCATCGCCTTCTCGAGCTTGGACACCTGCTTGGCGATCTCTTCGTCGAGCCCCGCGGGCCAACCGTCGTACATGTAGTCACGACAGGTCTTGGTCGAGATCGTGAACCCGGGGGGAACCGGCAGCTCGAGCACGCTCGTCATCTCGGCGAGGTTCGCGCCCTTGCCGCCGAGGAGGTCTTTGTACTCCATGGGAGGCCGGCGGTGCTTATGATCGAAGGCGTAGACGTAGGGCATCGGCGGCGGAGTCTACGCCACCACCATCGTCTGCTCACTCGTGATCGTGGCAGTGCGGTCCGCTCGTGACAGCGGCACCCGATCGGCGGGCCGTAGCCTGGACCTCGATGTTCCGCCTGCTCGGATTCGACGTGCACGTCAGACCGGGCTTCATCATGTTCATGCTGCTGATCGTGGTGCTCGTCGGCGGCGACTACGGACTGTGGCTCGCCGGTTCGTTGGCGGTGTTCACCTTGATCCACGAACTCGGTCATGCCGTGGCTGCCCGCCGCGCCGGCGCCAAGGCGGAGATCTCGCTGAACTTCCTTGCCGGGTATGCCTCCTACGTGCCGACGCGGCCGATTTCGCGTGCACAACAGGCGTGGATCTCGTTTGCCGGGCCCGCGATTCAGATCGTCGTCAGCGTGGCCATCCTCGTCGCGATGGGGGCCAACCCGATCGACCCGGACTCATTCGACTCGTCGGCGGCGTCGCTGGCGATCTGGTGGGCTGGTCCCGTCATCGGACTGTTCAACCTGCTGCCGATCCTGCCGCTCGACGGTGGGCACATCGTGCAAAACGGGCTCGACCGGATTCTGCCGGGGCGCGCCGAACGGATCGTGCTGTGGATGTCCATCGCGGTCACCGGTGCGGCGGCCGTTGCAGTGATCGTGTCCGATCGGTACCGAGGGTTCGCACTGGTGGTCGGATTCGTGCTCGTGATGCAGCTGCAGATGCTGGGCAGCAGCAAGCCTCCGGTGTCGCCGTGGCGGCAGGCCGCCGACGCCGTCGCCGCCGGGCGCACCGGCAAGGCACGCCGCATCCTGGTCAGCGCACTGAGTCAGCCCCAGGGACGCGGACACCAGGCACGCTTCGATCTCACCGCCGACGAAGCGGCCGCTGTGCTCGACGTCATTCCTGAGCCGTTGCCGTCGGGCGACTCGTGGAACGAGTACATCCTGACCAACCTGTTGCTCGTGGTCGGTCGGTACGAGGACGCCGCGCACTACGCCGCCGACAGCTACCACCGGCACCCCCACGCACTGATCGCGGCAGCTGTCGCCCGTGCCGCGGCCGCACTCGGCGATCGCGCCACAGCACTGGGTTGGCTGCGCACCGCCGTCGAACGACGCTCGCCGGCGAGCGGTGTTGCATCGGTGATCGATTCCAGCCCCGAGCTGGCGCGGTTGCGGCACGATCCCGAGGTGGTCGCGCTCCGCAGATCGCTCGACGACCCAGCCCCCGTCGAAGGCTGACGAGGCCGCAATGCGGCTGGTCGCAGTCGGACTCGTCGCCGTCGCGCTCGTCGGATGCGGCCGACCGGCTCCTGCATCCTCGCCAACAACACCACCGACCGCCAGCGCCGCCGACCGAACCACGACGAGCTCCGCACCCTCTGGCGAGCACAGTCCGCCGTCGGTCCTCACGCTGCGCGCACAAGCGTGCGACCGCCCCCAGCCGCGCAACGGCGTTGCCGTTGTCATGTCGCCATCGTTGGTGGCGACAGCAGCCCACCTCGTGGAGGGCGACCTGCGCAGCCTCGAGGTCGACGGACGCAAAGCGACCGTCGCCGCTCTCGATCTCGCCGCGGATCTCGCGGTGCTTTCCGTCGCGGACCTCGCTGCATCCGCCACCGCATCGGCGCCATCGATCAGCGCGCCCGAGGTCGGTCCGGTGCACGTACTGACCGTCGATGGGGTGAACGAGTCCGAGATCATCGAGATCGTCACGCTGCGCGTCGACAACCTGAGCGATGATCGCATCGACGAACGACGCTCGGCCAAGGTCGACCTCGACGTACAGCCGGGCGACAGCGGATCAGCGGTCGTCGACGAGCAGGGAGCACTCGTCGGCATCGTCACGTTGCGCCGCCCGGCCAGCGGCGTGTCGTACGCCACCACATCAGAGCTGTTGACCGACCTCATCGACGAGGTCGGCGACGAAGCCAGCGCAGGCCTCGACACGCCGGCACGCAGGAGCGACGCCGAGTCCGCTGGGAACGGACGCCTTGCTCCCGCTGAGCCCTGCGTCTAGCTTTCCGTCCTCGGCAACCACACGGTTGCTGATACGTGAACACGAGTTGGGCGCAGAGTGGCGCCCACAGAAGGGGAAACATCATGACCAAGCGCACGACACGTGCGTTCGCGGCCGTCGTAGCGGTGGCAGCGCTCGCTGCTGCATGCACGAGTGACGACGACGATTCCGCTGACACCACAGCGGCGTCCGACGACACGGCGACAACCGAGGCGACCGACGACACGACCGACGCTCCGGACAGCACCGACGACACGGTGGAAGAAGTTCAGTCCGACGGCTCGATCCTCGAGGCGGTGCAGGACGCGGGCGTGGTTCGCTGCGGCACCCGCGACGACCTGCCGGGCTTCGCCACACTCGATGACGCCGGCGATCACGTCGGCTTCGACGTCGACTTCTGCCGGGCGATCGCGGCCGGCGTGCTCGGCGACGCCACAGCTGTCGACTTCGTCGACCTCGAGACGGCCGACCGCTTCACTGCACTGCAGTCCGGCGAGATCGACGTGCTCGTGCGCAACACCACCTGGACCGCCACCCGTGACGGTGCAGAGGGCGTGACGTTCCTCCAGCCGAACTACTACGACGGCCAGGGAATGATGGTGGCCGCCGACAGCGAGTTCACCTCGATCGACGACATGGACGGCGTGATCGTGTGCGTCACCCAGGGCACCACGACCGAGGGCAACGCGGCCACCGAGGCCGCCAAGCTCGGACTCGACTGGGAGATCCGTGCGTTCGAGAACCCGGACCTCATCCAGGAGGCCTTCGTGGCCGGACAGTGCGACGGTTGGTCGGCTGACACGAGCGCGTTGACCGGGCTGCGCACGACCTACCCCGACGGCCCCGAGGCGCTGCGGATTCTCCCCGACGTGTTCTCCAAGGAGCCGCTCGCTCCGGGCGTCGCCGACGGCGACAGCCAGTGGGCGCAGGCCGTCGACTGGGTGATGTTCGCCACCATCCAGGCCGAGGAGTTCGGCATCACGTCGGAGAACATCGACGACTTCTCGTCGACCGACGACGTCTCGATCCAGCGTTTTCTCGGCCTCGAGGTCGAAGGTGACGACGGCGCAGCCGTGCTCGACCCGGGTCTCGGACTGCCCACCGACTTTGCGGCGCAGATCGTCAGCCAGGTCGGCAACTACGGAGAGATCTTCGAGGCCAACCTCACCCCGCTTGGTCTCGAGCGTAACCTGAACGCTCAGTGGAACGAGGGCGGGCTCCTCTACGCCCCGCCATACCGCTGATCGGATGACCACTACCCGGGTGCCGCTGTGGCGCGACGTCCGGGTTCTCCGATGGGTCCTACAGCTGGCGATTGTCGCGGTCGTTGCCGCGGCAATCGCCTGGCTGTACGGCAATTACACCGAGAACGCCTCGCGCCTCAACATCCCCACCAACTTCGACTTTCTCGACAATCCTGCCGCGTTCGAAATCACCGGCAACTCGATGTCGCAGAACGCTCCGGTGCGCGATGCGTTGTACCAGGGGTTCTTGAACACGCTGCGGGTGTCGATCGTCGGCATCATTGCGGCAACGCTGCTCGGCACGATCATCGGCATCGCCCGCCTGAGCCAGAACTGGATCGTCAACCGGCTGGCCGCCGTCTACGTCGAAGCCGTGCGCAACATCCCTCTGGCGCTGTTCTTGATCTTCGGCCTGCTCGTCGTGGTGCTCGGCGTGTTCCCCCCGATCGCCGACGCCTGGGACCTCGCCGGACTGGCGATCGTGTCCAACCGAGGCATCGCCGTGCCGTGGTACGCCGACGGCTCCGGGACGATCCTCGTCCTCGCCATCGTCGTCGGGATGATCGCTTGGTGGGGAGTCGCCAAGTGGCGCAACTCGGTCTCTGACCGCACCGGCGAGGCGTCACGCTCGGGCCTGTGGGGCGGCGGCGTCTTCGTTGTGATCGTCGGTGCCGTGTGGATCGGGCTCGGCTTCGGCGTCACTATCCCGGAGATCGACGGCCGGCAGACGGTCGGCGGCATTCGGGTCGATCCCTCGTTCTTCGCCCTCTTCTTCGCGCTGGTGATCTACACCGCCAGCCACATCGCCGAAATCGTGCGCGGCTCCATCCAGGCCGTACCGAAGGGCCAGGGCGAGGCGGCGCACGCCATCGCCCTCACCGGGTTCCAACGGATGTGGCACGTGATCTTGCCGCAGGCGTTCCGCATCGCCATCCCGCCGATCGGCAACCAGTACCTCAACCTGATCAAGAACTCCTCGCTCGGCGCCGCAATCGGGTACTACGACCTCACGCTGGTCGCCCAGACCAGCGTTGGCAACGGCTCGCCCGCCGTGCCGGTGTTCACCTTGACGATGGCGATCTACATCACGATCTCGCTCGTCACGTCAGCGATCGTCAACCTCGCTAACCGGCGCTTCACGTTGGTGGAACGATGAGCACGACCGAACCGATCTCTCCGGCAACCTCCAATTCGAACGCGGCGACCACCTGGTTGCGCCGCAATCTCTTCCGCAGCTGGTTCGACGGCGTGTTGACGGTCGTCTTCGGCGCAATCGCGATCTGGCTGCTGTACCGCACCGTCAACTATGTCTTCGTCACCGGCCGCTGGGACATCATCCGCGTCAACCTGCGCCTTTTGATGATCGGGCGATTCCCCGATACCCATGTGCTGCGACTGGCAGTGTTGGTCGTCGCCCTGAGTGGTTGGGCTGGTGTCCTGGCGGGAATCATTCGTGCCCGCCAGGTCCGTTCCGGACGCGCCGACCCAGACGCCACCAAGTTCAGCGCCGCACGCGTGCTCGACCTCGTCGAACGGTTCTGGCTGCCGGTGATCGTCATCTTGCTGGTACTGCTGCTGACCTCGACGCCGGGCCCATGGGTAACCGCGATCTTGGCTGCGGTCGCCGCCGTGGTCGGTCGCTTGGTCGGTCCGTTCATCGGTCGGCTCCGGCCGGGTCCGCTCGGCAGCGCAGTGCTGGTCATCGCCATCGCCGCAGTTCCGATCGGGCTGTACTTCTACGTCGTCACCGCCGTCGGGTTCAACGACTGGGGCGGCTTCATGCTCAACATCTTCTTGGCCCTGTGCGCCATCGTGTTGTGCTTCCCGCTCGGTGTGCTGTTGGCGCTCGGTCGCCGCTCCGAACTCCCACTGATCCGAGTGGTCTCCACGGCCTACATCGAGCTCGCCCGGGGCGCGCCGCTGTTCGTGTTGCTACTGCTCGCCAACGTCGCACTCGGATTCTTCTTGCCCGAAAGCCTGACGCCTTCGACGTCGACCAGGGCCATCGTGGTGTTCACACTGTTCACCGCTGCCTACATGGCCGAGATCATCCGCGGCGGTCTGCAATCGGTGCCACGGGGACAGCTCGAAGCGGCCAAGGCGGTCGGCCTGTCGCCGGTGCGCCAGATGGGCTACATCGTGATGCCCCAGGCCCTGCGTAACGTGATCCCCGCCCAGATCGGGCAGTTGATCTCGTTGTTCAAAGACACCACGCTCGCAGGCATCGCGATGGGGCTGTTCGAGTTGCTCAACGTGTCGGAGTCGATCACCGCACAAGACCAGTTCCGCGGGCAGGGACTGATCGCCGAAACGTTGACCTTCGCCGCGTTGATGTTCTGGGCGGTGTCGTACACGATGAGCCGTGAGAGCCAGCGGCTCGAGAAACGACTGGGAGTGGGTACCCGATGAGTGTGTTCAACGATGCCACCGCAACGAGCGGCGACGTGATGATTCGTCTGGAGGCCGTCGACAAGTTCTTCGATGACTTCCAGGCGCTGAAGGACATCAACCTGCACGTCGGCGAACGCGAAGTGGTCGTGGTCATCGGGCCCTCGGGATCGGGCAAGTCGACGATGATCCGGTGCATCAACCGCCTCGAGGAACACGACAACGGCTCGATCGTCGTCGACGGGACCGAGCTGAGCACCGACATCCGCAACATCCAGGAGATCCGCCGCGAGACCGGCATGGTGTTTCAGGGCTTCAACCTGTTCCCCCACCTCAGCGTGCTCGACAACATCACGCTTGCTCCCCGCAAGGTGCGCAAGATGCCCAAGGCCGAAGCCGAGGCGTTGGCCCGCGAGCTACTCGAACGGGTGAAGATCCCCGAGCAGGCCAACAAGTATCCCGGCCAGCTGTCCGGCGGACAGCAGCAGCGCGTGGCGATCGCGCGCTCGCTGGCGATGCGGCCGAAGGTGATGCTGTTCGACGAGCCGACCTCGGCACTCGACCCCGAGATGATCAACGAAGTGCTCGACACGATGAAGGACCTGGCCCAGGAGGGCATGACGATGATCGTCGTGACCCATGAGATGGGCTTCGCCCGCGAGGTCGCCGACCGGGTGGTGTTCATGGCCGATGGCCAGATCGTCGAGGTCGGCACCCCCGAGCACTTCTTCACCAACCCGCAAGAAGACCGCACCAAGCTGTTCTTGTCACAGATCCTGTGATCGTCGGGGGCCCGACCCCACTACGACATCTTGCGACATCAGGTGCCAGGCACCTGATGTCGCACTACGCGCCGCGCGTAAGGGAAGGCGCACTGGTCCGTCCGGACGGGTGATGGACATCTCAACGACGCGCTGCCGGGGACATGGCCCGCTGAGACAACGTGGGGCGTATGCCGGCCGCCGAGCGCGCCGACGCCGGCGACACCATAACCACGACCACCATGACCACGACGACCATGACCACGACCACCACGACCATCACAACGACGCTGCCTCCGCCTCCACCGCCGCCTGCACCGGCCATCTTGCGGTTCACCCAAGGCACGCCACCCGCCGGGCTCCTGTGCTCGGTCGGCAGTCCCAAGCGACCTGCCTGGACCTCCCAGAACGCCGACTCCGCGTCGCTCTTGCTCGGCGGCGTCACCCGCAGCCGTGGCCGAACCGATGCGATCAACCTGTGAGCGACCGGTGGCCAAGCCGCAACGCTGGCGGTCAGCGGCCCGGGCGGTACCGACACGGCGACGAATACCATTCGCTAAACGCCCTGCTCAGCGGCTTCGTCGACGCATGCTCAATTCCTGGGCTGCGACGCCCGCCCCGACAAATATGACAGTAGCGTTACGTTAATGAGGGGTCGTCGGAGCGCGCTGGTCGTGGTGAGCGCCCTCTTGCTCGGCGCGTGCACCCAAACGGTCCCGAGCGGCCAGGAGGGCGCGACTCAGGTGCGCACCGGCGCGGCCGAAGGCGCGGCGGGAACAGAGCCGACCGCAAATGTCGACGACGCCGTGAGCGCCACGACGGCGACGACCGAGTCCGAGGATTCCACAACAACCGCGGCGCCGACCACGTCGACCACCGAACCGCTCGACGTATTCGACCCAGAGTGTGTTGTGCGTGTCAGCCCGGGAGACTCTCTCGGGGCCATTGCATCAAGCCGTGACGACGATCTCGCGACGACGGCCTCGTTGCGAGCTGAGAACGGACGGCCGGACAACACGATTCACCCGGGCGAGTTGCTCGATGTGTGCATCGACAACGGGCTCGACGACATCAGCGGAGCGCAGCGACTCGAGCGCAATGCGGCGATCGTCGCCGCTGAGAACTTCGCCTCCGTCGGCGGCCAACAGCACAAGCTGAACGCTCTGCTCACCCCACTCGGTTTCCCGGAGATGCCGGTCGACGGCATCTCTGGTCCAGTCACCCGCCGCGGCCTCTGTGCGGCCCGGGTCGCCCTGGGCCTCCAGGTCAACCGAGGCGACATGGAGGCGGGGAGCACCGACGAAGAGACACTGTTTGCGACCGCCGAGATGCCAGTCCCACCGTTCTCTGCAAGAGACGGCCGGTGGATCGTGATCGATCGAACCTGCCAGGTGATGTTCGCAGGAGAGGGCGACCGCCTGGTGTTCGTCTTCCCCACCTCCACCGGAGAAGCAGGGCACGAGACGCGAGTGCAAGAACAGACCCGAGCATTCCGCTACGACCCGGCGCTGCAGAACAGTGGCTGGCACAACTCGACGACGTTCCCGGTCGACGCCGACAACCCACTGAACGGCAACATGTACCGCCCGCTGTACTTCGACCGCGGTCAGGCTATTCACGGGGCCAACAACGTGCCGACGAGTCCCCAGAGCAAGGGCTGCGCACGCTTGCGTCCCAGCCACCAAGACGCCCTCATCGGGTGGCTCGGCCTCGACGGCGTCGGTGGTCCGACGAACTCCGCCAGCCGTATCGGCGTGCGCGTGTCAGTGCGCGGCGCCTACGAGTTCGGCTGAGCGACCACGGCCGGCACCCGGCCGACCTCGGCGCCGCGTTTCACGTAGCCGAGTGCGTGTCCCCCGGCGACGGACGTGACGGCGCCGACCACCTGACCATCGCCGTCGAGAATGTCGTCGCCCGGGGCCACGTTGCCGAGGTCGTCGAACACGCGCAACGTCCGAGGGGCGTCGGCTCCGCGACTGTCCATGCGCTCGACGAGCTCCTGCCCCGGGTAACACCCCTTCGTGAAGCTGACCACGAGCGGCAGAATCCCGGTGACAGCCGGGATCGTCTCACCGGGCACGATCTCAGCACCCAGGCGTGGCCAGCCGGCAGCGACGCGACGGGATTCGGCGGCATCGTCGGGCGCTGCACTCGCCGCGGCCTGGAGCGACAGTGCAGCGTCGACTCGAATCTTGAACCGCTCGAGTCGCGCCACCAACGGCTCGCCATATCCCGCGTCGGTCGTCAGCTCGAATCGATCGTCGGCTGTCCGGGTGAGGCGCATGAGACCCTCGACCTTGCCGGTGGGTGCCAGCACGAGTGACCACGACACATCACCGACCGCCACACTCTCGACGTCTTGGGAGAGCTGCGAGTGCAGATACGAACGGGCGTCGGGCCCCTCGACGACCACAACGTCGCGGGCCGCTGCATCGAGAACCGAGTCGGGATCGAACGGGGGCGTGTCCATCGCCCCAGTTTGCCTGGCACACTGCGGTTCTCATGAGTGACGACCCGATCGAACCCGATGACGTCAGCGACACCGGGACCCGTCCGGCCGCGTTGGCCCAGCGTGCGGTCGACACCGTGCTGCTGCTCGTTCGTCGCGGGACGGCGCTCGCGGGCGGAGCGCTGATGGTCGTCACCGTCATCTGCCTGGCCAGCTTTGCGCTGGGTCTCGCTGCCCTCTCTGGCGGCATCCGCATCGTCTGGGTCATCCTCGGCGGCTTCTTCGCCATCGTCGCCATCGGGTCGATCGTTGTGGCGATCGTCCGGCTGGCCCGGCTGCGGTCACGTACGAACGAGATGCTCCTCGAATTGCGCGAGCTGATTACGAGAGATGCCAGCACGTCCGAGGTCATCATCGAAACGATCGAGACCAGCGATGGTGTCCAAGAACAGAGTGCCGTGGTGATGTCACGCACGTTCGACAACATGCAAGGACACATCGCCGGGCGGAGTCAGCAGTTCCAAGCACTCGCCGCCGCGATGCGGGCCATCACGACGTTTCCGCTCCTGCTGCTGCTGTCGATTGCGATCACGATCATGTTCGGCGGCCTCGCCTTGGTGTTCCTCCTCGCCCTCGCGATCGGCTGACTCAGGCGCAACACGGCGCTGGTCGTTGCGTCGTCACGCAGAGGTGCCCGAATCACGGCGCGCCGCAGTCATGCGGCGCGCTGCGGGTATCGCCGCCAACAGCGCAGCGGCCTTGTTGCGACACTCGAGGTCTTCGTCGTCGGGTACCGAGTCGGCAACGATTCCCGCCCCGGCCTGCACGCTCGCAACGCCGGTGTCGGCGGCCACGAACATCGTGCGAATCGCAATTGCCGTGTCGAGGTTGCCCGACCAGTCGACGTAGCCGACGACCCCTGCGTACGGACCACGCTTGACGGGTTCGAGATCGTCGATGATCTCCATCGCCCGCACCTTGGGCGCGCCACTCACCGTGCCGGCCGGCAGCGTGGCACGGAGGACGTCGATCGGTCCAAGCTCGTCGCGCAGTTGTCCAGACACCTGTGAGGTCATGTGCATCACGTGGCTGTACCGCTCGAGCGTCATCAATTCGTCGACCTCGACCGTGCCGAACTCGGCGACGCGCCCGACGTCGTTGCGCGCCAGATCGACGAGCATCACGTGCTCGGCGCGTTCTTTGGGGTGCTCGATGAGCTCGGCCGCCATCTGACGGTCGTCCTCGTCGGTGCGCCCACGCCGGCGTGTCCCGGCGATCGGCCGCGACACGACCGTGCGGCCGAGAAGCTGCACCATCGGTTCGGGCGACGAGCCGACGATCGTCAGCTCGGGATGACGCACGAAGTACATGTACGGCGAAGGGTTCACCTGCCGCAGCACCCGGTAGAAGTCGAATGGATCGGCGCCGAGGTCGAGATCGAATCGCTGCGCGAGGACGACCTGGAAGACGTCGCCTGCCACCACGTGATCTTTGGCGACCTCCACGGCGCGTTGATACTGCCCGCCAGGCATCGACGACCGGACTTCGGGCGGCTGCTCGCCGGGCACGGGCGGCTCGACCGGTACATACGGCAGCGGGCGAGCCAATCGTTCGGCACTCGCCGTCGCACGTGCAACCGCAGCGTCGTAAGCGGCATCGATGTCGGCATCGCCCAGATCCGCAGTCGGCACGCTCTCGATCAGGAACACGCGTTGACGCCAGTGATCGAACGCCGCCAACGACCCGATCACCGACACCACCGCATCGGGAAAGTCGCGGTCGTCGGGCGGCACATCGGGGAGGCGCTCGACCTCGCGGATGACGTCGTAGCCGAGGAAACCGACCAGACCGCCGTGCAGTGGCGGCAGCGCATCGACGGTCGGGCTCGATATCTGATCGATCAGTGCATCGAGCGCGGCGAGGATGCCTTCATCGGTGGGGACCATCGGCAGGTCCCCGGTGACCTCGACCACACCGTTGCGCAACGTCAACGTCGCTGACGGATTCCATCCGACGAACGAGAATCTGGCCCAGCGCTCTGCCCCCTCGACCGACTCGAGCAAGAACCCGTCACCGTCGCCGACCAACTTGGCGAACGCCGCGACGGGAGTCTCCAGGTCGGCGAGCATCTCGACCCATACGGGAACGACCCCGTGCGAGGTGGCCTGGGCGCGGAACTCCTCTCGGCTGGGCTGGGCGCGCATTTCAGCCAAAGGCGCGGTAGAAGCACGTTCGCGCGCCCGTATGACAGGCCCCGCCGCCGACCTGTTCGACCTTGAACAGCAGCGTGTCGCCGTCGCAGTCGTAGTACGCCTCGCGGACGTATTGCAGATCACCGCTCGTGTCGCCTTTGCGCCACAACTCCTGGCGACTCCGCGACCAGTACACCATGCGCCCCTCGGCCAGCGTCATCTGCAGCGACTCGGCGTTCATCCACGCCATCATCAGTACGTCGCCGTTGTGCACGTCCTGGGCGATCGCAGGCACGAGCCCGGCATGGTCGAAGCGCACTGCGTCGAGCTGGTCGGGCGTCGCATCGATCGAGATCGTCTGGGGCATAGCGGCAGCCTAGAGATAGAGACCCGTCGAGGCCTCGATACGTTCTGCGGCGACCGCGTGCAGTTCGCGTTCACGCAACATCACGTAGTCCTCTCCTTGCACCTCGACCTCGTAGCGGTCGTCGGGGCTGAACAGCACCTTGTCACCGATCTCACAGGCCCGAACGTTCTGGCCCTGGGCAACGACGGTGGCCCACACCAGCCGCTTGGCGACCTGGGCGGTTGCGGGAATCACGATGCCGCCAGTCGAGGTTCGTTCACCGGCCTTGTCGGAGACCCGCACGAGCACGCGATCGTTGAGCATCTTGATCGGGAGCTTGTCGAGCTCGTCGGCATCGGCCATGACGGTGGAGGGTACCGTCGGTTGTCGTGAGTGGTTCGCAGACGATCTCCATCGCCACGGCCGATGGCGCCACGCTCGCTGCCGACATCGTCGAGCCACCCCACCCGAGCGCTGCTGCCGTGCTGTGCCACCCGCATCCGGCATACGGCGGCGACCGATTCAACATGGTCACCCAGGCCTGCTTCGACGCGCTCGCCGACCGCGGCGTCCGGACGCTGCGCTTCGACTTCCGCGACGCCTTGCGCTCGCCGAGCAGTGACCCGACCACCGGTCTCGACCTGGCGGCACACGACGTCCGTGCTGCGATCGGCGCGGTGGGTGCGTCGGCCGAGTGCCCGCTGCTGATCATCGGGTACAGCTACGGCGCGCTCGCCGCGCTCGCCCCCACCGGCGAGCAACAGGAGACAAAGCACCTCGCCGCGCTCGCGCTCATCGCGCCGCCGCTCAGCGTGCCCGCCGTGCAGCTGACCACGCCAATTCCGACACTGCTCGCCGTACCCGAGCACGACCAATTCTGTCCCCCCGAGGCCGCGCATGCCGCTGTGGCGTCGTGGCCCGACGAGGTGCGTGTGGGCGTCGAAATACAGACGATCCCGATGGCCGACCACTTCCTCGCCGGACAGGTGGCAACGACCGTCGAGCGCGTCGTCGACTGGCTCCCGCTCACCTGACCGTTCTGTTCGCGATTCCGTGCATTTTTCGCACGGAATCCCTGGTTTTTCGGCTAGGCCAGGGCGGCTTCCATCTCTGCTTTGACGTCGTCGGTGAGCAGTGGGATGACGTCGATGGCGCCGAAGTTCTGCTCGACCTGGGAGACCTTGGAGGCCCCGGTGATCACGGTCGAGACGTGCGGGTTCTTGGTGCACCACGCGATCGCCAGCTGGGCCATCGTGCAGCCGAGCCGATCGGCGATCGGACGCAGCCGCTCGACCTGCGCGATCGCATCGTCGTTCGACAAGCGCTTGGCCAGCCACTCGTAGCCCTCGAGGGCACCACGGGAGTCCTCGGGGATGCCGTCGCGGTACTTCCCGGTGAGCAGACCCGAAGCGAGTGGGCTCCAGATCGTGTTGCCGTAGTTGAACTCGCTGTTGACGCGGGCGTACTCGATCTCGACCTTCGAGCGTTCGAGCAGGTTGTACTGGCTCTGCTCAGTGACCGGCTTGTGCAGGTGATGCCGCTCGGCGATATCAATCGCCGCACGAATCTCGTCGGCGGTCCACTCGCTCGTCCCCCAGTACAACGCCTTGCCCGAGGTGATGATGTCGTGCATTGCCCACACGGTCTCTTCGATCGGCGTGTCGGGGTCGGCACGGTGGCAGTACAACACGTCGACGAAGTCGAGACCGAAGCGCTCGAGCGAACCTTCGATCGCCTGCATCAAGTACTTGCGGTTGAGCGTGAACTCCATGTTCGGCACGCCGCGGTGAAGACCCCAATACACCTTGGTGGTGACGACGTACGACCAACGCGGCCAGCCCAGCTCGCGCAGCGCCCGTCCCATGATTTCCTCGCTCTTGCCGCCGGCGTACGCCTCGGCATTGTCGAAGAAGTTGCAGCCAGCTGCTCCTGCGGCGGCCATGCAATCGACCGCCAACGAGTCGTCGAGCTGCGTATCGAAGGTGACCCAGCTACCAAACGACAACACGCTCACTTTGAGCCCGCTGTTGCCCAGCCGGCGGTATTCCATGTTCTCGTTCACAGCGGGTGCGTTGTCAGCCATGACGGGGAACCTACGTGCGCGCGCCGTCGCCGCCAACACCGAAGGGCACGGTTTCGGAATATGCCCAAAGCCAGAGGTCGGCTGCGGATTGGCCGAGCGCACGATCGATCGCCGCGGTGTACGGATGGAACAGATTCGCGTTGCCGATCACCTCGTGCCGATCGAGCGTTTCGAGCAGCGATCGATACGAGCGGCGGGCAACGGCGGCCGCCTCTCGCAGCGCAAGCTCGGTCGGCAGCAACAGATCCCGGCGCAACTGCGTCTCGACGAGAACGACGCGGTGAACCCGACGCGGACGGCATCGCCGGCCGACAACTCGCGCCCGGCCACTGCTGACCACCGCTCGGTGAAGGCGCGGTAGTCCGCATCGAGTTCCGCGATCGGACACACCAAGGCGACCGCACACACATCTGGCGCAACGAGTGGGTGTTCGTCGACACCGCCGACGAGGCGGCCGCGCCCGGCGACTCTTCACCGCCGACCTCGGCGGGCAACCGATCATCGTCTTGCGCAGCGCCTCCGGCGAACTGGCGGCACTGTCCAATCTGTGCGCCCATCGCAGCACGCTGCTGATGGAGGCGCCGGAAACTCACGCCGGTTCCAGTATCCGTAACACGCCTGGACGTACGCCGACGGCGGACGTCTGCTGGCCGCACCGTTCGCTCCCGAACTCGACCCGACGACACACGGCCTCGACGTCTGTCGCGTCGATGAATGGCACGGCCTCGTGTTGGCCACGATGCATCCCGAACCACGACCTTCCGAGACCGCCTCGCCCACATCGAGCACGAGGTCGCCGCAGCCGGCATCGACGGATTTCATCATTGGCGGTCGCAGCGACGCTCGCAGGAATGGGCGGCCAATTGGAAGCTGGTCATTGCCAATGCGATGGAGAGTTATCACCTGTTCAAGGTGCACCCCGCAACGCTCGAGCCGTACAGCCCTGCGTCGGGGGCCTTCGATGTCCGGGGGCCTTCCATGTGGTGGGCAGCGCCGACGCCACCGTTCACGGGCGCCGCGATGACCGACGGTGGTGAGTACCTACTGGTGAGCATCCCGCCGAACTTCGTCGGGATCGTGTCGAACGGCAACTACCTCGGCTGGGAAGCGGTGTTTCCCGACGCCCACGACCGCTCCACGGTCATCACCGGGCTCGCGCTCCCCGACCGGGCGCCGCAGTGCTCCGGACTCGTCGGCAAATCACCAACTTCGCCACCGACCGCTCCTCGTCGGCGATGGGCAACTTCCCGGCCGAGGACCGAGCGATCTGCGAACGGATCCAGCGCGGTGTGTCCGGGGAGTACACGCCCGGGCCACTCGTGCCGATGGAGCACATCGTGGTCGACTTCCACCACGCCCTCGACTGCGCACTGTAAGGATCCCCGGTTCCGCCGCCACGCACAGCCGACGAACTGGGCCTGGCCGCCGTCGGCCGACCAGCGTCGGCAGCGGATTAGACCGGCGGGGTGGTCGCGGTCCGATCGCCGGCGATCTGCGCATCGATCGTTGCGAGCACGTCGCCGCGCAACGAGGCGACGGTGTTGCGGTAGGCGGGGCGGTCCAGTGCTGCGAGCTCGGCTGCTCGGGCCACCGCCACGTCGAGCACCTGATCGACGGGCACCGCTTCGTCGAGAAAGCCCGCATCGATCGCCTCGGTAGCAGCCGTCAAGCGAGCGTTGGCGACGGCGCGCTGCAGGTGACGTCGGCTCAGACGCTCTTTGGCGAAGGTCATCGCCCAGTCGGGCAACGTCATCTTGATCGCCACCTCGTTGAGACCGATCTTGCAGTCGATGTCGGCGCCCACACGGATGTCGCAGCCGAGCAACATCAACGCGCCGGCCGCGACCGCGTGGCCAGTACACGCCGCGACGACGGGGACACCGGATCCGTAGAACGTGCGCACCAGCTCGCCCCCGTCGGCGACCAGGTTGATGGTCGCCGCGAGATCCCCGCCCATCATCACCGACAGGTCGAAGCCACCCGACAGCTTGCCCTCGCGTCCGTGGATCACGACAGCCGCGACGCTGTCGTCTGCTTCAGCCGCGCGCACGGCATCGATCAGCGTCGAGATGATCGAGGTCGTCAGCGCGTTGGCTTTGCCGTCGTCGAGGTGGCAGATCACCACGCCGTCGCGTCGTTCGATTTCAACAGCGGGATCGCTCATGACCGCGACGCTAGACGGTCGCCCCGCAGCATCGTCAGTCGGCCGACGAGTCGGCGGGGCGCACCGTGACGCCCGCTGCAGCCATTGCCGTCTTTGCGTCGGCGACTCGATGCTCGCCGAAGTGGAAGATCGACGCGGCCAGCACAGCGTCGGCGCCACCCTCGACGACACCGTCGACGAGGTGGTCGAGTGTGCCGACCCCGCCACTCGCGATCACCGGAACGTCCACGACGGTGGTCACCGCCGCAGTGAGTTCGAGGTCGAATCCCGCTCTCGTGCCGTCGCGATCCATCGACGTCAGCAAGATCTCTCCGGCGCCGAGCTCCACGGCGCGGGTCACCCATTCGATCGCGTCGATACCGGTCGGTGTACGACCGCCGTGGAGGTACACCTCCCAGGTGCCGTCCCATCCTCGATCGCGTTCCTCCTCGATGCGCCGCTTAGCGTCGATCGCGCACACCACACACTGCGACCCGAATTCGGCGGCGATCTCCTCGATCAACTCGGGACGCTGGACCGCTGCGGTGTTGACACTGACCTTGTCGGCACCGGCCCGCAGCATCGTTCGGGCGTTCTCCAGCGTACGGATCCCACCGCCCACGGTGAACGGGATGTACACATGGTCAGCCACATTGCGCACCATCTCGACCGTCGTGGCTCGATCATCGCTCGATGCGGTGATGTCGAGGAACACCAGCTCGTCGGCACCCTCGGCGTCATATCGGCAGCCGAGCTCGACGGGATCCCCGGCGTCGACGAGATCGACGAAGTTGGTGCCCTTGACGACGCGACCTGCGGTCACGTCGAGACACGGAATCACTCGGGCCACCTTCACGACGCGTCCGCTCTCATGTCGGGGCCTCTCCACTGTGTGGCTGTCATCGATCGACCTGCGCGAGCGTCGCCAGCGCCGCAGCGACGGTGAATCGGCCTTCGTACAGCGCCTTGCCGGTTATGACACCGCCCAGGCCATCGATGCCTGCAAGCTGTTCCACGTCGGCGAGCGTGGCCACGCCGCCACTGGCGATCACCGGGGCGGCTGCGGCGTCAGCGGCGGCGCGCAGTCCCTCGACGTCGGGACCGCTGAGCATCCCGTCGCGCTCGATGTCGGTAACCACGAACGCAGCCGCGTCTGGATAGCGATCGTACGCGTCGTCGAGCTGGAGATCGGACGTCTCGGTCCAGCCATGCATCGACAGTGCCCCACCGCGGTGATCGAGCCCGACTGCGATCGGTGCGATCGCGGCAGCGCGAGCGACCAACGCCGGCTCACGCAGCGCGGCCGATCCCATCACCATTCGCGCCGCTCCTCGTTCGGCGAGCTCGCGCACGTCGTCGATCGTGCGCACTCCGCCGCCAGTCTGGACTGCGCATCGGCCGCGTACCGCCTCGGCGATCGCGGCCACGACCGGACGGTTGATGGCGTCCCCCGAACGGGCCGCATCGAGGTCGACGACGTGGATCCAGCGCGCCCCTTCATCGGCGAATCGCCGTGCGACCTCGACCGGGTCGTCTCCGTACACGGTCTGTTGGTCGTAGTCACCGCGCTGCAGGCGCACCACGCGACCCCCGAGCAGGTCGATCGCCGGATACAGGTCGACGGTCATGTCCGCGCCCTGTTCATGCCGCCGCTCATGCCCTCGTGCACACGTCGACGAAGTTGCCGAGCAGTCGGAGCCCGGGACGGCTCGACTTCTCGGGGTGGAATTGCGTGGCGAACACGTTGTGCAGCCGGAACGCGGCGTTCACGGTCGAGCCGTACTCGACCGTTGCTGCCACCACGCCGTCGTCGTCTGGCACGCCATGCAACGAGTGCACGAAATACACCCAGATCGGGTCGGCGGGATCGTCGACCAGCCGTTCGAACATCGGGTCGTCCGGATGCTCCAACGCCAGACGGTTCCACTGCATCTGTGGGATCTTCGGCCCAGCGGGAATCCACTGAACGGCACCGGGGATCACCCCCAGTCCGGGCGCAGCGGAATCCTCCTCTGACGCGGTGAACAACATCTGCATGCCGACGCAGATCCCGAGAAACGGTCGGCCCGAGGCAGCCGCGGCGTGCGCCGCCTCGTCGAGGCCAGCCCCGCGCAAGGCGTCCATACATGCGCCGAACGCGCCGACACCGGGCAAGACGACGCCGGCGGCGTCAGCGATCAAACCGGGGTCAGCGGTCAGGCGCGCATCGGCGCCTTGACGGGCAAGCGCCTTTTGCGCCGAATGGAGGTTGCCGATGCCGTAGTCGAGAACGGCGATGAGGGGGGTTCCAGTGGTCACCGTGGCTACAACACGCCTTTGGTGGATGGGACGCCGCCGGCGTCGTCGACGCGCACTGCGTCGCGAAGGCAGCGGGCCAGCCCTTTGAACGTGGCCTCGATGATGTGGTGCACGTTGCGTCCGCGAACGAGTTCGACGTGCAACGTGATCCCGGCTGCCGTGGCAAATGACGCCACCGCGTGCTCGGCCAGCTGCGGGTCGAACGGGGGGGCGCCGAGCGGGAGACACTCGGGCATATCGACGTGCCACTCGACGAACGGGCGGCCCGACAAATCGAGAGCCACGTCGATCAACGCCTCATCGAGCGGATACCGCCCGCTCGCGAATCGGCGGACACCAGCCTTGTCGCCAAGGGCCTCGGCGAACGTCTCCCCCAGCGCCAGTGCCACGTCCTCGACGGTGTGGTGGGTGTCGATGTGCAGGTCACCCGTGGCATGCACCGTGAGATCGAATCCACCGTGCCGACCGATCTGGTCGAGCATGTGATCGTAGAACGGGATACCTGTGGTGATGTCGGTCGTTCCCGTCCCGTCGAGATCGATGGAGATGTCGATCGACGTCTCCTTGGTCGATCGCGAATGCTGGGCCGTTCTCATGTGTCGAACTCTTCCATGTCGGGGCGAGCGGTCACGTCAACGACGCCTCGAGGGCGCCCAAGAACGCATTGTTCTCGGCCGGTGTACCGACAGTGACCCGTAAACAGTTGTCGAGCCGGGGCCAACTGGAACAGTCACGTACGAGCACCGATTGATCGACGAGTCGCTGCCACACCAACGCTCCTGGAACCGTGTCCGGTCGGAACAAGATGAAGTTGGCGCTGCTCGGAGTGACCGCCACCGGAAGGTCGCGCATGGCCGCAGCGAGCCGCTCGCGCTCGCTCACCAGTTGTGAGACACGTTCGTTCATGTCGTCGGTGAAGCGCAACGCCACCCTGCCGGCAACCTGCTTGAGCGCGTCGAGGTGGTACGGCAAGACGACCTTCTCGAGTTCGGCGACGAGCCACGTCGGACCGATGAGGTAGCCGAGACGCGCCGCCGCCATCGACCAGGTCTTGGAGAAGGTTCGCGTCACCACCAGCGGTCGCTGCTCGTCGACGAGGTCGAGCGCGGTCCAATCGGCGAACTGGGCGTAGGCCTCGTCGACCACGACGAGGCCAGGCGCGACGTCGAGCAGGTGATCGACGTTGCCCCGTGGCTCGAGCAGACCGGTCGGATTGTTCGGCGACGTGAGGAACGTCACACTCGGTTGGTGTTCGGCGCACGTCCGATCGACCTCATCGAGATCGAGAGAAAAATCGGCGGCACGCTTACCCTCGACAACGGTTGACCCGACGACGCGGGCGATCTGTGAGTGCATTTTGTAGGTCGGCTCGAAGGTCGCCACGGAGCGTCCCGGCCCGGCGTAGGCCAGGAGGATCGACTGCAGGACCTCGTTGGAGCCGTTCGCCGCGAATACCTGGTCGGGTCCAACGTTGTGCAGTTCGGCGATCGCCGCACGCAAGTCGTGTGCGCCACGGTCGGGGTACCGATGCCACGCCACGCGCGACATCTCGGCGGCGACCGCGTCGTTGAAGCCCGGCGGAGGTTCGTACGGCGACTCGTTGGTATTGAGGCGGACCTCGACGTCGACCTGAGCCGAGTGGTACCCCTCGAGCGCGCGCAGGTCGTCGCGAACCGGAATCACGTGTCCGAATCCTACCGAGGCAGTGTGGCCCGTTCCCGGCGAGTATCCCTCGAAGCAAACCTCCGGGACCCGACGGCCAGCTGTGTCGCCCCACGATCGGCGACGACACACGATCGATAGGGTGCCGCGCATGTCCGTGCCGCGTCCCGCTCCTCCGTCGGCGTCGACGGCGACCCAACTGGCGACCATCGCCGACCACGTCGACGACTACCGAGGCCGCGTCGCCGACCTCGCCGAACCGTTCGAAGGGACCGAACGCGACGACCTCGCGGTGTCGATTCGCGAAGCCGAGCGACAGCTACGCAGCGCGGTGCGCACACTGCAGAGAGCGGCACGTTCGGCGGGCTGAACGAATCGCCCAGGTCGGGCGGGCGCGGCGACGGCCCCTGGTGGGAGGGGCCGTCGCTCAGCGCGAGGCGCGGGAGGCGGATTCCCTGCCGTCGCGTCATACCAGGTGGCGGGAACCTGGTTGAAAGCGACTATACACGTCTCGTCCGAGACGGCAATCCTGGTGCCGCTACCCTCACCTTCATGCGCTGTCTCGAGATCAAAAGGCAGCTCGGAACCGACGAGATCGCCACGGTCAACGAGCTCCTCGACGCCGCCGCGCGCGCCGACGGACGCCGGCCGTTGTCCGATCACTTGTACCTCGATCTCGCGCACGGCGGCCAGAAGGGCTTTGCCGCCTTCGTCGCTCGGGAGCCAGGTCACGCCCATCCGGTGGCCTACGCCCAGGTGTCGCGCGGCAACGAGTCGCATGCCTTCGAGCTGGTCGTCCACCCACACCACCGCTACGAGATGGCGACCATCGGCCCCGAGCTGATCGATCTGGCGCTGACGGTGGTCGGGTCCGATGGCGGCGGCGACGTGAACTGGTGGGTGTTCGAGCCGACGACGATGCATCAGAAATTGGCTGCCGACGCCGGACTCGCACAGTCGCGCACGCTGCATCAAATGCGCCGCAGCCTGCCCGCTGAGCGACCGGTCACGATCGAGACGCGCGCCTTCCGACCCGGAACCGACGACGACGCATGGCTACGCGTGAACAACCGGGCCTTCGCGGAACATCGCGAACAGGGCGGGTGGACGCTCGCCACGTTCGGTCAGCGTCAGCGCGAGCCGTGGTTCGATGCAGAGGGGTTTCGCATTCTCGACATCGACGGCGCGATGGCCGGCTTCTGCTGGACGAAAGTGCACGAGGCGACCGCCGACGATCCCAAGCTCGGCGAGATCTATGTGATTGCCGTCGACCCCGCCTTCCACGGCCGCGGACTCGGTGCTCAGCTGCCTCTCGCCGGGCTGGACCACCTCGCGGCACAGGGCATCGGCACCGCAATGCTGTATGTCGACGCCGACAACGTCGGTGCGGTCACGATGTACGAGCGGCTCGGATTCGCCGTCCATTCGACCAACGCTGCATTCGAGGCCACCGTGCCGGCCAGCGACGTGCCGATCCCCGACCAGCTCGGACCCTGCTGAACACCCATGCCGACCACCACCGGCACGCCGAGCACGCTGTACGGCGCGACCCGCGATGAACTCGCCACCGCCGTCAACAACGTCGTCGGCGACGTGCCCCGCTATCGGGTCGATCAGCTGTGGACCGGGTTGTACGACCAGCTGCGCCCGATCGAGGAAATCAGCACCCTGCCAGCTGCGATGCGCGTCCAGCTCGCCGATCACTTCCCGACCGAACTGCGAGCGGTGACGGAATCGGCCAGCGACGGTGGTGACACGGTCAAGTTTCTGTGGGAGATCGACGGCGGTGCACGAATCGAGACCGTGTTGATGGTGTACCGCGATCGGGCCACCGTATGCGTCAGCAGCCAGGCCGGCTGCGCGATGGCCTGCGGATTCTGTGCCACCGGCCAGGCCGGGTTCACCCGCCACCTGTCGACTGGAGAGATCGTCGAGCAGATCGTGGTGGCCGCCCGCCGCGCCAGAGCAGCCAATACGCGCGTGAGCAACGTCGTGTTCATGGGAATGGGTGAGCCGATGGCCAACCTCGACGCCGTGTGGGCGTCGGTCGAACGGATACACGGCGACCTCGGCTTGTCGGCGCGACACATCACGATCTCCACCGTGGGACTGATCCCGGGTATCCGGACGCTCGCCCAACGTCCCCTTCCCGTCAACCTGGCGGTGTCACTCCACGCCGCCAACGATGCCGCACGCGACGAGCTGGTCCCGATCAATCGCCGATACCCGATCGACGACCTCCTCGAGGCGTGCGCCGAATATCTCGATGCCACGCATCGGCGGGTGAGTTTCGAATGGGCACTGATCGATGGAGTCAACGATCGCGACCAGGATGCTGCCGAACTCGCCGAGCTCTGCCACCGCCTGCGCCCACGGGGCCACGTCAACCTGATCCCGCTCAACCCGACGCCCGGCTACGCCACTCGCGGTACGCCGCCAGCGGGCGTCGAGCGCTTTCGCGCCGCGCTCGAGCAGCGGAAGGTGAACGTGACCGTGCGCCGCAACCGCGGCACCGACATCGACGCGGCCTGCGGCCAACTCGCCGCCGGACAACCGGTGCGCGTGCAGTAGCGGCGCTTCGTCGCTGGCCGCTTCCGCAAACGACCTCAACCGACGTAGCGCGGGTTGGCAACGGTGAGCTTGTCGAGGGTCATCTCGCGCAAGACCCGCCGCAACTCGTCGGGTTCGACATCGAGGGTGCCGGCGCGGATGGCGGCGGCGAGTTCGCCGTCGTCGGCAACGCCGAGCGCGGCGAGCCGTTCCGCGTGACGGCGATCGTGTTCTCCCCCGAATTCCAGCTCCCGCTCCACCATCGACAACACATTGATGGCCACGCGCGAGTGATATCGCAGCCGACCGTCGACGTTGGGCTGCACGTCGCGTTCGAGCCACTCGCGTACCGCCTCGATCAACTCAGCAGCCGTGGGTCGGTCGTGCGGAGCACTCATGGTGCCCCCTCCAACAACGTGAGCAGGTCGTACTCGTTCTCGCACACGCGCCTGCCGATCGCCGCCAACTCGTGGCTGCGAGCCGCGCCGGAGAGATGCACGTTGGCTTGCACGATGCACATCACGGCCCACTTCCACGTGCCGAGGACTTGCCACCAATGCACGACGACCGGATCGACGACAGCGCCTCCGGCGGCCTCGTACGCGGCCGCCAGCTCCTCGATCGATCCCAACCCGGCGACCTCACCGGCTCCACCGAAGCGCCAGGCCCGAACGCTCAGCCATCCGAGATCCTCCATCGGGTCGCCGAGATGAGCGAGTTCCCAGTCGATGACGGCCTGCAGGCCGTTGCGATCGACGATGACGTTGCCCAACCGGAAGTCACCGTGCACGACCGTGGATCGGCTCGCCGGCGGAGCATGGTCGAGGAGCCAACGCCGCCCGAGTTCGAGCACTGGATGCGGCTCGCCGAGCTCGTCGATCACCGCGGTGTAGTCCGCGATCTGATCTGGCGCGGTCAGGCCGACCACGGCGTCGCCCGGGATCGAGTGGATGGCAGCAGCCGCGCGACCGAGTTGTTCGACCAGGCCCACCCGAGCAACGGCGAAGTCGTCGTCGCGCAGAATCTTGCGCGGGATCGTCTCGCCCTCCACGGCGCGCAAGATCATGAAGGCGACGCCGTCATCGGTGCGGCCCGCATCGAGCAACTCGGGGACCGGAACATCGGCCGCTGCGGCGGCCCGCACGGTCTCGGCTTCGATCAACATGTCTCGTATGTCGCCGGCACGTTGCCGCTGCACGATGAGCTCGTCGCCGCCGGCGCTGAAGCGCCACGTCTCGCGCGACGCTCCACCCGACAACCGCGACAGTGCCGACACCTCGACGCCCAACCGGGCCGTCAGCATCTCCGACAACTCCATGGCCGCTCATCTTGATACATCAGAGACGCACGTCCCGGGACGTAGGCGGTCAGCAGCCAGCAGCGCGCACTGACGGAGTCGGATTCACCGGCACTCCGCCGCCCGGGCGGATCTCGAAGTGCAGATGCGGCACACCTGTGGCGTTACCGGTGTCTCCGTTGTATCCGATCACTTCGCCCTGCTCGACGCGCCGGCTCACACCCTCATAACGCGACAGATGGGCGTAGTAGTAGCGGTTGCCGTTGTCACCGACAAGCGACACGGCGTTGCCGCCGAGCCTGTTCTGCTTGAAGGTGACTGCGCCGCTGACCACGGCGACGATCGGCACTCCGGTCGGCGCGAGCATGTCGACTCCCTGGTGGCGGCGACCGCCCGAGCGGGGCGCGCCCCAGGTGTCGCCGTAGGCCGACCCGAGCATGGGGCACAACATGGCGTCGACGTAGGTGCCACCGCTAACCCCGATCACACCCCCTCCGACGAACCCACCGAGCGGACGACTGCCGGAGCCGCCCGTGCCGGTTCGTCCGCCGCTGGTGCCACCGGACGCCCCGGAGTTCGTCGGCACGGTCTCGACCGGCGTCAGCGTCACCGCCGGGCCGGTGGTGGTCGGGGTTGTCGGATCACTGTCGGTGTCGGCAGTAGCGGCGTCGTCGTCGAGCACCGAGTCGCCCGGCACCGTGGCATCGGCCACGGTCGTCGATGGGTTCAGGAGCTCCTCGGCCGCGGCCGCAGCCTCAATCTCGGCGAGGAGCCCGGGATTCGGGTTCGCCCGGGCGCGTGCCTCGGCTTCTTGGCGCGCCTGTTCGACGAGGCGTTCGCGCTCGGCCGCCTGCTGCGCTTCGAGGGCCCGACGCACGGCCTCGTCTTGGAGGCGTTGCTCTTCGATTTCCCGCAAACGCTCGACCTCGGCCTCGGCCTCGGCCTGGAGTCGGGTGAACTCCTCTTGTTGGGCTTCGACCTCGCTGCGGCGCTCGCGCAGCTCGGCACGCTTGCCTGCAAGCTCGGTCTCGGCGGCGTCGTAACGGTCGAGGGTGCTGTTGCCGGTGTTCGTCATGACGTCGACGTACACCTCGGCTTGCACTTGGTCCTTCGGCTCTTGCAGGCCGGTGAGCAATGGAATTCCCGAGCTGCCGCTGTTCACGAAGCGGGCAAGCGCGATCGCTTCGACGTCTCGGCGCAGCCGCTCGACGCGTTCGGCGAGCTGCTCTGCCTCCAATTCGAGCCGTGCGGCATCATCCTCGAGCAACTCGAGGTTGGACTGCGACTCGAAGAATGCGTCGGCGGCAGCATTGGCGCGATCGCGCGCATCTTGGATCTCGCGGGCGGCGCGGGCGGCATCATCCTCAGGCGTCTGCGCACCGGCGCCGATCGGCAGTGCGACCACCAGCGAGACGACCACGATTGCGGCGCCGCCGAGGCGCCGGCACGCGCGAAACGTCGCTGAGCTGGTCATACGCGCCGAGATGTTACTGCCCAGGGGCTGAGGGGTACCGGCAGGTACGCCCACGCGCGTCGGATGTGGCACCTCATTTTGTCGGCACGTCGAGCGAGGATCTTGACGGTTTCCTGAACCGGCAACCCACCGAGGCCCAGTGCGCCGACCGAGTCCTACGAACCGCCGCCGACGAGGTCGAGAAGCGCGGCGCTGCCGTCGCGGACCGCTCGATCGAGGACACCCTGCAGTACCGCACCGGTCCACAGCCGCCCCCCATAGTCGAGGGTCATCGTCAGTCGACTGCCGGACCCAGCGGTCACGACGTCGGCGGTCAGCACCCAGGGTGCATGCTCTCGTTCGTCGGTCTCGTGGCGAGTGAACACCACCCGCTCGGTCGGATCGAACACCGTGCGCACCATACGCAGGCGCTTCGATCGCGCCAGCGGGCCGACAGCGGCACGCAACTCGACATCCCAGGCTACGCCCAACGCGTCGGGAGCCAGTGCGACGACGTCATGCACCAATGGCATCCAACGCACATACCCGGACAGGTCGCTCACCTCGTCGAAGATCCGGCTGCCCTCGACTGGCGCGTCGAGGGAGTGTTCGATGTGCATCGTGTGTCAGCGGCCCCGATCGGTCCCGCGAAAGGCGCGAGCCAAGAGCGGCGAGTCAGCGGACAACAGGCCATCGAGATCGTCGGTTGCGTCGAAGTCGGGTCGCCACGGGTCGGCCGGCGGCGGCGTTGCGAGCTCGTCGTCGGCTGGCTCGGGCGACGTCGCAGACACCTCATCCGTTGCGAACGGTTCGGTGGTCGCCGCCGGTTCGGCCGGAGCATTGAGCGATGCCGCGGCGTGCTGCGTCGGACCATCGACCGACGCCGGTCCGGTGGGCGGTTCGAACGTCAGCTGCTCGCTGTACACCGTCGAGCGCGGGCGGCGCGATGGCGGCCGAGTCACCGATGCCGGATCCGGCGGCCGAAAGAGATGCAATTCGGGGTCGCGCAGATCGTCGAGCGTCCAATCCCGCGGCACGACCATCGAGTCGGCGTGCCGCTGGCAGAGCACCCCATGCTCACCGTCGGTGTCACCGAGCCGATCGAGCCAGAACACCAGGTCTTCGGGGCGCATTCCGTAAGCAACCGATGCCGGTTCTGAACATCCCGGTCGCTCGCAGAGCCGTGCCATCCCGTTCCGACCATAGCCCCAGCAACTCATCGACGACCGCTAACGTCGCCGGTCGATGGATCCAGCCGGCGACGACTCCGAACGCTACGGACGACTGTTGGTGATCATCACACTGAGCTTTGTGATGTCTGCGTTCAGCGCACGCTGGGCGACGACAGTCGTCGCCTTGCTCAACGGAGTTCTCGTCGTCACGGCATTCCGCAGCACGGGCCTGCGCGGCACCATTCCCCGACGACCGCTCCTCGTCGGGCTCACACTCATCGCCGCCGTCGCGGTGTTCGTGCGAGCACTGGCCGACGAGCAATCCACGTCGCAGGCCGTGGCCTCGTTCCTCCAGGCAGGCGTGCTGTGCTTCGTGACGATCGCGCTCCTCCGAGCAATTCTGCGCCACCAGGTGGTGACGGTGCAGACGATCATCGGCGCAATCGCCGCGTACGCACTGATCGGCCTGACCTTCTCATGGATCTTCCTCGGGATCGACACCTTGGACGACTCCCAGCTCTCGCTCGACCCGAGCGAGCCCGAGACCTACCCGGACTTCAGTTTCATCACGCTCACCACCGTCGGCTACGGCAACCAGATACCGACGGCCACCCTTTCGGCGCGGATCGCCGTGATCTTGGCCATCATCGGACAGATCTTCCTGGCCACGTTCGTCGCCCGTCTGGTGTCGCTGTACGGGCGTTCGCGTCCGACCACCGAGCCCCGGGCTGACAACTGACGGGCCACCGAGGTCCCTGTTCGCCGCGCCGCGATCGGCGATGATGCAGTCATGGGACAACGGCTACTCCGTCTTGCGTTGTTGTTTGCTGGCAACGCCATCGGCTTGATCATCGCTGCGCTGGTGCTCTCCGACGTGTCGCTCGATCTCGTGTCGTTCATCATCGCTGTGGTGATCTTCACCATTGCCGTGGCGATCGTGCGCCCGCTGATCGGCAAGGTGACCCGCGAAAATGCACCCGCGCTCGAAGGTGCCGGTGCGCTGGTGACGACGTTCATCGCGCTGGTGATCACCGACCTCGTCTCCGACGGGCTGGCGATTAGCGGCATCGGCACGTGGATCCTGGCGACCGTGATCGTCTGGCTGGGCACGATGATCGCCGGCTGGGCACTGCCCGCGTTCTTCCTCGACGAAGAGACCTCGGCGAAGAAGAAATAAATCCTGCTGAGCGGCGGCTGATCGATCGGCAGGATCCGCCTGCAGCACCTGAGCGCGGGCGTAGCGTGGACGCCGTCGAGATCAACATCGTGAGAGGGGCTCCACAATGACCGACACACCTTCACCGTCCAACGACGTCAACGCCTGGGCAGTTGGGTGGACCGCATTCGCCGGAATCATGATGATCATCGCCGGCCTGTTCCATGCCATGGCAGGGATCGCCGCGTTGGTCTCTGACGAGGAGTTCTTCATCGTCGACAGCGGCTGGGTCTACGAGCTCAACACCACCGCATGGGGCTGGATCCACATCATCGTCGGGGCGATCGTGCTGCTATCTGGGATCGGACTGTTCACGGCGAACGTCACTGCCCGCATCATCGCGATCGTGCTCGCAGGGTTGAGCGTGATCGTCAACTTCGCCTGGCTCCCGTACTACCCGGTGTGGTCGATTGTGATGATCGCTCTCGGCGTGGCCGTGTTGTGGGCGCTGACCACACACGGCGACGACCTGGCCCGGTCGACCGGGATATAAGGCCCCGGGCACAGCACCGCCGTTCGGTGTGTGGTCACGCTTCGCTGCCGACCACCGTCACAGCATCGACCGCATCTTCGTAGCGCAGCATCGTCGGGACCGGACTGCCACCGAGCGCACTCGCCCCGGCGTACGCCAACCATCGCCACAGTCGCCCTTCGCGGGCGACCTCTGAATTCCTGGTCGGCGCGTCGGCGGCGTCATCAATCATGGTCATGACTCGATGAAGCCACAGCCCACCTGAACGCAACCCGAACGGCGCTGATGAATTGATGGACTGCGCGTCTCGTTGCGCCGCACGCGATGCGTGAAAGGTCTGCGGCAACGACCGACGTCAACCGAGCGTGGTGACGCCGGGAAGAGTCAGTACGGACTCGGCGGTGTCCCGGTGGGCGATGCGGGTCTCGATCCCACGACCTCCACGGTGTGAACGTGGCGCTCTTCCATCTGAGCTAATCGCCCGTGCGGCCGATCAAGCTAGCAGCGGCTGACTGATCGGCCACCCCGTTAGCTGGGGGCGGGGAACTCCACGCACGCGACGCCCATCCCCAACCGATCGCGGTGCGGACGCAACAGCCCCGGACACGTGTCGTCGAACGGTATGAACGCACGCACGACGCGGTCGACGCTCAGGTCGCCGGTACAGGCCACCTCGCGAGCATCGTTGTCGAGCTCGATCTCGACACAGTCGCCGTTGCGCAAGATTCCGTCTGGCGTCGCCGGCTCGCCGGGCTCGGTGAATTGTGCGAGCACGACGATGCCGACGATGGCAATCGTCCCCGCCAGCATCAACATACGCCACGGGATCCGGGCGCGCTCGTAGGTCTCAGCGGGCATCGTGGCTGCGACGTGCGGGTCGGGAGCGGCAGTCGTGGTCGGCTCGGTGCTCGTCACGGGGCCCGATCGGAGGCTGGCGTCGTACACCGCTCGACGGGCCGGATCGCACAACACCCGATAGGCCTCGTTGATTTCGGCCATCCGATCGGCACCAGTCCGTTCGGCGGCCGAACGATCCGGATGGTGCTGGCGGGCGAGGCGGCGGAAGGCGTCACGGACCTCGTCCGTCGAGGCATCCGGGCGCACCCCGAGCACGGCGTAGTGGGTTCGACCGTTCACTTCTCACCCACGCTACGGGCGGTCGTCGTCAAGTGGGCATCGGTCAGAGACGTCGACTGCGTCGCTGGCCCGCGGCCGGGTGCTCAGTACCCGGCGTCGACGTCGACGAGGCCGATCAACGGTTCACCACGCGCGAACCGACCGACGTTGGCGCGGATCCGCTCAGCGAGCAGTGGTGCGGCCATCTCGGGCGTGTTGCCGACGTGCGGCGTGATGACACAATTGGGAAGCGACCACAACGGATGGTCGGCTGGCAGCGGTTCGGGATCGGTCACATCGAGCCCCGCTCCGCCGATCGTGCCGGTGCGCAATGCGTCAACGAGATCGTCGGTCACGACGTGTCGCCCGCGAGCGACATTCACCAGCCAGGCGTGCGACTCCATCATCGCCAACTCGCCGGCGGCGATGATCCCCTCCGTGTCGGGCGTGAGCGCTAGGGCGAGGACGACGAGGTCGGCACCCGCGAGCGCATCGGCGTATCGATCGGCGCCAACGACCGCATCGACACCATCCATCTCCTGCACACGATTGCGGACCACGGTGATGTGGCAACCAAAGGGTTGCAGGAGCCGGACCAGCGACTCGGTGATCCCTCCACCACCGAGGATGGTGACGCGCCCGCCGAGCAGGTTGCGCCCCTGCGGGCCGCTCCATTCACTCGCCCGCGTGTAGCCAGCGACGTGGCGAAGTCCACCCAGGCCGAGCGCAAGTGCAATCTCGGCGACCGGTTCCGCGTAGACGCCTTTGCCACACGTCCACGTGCGATGTCGGTCGATGTGCTCCACGAAGTTCTCGATGCCGGCGAACGGCAGCTGCACCCACCCGGCATCGGGCGCTGCGGCAAGAGCTGCGAGCAGACCGTCGACGTCGTACGCCGCGCCCCACACGATCGCATCGGCCGGACCGTCTTCGACCAGCTCGCCGCCGCCGTCGCTCACCGCCGTGCGCAACCACTCCGGCGCACCGGACGGGCCGACGACGATGCGCGGTGCGTGCTGACGAGACATCGGGGGCACGGTAGCCGTCTGGCACGATGAGGGAATGAACACTCCGGTCAATCGGTCAGTGGGGGTCCCGCGCGAGGTCAAGACCGCCGAACATCGAGTGGCGATCACCCCCGACGGCGTCCGCGAACTCGAACGCCACGGAATCGACGTCTATGTCGAGACTGAGGCGGGAGCCGGCGCGTCGATCACGGACGACGACTTCGCCGCCGCCGGTGCGACGATCGTGCCTACGGCGGCCGACGCGTGGGCCCGGCCGATGGTGGTGAAAGTGAAAGAGCCGATGGAGTCCGAATTCGGGTTCTTGCGCGACGACCTGACGCTGTTCACCTATCTCCATCTTGCGGCCTACCCGAACGTCGCCGACGCGCTGATCGCGGCGGAGACCACCGGTGTCGCCTACGAGACGGTGCAACTCGCCGACGGTGCGCTACCGCTGCTGGCGCCGATGAGCGAAGTCGCCGGGCGTCTGGCACCGCAGCAGGGTGCGCACTTCCTCGAACGCCACAAGGGCGGGCGGGGCGTCCTGATGGGTGGCGCACCCGGCGTGCGGCCAGCCAAGGTCGTCGTACTCGGTGCGGGCAACGTGGGTTGGAATGCGGCGTGGATCGCAGCCGGAATGGAGGCCGAGGTGGTGTTGCTCGACAAGAACCTGGATCGGTTGCGATGGGTCGACCAGATCCACAAGGGCCGCATCGTCACACTGGCCTCCAACCGCGGCGCGATCGAACGATCGGTGGTCGACGCCGACCTCGTGATCGGAGCGATCCTCGTCGCTGGAGGTCGTGCTCCGGTCGTGGTCGACGCGGGTCTCGTCGCCGCCATGAAGCCCCGGTCGGTGATCGTCGACGTCGCCGTCGACCAGGGCGGATGCATCGAGACCACGCTCGAGACCACCCACGACGATCCGATCTACGAGCAGCACGGCGTGGTGCACTACGCCGTGGGGAACATGCCAGGCGCCGTCCCGCACACCAGCACGTATGCGCTGACCAACGCGACCTTGCCGTTCGTGCTCGACGTGGCGGCGCACGGAGCGCTCGGTGCGGCTCGCCGAGACCCCGCCATCGCCCCGGGTGTGAACACCTTCGCCGGCGCACACGTCAATCCCGCCGTGGCCGCGGCGCTCGGCGCACCGGTGCGCAACCTCGACGAGGTGCTCGGCTGAGACCCCTCCCCGCAGCGACACTGGCGGCGAGCATCGTCCTGGCAGCGGCGTGCACGACGAGCAGTGACGGGGCGTCGACGACGACCTCCCTGAGTCGCGCCCCGGCCACCACAGCCGCGCCGAGCTTCGAGACGTTGCCCCCGGTGCCACGTTTCCGTTACTCAGAGGAGCCACAGGACGTCGTCGCCAGCGTGTCGAGTTCGACGGCGAGCGGCGTGCAGCTCCCGGTGTTCACGTTGTATGGCGACGGCACCGCAATCGCCATCACCGACGACGGGTGGGTGACCGGCGTGATCAGCTCGTTGACGATCCAGGACTATCTGGCCGAGGCCGAGTCGGTCGGCCTCCTGGATGGTCCCCTCACGTTGCGCCGACCCGATGCAGACGGCGGCCCCGACATCGAGGCCGAGTTCAACGTCGATGGCGACGCGATCGCCCACAAGATCGACGTCGTCCGTGTCGACGAGTCGTCGGGCCTGTGGGCGTTTCTCCTCCGGTCGGCGACTCGTAATCCGTTCGCGCTCGACGCGCCGTTCAAGCCAGCAGCGTGGGTCGGCTGTGATGCCACAGGGTGTGTCGTCGCCGCCGAGCCGGTCGCCGGCGACGAGCGTCCCGTGCTCCCCCACGAGGACGCCGAACAAGTGCTCGCAGAGGCGGAACGACAGCGCACGTCCTAGCGGCGGCCGCTCACTCGATCGGCGCCAAGTTCGCGTGCGACGAGATCCGCCAGGTGCCGTCCTCGTAGTGAAACGTGCTGCGACGCAATGCGGAACCGTGCGCAACCTCGCCACCATCGGTCGTCGCGTCGACCTCGATGCTCCCGCGAACGACGACGACGTCGCCGATGTCGACGAAGCCACCGTTCTGCCACTGGACGATCTGGGCCCCCTCGCCGATGTAGCCGTCGGTAGCTCATCGTGAAGGTCAGTCCATCGCGCAGCAGCGCAGTCGGGGTCGTCGCAGTGCTCGATGATCTCGTCGAGTGCCAACCCCAAGCGTTCCTCGATGTCGGCGAGCATCTCACAGCCGGCCTCGGTGATCGTCACTGCGACGGCGCGCCGGTCGTTGTCGTCCACGCGGCGAATCGCCAGACCGCGGTCGACCAGACCGTCGACCGCATCGGTCACGGCGGGCTTCGACAGTTCGAGGAGACGGCTGACGCGTCCGGCGCGCTCAGGGGCGTCGCCGAGCATCGCCAGGATGCGGTATTGCGACAGCGGAAGTTGGTCGTCGAGGCGCCGCTCGAGGAATCGAGCGCAACTGGTGATGACGAACGCCGGCGAATGCACGGGCGGGACTGCAGCATTTAGTTCGGCAACCGAGCCATTCGTTATCGAGGGCATTCAGCGTCTCGGCGCCCGCGCCCGGGCGGCGGCCGCGAAACAGCAGGTGATTAGGGTGTTCGCATGGGAGATCTCAAGCTTGGCTACAACACCGGCTACTGGTCGGCCGGTCCACCAGCGGGTGCCGCCGAAGCGGTGCTCGAAGCCGAACGCCTCGGTTTCAACTCGATCTGGACAGCCGAGGCCTACGGCTCCGACGCGCTGTCGCCGCTCGCCTGGTGGGGTGCACAGACCGAACGGATCAAGCTCGGTACGGCGATCTTCCAGATGTCGGCGCGCACCCCAGCGGCGACTGCCATGGCTGCGCTGACGATGGATCACTTGTCGGGCGGACGGTTCATCTGTGGCCTCGGCGCCTCCGGACCGCAAGTGGTCGAAGGGTGGTACGGCCAGCCGTACCCGCGCCCGCTGGCACGCACTCGCGAATACGTCGCGATCATGCGCGAGATCTTCGCGCGCGAGCAGCCGGTCGAGTTCCACGGCGACTTCTACGACATGCCCTTCCAGGGCGGTGCAGGCCTCGGAAAGGCGTTGAAACCAACGCTGCACCCGCTGCGCACCGACATTCCGATCGTGCTTGCGGCCGAGGGACCGAAGAACGTGGCGCTGTCGGCGGAGATCTGCGACGGCTGGCTACCACTGTTCTTCTCTCCGAAGGAAGACCAGTTCTACCGCGAATGCCTCGAGCAGGGCTTCGCCGCCTCCGGTGATCCCACGAAGGCCGAGCGCTTCGAGGTGTCGTCGAACGTGATGGTGATACCCGGCGACGACGTCGAACAGTGCGCCGACCTGGTGCGCCCGTTCCTTGCGTTGTACGCCGGTGGGATGGGCGCCCGCGGCGCCAACTTCCACTTCGAGGTGTTCGCCCGCATGGGCTACGAGGGTGTGGCCACGAAGGTGCAGGAGTTGTACCTCGACGGCAAGAAGCAAGAAGCGGCAGCGGCGATTCCGTTGGAAATGGTCGAAGACGTGGCGCTCGTCGGCCCGCCCGCCAAGATCCGCGACGAGTTGCCGCGCTGGCGCGAGACGTGCATCACCGAGATGCTGCTCAACGGACCTGCGTCGGCGCTGCACGGTTTCGCCGAGTTGCTGTCGTAGCGAAACTCGCTCGTCGCACGGCGGCGAGGCGACGTCGGATCGCGGCCCTTCGCAGGTTGTCTACGCTCGCTGCACAGCGGATCAGCGAGAGGGCGTTCCGATCGGCAAGCGACCACGTCGCCGAGTAGCAGCGCTGGGGTTCGGCACGGTACTGATGGGCGGCAGAGCGCTCGCTCAATCCGGGGGTTTCACCGAGCCCGACCCCGACACGATCAACGCGATCATCGAGGAGTACACACTCGAATTGTTCGACCTCGACTTCGACGGCGACTTCGACGGCGACATCGACGTCACCGAAGGTCCGAACGGCGAGCCGATCATCGCCGAGGCGCCGGTCCGCGCCGGGTGATCGCTATCTGCAGCCGGGATCGATCACGGCGCTGCAGGCGATCCAATCCGAGCTGACCGCCACGAGGTTGCAGGCCGAGGTTGCCCAAGCGGCTGCTGCGAGCGAGGTACCGGGAAGGAACCGGCCGCTCGATCTAGAGGTTCGTTACCGCGATCGCGCATCGCTGGTGTCACCATTGACCGCAATGGCCGACTCCGTCCCCCCGCTGCTCGCTGCGCTGCCCCCGCGGGACGTCCCGGCCGACGAGGCGCTCGACGCGTTCACCGGCTATCTCGACGGTGCGGGCATCGAGCCGTATCCCGCGCAGGAAGAGGCGATCTTCGAGATCGCGCTCGGCAACCACGTGATCGTCAACACGCCGACAGGATCGGGCAAGTCGCTGGTGGCGACCGCGGCGCACTTCCTCGCGCTCGCCGATGGGCGTCGCAGCATCTACACCGCGCCGATCAAGGCGCTGGTCAGCGAGAAGTTCTTCGCACTGTGCCGTGAGTTCGGGTCGGAACAGGTGGGGATGGTCACCGGTGACGCCGCGGTAAATCCCGACGCGCCGATCATCTGCTGCACCCAGGAGATCCTCGCCAACCGTGCGTTGATCGACGGGCGGCGAGCCGACGTCGACGTGGCGATCATCGACGAGTTCCACTTCTACGGCGACCCCCAACGCGGGTGGGCGTGGCAGGTGCCGCTGCTCGAATTGCCGCTGACCCAGTTCGTGTTGATGTCGGCGACGCTCGGCAACGTCGAGTTCTTCCGACGCGATCTGCATGCCCGCACCGATCGCGAGGTCAGCCTGGTGCGCTCGGCGACGCGGCCGGTGCCGCTCGACTTCGAGTACCGCTCGTCGACCACACATCGCAGCGTCGAGCGGCTGCTCGAAGCGGGCAAGGCGCCCGTATATCTCGTGCACTTCACCCAACGCGAGGCCACCGAGGCGGCCCAGAACTACATCGCCCTCGATCCGCTGACCAAACAAGAGAAGGTCGCGGTGAAGGAGGCGCTCGGCGGGTTCGGGTTCGACTCCCCCATCGGCAAGGATCTGCGCCGCTTCATCACCGCCGGCATCGGCGTGCATCACGCAGGGCTGCTGCCGAAATACCGGTTGCTGGTGGAGCAGCTGGCCCAGCGCGGGCTGCTGAAGATCATCTGCGGTACCGACACGCTCGGCGTCGGTGTCAATGTGCCGATCCGCTCGGTGTTGTTCACCAAGTTGTGCAAGTACGACGGCAACAGCGTGCGGCTGCTGACCAATCGTGAGTTCGCCCAGATCGCCGGCCGGGCGGGACGCAAGGGATTCGACGACCGCGGCGACGTGTGGGTGCAGGCGCCCGAGCACGTGGTGGAGAACCTGCGGTTGCAGCAGAAGGCCGAGGCCAGCGGCAAGAAGAAGGTGGTCAAGAAGAAAGCCCCCGAGCGTGGGTATGCCCATTGGAATGAGGACACGTTCCGCCGCATGGTCGACGGTCAACCCGAGGCTTTGCAGTCGCAGTTCCGGGTGAATCACCAGATGGTGATGAGCCTGCTCGACCGACCGATGAGCGAAGGCGAGGACGGATGCGCTGCGGTGCGGCGGATCCTCACCGACAACCACGACACCCGCAAGCAGCGCCGTGGCCACATCCGTCGGGCGATCTCGATCTACCGGTCGCTCACTGCGGCGGAGTTGCTGGAGTTCCCCGAGCCACCAGACGAACTTGGTCGCAGCGTGCGGGTCAACTTCGACCTACAGGACGAGTTCGCGCTGCACCAGCCGTTGTCGTTGTGGGCGGTGGAGGCGATCGGTCGAGTGCGTGAGGCCCGACGCGACGCCACAGCGGTCGACGCCGAGTCTTCCGACGTCGATGACACGCCGGCAGTTGACGTCGATCCGTTGATCGACGCGCTCGACGTCCTCACCCTGGTCGAGTCGGTGCAGGAGAACCCCGGCGTGATTCTGGCGGCGCAACTCGATCGAGCCAAGGACGAGTTGATGGCCGAGATGAAGGCTGCCGGCGTGGAGTACGAGGAGCGGATGGAGCGGCTGTCGCAGGTCGAGTACCCGAAGCCCAACCGCGACTGGATCTACGACGACTTCGACCGCTTCCGCCAGCGGCACCCGTGGGTCGGCTCCGACAACGTCGGCCCGAAGTCGATCGCACGCGAGTTGTTCGAACGGTCGATGACCTTCGGCGAGTACGTGCAGAGCTACGGCCTGAAACGTTCAGAGGGCGTCGTGTTGCGGTACCTGTCCGACGTGTATAAGGGGCTGCTGCAGAACGTGCCCGACGACGCGCGCACCGACGACCTCGACGACGTCACCGCATGGCTCGGGGCCGTCGTCCGCCAGGTTGACTCCAGCCTGATCGACGAGTGGGAACGGCTGGTCAACCCCGATGACGAAGACATGGCCGAGTCAGAAGTGCGACCGTCGGGCGGCGAACGGTCGATCGTCGACGACGAGCGAGCATTCCGGGTGATGGTCCGCAATGCCGCGTTCGCCTGGGTACAGGACCTCGCGCTCGGTCGCAACATCGACGCGATCGGTGGCGACGCTCACGAGGAGCTGCGGACGGCGCTCGACACCTACCTCGACGAGTTCGGTGAGATCCTGATCGACGCCGACGCTCGTCGCGCGGAACTGTTCAGTTTCGACTCCGTGAGCGGGCGGGTCGAACAGACACTCCTCGACCCGGAGGATGCAGGTGAGTGGCGGCTGATCGGGAACGTCGAGTTCGATTCGTCACGCACCGAGGAGCGCGCAGTGCTGCGATTGCAAGAACTGCGCCGGCTGTAGGAAGTCCCCTACCGCCAGGCCGCCGCTGCCTGACGAGCTCGGGCGACCGCACCACGCATGAGCGGTGCTGTTCGTGTCTGCGCCAAGGGGGTCTCGGTGCTCTTCGACAATTCCGATCAAACCGCGCGTATCGGGTTGAGGTGGCGGGCGTACGCAACGATCGCGGCGCGGACCGTGCGTCGAGGGGTCTCGCCGCTGGGACTGCTGGCAAGCACGTACCCGTACCGTTTTCCGACGAGACGGCAACCAGCGTCGGTGAGTATCGAACTCACCGAGGCATGCAACCTCAAGTGCGACGTCTGGCGTACTTGCCCTCCCCCACCTCGACGGCCAACGGCTGCCCGACGCCACCGCACGTGTGGCGTTGGTCGGTATGGGCCGCTCGACGATGCGTGCAACCATCGGAGCGGCACTCCTCGAGGGGGTCGCTCACGCCCTGCGCCAGCTCACCACGCTCGTCGCGCCCGGCGACGGCACCGACGGCGAGCTGCTGCAGGCAGCGGCGACACAACGCCGATAGACACATCCATCGCCTGGTATCCGTTCGGATACCAGAGGTGTACACTCAGGTTCATGACGCCACCGTCCGGAGCCACGATCGCCGCGGCCCGAAGAGAGGCCGGGCTCTCGCTGCGCGAGTTGGCAGGTCGCGCCGGCACATCGCACTCGGCGATCGCGGCGTACGAGCAGGGGCGCAAGGATCCGACCACCGACACGTACCGGCGTCTGCTGCGATCGGCCGGATTCGCCGCCGACACCATGCTGCATAAACGCATCGGTCGAGGCGACGACGAACGTCGTGCCCGCGGACGGGAGCTGATCGACGTGCTCGAACTGGCGGACATGTTCCCAGCCAACGTCCCCCGAGCAATGACCTGCCCGCCATTCGGTTACCAACGGTGAGCAACCCGCCGCTCGGTCTTCCCGATCGCATCGTTGCGGTGCATCACTCCCTGACCACGGCCGAACTCCCACACGCTTTCGGCGGAGCGCTCGCGCTCGCATGGTGCACCGAACGGGCTCGCGGCACGATCGATATCGACGTGAACGTGTTCGTACCCGCCGGGCGATACCGCGATGTGATCGATGCGCTCCCAGCCGGGACGACGGCAGACGACGATGCGGTCGCTCAGCTCGAGCGCGACGGCCAGGCACGACTGTGGTGGGATCAGACACCAATCGACGTGTTCCTCGACACCACCGACTTCCACCACCAGGCGGCGACCCGCGTGCGACGGGAGCCGTTCGGCGACGTCGAGTTGCCCTTCCTCGCGTGTTGCGACCTGGCGGTGTTCAAGGCCTTCTTCGATCGCACCAAGGACTGGGCCGACCTCGAGGCGATGCGCGACGCAGGCACGCTCGACCACGACGCAGTCGCCGGCACACTCGTGCGGTATCTCGGCGGCGACGACCGGCGGATCGCCCGGCTTCGGGCGCTCGTCGTCTGACCGACCGAACGTCGGCGCCCACTACCGTGCAGCGATGGCACGGATTCTGATCACCGGCAGCAACAGCGGCTTCGGGATGTTGACCGCACTCTCACTCGCCAAGGATGGCCACGACGTGGTGGCCACGATGCGCGACACGGACAAAGGCGACGATCTCCGAACGCAGTCCGAGGGTCTGAGCGGCTCGGTCGAAATCCGGCAGCTCGACGTCGGCGATGCCGCCTCGATCGCTGCTGCGACCGTCGATGCCGACACGGTCGACGTGCTCGTCAACAACGCCGGCTTCGAGGTGCAGGCGTCGGTAGCCATGCTCGACGACGACCTCCTCACCCGTCAGTTCGACACCAACGTGCTCGGGCCGGTGCGCCTCATTCGCGCCGTGCTGCCCGCGTGGATCGAACGCGGCGGCGGCACCATCGTCAACGTGTCGAGCGTGGCCGGTGTCGTCGGCACCCCGTACGGCGGGGCGTACGCCGCGTCGAAACATGCGCTCGAAGCATTGAGCGAGGCGTTGCACTTCGAGACCAGTCAGCAGGGCATTCGCGTCCGCCTGATCGAGCCCGGCCGATTCGACACCGGGTTCGGCGCCAAGATGATTCGACCCGCCTCCTGGGTCGGCTCGGACGACGAGGCCCGATGCGAGCGGTTCCGTGCGTCGCTGTTCGCTCTCGACGGCGACAGCCCCGACCCGGATCCGCAAGAGGTCGCAGATGCAATCGTGCACGCTGCGCTCGATGCCGACGCGCCGTTCAGGCAGTTCGTCGGTACCGACTCACAGCTGATCTCCGGCGCCAAGGCATCGATGAGCTTCGAGGACTTCGAAGCGACGATGCGCAACACCATCGACTGGCACGAATAGTCGTCGTCGACACCGTTCTGTTCGCCAGAACGTGCGAATTGCGCACGGAATCCCCGGTTTTTCCGGTCAGAGGGGTTTGACCATGCGGTGGACGGCGGCGCTGGGGACGAGCGGGATCGGTTTGGAACTCGACTCGACCTCGTAGCCGAGTCGCTCGTAGAGGCGCCGGGCGCCGTCGTTGTTCACGGCGACGTCGAGGGTGATCCGTTCACAACCCGCCGTACGCGCCGTGTGCTCGGCGTTCTGCAGTAGGGCCGAGCCGACTCCCTTGCCTCTGCCCGACTCGTCGACGGCGACAGCCTGGACGTACCAGTCGCCGTCGGGGAGCCGGTCCATGAAGTCGAAGATGCGCGCACCGAGCCGGTGGAGCACCGCCATCCGGTACGTGCGGAATCCGGCGGCGGCGACCAACGGCTCGTCGCTCGACGTTGCGTGCTCGTCGGCGGAGTAGCCCGAGAGCATGCCGACCACCTCGCCGGCGGTCTCGGCGAACGTCACGTATTCATACGAAAGATCGTGACCGGGAGCGAGGAACGCCTCGGCGACGATGCGCGTCGACTGCGGCCCGAGCAGCGCCCGGAACGTGTTGTCGGCCGCCTGGTCGAGATACTGCGCAAAGCGTTCACCGTCCGCGCGCTCGACGCGGGCTGACCGCAAGGTGACCTCGCTCACAGATCCGTTCCCGACCTGCGGCGAGGGATCGACACGCTCGGCGAGTCCCACCGCAACGGCGCGGAGACGATCAGCTGCTCCACCATGACGGCCCTCCTTCGACGGGCCGACGACACCGACCCACCCGTAGCAAATCACGTGGAGCCGCGCCCGGCAAGCGAGCGATCGTCGAGCCGCGACCAGCAGTGAGAGAACGCGCCACCTGTGGGCCACTGCGCTCACCGCAACGCAGTCCTCTTCCCCACCGGTGAGGGAACGCCCTCCCGGGGGAGCGTTCGTGAACATGGATCCGAAAGGAACCCCACCCATGCGTAAGCGTCTTCCCGCCGCCCTCGTCGCTGCCGGAGCCCTCACCCTCGCCGCCTGCGGCGAGGGAGGTGACTCCACCGACACCACTGTGGCCACCACAGAAGCGGCATCCGACGACGAGGTGTCCGACGACGAGGTGTCCGAAGACGAGATGTCCGAAGACGAGATGTCCGAAGACGAGATGTCCGAAGCCGACGGCACGGTCGTCGACGTTGCCGTCGTCATAGCGACATCGTGTCCACCCTCACCCGCTGGACGCTGTGAGTGGCCCTCACCGGTGAGCGAAGCGGCCCACAGGGAGCCCATTCGCTCACCGCAGGTGTTGGGCGATCGTCGTCGCGTTTCGACGCATCACCGAGGCGTCGGCACGAATTCGCGCACCAAGTCGGGCGAAGGCATCACCGCCCGATGCGTCGTCAGGTGCCGACGCTTCCGCATCGCTCACCGGCGACGGTACCGGACCGGCTCCGACCCTGTCATGGTCGGGGGCGCCGAACGGATCGCTCTCGACTGCAGCGAATAACGTGTCGATGTCATCGAGCACCTCGGGGGCGTCGCCGACAACCGCGGCGATGGCGTCGGGAGCATCACCCTCTGCGCGCGACAACATGGCGACCGCCGTCGTGCTCTCGATCACCGAACGTGTGCGGCCGCAGTAGGCCAGCACCGCCGCAGGCGCTACCCAACGAGCGCGCGGCTCCGACAGCATGCGCCGCAACGACGCCTCGGCGTTCGAGCGTCGGCGCTCGGCCACCTGATGGGCGCGGTGCACATCGCGAGTGGGACCGCCGGCGGCGACGGCGCGCAGGTAGGCCGCGCCGGCGGAAGCCGCTGCGCCGAGCGTTCCCGCGAGCGTCGTGCGTTCCCACATCGGCCACAACACGAGGCCGCCGACGAATGCCAGTGCACCACCGATCAAGGTGTCGAACAACCGGAGGAACACGACGTCGACATTGGCGTTGGCGATCGCCAACAGGAGGATGACCGACGGCGTGAGTGCGACGACACCAACGGAGTAGTTCGCCTCGATCACCGTTCCGAGCGCAAACGTCGCAACGATCAACGCACACGCGAGCAACCACGGGGAGTCGCCGAGCACGAGCACGAGCCCGAGTGCAACGAGCACCCCGAGCATGGTGCCGACGATGCGCTGCAGGCCCCGGTCGAGCGTCGAGCCGAAATCGGGCTTGAGCACCGTCACCACCGTCAACGGGATCCAATAGCCACGTTCGAACGGATCGAGGAGAGCCGGAATCTCGGCGATCGTCACCACCACGCCGAGGCGGACGGCATGGCGGAACACCAGCGACTCGAGGTCGAAGAGGGACCGCAATTGCACCGAGAGTCCCCGGCGAGGGCGACCATCGACGTACTCCGCTGGCCACTCCGCCTGCGGCTCGGACAGGTCGCCCGCCATCCGCAGGATCGCCCCGCGGGCGATCGCCTCGTCGCCGTCGAGGTCGGCGGCGATCAGGCGGGCCAACGCTTGCCCGAGCGCGTCGGTCTCCCACTCCTCCGGGCGCCGGACCGAGTCGGCGATCGCCCGGCAACACGCCTCTATCTCCGCGATCGCCTCGACGAGCTCCGGAGCGGGATCGGACAGATTGCCCATGGCGCGATCGAGTGCGCCCAAGCCGAGCTCCACCGTCTCGGCTGCGGCCAACGCATCGATCGCTCGGCGCATGCCGAACTTACCGTGGTGGTGTCCGTCGAGCACCGCGTCACGAGCGGCGACGAGGTCGGCGGCGATCTGGCCGCGGGCTGCGGAGCGGGCGTGCTCGCTGTGCGGCATCTCCGAGAGAAAAACGGCGACCCGCCCGTAGAGCGCGTTCAACGCCGAGTGCTCGGGCGCGTGGGGCCGCACCGGCCAGACGACGAATGTCGCCAGCAGCGCCCACGAGCAGCCGATCACGAAGTACAACAGACGCTGCGCCAGGTCGGGCTCGCCTTCCGGTAGGCCGAGACCGACGATGAACATGACCGCGGCAACGAATCCGACTCCGTTCGCTGCCGGTCCGATGTCAGCGGCGAGGGCGCTGCCGAGCGTCCACAACATCACGCAGATCACCACCAGGACCGGATGGCCGACCACTATCGTCGCAAGCGCAATCGCAGCGGTGATGCTGATGGACGCGGCGATCATCGCCACAAGCCGGCGCCGGTAGGGCCCACCCGGGTCGGCGATCCCGACGTTGAGCGCAGCGAGCGTGATGTACATCGCCACGTCAATGCGGTCGAGCGCCAGCCCGAGCAGGACCGGCGTCCCGACGATGACCGCCAGGCGGGCGCCGTGGCGGACATCGACGCGCAACGGATCAAAGTGCAGCGCCCGACGAAGCTGTTGACTAAAGGGCGGGCGCTCGATCGTCGCGGCCGACACCACCGGCACACTAGAAGGTGATCAAGTCAGCGCCGTCGATGTCGCCGTCGGGACCACGGCGGGGAACCTGACGAGTCAGCGGGGGACGCCCTCAGATCGCTGCGCCCGACAAGGCCACAGTCCCACCGCCCGAGCACGGAGGCCCGCCGGCGCGACTCGGTCCGTCCCAGTCACCGGTATTGCTCGCCGTCGACGTGAACGCTCCGGAGCCTGCGGCTGCCGTCAATGTCACACGATGGAGCAGCCCGTTTCCACTATCGACTGTGGCCCCTGCCCACTGCGTTCCGGGTTCAAACCCCACCTGCAACGACCCGTCGGCACCCGTCGACACATCCGCAATCGCCGTTGTGCTGGTCGAACGGCCGAGCACGTTGCACGCCAAACGCGAGTCGTCGGTGACGAATGTCGAGTCCCCGAGCGATACGACTTCGTCTCCATCCGTGTCGACGATCTTCAACACCGGCTGGCCCTGGAAGGTGACCTCGACGAGAATCAGCAGCGGCGCATGCAACGTTTCCACCGTGTCGCCACAATCGACGGTCAACGTTGCCACGCGATCGGTAACGGAGCGGGCGACATCGCAGGAGTCAGTGCCCGCTGGGCCCTGCTCCCCGCGCGGCCCCGCCGGCCCGCGCGCGCCCGTTGCGCCGTCATCACCGGGAAGTCCCTGTTCCCCGACAGGTCCGGCCACGCCGGTCGCCCCCTGCGGCCCGGCCGCGCCCTGCTCACCGGCCGGACCAGCCGGCCCCTGCAACCCTTCCGGCCCCTGCGGCCCCTCTGGACCTGCGGGGCCGTGCGGGCCAGCCGGCCCTTGTGACCCGCCGTCGCCTCCGCCGACACCCCATTCGACCGAACGCTCCCACCAGCGACAACGCTGCTCGGACGAGACAATCCGGACATAGCCGCTCCAGCGGTTGGCACAGGCGACGATGCGACCATCCCCATCGGCGCCCCGATCGGGCGCTGATGTGGCGACTCCCGATGCCACGCCCCCGCCC
>JABSQH010000030.1 GCA_013213745.1 Ilumatobacteraceae bacterium | reverse complement strand
TCGGGGTAGAGCTTGGCCATCGATGGTCCAGTCGTAGGTCGCGGTCGACCCGAGGGGTGGTTGATTCGCAATCGAGTGCCACTGCGGACGATTGGCATTCGGATTCACCGGCTCGACGGTGAACGGCCGAGAAGGAATGTCGTCGGCCGGCACGCACTCCTACGACGACGCGAGCGCCACGTCGTTCGACGACAACACGGCCGACGCGCCGAACGCTATGGCGCTGCCAGCGCCGAGCTTCTTGATCGCCTGCCGTCGATCCACGGTGTTCAGTCTGCCGACGTCCAGGCCGCGTCGGCTTCGAGCATGTTCAGGTTGTGCAAGACCTCGATCGAGCCGGCCAGCCACCGCTCGACATCGCGCACGGTCTCGCCGGTGCCGTCGGTGACCTCGGTGACGATCTGGGCGGTGGGTGTCTCGCCGTCGCACGAATCGAGCACGAGCGACAAGCCGTCGTCGAGGTGGTGCGCTTGCCTGTGCTCAGGGACGAGCACCACCAGCTCGGTGTCGAACTCGGCGACCATCACTTGGTCTCGTTTGCGAGGCATCGTCGCTGGGAGCCGTCGTTCGGCGGTCATGTGGTGGGCGGTTCCGTCTTACCTGGAGTCGCCGCGTCGTCGGCGGCGGTGGTGCCGTTGGTGGCCAGCCACACCGGGCCCGAATCTTCGTCGGGGATGTGTGCACGGGTCGGCTCGATCCGCTCTCCGTCGGGGGCGCCTTTGGTGCTCGGGCGGTCGTAGCCGTAGCTGAAGTCGCCCGACACGAGTGGGTCGTGGCGGTTGAGCACGGTGCCCAGCATCGGAGCGTCGACCTGGGCGAGTCGCTCGATCGACTTCTGCAGCTGACGGCGAGCGGTCGTGTTGGCCGACGCCACCACCACGACGCCGTCGACCAGCGGCGCCAGCACCACGGGATCGGACACAGGGAGCACGGGCGGCGAGTCGATCACGACCAGGTCGACCGCGACCGCTTCGCTCAGCCGCTTGAGCGACTTTTGCGTGCACTCGCCCGCAAGGAGCTCGGACGGGTTGGGCGGCTGTGGGCCGGCGGTCACCACAGCGAGGGCCTCGGCGTCGGGGACGAGGTGGGCGACCTGGCGGATCGTCGCCTCACCGAGCAGTACCGAGGTGAACCCGATCTCGTTGGGGAAGGCGAAGAGCAGGTGGGCCTGGGGTTTGCGCAGGTCGCAGTCGATGAGTAGCACCCGATCGCCGCTGCGGGCTGCAGCGTAGGCGAGGTTGGCGGCGATGGTCGTCTTGCCGTCGCCCGGGCGGGCGCTGGTGACCAGCAGCGTTCGGATCGGCCGTTCGAGGGCCATGAATCGCAGCGAGGTGTGCAGGCTGCGGAACGCCTCGGCCGACGGCGAACTCGGTTGGTCTCTCGATGTGAGGTGCCTGGTGTCGGGGAGTTGTTTGCCGGGGAGCATCGGGACCGACGCCAGCACGGGCAGTCCTGTGGCGCGGACGAGATCGTCGTCGTCTCGGATCGAGGTGTCGAGATAGTCGATGAGGAACGCCGCCCCGAGGCCGATGAGCAGCCCGACCACGAGGGCGAGCACGGCGGTGCGTCTGGTGTTCGGTTCGAAGGGCTGTCCCGGGGGAGTGGCCTCGTCGATCAGCTCGCTGCCGCCGGTGCGCGCCAGTTCGGTCGACACGGCGAGGTCCTCGAGTTCGAATTCGTACTCGGCCTGGCGGTTGGAATCGGACTCGCCGCTCTCGATTGCAGCCAGCTGCTCCCGCACTACCTCGGCGCGGGTGGCGTACTCGCTGATCAGGGTCTGGCGTTGTTGATCGATGCAGATCTGGGCGTAGGTGTTGGCCGCGAGGGCGGCGGTGTCGGCGTCGGAGCTGGTGGCCGTGAAGGTGAATACGTCCGAGCCCTCGCTCACCGAGACGCTCAGTGTCGGTTCCGAGCCGACGACCGCGCGCACGTCGGCCTTCAGAGCCGAGCCATTGGCTGCCTGCAGCTCGTTCTCCACCGTGCGCGGGCTGAGCACGTCGCCGGTCGACGACAGCGAGTAGGCGTTGGGCGGCATCTTCACCAACACCTCGGCGCTGGCCCGATACATCGGGGTCTGCGCCTCGCTGAGGGCGATTGCCACGAGTGTCGTCAAAAGCGCCGGGATGATGACGATCCACTTGCGCCGCCACACCACCAAGGCGTAGTCGCGCAACGTCATCTCGTCGGCGAAGTCGACGTCGGGCATCAAGGCAGATTACTGAGGCAGTGGGTGCCGGGGTCTTCACCTGCGGCAATTGGGCGGGCCGGTCGTGCGTTCTGCGGGAGCACGAATCGGTCTCCCACCGATACGTGCTTTCACCGACGTCGGGGCAGGCCACCTGCGAAGGCGGAGCGCCAACCACACTCGGGGCCTCGCTCTGAGACTCCGACCACCCGCTACGGCGCACAGTTGGCTGGCGGGTACCCGTTGGGTCGGTCGGCTCGATGGCGAATCGGGCAACGGTGTCGGCGCACCTGTCAATGTCCCCGGTGATCTCCACTTCGACGACGTACTGGTCGTCTTTCTGGAACCCCTGCGTGGGTTTGCCGCTGCTGTCGGTGCGACAGATGATGGCGCTGCTGGCCACCGCGCTTGAGCTGGTCTCGATGAGCCCGCCGTTGCAGTTGTTGTCGCTTTGGCCGATCAGCGTGGCAATGCCGTCTGGGTTCACCTCAGTTGGTGAAACCCGCCGAAGCAGCCGGTGATGTTGGAGTAGCTGTCGATCCCGACACGTACTTTGAGTCGCCGGCGGTGAGCTCTTTCAACGCAAGTCGTCGGTCGATTGGAGACTGTGTGTTCGCTAAATCGCGCGCGGCGGCGCGATCTCGAAGCTCGTGGTGGTCGACGGCCACGTACCGGTGATGCCGTATTCGGCTTCGAGAGTTGGGAGTCCGCTGCATTCCCAGGTGATCACAAGCGTCACCGTCCAGGTGCTGCCGTTGCCGATCAGGGTGTTGATGTTGGCAAAGAAGCCCTGCGTCAATCGCTCTCGGATGCGGAACCCATTGTCGCCGAGGGCCGGACCGATTGGAGTGACGAGTTCGTCAGCTCCGAGCGCACCTTGCAACAAGAACGTGTTGTTGTCCAGGCCCGAGCTGAGGCGGCGGAGCTGTACCCGACCGTTGCCGGGCACGGAGCTGAAGTTGTACGACTGGAGCGTCCAGGTGTAGGTGGTCGTGACCGGACCGCTGGTGCAGGTGACCAGGTTAGGGTCGATTTGGAACTGCGCTTGCGTGAGCGGGCCGATGCCGAGGAAGTTCGGGCCGATCTGCGAGTACGTGAACGGGATGCCGCTACCGGGAGCCGGCAGGCCTTCGTAGGTCGCGAGCGACGAGACGTTGGCGATGTTGGTCGTAGCGAGCGACGAGGCGTAGGCGATGTTGTTCGACGACAGCACCACCGATCCACCTGCAGCGATTGCTCCGCCAGCACCGAGTTTCTTGAGTGCGGCACGTCGATCCACGAACGATGAGTCTATTCCGTCCGGACCTCTCCGGGCTGCCACTCCTCTTAGCTTGGGACGGCGCCGGCCTTGTCGGTGGTGGCAGACAACGCTCGATGAACCGGGGGCGGATCAGCGAGTGTCGCTCCACGTTCCTCGGGCCTGCGCCGGTGGCGCCCAGCGAAGCGACTCGCCCACTTCGGGTCATGCTGACCAACGACGACGGATGGTCGGCATCGGGCACCGACGCAGCCCGACGCGCTCTCACGTCAGCAGGTCACCACGTGACCGTCGCCGCTCCCGACGCCAACCAGAGCGGCAGTGGCGTCTGCATTGCGTTCTCCGGCGAGCTTGCCGTGACACGTCGTGCCGAGCGTGTGTACTTCGTCGGCGGCTCGCCGTTGGAAGCGACAGAGTTCGGTCTCTCGGTGGTATCCGCCGACAACCCTCCCGACCTCGTGGTGTCGGGCATCAACTCCGACCAAAACGTCGGCGCCATCGTGATCCGCTCCGGCACTGTCGGCGCTGTTGTCACCGCGTTGGCCGACGGCGTACCAGCCATCGCCATCAGCGCCGAGGTCGACCTCGGCGGCGGGGCCACGCCGTACCCGCAGTCGGCCGAGTTCTTGGTCGACCTGATCGCCGAACTCGACGCGCACAGCCGGGGCCGGGCGCTGCTGCCGCCCGGCCTAGGAAGAGCTCACCGGCTGGCCCATCGCCAATACTGGTGGGTCTTTCGCAGTCACCGAACGCCGTCGGCACAACTCGCTCGCGAGATTCCACTGAAAGGCACCGATGCGGCGTGGTTGAGGTCAACGACCACGGCGTCCGGCACCGGTGGGCTGGCCACCGGGAGTTGAGGTTCGACGTTTCGGTATGGTGTCGCCGGTTGGCTAGATGGGCACGTTCTCGGCGAATGCTGCGTGGTTGCTGGTGAGCACGTCGACGCACGAGGGGGCTCGCTCCGCCGGCTCCTCGCTCTTTATGATTGATTCTCGGCGATCCACAGCAACGACACCCACTGGCAGAACGAGGACTTGGCGTGGAATGGCTCGCACAGTGCCCTGATTCCGCGGCTCCTTCGATCCCGCATGGGTCGACCGGGCATCGTGTTTGCAGCGCAGCAGGAGTTAGTGTCGGCCAGGGTGCTGACAAAGGAAACCGTGGCGCAGTCGCCGGCTTCGTCGATTGAAGGAGCCCCCGCCGTCGACCCGTCGATGCATGCGGACGATCGGACACGGTACGTCCGGGCCTGCCTCGTCGGCGGCGGGATCGCCTTCGTCGTCGTGGTACTGGTGCTGTGGGATTTCGGCCTCAACCCGCTGAGGACTGCTGACCCTTCGGGCGTGTTCTCAAACTTCTACGACGTTCAGGCGCGAGCCTTCCTCGACGGGAACCTGAACGTCCCTGAGGGATCGTTGAGCATCGAGGCGTTCGTCGTCGACGGCCGTCACTACATGTACTTCCCCCCGCTTCCCACGCTGCTGCGACTTCCCATCCTCCTCGCTACCGACGGTTTCGACGGCGATCTCACCGCACCCTCGATCTTGATCGCATGGGTGCTAACGACCGTGCTGATCGCCATGTTTATATGGCGGGTCCGCACGATCGTCCGGCCGGCCACTCCGCTCACGCGGGCCGAGCAGTGGTGTTACGGCACCTTCCTGTTGGTCGCCTCCGGCGGTTCGATCCTCGTGTTTATCGCCGCCCTCCCTTGGGTGTACCACGAGGCCTACGCGTGGGCGATCTCCTGTTCGATCGGAGCGCTTTTCAGCCTGCTCGGCCTCATCGAGCGACCCGGTACGCGTGCTGCTATTGCTACCGGCGCGTGGGTGCTCGCCGCAGTACTCTCCCGCACCACTGGCGGGTGGGCCTGCGCCGTTGCGGTGCTGTTGTGCGCAGGGTGGTTCGCAGCGGGCCGCCGGGGCGACGCTGCCCGCTCGCATTGGTGGAAGGTGGCCCTCGCTGCGTTGATCCCACTGTGCGTCGGTGCGGCGATCAACTGGGCGAAGTTTCGGCACCCCTGGATGTTCCCTTTGGAGAACCAGGTGTGGACCGAGGTCAACGATCATCGGCAGCAGGCGCTCGCAGAGAACGGAGGCTCGCTGGTCGGCCCGCAGTTCTTCACCACCAGCTTGATCAACTACTTCCGGCCCGACGGAATCAGGTTCACGTCGATCTTCCCGTACGTGAGCTTGCCCGCCGAAACGGCACGTGCCTACAACGGCGCATTCGTCGATCAGTCCTACCGCACCGGCAGCGTGACAGCGTTCATGCCCGGGTTGTTCGTGGTCGCCGTCTGGGGACTCGCGATGGCGTTCCGTTGCGGTGCCGGGGAACGAATCAGGTGGCTGCGATTCCCCCTTCTGGGCGCCCTCGGTATCACCGCGGGTGTCATGTTCTACGGCTACCTCGCACATCGGTACACCGCTGAGTTCTATCCCGCCCTCGTGGTCGCAGGCGCCGTCGGCGCGGTCGACCTCGCACATCGGCTCAGCAACGCGCGGCGGGGCGCGCGCGTTGCGGCGGGCATTGTCGTTGCGATCGTGGCCACTTTCAGCGTGGTCGCCAACCTGACCACCGCAGTCGCTGCCGAGCGGGTTGCCGCTCGTGGATCCTCGCTGCGCGACTATGTCATCGTGCAGGAGCGCATGAGCGGGATCGCTGGCAACCCGCTCGATGGCTACCTGCGAGCTGGCGACGAACTGCCGTTGCACGCTGATCCAGACGAACTGTGGATCGTCAACGACTGCAACTCGCTGTGGCTATCGACGGGCGACGACTACGGGCCATGGATCAACATCGAAGCTCGCGACCTGGCATTCGAGCTGACGGTGTCGGAGGACTTGACCCCGCGTGCAGGTCGCGGCGAGCTCGATCTGTTGCGCTTCGATGCGGCAACCGCGATGTCGGTAACTGTCGAGCGACTCGGCCGCAGCGCATACCGGCTCGTGCTCGCCCTCGGCGACGACGATCGCTTTACCACACAGTGGTTCGAGGCGCAGCCGGGAACCACGTTCCGGGTGGCCCTACGCGCCGACCCCGCAGGCGATCGCTACTTCCTCGACGGACCCAACTACTGGTCGATTCCCCTGCAGATGCGGCAATGGAACGACGACTGGCTGTTGATACCGGCTCTGGCCGTTGAATCGGCCACAGTCAGGCGGGATGCGGCCAATGAGGGTCTAGACCTGAGAATCGTAAACGGCCCGACCCCCTCACTGTGCGAACGACTGCAAGAGCGGCTCTGACCAATGAACGTCGAGGCGGCCGACCCGAGGTACCGATGGGCAGCTGCGGCGATCGTCGGTGTGGCCTCCGCCGGCGCCGCAATCCTGTACCTCGCCCGACCGATCCCGGTGTGGTTCGCGTTCGATGACTGGGATCCGCTCGCCACGAGGTCGATCTGGAGCATCGGTGATCTGACGAGACCCCACTTCGACCACTTCATCGCCGTGCCGACGGTGATCTACCGGGTGCTGTTCCGCCTGTTTGGATTGGAGGTGCTGCCGTTCCGCGTCCTATCGGTGACCATGCACGTCGTCGTCACGATCCTCCTCTGGCGGGTTATGGTCCGCTGTGGCGCTCAGCGCTGGGTTGCCGTTGCCGCCACGGTGACGTTCGCGTTTTTCGCCGCCGGGCACCAAAACATCACCTACACCTTCGGCGTCACCTTCACCATCGCCCTTGCCGCCGGCCTCGGCGCGCTGCTACTCGCAGGACACGACGGGCCGTGGAGCAATCGCGACACAGCGGCCGCGGTGTTGGGCGTGATCGCCATCATGTCGTCGGGTGTCGGCGTGACGATGGTGGCGGTGACTGCGTTCGCCGCTCTGTTGCGCGGCCGCACCCGTGCCGCACTGTTGCACGCCGCGATCCCGGGAGTGGTCTACGGCACATGGTGGATCATTGCCAACGACTCCCAGGGCGGGCTCGGGACGGCGGAATCGGCCACGCGATTCGTGCGCAGTCACGCTTGGAATCTGTTCGATGCACTCGGCCAAAACCCGTTCACCGCAGTGCTCTTCGCCGCCGCCTTCGTCGGCGGCGTCGTGCTCTCGGTTGGTGCGTGGTGCAGCGGTGAATGCCGGCGGTCGAGCGACGTGCTCGCGCTCGCTGCAGGCGCTGTGTTCTACGTCATCACCACCGGTGTGGCCACGCCGATCGTCGAAGGCTGGCTTCCCACGCTCTGGCCCGCATCGCGTCACCTCCACGTGCTCGCGGTGCTGACGCTCCCTGCGATCGTCGCAGGTGCGTCGGCGGTGGCCCGCCGCTCGCATGGCGCAACGGCGCTCGTCGTGGTCCTCATGCTTGTCGGCATCCCCTGGAGCATGGGCGACTTCATAGACCGCGACGAATTCCAAGAGTCGTTCGACGCCGGCTATGTGGACTTGGTGCTCGCAGCGCCGCGCCTCGAGGTCGCGGCGGAGCTCCCTCGGGATCACGAGATCGAACCGTTCTTCTTGCCCGACGTGACCATCGGTTGGCTCACCGACGCGCTCGCCACGGGGCTTCTTCCTGCGCTTCAGGACTATAGCGAGGGTGACGAGTTGCATCACACACTTTTGCTGTCGTTGGGTACCACCACCGTCGACTGGGTCGACCCGGCGGCATGCGAGGTCGTCTCCGGTGCGACAGAGTTGACACTCGAGCGTGGCGATCGGATCGCCACCAGCGCCGCTCCGGCCACCGTTTCGTTGCGACGCAATGGCGTCGTGTCGCGGCCGGTGACCATCACTGCGGCGCCGTTCGTGTTCGAAGGGCGTGAGGTGCTCGCCGGCCCGATGGACCTGGTGATCGCGCCCCGCGATGATGATGCGACGATTCCGGTGTGCGTATCACGGGTCTGACGGCGCAGGCGTCCGCCGGCGGGTGCCTGTGCCGTCGAGTTCGCCGTCAGCGCGGCGTGCGGTTGCGTCGGTCGAGGATCCGCAGTGTGCGATCGGCAATGTCGTCAGGGAGGCGGAAGCGCCGCTTGATCATGTCGTATCCGCGCAGTGCCTGCTTGTCGACGTAGATCGCCACACGGCGCAGGCGATCCGTCGGTCGGGCTCGATAGTCGGTCGAGCGCGCCAGCGGATTGGCTTGCTCCTCGAAGTAGTACAACGCTAGCGATCGGCGTGCTTCGCCCTCAGGGCACTGCAGCGGGTCGGGATGCCCATGGTACGAGTCGGCATCGGTGGTGAAGATCACCGCGCGGTTACCCGTCGGTGCAACCTTCTCGACGCACCTCGAGCGATCGGCATCCCACAGTTCGAGGTGACCTCCCCATGCGTCGTCCCACTCCGGGTTGAGGTAGAGAAGCAGGTTGACGCGCCGTCGCCAATTGCGTTGCGTGTGGTGGGCCGTGAAGTCAGCGTGCAGATTGAGATGTCCGCCGCGAAAGGTCTGGTGCAACCCACCGCCGTCCATCGACCAGTCGGCAAGCAGCTCAGGGAACCCGGTCAGTGCCTGCAGCCACGTGACCATCTGTTTGGATGTGAGGTCTCGGGCAATCTGCTGCAGGGGGGGCTCCCACGAATCGGGGTGAGGGTTGCCGTACTTGCGTTCGTTTAGGTGGACGTAGCTGGTCCACTCTCGACGGTCGATCGGCGGGAACTCGGCCACCGCAGCGCGGAACACATCGTCGGCCAGGAAGTCGTCGATAACGATGTGAGGGAACGGTTCAGCCGACGCATACCGATCGTGCGCACCCGCCAGAATTCGGTCGAGGCGCTTGAAGTCGACCATACTCTTGTCTGTAGCTTTCACGGGCAGGGCAGCTCCATCGGTCACACCGTCGGACGTACGGGTCCCGACCCTATCGAGATGTCGCAGTTCAAGGGGTAACGAGTGAGTGCAAAGCGGGAGGGTGGCCTACGCGTTGGGGTGCTGATCGTTGCGTACAACGCAGCGTCCACGCTCGCTCAGGTGCTCGACCGTCTCCCCGAGGACTTCCGTGAACGGGTCGATCACGTGCTCGTCTGCGACGACGCAAGCAACGACTCGACCTATCTCGTCGGCCTCGGATACCAGTCGATCTCGGAGTTGCCGTTGACCGTGATCCGCCACCCCGTGAACCTCGGCTACGGGGGGAACCAAAAGGCCGGCTACCGGTGGGCGATCGAACACGGGCTCGACGTGATCGTGCTGCTCCATGGCGACGGGCAGTACGCGCCCGAGGTCATCGACGACCTCGTTGCGCCGCTTGAGGCGGGCGTGTGCGACGCCGTGTTCGGGTCGCGGATGATGACGCCGGGTGCGGCGCGGCGCGGCGGGATGCCGCGCTACAAATACATCGGAAACCGGATCCTGAGCGAGATCGAGAACCGGGTCGCCGGGTTGGAGCTGTCGGAGTGGCACAGCGGGTACCGCGCCTACCGCATCGACGCGCTCCGCGACATCCCCTTCGAGGACAACTCTGACGGGTTCGACTTCGACACGCAGATCATCCTGCAGCTCCACGACGCCGGCAAGTTGATCAGAGAAGTGCCGATTCCCACCTACTACGGCGACGAGATCTGCCATGTCAACGGTCTGCGATACGCCGCCGACGTGACCAAGGACGTCACCCGCTATCGGCTGAACAAAATGGGTTTCGGCTCTGGTGGCGGTCCGATCGACGACGAGGCGTACGACCTGAAGCTGACGCCCAACTCGTCGCACGGTCGCCTCCTCGAGTGGATGTCGCATCGGCCGCCCAGCCGAGTGCTCGACGTGGGATGTTCGGACGGACGCTTCGGCGAACAGCTGAGGTTCATGGGACACAACGTCGTCGGTGTCGACGTGGTCAAACACCCAGACGTCGCCGATCGGCTCGACGGGTTCATCGAAGCCGACCTGAACCGCGGGCTTCCGGACGGCCTCGACGACCACTACGACGTGGTGATCGCCGCCGACGTGTTGGAGCACACGATCGATCCGCAGCTGATCATGACGCAGCTGACGTCTAGGCTTCGGCCGCCGGGCGTGCTCTTGGCCAGCGTTCCCAACTTCGCCCACTGGTACCCGCGCGTTCGTGTTGCTGCGGGCAGGTTCGATTACGACCGGCGCGGCATCCTCGATGCCGGCCACGTCCGCTTCTTCACCCGCCGAACGTTCGAACGAACAGCGCGCGCGGCCGGCTACGACATCGGTCGGCGGGAAGTGGTCGGACTGCCGTTCGAGGTGATGGAGCGCGATGGCGGAGCGCCGAAGCGGAGCGAGACCGTGCTCGGATCGGTCGATCGCCTCGGCGTGTCGCTGTGGCCGACACTCTTCGGGTACCAGTTCCTGTATCAACTGCACCCGGAATGACGTGCGGCGGAGCCGGCAACATAGTGATCGACAAGCCGCCCCTCTTCTAGGAACGTCACACGAGCCGGGGTCGTTATCGCCGAGTATTTCGCGTCGAGGGAGAGCCGGTGTGAGCTCGTCGGCCCTCAGGTGGAGATGATGGTCTCCAAGATCGCGACGCCGACGCCGCCGGTTTCGAGAATGAGCATGAACGACGAGCCGTTCAACGCGCCCGGCCCGATGGTGAGGTCGTAGCAGCCCGCCGTGTTCCGAATCGTTGTGTCTTGTGCGGATCCCGTCGCACCGATCCCAGTAGCGCTCACCGTGACCCGGTTGATGGTTGCCCGGGCACTGAGCGTCTTGGCGCAGTAGGTCACCTTCGTCGGCTCGTACGCCACGTCGCCCGAGGCGAACGATGCTGGGCCTGTGAGCGGCATCATCACCGTGCCTGCGCCGTCGACCTTGGTCTGGGTTGGCAGATGGTCGAACCCCGCCGGCGTATTCAAGATGGTGTCGGCGACCCAGTCACCGGGAGCGTGGGTGATCTTGATCTCGCCTTGCCCGAGGTACTCGTCGTCGTGGTTGTGGTCGATCAAGGCGTAGCGGTCGTCGTGGGTGTGATCAACGAGGTAGGCCGACACGTCGATGATCACATTGACGAATCTGTTGGAGTTGCGCACGTCGAACTGGCCCGAATCGCTGAGGCCGACGACGACGTTGGGCACCGGTGGACTGCCGGGTCGGGGGTTGAGATTCGACGTTTCGGGCACACTGCCGCCGGTTGGGTAGAAGCGCAGGTTGGTGTTGGCGTCCGTCGCCGTCACGTTGGTAATCAGTCCGACGGCATCCGCGGGCACATTGCGGTCGCCAGACGGTCCAGTGGCCTGCACGGTGTACACCTCGGACGTCTGAGCGGCGCCGTTCGTCCGCCGACGCCCTCGATGGTGCGCGCGCAGCGCAGCCGGCACGGCTCGTCCAAGAACACCGTCACGGGCCGCGCGCCCGAGTCTTTCGCGGCGTCGACGAGCGCAAGGCCCCCGCCGCCCTACGTGACCGCCACCGCAGCTCCGGGTCCAGCGAGGTCGTCGGCGCGCGGGTCGGTGCTTTCGACCCATTCGTTCGACGCTGTCGAGCCACCACTCGTGTCGGTCGTGTCGGTCGTGTCGGTTGCTGCGCTGCTCGCTGTGTCGGCGCTGCCGGTGCTGTCGCTGCTGTCGTTTTGATCGCCGCCCGAATCGTGGCCACCTCCGCCGCAGCTGGCGCCCACCAACCCCGCCACGATCAGGCTCGTCCACGCACAATTCACGGTCACACCGATGCGGTGTTCCATCCGCTGTTCCACTCGAGCCGTTGCTGAAGAATCGGGGATTTCCTACTACGGGATCATGGGCGGGCCGGTGAGGGTGAAGTTCATCGGGTTGATCCCTTCACGGTGTTGTTGTCGACGATGAACACCGAGTCGAGCAGCTCACCGTCCCACGGATCCCGGATCACGTCGGGTTCGCACGTCGATAAGGCCACCCGGTCGGACGCCGTGCCGCGAAAGCTGATCTGTGGATTGCCGGCACCTTCCAAGATCTCGCCGGTCGCCTCCTAGGTGCGTTTTTCGGTGGTGGCGCAGGTGTCGAAGATGTAGTCGTAGGCGACGATGCCGGTCAGGGTGGACGCGCCGTCGGCGAGCCGTTCGGTGCGCACTCCGCCCCGCAGGCCGCCATCGATGTCGGGGAAGCTCTCCTCGTAACCCGAGAATTCACTCTCCCACACGGCGGGCTCGCTGGCCGCGGCGTCGGAGGCGGCATTGGCAGTGTCGGAGGTAGCTGGCTCGGACTCCACCACTCTCTTGCGCACCGCCTCGGCGCACTCGGGTGCTGGAGCGTGCGCAGGGAGCTGTGTGGCGAACTCGCCGCCTTTGACGCGGAGCACCGGGCCGTCGCCATCGGGGTCCACCAACACCGCGCAGTCCTGCAGAGGGAACCCCTCGAGACTGGAGTCGGAAATCACCACCAGGCGCACGATTTGCTCCGCCGAGTAGCCAGAGCGAAGCAGCCCGATGATCGCCATCGGCGTGGCCCGGCCGGCGTCGGTCTCCGGTTCGTCCGAGCCTTCGACAGTCCCCTGCAGCTGTTCGAATCACACCAGCGGACCATCGGCATTCTGCGCAACACGGATGCCGTGGAGATCGGGGCTCGGCGTCGTCCGTTCGTGGCCGGTCGGGATGGCGATGACGTCGGCAGGCTTGTCGGCCGGTTCGATCACGTCGCCATCAATCACGATCGTGCCGTTCGTCTGGAGGCCGCCGGCGTCAGCGCCCGCCCGGATCTGCTCCGGGCGATAGCCGAGCGCTCCGGCTCCAAGCAGCGCCGCGCCGGCTTCAGGTGCCGACCCAAACTCGGTGGTCAGCGCGTTGGCGATGTCGGCGATCGGGCCGGTCACCTCGTTGGGGTCGAGCTCCACCACCGATGTCCCTTCCACTGGCGCGGACGCCTCGTCGTCGGCGGGTTGCGCTGCCGTATCGACTGTTGGACGGGCGCCGGACCCATCGTCCTCGCTCGAACCGCCGCTATAACTCGCGATGACCAATGGCATCGCCGCAACGGCCAGACCAACACGCATGCGCTTCATGCAGATGAGGTGCTCCATCTCGTGTTCCACGTCCGAACGTGCCGAAATCCGCAAGAGGCCATGCGCGATGTGCACGAACTCGCGGACGATTCGGGGTGCACGAACGCCCTCGTTCTGTTGTCGGAATCCGCGCGTGGCGGTCGGGATCCCCGGTTTTGCGGAGGAGCGCTACGGGATCTCGATCGGGCAGCGCGTGCCGGGTGCGGCAGCCAGACGATTGTCGCCGGTGAGGAGGGTGGCGTCGAGGAGTTCGGCCAACGCGACGTAGGCGGCATCGTAGATCGTCAGACTGTGGCGTAGCTCCCAGCACCGTTCGAGCAGTCGTTGATGGGGGACTCGTTCGACTCGTAGATCGCGCAGGTCGTCGAGCGCCAGACGAACCCGTCGATCATCGAGCGCTCCTCCGGCGTGCAATCGACGCCACGCGGAGACGACTTCCAGGTCGATCAGCTCGGGCGCCGCAAGTCGTTCTCCACGGAATCGGGCTCGCACGCGATCGCCGTCGTCGCCGTCGTCAGCGAGCGCAGTAGCGACCACGCTGGCGTCGACAACGATCACTGCGCGTCACGGTCGGCGCGCACCGCTTCGGCCGTCGCAGTGAGCGGCGCGTCGCCGCCGGCGCGCCCGCCGGCGCGGTCGAGCACCTCGTCGATCGTCGGCGTGGTGGCGTCGTGGCGCAAGCGGGCGAGGAGGTACTCCTGTAACGACATCCCGGCTGCGGCGGCGCGACGTCGCTGCGTGCGATGCACCTCGTCGGGCACGTCTTTCACCTGAATGCTCGGCATGCGTGCGATCGCACCGTCCGCTGGCGCCAATTTGGCGCCAAACGATGCTCTCAGACTCTTGGTGCCGATGCTCCTGTCGAGATCCGGCGCAAAACGGCGATGACAATCGAGGATTGGATCGCGCGCTGGAACGTCGCCCAACGCTGGGCCACGTTTCCCACTTCGTGACGGCGGACCAAGCCTGCGCCTCTTCTGTCGAATCCGCGCGCGTGGCGCGCCCCGCCGGGCGGTCTGGTGCCGCCGGTAACGGTTGGGCGATGCAGCGCTGCCGATGACGCTCCACATGCGTAGCGGACCGACGACAACATCTGCGCTGGCTGCTCCGGGAGCATGCCGGCCGATCCAACGATGGGCGGTCTCGTCATGAGCAAGCCGTATAGAGGCTACGACCCGAGCGAGAACGAGGATCTCTTGGAGTGGTGCGACACTGACGGCCGGGCCTTCGTCGACTGGATACACGAATTGGTCAAGTCCGGCGAGGTCGACTCGCACCTCGAGCCGGTGTCAGAAGGGGCCGACTTCGTTGTCAACGAAGTGTGGTCTCTGCGCAAGTCCGGCTTCCACAACCTGGCAGACGGAGTGCCGGTCTCCAAGGGCGACGACGAGTAAACGTCCGAGGCGGCGTATCAGCACCTGCACAACCTTCGGTCGGCCCAACGCGAACTCTCGATATCGATCCTCGCCAACGCGCTCGCCGAGGGTGATGATCCTGGGCGGCCCGAGTCGGTGATTCCGGATCCAAGTGACGCGGAGTCCGGGCCGGGTGAGGTTGTCGACGCCGACGTGGGAGGGCGCCGCCCGCTTGGAAAGGTTGCGATCGGCGCAACGGTTGCGGTGGCCGGCATCATCGGTGGTATCTACATCGTGCTCCAACAAGGCGAGGAGCCGCCATCGAGATCGTCGAGGGCGACGACGCCTCGGAGGTCGACGTCGACGAGGCGGAAGCTGACGAGGCGGTTGTGATCGAGGAGGAGCAGCCGGCCGAAGAGCTAGCCGAAGACGAGTCTGTGGAACCGGAGCCGGCAGAGGAGTCGATCGATCAGGTCGACGAACCTGCAGCCGACGTCGCCGAGGACGTTGCCGCCGAAGACGAAGCGCCGCCCGTCGATGGCGTATCGGACACCGATCCGGTGGACGCCCCGGCCGACGACAAGACGTGTCCAACGGCGGCGTCTCCATCTTGGGCGGCGCCGCCGAAGATCAGCTAACCGGTACGCCAGGAGACGACGTGGTGTCCGAGGACGCTGCCGACGACCCAGCGGCGGTGGGAGCGGCCGCGTGTCTCGCGGGCGCAACGGGCGAGTTTCCGATCGAGCTCGTTGCCGGACTTATTCCAAAGACACCGATCGTGCCGGCGCTGAACAATGACCTGCTGTTCCATCCGAGAGGGGTGCAGGTGGGTCGCGACCCCATCGGCAACATTCTCGTGAGCGTGCTCCTCGGCGGGCCGCCCACGCCCAAGGCGAACTCGGACGGGCTCAGTCAGGGGATCGACGTCCGCGTCGGCCTGCGGCCTGACGCGCTCAGCGCCGGATTCGCTATTGATCACCACGATGGGACGTTCAGCGTCAACAAATCTCCCGAGGCGGCGCGAGTGTCGAGCTATGGCAACTGCGTGCTGTACAACACCGGTCTGTCAACCGATGGGCCGTTCGAGCTCGTAGGAGAGGCGACGTTGTTCAACATGTTGATTCCCGACAGCGAGGTCGGCATCACCACCGTGGCATTCTCGGGCGGTGACCCGCGCCCGTTGGCCGAGACGACCTTCGTCAACCTCGACACCCTTGCGCTCAATGAACTGTCGAGCCAATAGCGATCGCTTCATCGAGCGGGTCAGGCGTGGAGGTGTTCGAGATGGGCGGTGCCGTCGGGGCACTCGATCGAGAGCGGGCACCAGCGGCAGGTGACGCCGGGCGTGCGGGTGGGCGAGCGCGACTCGTGCTCCAACTCGACGATCGCATTGATCCCATCGAGCGTGCGGCGCATCGCCGACCTCAACAGGCGTTCAGACACCTCCTCGACCTGTGCCTCGGAGGCATCGAGGTAGAAGGTGGCCAACGCCCGCGGAGGAACCTCGCGAGCGAGCGTCTCGATGAGCGCATAGAACCCAAGATCCTGGCGGTGGCGGGGGCTGGGCCCGCCGGTTTTCAGGTCGATGATCACCTTGCGGCTCTCTGCGCCTGCGGGGCGCCCGAGCATCAGGTCGACCCGCGCTTGCAGCACGATCGGCCCGTCGAGTGGCCACCGCGCACCCGCCTCGGTCACTGGGTTCCACCTTCGATCGAGCGGAGGGAACGCCTCGACGAACTTGGTAACTCGTTCCACCGATCCGCCGCGCAAATCGGCAGCGTCGGCGTCGCTCAACCCGGCGATCCACGATCCGATGCCCCGTTCCTCGTCGGCCAGGCGGGCGATCGCCTCGTCGACCAATTCGGTTGGGGAGGGTTCGCCCCGCCACGACAGCTGCAGCTGAATTGCCCGGTGGGCCACCTGGCCACGTGCGGTCGCCGGTGTCCAGGCGAAGTCGTCGGGGATCAGGTGATTTTCTTCGCAGTCGAGAACAGTGGCGATGCGATGTTTGCTGACCCACAGCTCCCCGCCATCGGGCATGCGGGCGGCGAATGAGGCGAGTGATTCGGTCATCTCCTCGCGCAGTTCCGCCACGAGGCCGACGTCGAACACCAGCGGCTCGTCGGACCGACGTAGCGCCGCGAGCGTGCGCTGCTGCGACGGCGTCAGCGCATCACTCATTGCGCGGATCGTACCGGCGCCGATCAGCCGTAGCCGTGGTCTCTGGGACGATGTACCGCTCGTGGTGTTACACCGTCTCAGAGACCACCGTTACAGCTACAAGAGTCACTACGGTTGAACGCGACCCTTGTGCGCACGGTCCGGCGAGGCGGGCGCGTCACCGCCGACGCGTCCGGACCTCATACGGACATCCCGGGTGCCGCGCACCACGGGCCGCGATGTGAGGTGCCGACGCTGTTCAGCACGTCGGTGCACTCTTCGAGACGCTCGGCGTTCTCGGGAGTGATCGGTGCTGCCAATTCGGGCGCGGTCGAGGTGAGTTCGGGTGGTCAGCTCGGCGACACGCGTCGCGTCCGCGTTCGTCGGGTCGTCGATGATCGCCTGGGCCTCCTCGGCGAGCTCGTCGACCAGGTCGCAGAACTCCTCGATCGCAGGGTCTGACCCGCCGCCCGACGAATCGCCCCCCGAGTCGCCTGAATCGCCGCGGTCGCTGTCCGAGTCGCCGCTCGCGCCGCTGTCGGAACTGTCGCCGCTGTCGTCTGCGGCCGCCGCGGTTGTCGCCGCCGACCCGCTGTCGTCGTCGTCATCGCTACATGCCGCCATGGTGAACAGCAGTGCTGCGGCACACACAACCGTTCGACGCTGCGTGAACATGAATCTCCCCTTTGGTGGTTTCCGCCGTGCGACCGCTCGCCGCTCAGTCGGGGTCAATCTTCAAGGGCGTGCCGGCACGAGTCATGAGTACCCACTACTCAATTCGCAACCGCCGAGTACCGGCCTCGCTATGTCGTCCGGGCATCGCGCCGCTCACGTTATGCGCCAGACTGACGTCCATACCGTGCGTCGCGTCGTTAGTCTCGTGCGGTCATGAAGCACCAGTGGGTGGCCTACGCAATCGTGGCGCTGTTGAGCGTCGGCGCAGGCGTGGCCATCGCCGGCCTGCCGAACAACGAACCGGTCGACCCCACGATCATTCCGCCGACCACCACCGAGCGGCCCAC
>JABSQH010000003.1 GCA_013213745.1 Ilumatobacteraceae bacterium | reverse complement strand
CAGTTGGCGCCGCAGTAACACCACGGTGCGCAGGTCTTGGGTGGTTGCCGCGAACCGCAACTGGCTCACCAGGTCAGCGCGGCGAACCAGGGCGTCGATGCGCAGGCGGCCACAGCGGACCAAAGCACCCAGCACGAGTGCCACCACCGCAGCAACACCCAGCGCGTCGAGCGCATTGACCTCGACTCCCCACAACGCGACTGCGCCGATCGTGTCGCACGGGCCGATGACCCGCCGGTCGGCGTCGACCCAGGCGGTGTACGCCGCGACCAATTGCCATCCGAGCAGCACACTCGCCGCCACGGTTGCTGCCGGTCGGCTGAGGCGTATCGAGTGGGCGAGCACAGCGCACGCAACGAAGGCGGCGCCGGTCGCTGCTCCGGCGAGTGCCCCGGCAGCGCCCCATGCGGCGCGTGACCCGGGTTGTTCGATGGCGACGAACTGGCCCACGGCGCCGCCGATGACCGCTCCGGCGAACGCCACCGAGCGCAGTCGTTGCGCCGTCGGTGTGCGCAGCACCGCTGAACGAGCGACCGGTGCGAGCAGCAGATGGCGGACGTCGGCGGCCTCGACCGCTACCGGTCCGCCGTCGGCACCGCTGCGCACGCCGGCGGCGATCGCTGCTGCGACCAGGAGACCGATGATCGCCGGACCGCGATCGACGAGCACCGCTGCATCGATCTCGTCGGTGAGTTGGCTGCGGATGGCATCGGACACGACGACGGTCGCGATCAGGCCGCCGAGGGCGAACAGATAGGCGCGGTAGGCGACATCGAACCACTCGGTGTCGCCGAGCCGGCGCTGCAGCCGTGTCGCCCGCAGCTCGCGAACGACGGCGGTCGCCGTGTCAGCAGCCGGCACGGCAGTGACCATGGATGTCATGTCGCGCTGACGGTAGTGGGCCGACGCGCCATGAGCGCGCGTGCGCTGCCCGCCATACTTGTGCTCGGTGACAACCGACACTTGGCAGCTGTTCTTCGCGCTGCTCACGCTGGTGGCGATGGGCGGCGTGCTCCTGCTCGTCGTGCTGCGCGTCGCTGCCGGGATGGGCAACGCGATGGCCGCCGACATCGGTCGATCGATCACCGACGCAGGTGTGTGGCTGGCGTTCTTGGTGGCAGCAACAGCGACCTTCGGAAGTCTGTACTTCTCCGAAGTCGCGGGGTTCGTGCCGTGTCGCCTCTGTTGGTTCCAGCGGATCGCGATGTACCCGTTGACGGCGATTCTGCTCGTCGGTGCGCTGCGGCGAGACCCGGACGTGCGGTGGTACGTCGCGCCCATTGCCGTCATCGGCGCGGGCATCGCCGCCTATCACAACCTGATCGAATGGAGGCCGTCGCTCGACACCGGGTCGTGCGACTTGTCCGGCCCGTCGTGTACCGCTGTGTGGTTCCGCGAGTTCGGATTCATCAGCCTCGCGACCATGGCGCTCGTCGGCTTCGTCTCGATCCTGGCCTTGGTCTGGATTCGCTTCCCCGCGCCGCCTGCGGACGACGACGCATCACGTTCGATCGAGGAACTGGAGACCGTATGACATCCGCCGTCGAGCCCGAACCCGGTCCGCCTGTTTCCGGGCGTCGACCGCTGTGGCTCATCGTGGGCGCAGTCGTCCTCCTGATCGTCGCTGCGGCGGCGATCGCCATCGTCGCCAGCGGAGACGACAACGGGGGAGATGCGGCGAACGACGTCGCCGGCGGGCAGGACGGCGCGTCGGCGGACGACGGCGAGACCAACGATGACGCGGCTGTCGACGGTGACGTCGTCGTTGTCGGCGAGACGCGGCCGGTGGTGGTCACGGGCGACCCGCTCGCGCCGTTGGAGAACCCCGATACCGATCCGGTGGTCGGGGTCGCGGCCCCCGTGTTGCAGGGCGAGCGTTTCGACGGCACACCGATCACGATCGGCGGGCCGACCGACGGGCCGACGATGGTCGTGTTCCTCGCCCACTGGTGTCCGCACTGCAATGACGAGATCCCCGAGTTGATCGAGCTCGCCGAACGCGGCGACATCCCCGTCGACCTCGAGGTGGTGGCGGTGAGCACTGCGGTGCAGGAGGGCGAGGCCAACTACCCGCCATCGCAATGGTTGGTCGACAAGGAATGGCCCTGGGACGCCATGGCTGACGACCCCGATGCCACGGCGTTTCTGGTCTCCGGTGGTGCGTCGTTCCCCTATGTGATGATTCTCGACGCCGACGGCACCGCCGTCGCGCGTGCCAGCGGCTCGCGCAGCGCCGATGACATCAAGGTGTGGATCGACGAGGCGCTGGCCTGACGCGGGCGATTGCGTCGGCCAACACCTGCCGGAGCGGCCGGCCGAGGGCGCGGGCTGCGGCGGCAGCGTCATCGAACTCGGCCTTGGCACGGACTGCTGAGCGCTTGACGCTGATCGCTTGACCGTCGACATCCACCGATGTGATGTCGCGTTCGCTCGCCCATCTCGTGACCGGCGTGGTGCGCACCCCCAACGTTCCCGTTTCGGCGACGAGCAGGGCGCGGAGGTCGGTGACTCGATCGGCGTCGCACAACACGCTGAGTTGTTGCGCCGGCCGCCCCTTCTTCATTGTGATCGACGTGGTCCACGCGTCGCGTGCTCCCGCCTCGATCAGCCGGGTGACCGTGTACGCGAGCACCTCGCCCGTCACGTCGTCGAGGTTGGTGTCGAGCACAACGAGTGTCTCGATCGCGGCGCCGTCGACGACATCGGGTCCGGTCGCCGCGCCGATCACGATCTGCACGACGTTGGCGCGATCGGGCGGATCGGCGGAGCCCGCGCCGTAGCCGACCGTGGTCGGGGTCATCGCTGGAATCGAGCTGGTCGACGTCGCCAGCGCGGCGAGCAGCGCGGCGCCGGTCGGGGTGGCGGTCTCGAGTTCGGTGTCGATGCCGCGCACGTCGATACCAGCGGCGGCAAGGAGGGCCATGGTCGCAGGAGCAGGGCCGGGGATGGTGCCGTGAGCGCTGCGCACCAGTCCGGTTCCGAGGCCGACCGGTGCGACGACCACGTCGTTCACATCGAGGTCGTCGAGCGCCGCACACGCGCCGACGATGTCTGCAATCGAGTCGAGTGCGCCGACCTCGTGGAACTCGACGTCGGCGGGATCGACGCCGTGGAGTTCGCCTTCCACCTGCGCGAGCAGGGCGAAAACCGCGCTCGCTTGTTCGGCGACGCGTGCGGTGAGGTCTGCGGCGTTGATCAATGCATGGATGTCGGCGGCCGATCGGTGGGTTGCAGTATCGGAGGTGTGGACGTCGACGCGTGTCGAGGCGATGCCGGCTCGGCTCGTTCGCTCGATGCGCAGCTCGATCCCATCGACACCGAGCGCGCCGATCGCACCGCGGATGGTGGTGACGTTTGCGCCGGCATCGATCAGGGCCGCGAGCAGCATGTCGCCAGCGATACCGGCACCGGGGTTGATCCACGCGACTCGACTCATGCGACCATCCGAGCGATGGCGCTCGCCGCGCCGAATCCGTTGTCGATGCCCACGACGGTGATCCCCGATGCACACGAGGCATGCATCGCCAGGAGCGCCGTGACGCCGTCGAGCCCGGCTCCGTAGCCGACGCTCGTCGGTACTGCCACGACCGGCACCGCGGTGAGTCCGCCGATCACGCTGGCCAGGGCGCCTTCCATTCCGGCGACGACGATCACGGCGTCGGCGGCCATGACCTGGTCGACGTTGGCGATGAGGCGATGCAGCCCGGCGACGCCGACATCGACCACGACCGTGGGGTCGAAGCCGTAGGCCCGCAACGTGAGCTCGGCCTCGGCGGCGATCGGGCGGTCGCTCGTGCCGGCGGTGATCACGAGTACGTCTCCTGACCGCGTCGGCGACCCGGCGCGCCACAACATCGATCCCGACGCCTCGTCGGCGTCGCCGTGTGCAGCGCGGCAGGCGGCGCGCTGGGCATCATCGGTGCGCGTCAGCAGGACTGGCCCCGATCCGTTGGCCAGCAGCTCACCGACGATGGCGACGCACTGGTCGGGTGTCTTACCCGGGCCGTACACCGCTTCGGGAACACCGGTGCGCAGGTGTCGGTGATGGTCGACCAAGGCGTCGCCGACGTCGGCGAACGGCAACCGACGCAAGGTGGCCACCGCGTCGTCGGGCGCAACGTTTCCTTGTTGCACGTCGGCGATGAGCGTCCGCAGCGTCGACTCGTCCACGGCAATCATCGTGCCAGCTCGGCACCACTTGCTCGTAGCCTGAGCTGCCATGACCAGTGCACGACGAGTCGGGTTCTTCGGGCCGTTCGGAACGTTCACCCAACAGGCGCTGTTGACGCAGGCTGATCTCGCCGATCTCGAGCAGGTGCCGTACCGCACCGCCCCCGACGTGCTCGACGCCGTCGCCGCAGGCGATGTCGAGGTGGGCCTGGTCCCCATCGAGAACTCGATCGAGGGGATGGTCAACTTCACCCAGGACGCCCTGGCGTTCGACTACGACCTGCTGATCACCCGCGAGATCGTCATCGACATCGAGCACTGTCTGGTGGCCACGCCCGGCGTGCAACTCGCCGACGTGAAGCAGGTCTATTCGATCCCGATCGCTGCCGCACAGTGTCGACTGTGGCTCCGTGAGCACCTTCGCGACGCCGAGGTGATCGCCGCGCATTCGACCGCCGACGCGGCCCGGCTGGTGAGCGAAGAGGCGTCGTCGACCACTGCGGCACTGGCACCACGAGTCGCTGCGGCGCACTACGGGCTCGACGTGATCGCTGCCGACATCGCCGACCAGCAGGGCAACCAGACGCGCTTCGTCACGGTGGCCCGATCGGGGATTCCCGCGCCGACCGGCCACGACCGCACTGCGTTGGTGATTTACCAGCGCGCCGACGAGCCGGGCAGCCTGGTGTCGATCCTGCAGGAATTCACCGCCCGCCGGATCAACTTGTCGAACCTGATCAGTCGGCCGACACCGGTGGGCGGGCTCGGTGACTATTGCTTCATCGTGTACGCCGAATCACATGTCGGCGATGCGCTTCTCGCCGACACCATGCGTGCGCTGCACGCCAAACAAGGCGGCGTGAAGTTCCTCGGGTCGTATCCGGCCGCTGGTGATGCCGCCGAGTCCGACCGAGCTCAGGCCGACACCAGGTGGCGCGAAGCCGAGGACTGGATGCACGACATCCAGTCGAACATCGACCTCGCCACTACCGATCGGTAGTCGCCTACGCTCGGCACGATGTCGAGTACCGATGCCAACATGCCGCAGGTCTCCGTGGTCACCGGAGCGAACTCTGGGATCGGGCGAGCCACAGCGATCCATCTCGCCGAGCGGGGTCACCGCGTGATCGGCACGGTGCGCTCGATCGACAAAGCGACCAAGCTCAATGCGATGGCCGCCGAGCGCGGGGTCAGCGTCGAGCTCGCCGAACTCGATGTGGCGATCGACGAATCGGTCGCCGCCGGTTTCGCCGAGATCCTCGAGCGCACCGGGGGTGTCGATCACTTGGTGAACAACGCCGGAATCGGTGGCAACGGTGTCGTCGAGGAGGCATCGAGCGAGCTGTATCACGACGTGTACAACGTCAACGTCGTCGGAGCGGCGCGTTGTGTCAAGGCGGTGTTGCCGCAGATGCGCGAGCGCGGGAGCGGCACGATCGTGAACATCGCCTCGGTCGCCGGCCGCATTGGTGCCGTGGCCCAGGCACCGTACGTCGCCTCGAAGTGGGCGCTCGAAGGCTTGAGCGAAGAGTTGGCCCTCGAAGTTGCTCCCTTCGGCGTGCGCGTCGCGATCATCGAGCCCGGTGTGACGAAGTCGGCGATCTTGGCGAAGAACACCGACATTCCGAATGTGACCGGCGCCTACGACGGGCACTATCGACAGATGTTGCAGATGTACGCCGCCGGGTACCTCAACGCGACCGACCCGTTCGAGGTCGGCGAGGTGGTCCACGAAGCGATCGTCACCGACGAGCCACGGCTGCGATATCACGTGAGCTGGGGCGGTGATGAGTTGGCGCCGATGCACGATCGGATCGATCCCGCCGACTGGGTGGCTCTCGGCGAATTGGTCGACGACGACGCCGCCTACGCGCAACGCTTCGAGGGCATCTTCGGCCTCGACATCCGGACCCCGTGAGTCGACCCGCCAGAGCGTGAGCGAGTGTGACTGGAGCGAGCGACGTGCGGGTGCTCACGGTGTGCACGCACAACCGGACCCGATCGGTGATGATGGCCGCGCTGATCGAGCGCGATCTACGCGCCCGCGGTCACTCCCCGGTGCTGCGCTCGGCCGGTTTCGGTCCGGAGGGAATCTCAGCGATCGGTGATGCAGTCGACGCAATGGCCCGGCGAGGTCTCGACGTGTCGGCCCACCGCAGCCAACAGGTACGGGCTGATCTGCTCGATGAGGCAGACCTGATCGTCGCGGCCGAGCGGGATCACGTGGTCACGATCGCCGCCATGTCGCCTGCGGCGTTCGCCCGCACGATGACGCTCCCCGAGGCGCTCGACCGCGCCGCCACCGGCGTCGGCGTCGGCGCGTCGGACGTGCGCAGCTGGGCAGCGACCCTTACCGAGGGTCGCAGAGCCAGCGAGTACCTGCGTGCACCGGTGCCCGAGGTGTTCGATCCGACCGGGTCAGCGCGGCGGGCCTTCGAGGCTGCGGTGGTCGATATCGAGGCACAGTGCGCACAGCTGGTCGCCTCGATGCCGAGTTGACCGTGACATCTGCGGTCTGATCCCGGTGGTCACGCCACCTCAGTGCGCCTCATACCTTCAACCTTCGGCGTTGGTACGTGCATGCGCGGAACGGGAGGGATTCGAACCCTCGGAGGCTTTCACCTCGTCCGCTTTCAAGGCGGGTGCATTCGTCCGCTCTGCCACCGTTCCGCCAGCGAGGCTATCCGGGTACACTGCGGCCCTCCCCAGGAGAGGTGCCAGAGCGGCCGAATGGGGCGCCCTGCTAAGGCGTTGACCGTAGTAATGCGGTCCGTGGGTTCAAATCCCACCCTCTCCGCCAAGTGTGTCGCTTTCAAACTCGGCACCGAGTATGCCCGAGGCAACAGGCTCGGGCTTGGTCGTTTGTAGACCCTGTTTCTCGTGACCGCTGAGCGTCTATCGAACGGGCCGAGATCGGTCTCTCCGGACGCCGTCTCTGGTGGGCTGGCATCGACGCGAAGTAGTCCTCGACCGCCGGTGGCACCATGGGCTGCGATCAAGACGGCGAACGGCTCGTTGCACTCGTAGGCCACGACTGGGTCTGTCGCCGATCCGAGCCGCCTCCGAGTCGACCATCGAACCAGCTGATGCTGCAACCGAACTGCAACTGAGCTCATAACCGGCTACCAACCCGCGTGCTGCACCGTTGTTGGTGATCACTCACCAACGGAGGACACAGATGGGCGGGATCTACGAAGACCAGAGTTGGGTCGGGACACGGGTGGCGGCCCGCCCCGGCTCGGCACACTTGGAGTCCGGGGGCGATCGAGCCACCGACGTCGGTCGCTGCGGTTGCGCGTCGCTGCGTTGATGTGATCCGACGATGTTTTTGCGCTCCAAGGCGTCGGGCCTGTTCGGCCTGGTCCTAACACTGGTTGTCGGCGTCCTCGTCGTTGTTCCTGACGCGCCGGCTGCGGCACAGGTACCGTCGACTGATCTGACGGCGACCAAGACGGCACCTCGCCGCGTGCTCGCCGGTGAGTCGGTCGAGTACACCGTGTCGGTCCGCAACAACGGGACCGAACCGCTATTCAACGTGACGTTTCGTGACGTGCTTCCGCTCGGTGTCACCTACGCAGGGCCGACGACGCCGAGCGTCGCCGGCGAACCGCAGATCATCACGAACCAGGTCGTCGACTCGACGACGGGTGTGATGATCGATCAGCAGACCGTCATTTGGGACAACGTGGCCGACATCCAGTCCGGTGATTCGTTCTCGCTCAGTTTCGCCGTCGACCTGAACGACACATCGGATCTGCTCCGTCCCGAGCTCCCGGTGTACGTCGTCGGCTCGACGGTCACGAACGAAGCGGCGACCGTGTACGCGAGCACCGATGCTCGTCGCAAGGCGACGTTCGATGATGCAGGTGTGGTCGTGTCCGACCCGGACGATCCGAACCTCATCGTCTCCGACACCTCCGGGTCGGCAACCACCACGCTCACCGCCATCCGGGTGACCAAGCGGTCGACGAACGCGCCCGAAGGCGAACTGCTCCGCGGCGTCCACGACAACGTCTCGACTTACACGGTCCGGGTGGAGGTGACCGACCAGGACAGCGTCGAGGGAATCAAGGTGGTCGATCTCGTACCCGCCGAACTCGAGTTCCTGGCCGACAACTCCACGGACAACTCGTCCCCTGGCGAGGAGTATCAGGGCTCGGGCCGCCTCGGCGGTGCGGTCGTCTCGGGCTACGTCGTCCCCGCCACCATCGAGACCGTGCAGGATCCGATTCTCGACGGCACCACCTTCGCCGGCGTCTACACGCGCGTCGAGTGGGACCTCGGCGATCTCGCGGCAGGCGGCAGCTTCGAGTTCCCGTACGCCGCCGCAATCTCGCTGCGCGCCAACGCACTGTTCACCGGCACCCCGCCAAGCCCAGCGTCGGGGTTGCAGGCGGCGAACCTCGACAACAACACCGGCGCGGCAACGCGCGAACTCACCAGCGAAGACGTGGTCACCAACACGGCGTTCGCCGACGGTCGGTACCTCGGCGCAGTCGAGCCGGGCGCGGACGCAACGGTGAGCGACATCGACACCCTGTCGCGGAGAATCGAGGACGTGCGGATTCTCAAGTCCGTGTCACCCAAACAGTTCGTCACCGGCGGGGTAGTGGCGTATTCGGTGATTATCGAAACGAGCGAGTACGTCGATGCCGCCGACATCGTGCTCATCGATGAGATCCCGAACGGTGTGTGTCCGCTGGGCTCGCCCGGGGTGAACTTCGCGCCGAACGGCGACACATCGTGCGTGGGGGAAGCGTCGTTGCAGCCGTCGCAACCCTTTGACACGGTCACCCCCAAGCCCGGAGGCGGATTCACCGTCGTATTCGAACCCATCGCCGACCTTGATGCCGGTGACGACGTCACGGTCACCTACAACGGCCGAGCACGCCAGCTCTACGAGGGAGGGGTTGCCGACGGGCTGCCGACGGCCAGCGGCGACACGTTCACCAACGCCGTCAGCTCCGTGGCTTCGACCACTCCGATCGACAACATCGTCGGCCCCACAATCGACGGGGTGACCGACCACTCCTCGGCGACGCAGACGGCGGGGTCGATCTCGGTCAGCAAACAGCTGCTGCCACGCAACGTCACGCCCCGACTCGACGATGCGTCGACCGCCGATCGCTGTCCCGACCCAGATCCGGCGGTTTCGGGAGAGCCCGGCCAGCAGTACGTCGATCCGGCGAACGTTTCCGACGGCGATCGGGCCAAGGCGCTCGGGTTCCGGCTGGGTGATCAGATCTGCTTCCGCATCCGCGTCGACTTCGACGACTTCGTACAGACCCGCAACCCGATCATCACCGACTTTCTGCCCGCCGGAACCGAGTACGTCCCCAACAGCGTCCGTGCCAGCGTTGCGAACAACGCGGTGCTGAACTTCGTTGAGCCGTCGTCCGGTTCGACGAGGTTGGAGTTCCCCGTCGGGGACGCGACCGGGAACGACCGCTACGCAGATCTCGGATCGGTCTTTGAGGTCGTGTTTGCTGCCGAGGTGGTCGAGGTGCCGTCGGGGGGTGCGCCGGTCATCACCGGCAACCTGCTGAAAATGCGGGTGGAGAACACGGCGGGCCGACCGCAGTCGTTCCGCGACGAGGTCGCCTTCGGCATCGCTCCTCCACCTCCGATCCAGGTGGTCAAAGGTGTCGCCGACGTCGACGGCATCCCGAACCCGGCGAACCCGGCGAACTCCGACGTCGACGACGTCGAGGTCAGACAGGCCGATGAGGTCACGTTCCGCATCGATCTGACCAACCTCGGAACCGAGTCGAACTTCAACGAATTCTCCGTTCGTGAACTCGACGTGCTCGACGTACTCCCCGACGCGGTGGCCTGTGCGGACATCACTGACATCGTGAACTACGGCCCGAACCCTGGGCTCGGCGAATGCCTCGACAGCGGCCAGAGCTCGGGATCGACGAGCGATCCGTACACCAACACCACCGGTTCGAGTGTCATCCGCTGGTTCTTCGAGATCCTCGACGGTGACGACCCCGATGACTACGCACTGTTCCCCGGGGAGGAGTCCACGAGCACCGGGCCCGACACTCGGTCGCTGTTCTACACGATGACGATCCCGACGCCGACCAGCGTGTCGGCGACGTTCGACAACGTCGCCGGGCTGCGCTCATACGACGCGTTCACGAACTTGCAGAACAAGGTGGCGCCGTCGTACGTGCCCGACAACAACATCGACCCGTCGCTCGAACCGATCGCCAATGCACCCGAAGCCGACGACGACTCCTCGGTGTTCACACCGGCGCCCCAGGTCAGCAAATTCGTCACGAGTGCGATCGATGAGGTCAACAACGACATCAGCAACCCGCTGCCGACGGCTGAACAACCGATCAACGGCGAACGTGCCGAGGCGGTGGTGGGAGAGTACGTCACCTACCGCTACTACGTCGACATCCCGGCCGGCACCACGGTGTTCGACGCTGAGTTGACCGATGATCTACCGACGCCGACGGGCACGATCATCATCGACGAAGCCAACCGACCCGCCGGCGTCGCAGCTCCATCGTTGACGTACTATCCCGACGCCGATTCACCCCACACCGCAACGGTGCCCACCGGGGTGACGTTCGATCCCACCGACGCCAGCGTCGACTTCGGGGAGAAGTTTCCCGCCAACGGTACGAGCGCAACCGATCAGCGGTTCGAGGTCGTGATCTCGACGCGGGTCACCGAAGCGCACCTGCGTCCGGCGAAACACCCCACGCGGACCAACACGGCCACGTTCGTGTCGGTCGACGCCGACGGTGGACAGTTGAACGACGTTGTGGCCACCGCTCGCGTCACCATCGTCCAGCCCAGACCGACGGTGACCAAGAGGGCGCTGGGACCGATCGACGCGACCGTTGTCGGCGCGCAAATCGTCACGTTCGAGCTGGTCGCCTCCAACGCCAACGGGCGGCCACCGCTCCACGACACCTGGATCGAAGACTGTGTGCCCGAACAACTCGGCAACGTGCAGCTCACCGGGCAGGGTCCGAACGATCTGGTGCTTACCGGCAACGCTGCCGAGAACGCCGGATGCGGCCCGGGTGAGACATACATCGCCGTCTCGCTGGGCTCGGTCGCGCCGGGTGCCGGCGGTCGGCAGACTCGTCGTTACACCGCGGAGGTGTCCTCGCCCGCCATCGCCGGCGAGGAGTTGACCAATCGCGCTGAGCTGTCTGGGGGTTCGCTCGACGACGGCAACACCACGCCGGGTGACGACAACCCGCTCGAGCGCGTCTACCAAGCGGTCGACGGTGTCACGCTGACCGTTGCCGGGCTGGTCCTGACCAAGGGCGTCGATCCCACCAGCGCCCGGATCGGCGAACGCGTCGAGTACACCCTCAGCGCGCTCGTCCCGGAGAACACACAGTTCTTCCAAGCCGCAATCGTCGACAGGCTCCCCCCCGGCGTCGGCGACATCCAGTTCATCGAGTCGACATGCGTCGAAGCCGACCCGAACGGCGCGCCGACGGGGAATCCGTGTGTTCCCGAACCACCGCAGCCGAGCGTGCTGACACCCGTCGCGAACGGCGCCGACACACTCACCGGGTTCTACTTCGGTGACATCGCCGCATCTTCCAACGTGCGTCTCGTGCGCGTCCGCTACAGCGCGCAGATCGAGGACGTCAGCACCAGCGTGGCGGGCACTGCACTGACCAACACGGTGCAGAGCCGTTGGAACATCACCGACAAGCCCGACGACGACGTGCAAGATGCGAACTACCCCTGGGAGCGCAACGGGCTCACTGCCGAGGCCACCGTCACAGTGCTCGAACCGTCGCTGACGATCGCCAAGACGGTGGACGATGCCGCACCCGAACCCGGTGACGTGTTCGAGTACACGGTGGAGGTGGAAAACGTCGGCACCAGCGAGGCGTTGGAGTACCAGGTGTTCGACGTGGTGCCGACCGGCGTCGAAGTGATCGACGCCACCGTGGCACCGGGCATCTACGACGACACGACCCGTACCATCACCTGGACGCCGGTCGGTGAACTCGACCCGAACAGTTCCTTCGTCGTCACCTACAGCGCTCGGTTGGCCGCCTCGTCGACGATCGGTGAGTCGAGCTCCGAGGCCACGTTCACGAACATCGCCTCGGTCAGTGACTATTTCAGCCTCCAAGACGTGTCGGGCAACGACGCCCGCCGGCGTTACCCCGGTCCGTCGACGGAGGCGACGGTGACGCCGCAGTTCCCCGAACTCCAGGTGACGAAGCGGGTCGTGGACCAGCCACCGGCGTACATCGATGAGCCCGTCACTTGGGAAATCCAAGTGGAGAACATCGGAGCGGGCACGGCGTTCTCGGTCCATGTGGAAGATCACCTTCCGCCGAACTGGGACTACGAACCCAACAGCACCACCGTGACGGACCCCACACAGACGGCCTCGCCCGAACCCACCGTTGTCTCGATCGGCGCCGTCGGCGTCCTGACGTGGGAGAACCTCGCAGTCCTCGAGCCGAACGAGTCGCTGACGATCACGTACCGGGCCACTGCGCAGAACCGGCCGGGTTCGAGCGTTGTCGACGATCCCGGTGTCGGCAGTGCGATCTCGCACACCAACTCGGTACGCGCGAAAGCCCTCGACAACAGCAACGCAAACGGCAACCTCGACGGGCCGTACGAAGACGAGGACACCGCCAGCACGCGGATCGACCGCATGAATCTGGCGGTGGACAAAAGGCCCAGCTCCCCGCCGATTGCGGGTCAGCAGTTCGACTGGACGATCGTCGTGTCGAACGATGCAGCCGCCGACACCGCAGTCGGTCCCTTCACGGTCACCGACACGTTGCCGCCGGCCATCGACGGCGTCGAATTGGTGAGTGCGGGCGGAGCGGGCTGGACCTGCGTGCCGGATGCCGGACCGACGTCTGAGACCGAGGTCGAATGCCAGCGTGTCGATGCCGACGACACGCTGGCACCGGGTGCCTCGTTCGATCCGATCACCTTGACCTTCGAGATCTCCGCCACGGTCGCAAACGGCACGGTCATCGCCAACACCGCTTCGGTCGAGGGGCGCACCTACGAGGACCCGGACGACCTGAGCGACAACACCGACACCGACGAAGTCACCGTCATTGCGCTCGCCGATCTGGCCATCACCAAGGAATCGTCGGGCGTTGCGACTCCCGGTGGCGACGTCACCTGGATCATCGAGGTGACGAACCTCGGGCCGTCGGATTCTCAGGGTCCGATCACCGTCACCGACGATCTCCCCGACGGCGTCGTCGGTCCGGTCTCGTTCGATGTCGACCCGACCGAGTGGAGCTGCACCGCCAACGGGACCGATGTCTCGTGTGTCAAGAACCCGCTGCTCGCCGTCGGTGACTCCACCCAGATCGAACTGACCGCGGTGGTGGATCCCGCAGTCGGCGGACCGAACCCGATCGTCAACCTGGCGGAGGTCCGCGGCACCACTGATGATCCCGAATCGGGGAACAACATCGACACCGACGAGGTCGCACTGCTGGAACCCGACGTCACCCTGTCCAAGGTCGTCGATGACCCCCGACCGCAGCCCGGTGACACGTTCACCTACACCATCGAGCTGACCAACGACGGCGGCGCGTCGTCGGTCCCCGCTTACAACCTGGTGGTGACCGACACCCCGCCCCCCGAGGTGGAGATCGTGGCGGTGAATGACGGCGGCGTGGAATCAACAGGCACGATCCGTTGGACCGTCGACGGCCCGCTCGACCCGGCGACCAGTACCACGGTGTCGTTCGAGGCCAGGTTGATCGACAGCACTGGGATCGACGCAACACCGATCACCAACACGGCATCGTTGCAGCAGTACACGAGCCTTCCGGTCGGCGGGCGGCTCTACACGGGTAACGACGACGATGCCGAGGTCCTGCCGCAGTTCCCGGCGCTGACGACGACCAAGACACCGCTCGGATCGGTTCCGACCTATCTCGGCGACGAGTTCGCGTGGCTCGTGACCGTCACCAATTCCGGTGGCGGCACTGCGGCGACCGTCGACGTGCTCGACGAGCTGCCGGTCAACTTCGAGTACGTCCCCGGTAGCGCCATCGTCACCCAGCCGTCAGGCGTCACGACCCCCGAGCCGGATGTGACTCAGACGGCACCTGCTCCGAACCTCGAACAGGAACTGTCGTGGAGGGATCTTGGGCCACTGGATCCCGGCCAGTCGCTGACCGTTTCGTTCCGCAGCGTCGCCACGGTCGATGTGGTGACGTCGCCGGGCGTCGGCCGCAACCAGCCCCACACCAACACCGTGCGTGCCGCTGCGACCGACAACGCCGGGTTTGGCAGTAACAAGGCCGGCAACTACACCAGCAACGACGCCACGGCCGATGCTTTCATCGACGCAGCCGATCTCGTCCTGACCAAATCGAAGACTGCTGCGGTGGCCGTTGCCGGCACCGAGTACACCTGGACCGTCGAGGTCGACAACCTCGGGCCCGATACCGCCGTCGGCGCTTTCACCATCACCGACACCCTGCCGGTGGCCACGACGTTCGTGTCAGCGGTCGGTGCCGGTTGGAACTGCTCTGAGACTGCCGGGACGGTCACCTGTACCCGGGCGGACGTCGCGGACACGCTGCCGAGAGGCCGCTCTTTCGACCCGGTGTCCATCACGGTCGCAGTCCCGTCCGACTTCCAGGACGCGTTGCAGAACACGGCCACCGTCGTCGCACGCACCCTGGATCCCGACACCCAGAACAACACCGATGACGCCCAGGTCCGCTCCACCGGCGAAGCCGACCTGCAGCTGGTGAAGAACCGCACCAATCCGACCATCGTCGCGGGGCAGACCACCACCTACATGCTCGACGTCACCAACCTCGGTCCCTCCACGTCGCGTGCGGACATCACCGTGATCGACACTCTCCCGTCGAGTGCGTCCTTCGTGTCCGCGAGTTCATCTCCGGGGCCCTGGAACTGCACCCATGACGGTGCGGTCACCGGTGGCGACGTGTCGTGTGTGCTGTCCGAGGACGTTGCGGCGGGGGCAGCGGCACCACCCATCACGATCTCGGTGCGGATCGAATCGAGTGCCGACTCCGCCGACGACATCATCAACTCCGCCACCGTCTCGGGCACCACCACCGATCCGGTGCCGGAAAACAACAGCGATACCGATTCGGGCAGGCCGGTTACCGCTGCGGACCTTGCGATCGACAAGCAGGCCACCCAACTGCTGACTCCGGGGGCCGACGCGGTGTACCGCTTGCAGGTCACGAACCTCGGACCGTCCGATGCGGCATCGGCCGTAAGCATCAGTGACTCCCTGCCCGCGGGACTCACCTTCGTGGGTGCTGTCGGCGTGGTCGGCACCTGGAACTGCAGAGCCCCCGACCCCTCTGCGTTCGACTGTGATCTCTCCGACGCGTTGCCGGCGGGTGTCACGGCCGTCGTGGAGGTGACCGTGTCGATCGACAGTTCGGTCACCGGCACCATCATCAACACGGCCTCGGTCACCTCGCCGACACCGGATCCCAACCCTGACAACAACAGCGACTCCGACACGTCGCCGTTCGACACGCAAGCGGACCTGTCGATCACCAAGACCAACAGCGGCGAACCGGTCCGCGCCGGCGAGACGTTCACTTGGATCCTGACCGTCGCCAACGGTGGGCCGTCGGATTCGCAGCCTGACATCACCGTCACCGATCCGCTCCCGGACGGAGTCGAATTCGTGAGCGCCTCCGGCGACGGATGGTCATGTGCCAGCTCGGCGGCCACGGTGCGGGGCTTCTCGGAGCTGCTCACCTGCGGTCGCGAGTCGGTACTTGCGTCAGGTCTTCCGGCGCCGCCCATCGGCGTCGAGGTGCGGGTACTGCCCGACGCCGGGCCCGGTGTCATCGGAAACACAGCGGCCGTTGCGGGCACCACCTTCGATCCGGAGCTCAGCAACAATGTGGCCTCCGACGAGGTGACCGTCGTCGATGAAGCCGACGTCAGGATCGACAAGTCGGCGGCGTCGCAGACGGTGAACGCAGGCGAATCCACCACGTTCACCCTCCGCGTCACCAACGACGGGCCGTCCGTGGCCGACGATCTCGTCGTCAGCGATACGCTTCCTGACGGGATGACGGTGGTCTCCGCGGTCGGTGGCGACATCGGCGGACAGCCCGGCTTCGCCTGCACCACGCCGACTGCTGTGCAGGTCAGGTGTGAGTTGGCGACGCTCGCCGTTGGCGCCTCGGGGACCATCACGATCGAAGTACAGGTTGGCTCCGGTGTCGCAGACGGGACCGTGCTCGACAACGTGGCGGACGTGTCGACGGCAACACCCGACCCGAACCCGAACAACAACACCGACAACACCGACGTGTTGGTCGTGGCCGTCGCCGACCTGCGAATCACCAAGTCGCACCCGATCGACCCGGTCATCGTCGGCACAACGATGACCTTCGACATCGCAGTCGTCAACAACGGGCCGAGCGACGCTGTCGCCGACGTCGTCGTCGTCGACGAGTTGCCGTCGGGCTTCACCTATGTCGGGGCGGCGGGTCCCTGGACCTGTGCGCCGCGCGCCGCCACTGCGCAGATCGTCGACTGCACGTTCACCGGCGGCGGGTTGAGCGCCGGGCAAGCCGCCGGGACCTTGATCATGACCGTGCAGACCGATCCGACGCTTGACGACGGCCCGTACACGAACACTGCGTCGGTCACCTCGCCGACCGACCCGAACGGCGACACCACCAGCGACGACGTCAACGTCGTCACCATCGCCGACCTGGCGATCGCCAAGAGCCACAACCAGGGCGATGTCCGCATCGGTGAAGAGTTCATTTTCGACTTGGCCGTTTCGAACGCCGGGCCGTCGCAGGCCCACAACGTCGTGGTCACCGACAGTGTGCCGGTCGGGTTCACCGTCATCTCCGTTGCTGGACTCGCCTGGGACTGTTCGAGCACCGCAGGCCAGGACGTGGAATGCGTCTTGTCGACTCCGCTCGCAGCCGGGACCGATGCCGCGCCGATCGCAGTGACGGTCCGAGTGGAGGATGACGTCTTCGCTTCGTCGGCCGCCGTTCCCGGTCCCGGCAACACGATCATCATCGACAACACGGCGGTCGTCGGCTCGGACACCGCCGATGCGAACCAGGACAACAACACCGACACCGACACCGTCGTCGTGCCGCCACTGGTCGATCTGGCCATCACCAAGACCCACGCCGACCCGGTGACCGTCGGGGGGCGCGTCACGTTCACGCTTGCGGTGACCAACAACGGTCCGACCGACGACACCGCAACCATCACGGTCACCGACGAACTGCCCGCAGGGCTCACACCGACGTCGGCCGCCTCCAGCGATGCCGACTGTGTGATCGTGGCGAACACGGTCACGTGCACCAAGGCGGACGGTCTCGCAGCCGGCGCCCGCTTCGACATCGACGTCGACACCGAGGTGCTTGCCGCAGCATTCCCGTCGGTGGCCAATACGGCGTCGGTGTCAACACCCACCGACGACCGCGACCCGTCGAACAATCAGTCCACCGATCCGGTCAACGTGCTCGCCCTGGTCGATCTCGCCATCACCAAAACCCACACCGACCCGGTGTCGATCGGCGAACCGGCCGTCTTCACGCTCACCGTCGTCAACAACGGCCCGATCGACGAATCAGCAGTCATCACGGTGATCGACGAGTTGCCCGCCGGGCTCGCGTTGACCGATGCCAGTTCGGCCGACGCCGTGTGCACCGCCTCGATCACGACCGTCACCTGCACCAAGACCGACGGTCTGGCCGTCGGCGCGGACTTCGAGGTCGAGGTGACTGCCGAGGTGCTGGTGTCGGCATACCCGACCCTGATCAACACGGCGACGGTGTCCTCGCCCACGGCCGACGCCGACCCCTCGAACGACTCCGACGACGACCTCGTGACCGTGCGTCCACTCGTGGACCTTGCCATCACCAAGACCCACACCGACCCAGTCGCGGTGGGTGGGCAGATCACCTACACGCTCGACGTCGTCAACAACGGCCCGACCAGCGATCCGGGGCCAACACAGATCGTCGATGTTCTTCCGGTCTCGTTGACGCCGGTCTCGGTTGTGGGTGACGGAGCGTCCTGTGAGGTCTCCGCGCAGACCGTGTCGTGCACGATCGACGGGCCGCTCGCCGTCGACGGCACGGTCCGCGTGACGATCGTCGCCGACGTCGGCCCAGACGCAGCTCCGAGCGTCGAGAACACCGCCACCGTCATGCCGGCCGGATGTTCGACACCGAACGCCAACGCCGTCACGGCCGGTGAATGCCCCGACACCGACCCGAACAACAACACCGACACCGACGTCGCCGTGGTCGCCGCGGACATCGCGTCGGCTGGTGGGGGTGGTCCCGGCGTCATCGACGTCACCGATGACGCCGACGCGGTCGCACTCGACACGAATCTGCCTGCTAGCGGCGCCGAGACGGCCCCGATTCTGCGGTTGGCGCCGGTGCTGTTGCTGGTTGGTGTGTTGCTCATGATGTGGGCTCGGCGGCGCCGCAACATCGCCTCCACGTCCACGTCCCGCTCGGAGGGGTGATGGCTTCGAGGGTTCGCGGGCGAGTTGTTGGCGGTGGTCGTCGAGTTGTGCGATGGGCCGAGTTCGCTCAACGGCCAGCGAACCGACGCGTGGTCCCGCTCGGCGCCTGTTGGCTCCGGCCCTGAGGCGAACCGGCCCCGAACGCTGCGCATCATCGGGTTTGGGGCCAATCGGTGTCGGTCATCGAGACGGATCAGCCCCAAAGTGGGTCCGTGGCGGAGGGATGTGACCGGCGTCCCCACCGCAGGCGCACACCAGCCGTACAAATGACACAGATGTCATCTGGATGACGTCAATGTTGCGATTTGATGACGACGGGAGTAGACATTCGGTCCTCATGGCCACCGAGGATGATTTCTGGGGTGATGCCGGCGCTTGGTCGGACACCGCTGGTGCCGATCGGCGAGACGCCGAACGCGCTCCCGCGACCGACCCCGACGCCACGCCCGCCGCGTGGGTCACGGGCCAGATCGCCCGCGTCCTCGGAGGGTCGAACGGTGCGGGCCGCCGTGCGCACGGCAACCCGAGCGATGTCCGGTGGACCCAAGAGATCCCAGCAGTCGACGGCGACAGGTCTGCACCGACGGACGGTGCAGCACCGGTCGAGCCGCATGCTCCGACCACCGATGTGCCGACGATCGTCGATGCCACTCCGGTGTCCGACACGTTGGACGACGTGTGGTTCGACGACGACACCGGGTACGGCGACCCGGCCGGCGCCTCGCCGAATCCCGCCGAGGACGACGCCTGGGAGTCGCTCGACGACTGGGATGTCGAACCCGAGCCGCAGCGCAAGCTTCCGATCGACCCGCTCCTCGCCAAGCTGGGCGTGCTCGCCGTGGTTGTCACGCTCGCCGTCCCGTTGGTCTTGAGCCTGCGATCTGGCAGCGACAGTGCGATCCTGGAGACCGCAGCGACCGAACTCACTGCGCCGGCAACCGAACCGACCGCGGTACCGACGACGCTGTCGGCGACTGTCGTTGAACCCGAGGCGACCGCTGTGCCCGACACCGCCGCAGCCGAGCAACCCGCTGCGACCACCGTCACGACCACCGGGGACACTTCGCCGGCGACCGCTACAGAGACCGACGCCGAACCCGCCACGCGCCGGGCTGCGCCAACAGCGACGGCGGACGACTCCGATGCCGACGCCGGTGAGATCGATGCATCGGAGACCGCCGCTGCCGACTCGTGCGGCGCCGACTACGACGTGGTCGGCGGCGACTACTGGATCCGCCTCGCCGATGGCGCCGGCGTCGACGTCGACGAGCTGCTCGCAGTGAACGATGCGACGCGGCAGACCCCGCTGTACCCGGGCGCGACCATTTGCTTGCCGATCGGAGCGAGCACGCCTCCGCCTCCGCCCGCAACGACGGCTGCGCCGACCACGGCCGCCCCGACGACGGCGGCACCGACCACAGCAGCGCCGACCACTGCGGCGCCCACGACGGCCGCCCCGACAACAGCCGCCCCACCGACAGCCGCCCCGCCGGCTGTACCGAACTCGCCAGGTCCCAACGCCTCACCGGATCAGGTGCAGCAGATCATCCGCGACATCTGGCCCGACGAACTCGAACAGCGGGCTATCGAGATCGCATGGCGCGAGAGCAACTGGATCCCCACCGCCGACAACGGTCACTGCTGCCACGGCGTGTTCCAGATCTACTGGACCGTTCACCGCAGTTGGCTCGCCGATTTCGGAGTCACATCGCTCGAGCAGTTGTACGACCCGGTGACCAACACGCGCATGGCGCTCGAGATCTACAACCGCGCCGGTGGCTGGGGCCCTTGGGGCTTCTGATCGATCGATATCGACAGGGGTGGCGCTCGCCCACCAACCGCTAGCATTGCGGTTCGCACAACCAGCGCTCGTAGCTCAATGGATAGAGCACTTGACTACGGATCAAGCGGTTAGAGGTTCGACTCCTCTCGAGCGCGCCAGGCCCTGAAGGGCTGCCCTAGACAGACGGGGCCAGCGGTCGATACCGATACACACGGCACGTCTGGACCGAGGTACTCGGCGCACTCTGCCGCAGTCAGCTGCCGATCGCTGATGGTCCGCACCAGATCGACGATCTCGCCGCGGATCAGCGGAATGACCGCAACACGGCCCGAATCCGCACCGCTACGGACGGTGGAGCCGTCGACGTCGGGCGCGCGGGCGTTGTCACCGCTCTCGATCGACCACGTTCGCTCGAGAGCGGGTCCGGCCGCCTCGTCGTCAAGCGAGTAGTGATCGACGAGTCGGCACGCACCATCGGGATCGCGCCAGTAGTCGTACAGCCCGACGACGTGCGGATGCTGGAGGCCAGCGGCGATCACCATCCTCACCGGTGCCGAGTCGATCAACCCGGTCGCCGACTGTGCCGACGAACGCAGCTGAGCCGACGGGCGATCAGCCGGACGACCGGTGTTGGCGATCGCTAGCCGCGCGACCGCAGTTCGTCTCGAATCTGCTCGAGAACGTCGAGCTCGCTTGGGCTCTCCTCGTCCTGTTCTGCCTTGAGCGCGTTGTAGCTCTTCACGATCAGGAAGCACACGAGGGCGACGATCAGGAACTGGACGACGGCCGTGATGACCGAGCCGATCAGCAGCGTGCTGTCACCGACGTCGATGGTGATCGAGTCGAAGCTGGGCTCACCAACTGCGGCGGCGATCAGATTCATGATCACACCGTCGATGAGGGCGGTGATGATCGGCGCGAAGAACGTCGCCAGAATAACGGCGATCGCCAAGTCGATGACGTTGCCGCGATTCACGAAGTCGCGGAACTCTCTGAGTAGATCTCCCATGGTTTCCTCCGGTCGGCTGTGTGTGCTCGTCGGGATACTAGGTGCGAGATGCCGACGTCGGTCGCTCGACTGCATCGCTGGGCGATCGTCGCGAGGCGACAATTGGCTGCTGCGTCAGGTCGGCATGGCGACCCTGCGCAATGAGGCGGAGGTGGACCTCCCCGGTGGCTCGATCGAGGGTGACCTCGACGTCGTCGACTGCAAACTCGTACCGAGCCGGCTCCGACGGGTCCGGCTCGGTGGCCTGGTCGATCGCGGTGATGGTTGCGTCGAAGCCGACCACCCGCACGTCGTTCGAATTCGGTCCTGGCGCGATCACGAGCTCGTCGATGACCAGTTCCTGGTGTTGCGTGAACGTGACGTTGGCTCCGATGCGGGTTTCGATCTTCGCGGTCTCTGCATACACGACGACGCCGTCATCCTCCGACGAGGCGAACTGCGCAGTGGAGTGCGGTCCGTCTCCGACGACAGGCGCATCGATCTGTGAAGTCACTGATGCTCTCGCGAAGTCGGCACCGATGGCAACGCGCTGCGCGGGTTCGAGTTGCACCGCAGCGTCACCGGTGCCGTTGTGGCTGCCGCTCCAGCCGTCGAATGTGCACCAGCACGTCGTGTTGGCATACAGCGCCAACGGAGCGTTGCGAGCCACACTCAAGTCGGTCCTCAGTTGCACTTCGAGCTCTCGGGGCTGCAGCTCGATCGATCGAGCACCGGCGTCGACGATCACGTCGCGTCGCCCGTCTCGCCACAGCTCGACGACGCCCGCACGCCGCTCGATGGACTTTCGTCGGGTCTTCCCCTCGGCGTCCTGACGGCAATCCGAACGCTGCCTGAAATTGATCGACGACGCATGTATCCGCCCCGGCTCGCGCTGCTATGTGCTCGGCTGCCAGGTGCGACATTTGTCGAGACTTCGAGTCTCGTTGAGGTTGCGCACAGGTTGATGCGGTTTGGCTCGTGTCATGGGAACAGACCATCAGCGGCGGGCAGCTCGCCCGCAGATGCAGGGGGAACTGTGATGCGCACACGACTCGCAGGGATCATCGCCACCGTGAACTGGTACCAGCGACACCGCACGTGGTGGAAGGCGGTGAAGACATGAAGCCGATGAATCGACGGAGCCCCATGCGCCCGGTCGTCCCCACACTGATCGCAGGTCCGGCCGCGCTCCTCGTGGCGGTCGCCGTGGTGCGAACGCTGCTCTACAACGTCGGCGAGCCCGAGGACCGCGACGAGCAACGGTCGACTCCGGCGGCAGTCCGTCCGTTCGGGCCGTCTACGTTCGTGTCATGAGCGACGGCTACGACACGATTCGCTACGAGACCGACGGCGAGATCGCGTCGGTCATTCTCGACCGACCCGATCGGTTGAACGCGTGGACACCGCACATGGCCGAGGAGCTCGCCGATGCGATCGGGAGAGCGAACGACGACCGCGCCATCGGGGCGATCATCATCCGCGGCGAGGGCCGTGGCTTCTGTTCTGGCGCCGACATGGATGCGGTGTTCCAAACGCGGATCGACGGCACCGACCCCGGCGCCGACACTGCGGGTGGTTCCGGCGGGATGCCGTCCGGCATCGACTGGGTCGGCCTGATGCGCAAGTCGAAACCGATCGTCGCGGCCATTCACGGTGCAGCGGTCGGCATCGGGATCACCATGGTGCTGCCGGCCGACGTGATCGTGGCGACATCAGACGCCAAGATCGGGGTCGTCTTCATCAAAGTCGGTCTCGTTCCCGAGTTGGCGAGCACACAGTTCCTCGTGCAACGGGTGGGATGGGGCGCGGCGTCTGAGTTGTGCCTGGCGGGCGACATCGTCCGCGGTGACGAAGCTGGCCGGATCGGCCTCGTCGACCACGTCGTCGACGATCACGACGCACTCCTGGTGCGCGCCAACGAGTTGGCAGGCGCGTTCGCGGCGAACCCCACGCCTCAGGCGCTGATGATCAAGCGGCTTCTGACCGAGAACGCAGCGTCGACCGATCTGCATGCGGTACAGCGCCTGGAGAGTGAGCTACTCCGCGAGTGCTGGGCCACACCCGAACATGCCGAGGCCGTGGCGGCCTTCACCGAGAAACGCAAACCGGTCTTTCGGTAACTGTGCCGCACCGGTGAGTCGGCCGACGCCGGTCGCCACCACCTACGCTCGCCGCGGTGAGTAATGAACATGAGGTGATCGTTGCCCAGCGCGACGACGCACTGCGGGTGTGGGGGATCCGCTCGTGGTACCTCGTGGGCATGTTGGTGCTCGCAGCACTCGTGATCGCCGCGCTGTCGGCGATCAGCGGCTTCGTCGCTCCGATGGTGATTGCCGTCGTGTTGGCGATGCTCTTCGCTCCCGCGACCGACTGGCTGGCGAAGTTCATGCCGACCGTCATCGCCGCAGGCGTCGTGTTGATCGGCCTGATGCTCGTCTGTGTCCTCGTCCTCACGCTGGTCGTGTTGGGTATCGCCGATCAAGCCGCCGAGATCGGCGACGAGTTGCGCGCTGGCCTCGACGACATCGGCGCGTGGCTCGACGATCTGGGGTGGTCGATCGGTGACTCCGGATCGTTCGTCGACGACCTCGGGTCGATCTGGGACGACTCGAGTGAGGGGGTCAGCTCGTATGTCGGCACAGCGTTCTCCAGTGCCGCCGCGTTCGTGGCGGGCACCTTCGTTGCGGCATTCCTGCTCTATCTCCTGCTCGCCGACTGGCATCGCATCGTCCACTGGGTCGGATCACATCTCGGAGTGCGCCCAGACGTCGGCGCCGAGATCGTGCGCGACGCAACGTGGTCGATGCAGCAGTACTTCCTTGCCCTCACCGTGTCGAACGCGATCGTGGCGACCGTCGTTGCGCTGACAGCAGTGATCCTCGGCGTGCCGCTCGCCTTCACCATCGCAGTCGTCACGTTCCTCACCGCTTACATCCCGTATCTCGGTGCCATCTTCTCGGGCGCGTTCGCCGTGCTCGTCGCGCTCGGGTCGGGTGGTCTCGTCGACGCGATCATCATCCTCGTCGTCGTCCTGTTCGCCCAGAACGTGATCGAGACGATCTTGCGAACCAAGCTCAGCGAGGGTCGGCTGCAGATCCACCCGATCCTCGTGTTCGGATCAACCGTCATCGGGGCGGCGGTGGCCGGCCTGCTGGGCGCCGCGCTGTCGACGCCGCTGACCGCATTGGCGATTCGGGTCTATGGGCGTCTCAACGGAACGCTCGAGGACGAGCTGCCCGACGTGTCGTTCGCCGCCGGCGGCGACGGAGCACCCGCCGACGAAGTGCGCGACGACGGCTGATCCATCGGCGCGAGCGCGATCTCGACGCGCGCCCCGCCGAGTTCTGACGCCCCGATCGTCACGGAGCCGCCGTGGACTCTCACGATCCCTGCGACCAATGCGAGTCCGAGTCCGGCGCCGCCGGCGTCGCGCGAGCGCGCCTCGTCGAGCCGCGTGAACGGCTCGAGCACCGCGGTGCGCTGATCGACGGGAATCCCGTTTCCGTCGTCGTCGACGCGCACCACGGCGCCTCGTTCGTCGATCAACGTCGACACGATCGTGCGTCCTCGACGGTGACGCTGTGCGTTCGCCACGAGGTTGCGCACGGCGACTCCGACCAGGTTGCGATGGCCCTCCGCCAACACCGGCTCGGCGGTGCTCCACGACAACTCCAGCGACGGATCTTGCGACTGTTCTGCCACGGTCTGCGCAACGGCGGTCAGGTCAAGCACCTCGACATCGAGGGTGCCGAGGGTGCTCGCATCGTCGAGACGCGCCAAGGTCAACAAGTCGCCGATCAACGCATCCATGCGGTCGACCTCGGCGATCACGTCGTCGCCGAGCCGTTGGCGACGGTCTTCGTCTCGTTGACGACCCATCACCTCGGTCGCCGTGCGGATCGTCGCCAACGGCGTCCGCAGTTCGTGTGAGGCGTCGGAGGTGAACCGGCGTTGCCGCTCACTACTTTGCTCGAGCCGATCGAGCATGGCGTTCATCACCGTCGCCAGGTGGGCGATCTCGTCACCCCCTCCGGGTACTGGGACCCGGCGGTCGAGGTCGGTCCCGCTGATCTCCTCTACCTCGCCGGTGATCGCATCCACCGGTCGGAGCGCGCGACCGACGAGCCACCACGTCATCAGGCCGAAGGCGATGACGAGGCCTGGGACGATCAATACGAGTGCTCGTCGGAGTGCGTCGACCGACTCGTCCACCTCGTCGAGGCTGGCCAGCCCGACGAGCAGCCTGCTTCCCGACTCGTCGGACACCTCGAACACGTCGAACACGAGCGACGACAACTCGTCGTAGAGCTCCTGGTCGTCGGTCGGCTCCTCCTCGCCGTCGACGAACACCTCGACGATCTCCTCGGAGTCGAGATCGATCACCACGTCGGCGATGAACTCGTCGCCGTCGAACAGTTCACCGAACGCCTCGCCATCCTCTCCTTCGGTGAACAGACCGAGGCGGTACTCCCGCCCGTCGAGCTCGACCTCGAACGTCGACGCCGGGAGACCGCTCTCCTCGAGCAGGATCGCCTGCTCTTCCAGCGCGTCGGCCAAGGTGTTCTCGGCGGCATTGACCAGATCGATCTCGACGAGACGGAGGATCAGCAGTGAGGCCCCCAACAGCGTCACCGCAACGAGTGCCGTCGCCGCCAACGTGATCCGACCACGAACGCTACGCAACCGGTTCACCGCGGAACCCTCATGCCGTCACGACCCGAGGTCGCTGATCGCGCGATACCCCACGCCGCGCACAGTGGAGATGATGGGTCGGTCGAAGGGGTCGTCGACCTTCCGTCGCAGATACCTGATGTACACGTCGACCACATTCGATGCCGGTTCGTCGTCGATCCCCCATACGTGGTCGATGATCGCCGATCGGGCGACCGCGTCGCCATCGGCACGCATCAGCACTTCGAGCAGCGCCATCTCGCGCCGGGTCAGGTCGATCGTTTGGCCGCCGCGCGAGACTTCGGCCGTTGCTGGATCGAGGCGCAGCGTGCCGCACTGCAGCACGGTCGGGCGCTCACCGGTGCGACGCCGCGCCAGGGCGCGCAACCGGGCGAGGAGCACTACGAACGAGAAGGGCTTGCGTAAGAAGTCGTCGGCTCCGGTGTCGAGGGCTTCGGCTTCGTCGTACTCGCCGTCTTTGGCGGTCAACATCAGCACCGGTGTCCATACGCCGTTCGCCCGTAGCTCGCGACACACGACGTAGCCATTCATCGAGGGAAGCATGATGTCGAGGACGATCACGTCGTAGCTGCCCTCGGTCGCCCGCCACAACCCATCGGCACCGTCGTGTTCGATGTCGACATCGATGCCTTCGGCGTCGAGGCCCTCGCAGATCACGGCGGCGAGTCGCACCTCGTCTTCGACCAGCAGGACCCGCATCGCCACCAGTCTGGTGGTTGCAGTCTTGGATTTTGATGAGAACCCCGCCCGAGCGCTCGGCGTTCTCTCATCTGGCGATCGGCACGGTGGTCGACAACGGCACCACAGGGGTGCCACTGACCTCTCAGGAGGATCCATGACCGACCCCACCGAACCGTCGACGGACACCTCCATCGACGCTGACACCGCACCCGACGGACTCGGCCGCCGCAACGTGGCGCTGTTCGCAAGCGCCGCGTTTGCCATCGGTGCCCTGGCCGTCGGCGGCATCGCTGCAGCGAGCCAGCCATCGAGTGATACCGCCTCGACCGCAGCCGTCGCGCCGGTCGCCTCAGTCGCCGCGCCGGGCCAGCTCGCTCCACCCGCGGATCCCGCTGAATCGGCGCCGGCCGACGATGATGACCACGGCGACCCGCTCGACGATTTCGACGTCGAGGCCGACGACGGCACCGACGACCTCGATGGCATCGACGACAGCGACGGAGATGACCGCGACGGAGATGACCGCGACGGCGACGATGAGGTCGGCGAGGGCGACATCGAGATCTCGTCTGCGGACGAAGCAGTGTTTGCCAGCTTCGACATGTGCCTCGCCGACGCCGGGTTCGACGACGCCGCGTTCGAGCAGCACGAGCAAGCCGAGCTCGACGGATCGCTCGATGAGGCACAGCTCGACGAGCAGTGGGCTGCCATCGACGTCGCCTTCGAGCAGTGTGAGCCGATTCTCGACCAGTTGAGCCCGGAGCTAAAGGCCCAGCTCGAAGCCGAAGACGGCGACGACTCCGACATCGAGGACTGTGACGATCACGAGTCGCAGGAAGAGCTCGACAACGGCGAGATCGATGACGTCGATGACGTCGACGAGAGCGACGACATCGATGGCGATGACGACGTCGAGGACACCGGCTCGACCGACGACTGACCGCATCGGCCGGAGCTCACAGTTGGCCGCGCGTCGACCGTTCCCGACGACGCTGTCGGTGGGCTCCGGGCTTCGGCGCGCCCGTGAAGGCCTCCGGCGACCGGATCCTCAAGACCGGCTCTGTTCGTGCCGATACACCAGCGATGAGGTTGGTTCGACTCGTCGCACTGTTCGGCAGCGTCGTGCTGCTCGTGACCGTGTCGGTCTCGCTGTTCGATCTCCGCAGCGAGCGCCGCAATCAGATCGATGCGTCGGTCGTGGTCGCCGCCGAGTCGACCAATCAATCGGTCGCTGCGAAGATCGATCGGGCGATCGCCCTCATCGATGCTGCGAACATGAGCACCGAGCCAGCGGCGATCGCCGGGTCGTTCGACGGCTCGGTGTCGGTCTGTGTGGTGTCCGCGACCGGCCGCGCATGTACTGATCGCGACGTGTCGGCTGGGCCCGCGTTCGGGGAGGCCGCCATGCAGGCTGGTCTCGCCGGCGGTGCAGTGGCGGCGGCGCAACCCGACAGTCAGACCGTGCTGCTTGTGGGCGACACCTCAGACGGCGCAACCGTGGTCATCGAGTTGGGCGCCTCGGCGCTGTCGATCGGAACGGCGGAGCCCGACGTCGTCGTCGAGGTGCTGATCGCCGAGGACCAGCCGGTATCGGCCGACGGACCCGAATCGATGAACGGTCTGCGCGTCATGTCGACCGCGACGGGACTCGCCGCTGGCGGCGCGATCGTGGTCACCGCGAGCGCCGACGGCGACGTCGGACTCGTCGGCGATGGTCTGGCGATGTACGGACTGCTGTTCGCGCTCGGCACGGTGCTCATCGCCCTTGCGGGATGGACGGTCCTCGTCGATCGCCGGTCGCTTGAGCATCGAGCCAGCACCGATGAACTGACCGGCCTCGTGAATCGCCGCGAGTTCGAGCATCGCGCTGAGGAAGAACTCGACCTCGCCGGACGGGTCGGTGCCGGCGTGTGCGTGATGCTGATCGACCTCAACAGCTTCAAACAGATCAACGACACTCTCGGCCACCAGTTCGGCGACCTCGTGTTGACCGCATGTGCTGAGCGTCTCTCGGCCGCCGTGCGTGACACCGATCTGGTCGGTCGATGGGGCGGCGACGAGTTCGTGATCTTGCTGCCGGGGTTGCAGGACGCCAGCGCAGTGCGGACGAGTGCCGAACGAATCGCCGGCCGCCTGAGCGCTTCTCCGCTCGTCGGCGACGTGACCGTCACTGCCAGCATCGGTGCGGCCATGTACCCGCGTCACGGGGCCACGCTCGACGACCTGATCCGCAGCGCCGACGTGGCGATGTACGGCGCGAAGTCGACCGGGGTCGTCCACCGCATGGCCGACCCGATCAACCTCGACACGATGTCGCCGCTCGACGTGGTGTCGCGCAATTACGCCGGTCCGGAGCGACGTCGCCCCGCGCCGTCGCTCGACGATCCGCCGGTTGGCGACCGCGACCTCAGTCGCGGCTGACGGCGTCGAACTCGGCCAACGATTCGACCACGCGCATCCGCTCGGCGTACGTGAGCGACACATCGCCATCGCGCAGAATCGATTCGAGCTCGGCCTTGGCGTCGTAGCCGCACCGATCGACATAGCCGTGATCCGGATGGTCGTGGTCGTGGATATCTGCGCCTGCCGTGCGCGGCTGCAGCGTCGATGAGGTGAGGTAGCTGAAGGTGCCGGGCCGCGGGTTTCCGCTGTTGACCAGCTCCGTCGCCGTCATGAATTCGTACCCGCGGTTGCGGGCGTACTGGATGATCGACGGCAATGCGTCGGGCGTCGGGCGGCGTCCGCCACCGTCGTGATACAGCACCAATGCTCCGTTGGTGAGGTACCGGGTGAACTGGCTGAAGATGGCGCTGGCGCTGTACCGCGGCGAGATCCAGTCGAAGGTCTGCATGTTGGTGTGCGCCTCGTAGACACCGTTGGCGCGCGCCGTGGACAAGATGATGCTGCCCTTGGTCAAGCCGGGCGCACGGTGCGTGACGGGCGTGACGCCGGTGGCATCGCGGATGATCGCCTGGTTGCCGGTCATCTGCCCGGCCAGCGGGGCCGCCGAGTACGGGGTGTGGAAGATCGAGTGATTGCCGACCTCGTGGCCCTCTTCGACGATCTGCCGGGCGATGCTCGGGAACGACTGGACGTTGACCCCGATCAAATAGAACGTCGCTTTGATGCCGTAGCTGCGCAGCGTGTTGAGCACGAGCGGCGTGTTCGCTGGCGACGGCCCGTCATCGAACGTGAGTGAGATTCGTCGGTTTTGGACGTCGACGTGGGTGATGAACTGGCCGGGTTGCCAGCGATTCGCCGGCGGCTCGGGAGGTGTCGGGCGGACTTGCTCCTGCTCGCCGCGTACCGCCTGCTCCTGAGGTATCGCCGCTCGATTGAAGTCGAGCTCTGGCAGTTCCTCGGTCGGCATCTCGCCATCGTCGGGGGCCGTCGTCTCCGGAACGGTGTCGTCGGCCGGCGCACCCAGCACTCGTCCGCCGAGGAGGTACGTTGCACCGGCCGCAGCAGCGCCGGTGATCAGACGGCGGCGTCCGCGGGCGCGCCGAGTCGGGTCGTGTTCGTCACCCGTCCTCACCATGTGCACCCGCTTCCTACGGTCGATACTGCCGAGGCGATTGTAGTGAGCGTGACCGCCGGTTCTCCGTCGAACTCCCGATCGACGATCGACCAGCGCGGTCGAGCGAATACCGTCGTCGGCATGACCGAACGCGACGATGTGCTCACCGCCAAACTGCGCGGGTTCGGCACCACGATCTTCGCGGAGATGTCGGCGCTCGCGGTTGAGACCGGGGCGATCAATCTCGGCCAGGGGTTTCCTGACACCGACGGCCCCGGCGAGGTGCTCGACACTGCCGTGGCGGCCATCCGTGACGGTCACAACCAGTACCCGCCTGGTCCGGGCATCGCCGATCTGCGCTGCGCCGTCGCCGAACACCAGCGACGGTTCTACGGACTCGACCTGGACCCCGATCGTCAGGTGGTGATCACCGCCGGCGCCACCGAGGCGATTGCCGGCGCGCTACTCGGCATGCTCGATGCCGGCGATGAGGTCGTGGTGTTCGAGCCGATGTACGACAGCTACGCCGCCTCGATCGCCCTCGCCGACGCAACTGCTGTCCCCGTGCTGCTCGCACCCGACGACGACGGCACGTTCGTGTACGACTCGAACGAGCTGCGCACGGCGATCGGCGCGCGTACCAAGATCTTGCTGCTCAACACGCCGCACAACCCGACCGGCAAGGTGTTCGGGCGAGCGGAACTCGAAGAGATCGCCGCGTTGGCGATCGAACATGATCTGATCGTGGTGACCGACGAGGTCTACGAACACCTCACGTTCGACGGCAACGAGCACATCCCCATTGCCACGCTGCCGGGGATGTTCGAGCGCACGCTGACGATTTCGTCGGGCGGCAAGACGTTTCGCACCACGGGTTGGAAGATCGGTTGGATGAGTGGTCCCGACGCCCTGGTGGCCGCTGCCCGCACGGCCAAGCAGTTCCTCACGTTCGTGAACGGCGCCCCGTTCCAGCCGGCGATTGCGGCGGGTCTACGGCTCGGCGACGACTACTTCGCTGAACTCGCGGGGTCGCTGCAGACCGCCCGCGATCATCTCGTCGACGGTCTGCGTGGCGCCGGGTTCACCACGTACGTACCCGAGGCGACGTACTTCGTCACCGTCGATGTACGTGCTGTCGCCGCAGCGAGCGGCGCGCCAGACACTGGACTCGACTTCTGCCGCGACCTCCCCCATCGGTGCGGAGTGGTCGCGGTGCCCGACGAGGTGTTCTATGCCCGACCCGAACACGGTCGGCACCTCGTGCGCTTTGCGTGTTGTAAGCAGCTCGACGTGATCGACGCGGCGGCAGAGCGCCTCCGTGGCGCGTTCGCCGCCGAGGTGCCGGCATGAGCGTGAGAGTCGCCGCGATCCAACACGACATCGAATGGCACGATCGCGAGGCCAACTTTGCTGCGCTCAGGCCGCGCCTGTCGGCCGCTGCTGCAGGCGGAGCACGCCTCGCGTTGGTCACCGAGACCTTTTCCACCGGCTTCTCCTTCGACAGTCCGGGCATCGGCGAACCCGAGCCAGGCCCGTCGGCGACGTTCCTCGCAGGCGCTGCGGCCGACTACGACATGTGGGTCGGCGGTTCGTGTCCCGAGATCGGCGCCGATGCCACCGCCGACGACCAGCGACCGTCGAACGTGTTCGTGCTTGCCGGCCCGAACGGCGAGGTCCACCGCTATCGCAAGATCCATCCGTTCTCGCATGCGGACGAACAGCGGTACGTGCGTCCCGGCACCGAGTTCGTCACGCTCACGATCGACGGCCTGCGGGTCAGTTTGTTCGTGTGCTACGACCTGCGGTTCGCCGACGAGTTCTGGGCGCTCGCAGCCGACACCGATGCGTACCTGATCGTTGCCAACTGGCCGGCGAAACGCCGCCTGCACTGGTCGACCCTCTTGCGCGCCCGCGCCATCGAGAACCAGGCCTACGTCGTCGGCGTGAATCGGGTCGGGTCCGGTGGCGGCCTCGACTACGTCGGCGACAGCGCGATCATCGACCCGCTCGGCGAGGTGCTCGCCTCGGGCGCCGGTGGCGAGACCACGTTGTTTGGCGATCTCGATCCGGCACACGTCTTCTCGACGCGGAACCACTTCCGCTTCCTGCAAGACCGCCGATGAACGACATTTGGTGCCTGGCACCAAATGTCGGCCAACCGTCCAGCGCAGTCAGCACACTTTGACGCGTAGCGACACGGTGACGCCGTAATCGGTGTCCTGGCGGCCGACCTCGGCGAACCCGCGTTGGTCGTGGAAGGCCAGCGACCGCGGGTTCGGTGGGTCGACGTTGATCTCTAGCGCCAGTTCGTGGCTGCCGGGTCGTTGCGCGATGTGCCCTTCGACTTCGTCGTACAGCGCGTTTCCCACGCCTCGCCGCCAGTACCGCTCGTCGACAGCCACTCGATCGAGGTACATCGCCTCGGGGTAGTGCGTTGCGAACCATTGGTAGTTGACCGATCCATAGCTCGATCCTGGAGCGATCACGAGACAGAAGCCGGCGACCTCCTGGTCGATGATGGCGGCGAGGGCGATCGCTGATTGATCGACCAACCAGGTGAGACGTTCGACGGTGACGTTGCCGACCTCGGGGGTGTTGGCCTGGTTGATTGCATGAATCGTGTCGATGTCGTCGCGGGTGATCGTCCGCAAGCGGGCGCTACTCATCGCCGACGACCGTACAGACCACGACGTGATCGATCCATGAGTTGATCGATCGTTCAGCTCCGACGTGATCCAGACCGGCGTGAGCTCCGTATCCTGAATGCATGTTGTTCCGCAAGCACGCCACGATGGTCGCCTCCGACGATGCCCTGGCGGGCCGCACGGACCAGACGATGCCGGTGCCCGATGTGCACCACGTCAACGGCAACCCGCTCGTCGGGCCGTGGCCCGAGGGATTCGAGGTCGCCGTGTTCGGGATGGGCTGCTTCTGGGGCGCCGAACGGATTTTCTGGCAGCTCCCCGGCGTGTACTCCACGTTTGTCGGGTACGCCGGCGGCTTCACGCCCAACCCCACCTACGAAGAGGTGTGCTCCGGCATGACCGGACAGACCGAGGTGGTCGGGGTCGTGTTCGATCCTGACGAGATCAGCTACGAGCAGCTGCTGAAGGCGTTCTGGGAAGGCCACGACCCCACCCAGGGCCTGCGCCAAGGCAACGATGTCGGCTCGCAGTACCGCAGCGCGGTGTACACCACGAGCCCCGAGCAACTCTCGGCGGCCGAGGCGACCAAGACGATGTTCGGCGCGCACCTGGCCGATGCCAAGTACGGCGACATCACCACCGAGATCAAGGCGATCGACTTCCCCAACGGGTTCTTTTACGCCGAGCCATACCATCAGCAGTACCTGTCGAAGAACCCCAACGGGTACTGCGGCATCGGCGGCACGGGCGTCAGTTGCCCGATCGGCCTGGCCACCTGATCGACACGTCGCATCGGCGACGGTGATCTGAACGACAGCGTCGGGCAAACTGCGTGACGTGAACGCGCCAATCATCTCCGCAGCGACGCGCGCTGCGGCGGTCCCGCCGTTCCACGCAATGGAGATGGCCCGGCGCGCCATCGACCTCGAAGCCGACGGACAGCAGGTGCTGCACCTCGAAATCGGCGAGCCGGCCACCCCTCCACCTGCGGCGGTGGCTGATGCGGTGCGCGGTGCGCTCGGTCGTCCACTCGGCTACACGCCGGCGCTGGGCATCACCGAGCTGCGTCAGGCCATCGCCGCTCGTTACGACGGGATCGGTGCGGAGCGAATCGGTGTTGTCGCAGGGGCGTCTGCCGCATTCACGTTGGCATTTGTCGCCATCTTCGAGCCAGGCGACCGGGTGGCGGTCGTCGAGCCGGGTTACCCGTGTTACCGCAACACGCTCGTGGCGCTCGGGATCGACGTCGTCCCGGTTCCGGTGGGCCCCGCCGATCGCTGGGCGCCGACGCCCGAGTCGATCGAGCGAGCCGCCGGTGGGCGCCCGCTCGATGGGCTGGTGATCGCATCGCCGTCGAATCCAACCGGCACCGTGATCGGTGAACGAGCGCTCGCCGAGCTGGCCGGGTGGGCACAGGTCAACGGTGTGCGCATCGTGGCCGACGAGATCTACCGGCAGCTGGTCGATGGCGAGCCCGCACCGTCGGTCCTCGACCACACATCCGATGCCGTGATCATCAGCAGTTTCTCCAAGTTCTGGTGTCTCACCGGGTGGCGCGTCGGCTGGCTCGTCGTGCCCGAGGCGCTGGTGGACACGATCGAACGCCTGCAACAGAACTTGCTGATCTGTGCGCCCCACGTGTCGCAGATCGCGGCGCTCGCCGCGCTCTCCGCCGATGACGAGCTCCAGCCGCATGTGGCGACGTACGCGCAGAACCGTCGGATCGTGCTCGATGGGCTCGCCGCGGCGGGTATCGATCGGGTCGCTCCCGCCGATGGCGCGTTCTACGTCTACGCCCACGTGCCGCAGCTCACGGCTCAGCTCGACCGTGGCTCGATGGACCTCTGCGTTCGCTGGCTCGACGAACTGTCCGTGGCCACCACTCCCGGGGTCGACTTCGATCCCCGCCGCGGGCACGAGTACGTGCGGTTCTCCGTGGCCGGTCGGGCGGACGACTTGGCCGACGCCTGTGAACGGATCGCCCGGTGGGAGCCGTGACAACTGTCAACTCTCCGAGTGGCGGGCCGCTGGCCGATGTTCGAGTGGTCGACATGTCGACCGTCCTCGCCGGTCCCAACTGCGCCCGGTATCTCGCCGACTTCGGCGCGGACGTGATCAAGGTCGAGCGGCCCGGCGGCGACAGTTTGCGGAGGATGGCCTGGCGCGACCCCGCCGACGACGAGGGGCTGTGGTGGAAGCTGGTCAACCGCAACAAGCGGACCGTGGTGCTCGACCTGAAAGACGACGACGATCGTGCCTTCGTGCTCTCGTTGCTCGACGAGGCACACGTACTCGTGGAAAACTCGCGACCCGGCGTCCTCGAACATCTCGGGCTGGGGCCGGACGTGCTGCACGAGCGCAACCCTGACCTGGTGATCACGCGGGTCACCGGCTTCGGTCAAACCGGCCCGTACGCCCATCGTCCGGGATTCGCCACGATCGCCGAGGCGATGTCGGGGTTCGCTGCGCTGAACGGCGAGCCCGATGGCCAGCCGCTCCTGCCGCCGATCGCGCTCACCGACGAAGTCACCGGGCTGGCCGCGGCGTTCGCCACGATGGTCGCTCTGCACTCAGGCCAGGGGCAGGTGGTCGATGCCAACCTGCTCGAGACGATGTTCCACCTCATGGGCCCGCTGGCGTCGGTGTATGCGCGCACCGGCGAGCAGCAGCCACGATTGGGATCGGGATTGCCCTACACCGTGCCGCGCGGCACGTACCGGTGTCGCGACGGTCGCTGGGTGGCGATCTCCACCAGCAGTGACTCGGTTGCCGAGCGGGTGATGTCGCTGCTCGGACTCGACGACGAGCGGTTCGTCGGGTTCGCTGGTCGCACCGCCCATCGAGACGAGATCGAGGCCGCCGTCGCCGAGTGGTGCGCGTCCCGTGACTCCACCGAGGTGATCGAGGCGTTCGAGCGGGCCGAAGCGGCGATTGGTCCGGTGATGGACATGGCCGACATCGCCGACGACCCGCACTATGTCGAGCGCCAAGCGATCGTCGACGTCGGCGATGTGCCGATGCAGGGTCTGATTGCCCGACTTTCGGCCACGCCGGGTGAGTTGCACTGGCCCGGCCGCTCCCTCGACGCCGACGGCGACGACGTTCGCACCAATCGCTGGCGGTAACCCTCCCGCGACGCGCTTCTGTTCGCGACAACGTGCGCATCTTGCACGGAATCCCCGGTTTTTCTGGGGAGTCTCAGGGTTTTGACACTTTGCATAACGCTGACGTGAGGGCAAGCGACCGCTGACGGACGCACCCGTAGCTTGCCGTACGTCGCTGTGTGACCCGCGCAGCGTTCAAGGCCGAACGGATAGGTGCCGATGGCGAAACGGATGGAGCAGGAACACGCAGCCCCAGACGTGCGCGACCGTGGCGTCAGCCTGGTCGAAGTTGTTGTCGCCATCGTGCTGATCGGCACGGTTGTTGTGGCGACGATCAATGCCGTGAGCGGCAGTATTCGCGTCTCGTCGACCAGCCGTACGGCAGCGCAGTTGGAAACGGCAATCGTCAACGCAGCCGATCGTGTGAACCGCGCCGAGCGTGGGTGTGACTACACGATCTACGCGCAAGCCGCTGTACAGACCGAAGGCTGGGACCCGTCGACCGCCGCTGTCACCCACGAGTACTACCTGCCTGCCGCGTCGCCCACCCAACAGGGCACCTGGCAGACCGGCTCGGCCGGCGCTCCCGGGTGTGCCGGGACGGAGCCGACCGATCTGCTCGTACAACGGGTCACGATCAACATCACAAGCCCTGACGGCTCGGTCCGTCGCTCCATCCAGGTGGTGAAGTCCAGTGTTTGATTCGCATCCAGGGCGCGGGACGAACGTGCGTCGCCCAGACTCAGGCATGACGTTGCTGGAGTTGCTGATCACCGTCTCGCTGATCGGCCTGATCGCCACGGTGTTGTCGACCGCCGTGATCGTCACGCTTCGACAGCAAGACAACACCGAAGGACGATTGAACGTCGCACGCGCGGAGCAGACCGTTGGATTGTGGATGCCGGCTGATCTCGCCTCGGCGAGTGATGTTGATACCGACCCGCAGGCATCGCCGTGCGGCGCGGTGACGTGTGGCGACATCGATCTCAGCGCCGGGTCCAACGTGGTGATGCTGTCGTGGATCGGTTCGGGCGGTGTGCAGACCAATGTCTCGTATCACTTCACGCCGAGCGGTGACGGTCGAACGTACGAACTGTGG
>JABSQH010000029.1 GCA_013213745.1 Ilumatobacteraceae bacterium | reverse complement strand
GGCTGCGCATGGTTACGAGCCCAACGCTCGGTTGCAGCTCGGCTGGTTGTCCCATGCTTTGTCCCATCAATTCGCCGACACTGGTCAACACGGTCTGGGACGGTCTGGACAAAACGCCTGATCAGACGGCATAGACCGGACGTACCGGACGGCTCTCGGCCTTTTCCTAAACCGTGCGTCGCAGGTTCGATCCCTGCCAGGGGCGCGTTACACCAGGAAGAAGCACGTCGCGTTCGCTGGCGCGATCGTTGATGCCTGCCGCTGGGACACGACGTGATCCCGGCACCGGGATCATCACGGGCTGCGGCCTCGGTCTCAGCAGGGCCAATCCTGACTGACTCGCGTCCATGCGACTCTCCTCCATCGATGTTGGTGCGCTCGAGCCGGAACAACAAGCGTTCTACGACCTCGTCCCAACTCGGCCTGAACTACAGCGGGCAGGACTTGTCGGCCCAACTGTCTGCAGGTGGACCCGTGCCAACGTGCGTCGTCGGCTGCGGGCGACTTACTGCTGTCGTGCTGCGACGCCAGGTCGTTGTAGTCGGTAGAGCACGTGGGGGCGGAGCGGATCGCCGACCGGCAGCGCTGGATGGTCGAAGTCGCCGGTGATGTCGCGCTCCATGCCGAGACGTTTCATGACGGCGGTTGACCGCTCGTTGACCACGGCCGTGAACGAAACGATCTCCTCCAGAGAAAGTCGACCCAAGGCGTCATCGAGTGCGCCATGCGCTGCTTCGGTTGCATAGCCGCGACCCCACGAGGAGCGAGCGATTCTCCACCCCACCTCGACCGCCGGGGTGAACGGCGCCTCGAAGAGGGCTGCGTTGAGTCCAGTGAATCCGATGAAATCTCCTCCGTCTGCGACTTCGACCGCCCACAACCCGTATGCCCGCTCTTCGAAAGACGACGAGATTCGATCGACGAACGCGTCGCTCTCCGCACGCGTCAAGAGCTTCGGCATGAACTCCATCACGGCGGGATCGGCATTCAGAGCTGCGAACAGCGGCAGGTCTGCTTCGCGCCAGCGGCGAAGCATGAGGCGGTGCGTACGAATCTCGGTCGGAGCCGGCGGCAACATGATCTGCAACCTACGGGACCTCCGGAGCTCCAGTGCGCTGTATTGGACCCGACGTACCGCGTCGCTCGCAGGTGGCACCGAGGACGTGCTGACCGCACCGACGGTGATCTTCGAGCGAGACACCATGCGAGTGCCGGGTTGGGTGCGTACGACGTAGCAACAGGGTCTGTTCAGGCGGTCCTCAGGTCGCGAGCCGCAGTGTTGACGCAAACGCGAGCGTCGGAAGGGCATGCGAGACACATGAACAGAACGCGTCTTGTTGCGGGTGCGGCCGTTGCCGTCCTGGTGGCTGTCGGTTGCTCAGGAAACGAGCCAGGCCAGCAGGCCTCGTCGAACGGTGCGATGGATGCGGGATCGGATGCAGCGGGCACTGGCGAACCGACCCCCGAGATCGGGATCGACACCTGCGATTTCGGTGTGGTCGACGCAGTTGTTGCCGACTTCGTCGAGGATCGCAGTCTCAACGGTGCCGGCCTGGCGGTCGTCGACGCCGAGGGCGTGGTGCACGAGGAGTGTTGGGGTGAGCCGTTGTACGAGCCGTACCTCTGCCAGTTCCTCGATGGCGATCTCCAGGAGTGCGGTCGGATCATCGCCACCACACCCGATGACGACGCCGATGTGATTGCGCCCGACACCGAGTACTGGTAGGGCGGCGGGCGGTGGCAGGTGGCTGGCGTCGTGGCCGAGTTCGTATCGGGCAAGACCTGGGACGAACTCGTCCAAGACGTCTACCGCAACCCCTGCGGCCTCGACGACAGCTTCGGATACAACAACCATTGGGCTACGGTCGGCGCCGACGGCTACGACTACCCACGCAATTTCAACGGTGACCTTTCGGTGCTGCCTGCGACCAATAACCCGAAGGTGGAAGGCGGGGTGTACCTCACGGTTCCCGACTACGCGATGCCGCTGCAACTCCATCGCAACGGTGGTACCTACCCGAACGGGCCCGTGCTCTCGCCCGAGTCGCTGGAGATCATGCACGCCGATCGTGCCGCAGAAGTGTGGGGCGGCGATGCGGGGAGTCCAAATGCCGGCTACGGCGACGGCTGCCGGCACCACCGCGATACGAACCGGCTGTCAGACCTCGGCGCGTACGGCTCGGTGCCGTGGCTCGACCTCGACGCGGGGTACGGCGTGAATCTCGTCATCGAGGAAGACGCACGGACCGGCCTCGACTTGCAGAGCGAAATCGAAGAGCTCGTGCACGACGTGATGGTTGCCGACGTGACGACCACCTGATCGCCGCGCGATCGACCTCGGGGAGCGGTGTCTTACCAGTACTCCTCGTAGTGGATGTTGCCCGGTTGATTGCGGCGATCGATGGTGAAGCCACGCTCGGTCAGCAACTCCACGACCCCGGTCGTTTCGGGAAACGTGAGTTCGCCGTCGACTTCTTCAGGGACGCCGATCATCGCCGGATTGCCGCACAGGTACACGTGCGTGGTGACCGGCGACAGCTCGATGCCCAGCTTGGTGCCGAAATCGTCGTCGCGGATGAGGTCCTGCAGGTACCGCTTGGGGATGTCCGGCTCGCGCGTGGGCATCGCCAGGTAGTGGTAGTTGTGATACCTCCGCTCGAGTTCGCGGTGCTGTTCCGCGTAGCCCAGGTCGGAGTTGGCGCGCACGGTGACGGCCGAAACGATCGGGCCCGTGTGCCCCTTGCGTAGAAGTTCGACGACCATCCCGTTGTGCGGGGCCTCGCCAGTCCCGGTGGAGAAGAACACGACCTCGGCGGTCGGATCGGTGACAGCCCGGAGCGTGTACCGGCCAGCCACCTTGGGCCCGAGGTAGATCCTGTCGCCGACCTTCTTCAGCGCCAGCCGGGGCGTGAGTCCCGGAACGTTGTCCGGTGTCGGCTCGACGAGGACGATGTAGAACTCCAACTCGTCGAGCGCGTTGTCGTCGGTCAGGTAGCCGTGATCGTCGAACATACGCGACGAGATGGAGTACGACCGTCTGATGAGTTTGTCCCAGCGCTCCTCTGCCTCGGGGTCGTCGGCATCGTCGATGCGCTCCTCCCAGTAGCCGAGACCGAGTGACGCATACTGGCCGGGTAGGTACGACGTGTCGCCGGCGTCGGGCTTGACGCGCAGTACCCACAGGTCGCTGTGCGTCGGCTCGAAGTGGGTGATGGTCGCGTTGTAGAACTCGTCGCGGAGCTCGTCGAGAGCGGGCTGATGCCGAGCTCTCCGCTCGCCGCGAGTTGGCGGATCGGGGAGGTCGATCTCGGGAAACACCGCCTCGGCGAGTCGCCGGCCGACTTGCCACCCAGGTGCCGTCGTTGCTGGACGCGAGTCGCCGGGCTCTCCGAGGAACCACACCTTCCCCGATTCCAGCGCTGCCTCGGTGACGCCCACATCGGCGGGGCCGACAACGTTCTGCGGTGGGGCGAAGACCACATGGTCGAACTGCAGGTCGGGTGTTCGCCGGTCGCCGAAGTCGGCCATCGGGTATCCCTCGATGAGACTGATCTCGACAGGCGTCGAGCGATACAACAACGTCGCCTGCCGATCGCGTTCGAGCCGTCGCAACCGGCTCTCTCCGGCCGGCGAGAGCTGCGTCGGGTCCATCCCCCCGCCGGCAAGAACGACGCGATGACCACTGTCGACCATCTGCGCGGTCACCTCGACGGCATGGTCGGTCCGGCCAACGACCAACACGTCGTGGTCCGTGCCGAGGTCGACCGCTCCGATGTGGATGCGCTCGCTCGTGGGGAGGTCGATCGACGGCTTCCACTGCGGATCCGTCCGCTGGTCGGCCACCAGAGCGGCGCGCGTGCGATACGTGTGCCGATTGCTCGACACGACGATGTGGTCCCCATTGGCATCGATCGACGACGCGGTCTCGCCGAAGCCGATGTCGAGCTGATTCGGGCCGATTAGATCCGGCAACGCAACGCGTGAGGATGCCTCGATGATGCGCACCCGCGAGAGACCCGAGCGCAATGAGGAGATGGCCGTCGACAGTCCGCCGGACGAGCCACCGATGACGATGAGATCGTAGAGTTCAGGCGTCTCTTGCTGCATGCAGCGAACAGCGTGCCACGTGGGCGGTCAAACCATGTACCCGGGAGTCGCCGGCGGGTGATCGCTGCCCCAGAGTCTCCGTGCCATGGTGTTTGGGGCGTGGGAGTGCCGGTCACCGATACCGAGCCGCCCCACCGCGGGTCGCGTCGCAACGGTCGTGGGCCGACGCTCAGCCGGGCGACGTCACGGTCATGTCAGGTCGTCGGCGTTGTGCCGAACTCGATCGTGTTGGCGAGCAGTTTGAGGTTCACGGTGATCGTGGTCTGAGTACCTTGCGATCGGGCAACTGCGGCCATTGCCTCGTCCGGCTCGACGCCGAGCACGGCAACACCCCTCGCCATCACCTGGCGCGCAGCGATGCCGGTGCCGCAACCGGCATCGACCGCCAGCTCCGGTTCGCCAGCAACGATCAGATCGACGACGGCGGTTGGATATCTCGGACGGAGTCGGTCGTACGCCTCGACCTCGCTGCCGAAGATCGTCGCTCGGTCAACCATTGCGCCGACGCTATTCACTGCGCCACACCGGGCGTGCCGCCTGCGCCGGTCGGATCGTCGAGGGGTGGTGCGGGGCCAACAGAGCACGGCTGTAGCTTGGCGACGTGCCCGTCCGACCGGGAGCACGCTGATGTCCGACGACTTCTCCGCCGAAGCAAAGGCGCGAATGATCGAGCACATGAACGACGATCACAGCGACGCCTGTCTGCTCTATGCGCAGCACTACTTGCAGATCGATGCGGCGACGTCGGCCAGGATGATCGGGATCACGCGGGAGACGATGACGCTCGACGTTGCCCGCCTCGACGGGTCACGTGAGACGGCCACGTACTCGTTCGAGCGGTCGCTGACGTCGGTCGAGGATGCTGCGCTCTTCTTGGCGCAAATGGCCTACAGCGTTGGTGGCGAGTAGGGCGAGCAACGCGTCCCCCGGCGCTGGAGCGCGTCGTCAGCTCCCGTAGTCCCAGGAAATCCGCCGCTCGATCTCGACCTCGATGTAGGCCGATTCCGGACGAGGTTGGGTTGGCAGATCGGCCTCGGCGACCCCGCGACGGGTTGCTCCTTTGCGCATCAGCGCAAGTACGGAGTCCGCGTCGCGGCGGACGGTCGCAGTGCCCTGGATCATGACGCCCTTGATGTCGGACATCGTCGACCCGGACTCGATCAGCATCGACACCTTCGGATTTCGTTCGATGTTCTTGATCTTGGTCGTCCCGTCGAGGCAGCCGCAGTAGACCCGGTCCCCGTCGCGGAAATAGCCGAGTGGGACGCTGTGCGGGTACCCATCTGGGGTGATCGTGCTGAGCACGATCCACCCGGTGTGCTCATCGAGGTAGGCGTCGAATTCGTCCTTGTCGAGTGACGTGGCCAAAGCGTGCTCCTCCAGTGGCGTGCGCCGGTTGCCTCGTAGTCAATCACGGCGACAGCGCGTCGGCGACTGCGCGTTCCGAGACGCGCGCATGCGCGTACGGCTATTGGGTCGTCGCCGGACGTCGCTGGCCCTCCGTGTACCCCCACACGAGCAGTCCGATGGTTCAGGCCATCCCGATGAGCCCGCCGAGGTACAGGTTCATGCCCCCGCTCGGAGCGATGAATCCGGTCTGACCGAACACCGTGATCGTCTCGGTGGCCTGCTCGACGAACAGCACCACGCTGAGCCAGCTCAGCCATGTGGGAATCGTGCGACCGGCGCCGAAGCCGAGGGGGATGAGCGCGGCGGCCATCGTCATGGTCGACGCGTCGATGATCGAACCCAGTACTGCGCAATGTCGAACAGCGTCTGTGCGGCGCCCGCATCGAGGTCGTCGGGTCGAGGCGCCAGACCCGCCCAGAACCACGCCGGGATCAGTCCGGTGATCACCCACATCAACACCCCGCCGAAGAACACATAGCGATGTGGGCGGCTCCACGACAGCGCCGCGCTGCGACGTGCGGCCGGGTCGTCTCCTAGTGTTTCCCCGTACCGCGCGGGGCGATACGCGGCGACAGCTGTGTGCCGAGAAAGGACCTTCGAACGATGACCACCACCCTCGAACAGGTCGACTCGCTGGTCGATGCATTGCTCTTGGAGCACCCGCCAGAGACGACCCCCGACAAGGACTTTCGCGGTGCCCGCTACGACGCTGGCCTTGCGTGGGTGCACTTCCCGGAGGGGTTCGGTGGGTTGGGGATGAAGCCCGAGCTCAACCGACACATCGAGAAGCGCCTCCGTGCAGGTGGGGCGGCGGCCACCGATCCGACGACGTTCTTCATGCATCTCGCCGGACCGACCATCGTCACCCACGGCTCGACCGAGCAGAAGGAGCGTTTCCTCCGGCCGATGTTCACCGGCGAAGAAGTGTGGTGCCAGCTGTTCAGCGAACCGGGTGCCGGTAGCGACTTCGCCGGCCTCGCCGCCAAGGCCGTACAAGATGGCGAAGAGTGGACCGTCAATGGGCAGAAGGTGTGGAACACCCTGGCCCACCTCGCCGACTTCGGAATGCTCGTCACCCGTTCCAACCCCGAACTGCCGAAACACAAAGGGATGACCTACTTCGCGCTCGACATGCACGCGCCGGGCGTGGAGGTCCGCCCACTCCGTCAAATCACCGGCGAGGCGGAATTCAACGAGGTGTACCTCACCGATGTCCGCGTTCCCGACACGCACCGCATCGGTGCGGTCGGCGAGGGTTGGCGGGCGTCGCTGACGACACTCATGAACGAACGGCAGGCGATCGGCGCCGGCGCGTCGAGCGGCAAGCCGCGTCGAGGCGGCGGCGCCAACGATGCTGTCGAGATCTGGGAGCAGCTCGGCGAAGACGAGCAGACTTCGGTTCGCCGCGATCGGCTGATGGAGCTGTGGGTGCGCGGCGAGGTCGGTCGGCTCACCAACCTGCGTGCGGCAGAGGCCGCTAAGGCCGGCAATCCGGGTCCTGAGATGTCGGTGGCCAAGCTCGAGTTCGCCTCGTTCAATCAAGCGCTCTACGACTTCTGCATCGACCTGCTCGGAATGGACGGTCAAATCGGCTACGACTACTCGTTCCGGCGGCCAGACGAGCTCGACGTCACCGGCACCGGACGCGGGATCCAGTACGCATTCATGCGCGTTCGCGCCAACTCGATCGAAGGCGGGACGTCGGAGATTCTGCGCAACATCGTCGGCGAGCAAGTCCTCGGATTGCCTGGCGAGCCGCGGGTCGACAAAGACGTCGCTTGGTCCGACGTCCCGCGCAGCTGAGCGCACTCGCGTCGGTCCGGGCGCGCCCTGCGGTCAGCTGCGGAACCAGGGGTGTTCGCTGGCAAACAACGCCATTGCGTCGCGGCGAGTGGTCGGGCCGTGGATGCCCGTCGTGTCGACGGCGCGCCGCAGCGCCGCGCGATCGTCGAGCGATGGCTGGCAGTTCGTCAGCGCCGGGTCGATGCCATACACGCGGGCCGCATTGAGGCCGAGGATCTTCGCCTTCACGGTGTCGGTGAGCGGCGGGTAGCCGAACCGCTCTTGGAACTCGTCGGTGATCTGGAATGCCCGAAACGCCTCGATCTGCGACTGCGGCGAGCCATACCAGAGTGAGTCGGTGCCCCACAGGATGTTGTCTTCGCCGAACGCGACCAGCAGCTTGCCCAGTACGTGAGCGGCCTCGTCGGGGCGCTGGATCAAATTCCACCACGTCGAGCCCAGCTCGGGATACACGTTGCCGCCTACGCCGACGCCGGCCTGTTCTGCGGACGCGATCAACCGGTCGACGCCACCAGCACGGAGCCCGGCCTCGACTCCTGGGTACGGCCCCTCGGTGACCGATCGCTCGAATCCGGAGTGATAGATGCAGAACGCCAGGTCGGGGTGTAGCACCGCCGCCGGGCCGACGTCGATCGGCGACGCTGCCGCCGGGCCCAGCCCCTTGTGGACGCAGATCACTTGCTGACCCAGTGTCCTCGCCTGGTTGCAGAATGCGGTTCCCACGGTGTCGTCGAGTCGCCATGCGGGACCCTCGTGGGTGTACGCCTTCCACGCAGCGATATCGAACTCGATGGCCGTCGCCGCCATCGCCTCCATTGCCTGATCGAGCGTGCCGAGTGTCGGGGTGGCGTGACCCTGTATCAGCACCCGATCGAGGCATCCCGCTACCTCCGCTTGTCGGCGGGCGCGGTCCATCACTGCGGCGCTGAGCGGATCGGGGTCGGCGACGACTGGGATGGCCGACAGGACGGCCACGGTTGTGTCGCTGCCACCGAGCACGAGTGACAGCCAGCTGTCGACGCCGAGACACTCCGCCGGATCAACCCCACACGAAGCCTGCGGGAATCCGAAGCCGAAGCCGGAGGTCGTCCCGGCCGGATAGTCGAGGAGATGGGTCTGGACGTCGATGACGAGGTCGCCGTCGCGCGCCTCGAGCACCGTGGTCGCTGCTTCCTCCTCGAGCGTCGATTCCGGCGGCAGCTCGAATGTGCCTCCCGTGCCGACCGGAACCGATGACGTCGAGCTGCTTGGTCCCGACGATGCCGTTGGTGTTGTGCCGCGCGATGTTGTCGCCGCACGCTGTTCGGCGCTGCACGCGGCCAGCGTGGTGAGCGTCGTGGCCATGCCGGCAGCGGTGCGAAGGAAACGACGCCGGTCCATGCCGAGGCGTCGAGCGTTGTCGTCGGCGGTGTCGATCGTGCGGCGGACGGTCTCGTGGATGAGTTCCGACCTCGGCAGCGGGTCGTACTCGCCGTTCGACAGTGGATGGAAGCGAATCGGGAGCTCGTCGTCCGGCGACGTCATCGCCCCATCCTCGCCGACCGTCGCCGGTTCTACAGCGCAGGCCACGCCAGCGGGTTGCACACGGGCCGAAGTCGTCGGGACGTTCGATGATCCCGTTCGCCACGTGTGGGGAGACGAGGTAGGCGTTGTTGGCGGCGATGAACTCCGCAAGCGCTGCGTGCGCCCCGTCGGGAGTCTCCGTCTCGTCGACGATCTCCGAGCCGTACTCGATGAGAGAGGCGTCGAGCACGGCGTCGGAGTATCGGCCGTCGTCGCGCTCGGCGACGCCTTCCAGCGAGACGACCTCGACCGTGCTGTCAGCTGTGACGACGAGGCGCGGGTTGGCCGCCAGTCGGCGGGCTTTCGCGGACGTTGCCGCGCACGAGAACCCCGACGGTGGCGGGGAGCGTCAGCGATTGAGCTGGTTCTTACTCGTTGGATCGAGCGGTCAGCGGTCGGCGGGATCGACTCGCTCGAGCCATGCGATCCCGACGTCGACGCCTGGTGAGCAGGCGGTATGGGCGATACCGCTGGGCGATGGCAGGCCTGCGGGTGTGAACAGGTCGCCGTCGAGTCGATAGTCGCTCACCTCGTGGAGTGGCCAGCGCGGGTGTTCGACACGGCCGTGGTAGATCCGCTCGGCGCGAGCGGTCGCGAGCGACCAGCGGGCCGTGAGGAAGTGGTCGAGATCGGTCACTGTGGTCACCGGTTCGCCGATGCGGAATGCGATGGTTGCCGATGCCGGTTGATCTCTCGGCCAGCGGCGGCGCATGGCGTAGGCGCGGGTGTCACCTGTCGCGGCGAAGCGCGTCGCTGACCAGCAGTAGGGGAGCGAGAACATCGATCGGGCGACGCCGACCACAGCCAACCGCGGGACATCGAGTGAGTAGAACCACACCGAACGCCGGCCGCGGCCGTCGATCACGTAGGTCCGCAGGTTGATCTCGACGAACGTGCCGAAGTACGGAATCGGTGGTCCGGGTCCGACAGACACGTCGCGCATCACGAACGGCACGATGCCGACCCACGCCGCGCCCTCGAACGTATCGACACGGAGATCTCGCGGCAGGGTTGCTTGGACGACCGCGGGTTCGAACGGCCAGTGGAAGTAGGCCAGCTCGGTCCACCGCTGGCTGAGGACGCGACGACGAGACAGCGCCGGAGGGTCAGCCGTGATCGACTCCACCCTCTGATCGGCGGCGGGCACCGACGCGTCGACGTCCATCGCCACGAGGCTCTCATGGTCGGCGACTCTCTGGCCACTTCGTGGGCCCGATCGTGCACGCGCCGCACGGTGAGGGAAGACTGCGGCCCGTGCCGATTCGCATTCGTTGCGCGTGATGAGCGTGTTGCCGACCCCCGAGCTGGGCCGCGTGAGCGCCGAGCGATACGTCGAGCGGCACCTCGCCGACCTGGTGATCGACGACGTCCGTGGCTCGGTCGGCGTGCGCGGTGGCCAGGCGGCCGCCGACGCTGCGCTCGCTGCGTTCGATGTGCGCGGTTATGCCGCGAACCGCAACGAAGTGCTGCCGATCGAGGCACGCGGAGCGTCGCGATTGTCGCCGTACATCCGCCACGGGCTGCTGTCGTTGCGGACCGTCTGGGAGCACGTTGCCTCCGGGCCGCCCCGAGATGTCGCTCGCTACCGCGACGAGTTGATGTGGCAGGAGTACGCACGGCACTGGTACGCGAGGCTCGGCGCAGCGACCGCCAGTGGCGTCCGTCACGAGGTCGTCGGCCGGGTGCCCGTCGGCGCAGACACTGCGTGGCCGTCTGAGATGCGATGCGTCGACGACACGCTCGGGGAGCTGTACCGCGACGGATGGCTCGTCAACCAGACTCGGATGTGGCTCGCGTCGCAGTGGACCGTGCGGCATGGTGCGACGTGGCGCGACGGCGAAGACGAGTTCTTCCGTCATCTCCTCGATGGGTCGCGGGCTGCGAACCGCCTCGGTTGGCAGTGGGTGACCGGTGCGGGGTCAGCGAAGGTCTACGGCTTCAGCCGCCGACAGGTCGAGCGGCGGGCGCCCACGATGTGCACCGAGTGCGAACTGCGTGACAACTGTCCGATCGAAGACTGGCCCGCTGAGCCACAGCTACGGTCGGTCGTCCGCGATCCGCGACTCCGTCGTGACGACGACGTCGATCGCACCGCAGGGCCGACGGCCGTTGCCGTCACCGGCGAGGCGACCGCAGTGTGGCTGACCGCCGAATCGCTCGGTGTCACCGACCCTGCGCTCGCTGCGCGCCCTGACCTCCCCGTCGTGTTCGCGTTCGACGAGCCGTTGCTCGCCGCGCTTCGCCTGTCGTCGAAGCGGCTGGTGTTTCTCGTCGAGACGCTGGCCGAGCTTGCTGCCGATCGCCAGATGGAGATTCACCGGGCCCCTCCGATCGAGGCCTTGGCGGGGCGTGCGGTCGCCGTCACGTTCGCACCCGTTCCCGGGTTCCGGCGCCACCTGCGCAGCATCGACGTCGTCGAGACCCACCCGTGGCCGTGGCTTCGCCGGCCGTCGGCAGGGCCGGTGCAGTCGTTCAGCGCCTGGCGCCGAAGCGTTCGTTGACGTTCAGGCAGCGACGACGATCATCCACCCGGCAACGACCACACGTGCCGTCCATCCCACCGTTCGGATCCAGTTGGTGGCGACGAGGCGCCGATGCGTGGCCTGATCGAAGCCCTCGGCCAACCGCATATGTGCCGGCACCTGGAGCCACAGCGTGCTGGCGTGGATCGCACCCAACAGCGCGAGCCCCACGAGTGGCAGGGCCAGCCCGACGACGTCGCGCATGAATCCGGCGATCGCCAAGGCGCAGACCCCCTCGATGGCCATCAGCGGTCCGACGACGAGTGATGTGCGTCGCTGGTGGGCCGCCTCGAACTCCGCGAAGCCAGCCGTGTCGACCATGGCGAACAGCGGGTACTGCACGACCTGCACGAACCAGATCACGCCCATCATCCCCGCCGTCGCGGCGAGATGGATGGTCAGCAGAGCGGCGTCGGCGCCGGACATCTGGCGATGATGCCGGACCGCCGGTCGTCCTGCGACATCGTGCCCGCGGATCCAAGGTCGCCCGATTCAGTGGGTGTTGACCATTAGCTTCGGCCTCATGTCGGTGGAAGAGAACGCAGTCGAAGGCGCCAAGAAGGCGACCGGCGACGACAGCATCACGGTTGCAGGGTGGTTCACGCCACGTGGCTATCGAGGCCGGAAGATGGCTGGAATGTATGTGGGCGGCGACGTCGGCAGTGGTGTTGGTGATCTGGTCGGTGGGATGGACGGCGATCTGATCGGTGATGCCGTCGGGTTGGTGGCCGGGTACGCAGTCGGTGCGTTGTGGGGTGCGCACACGAACAAGCTCGCCTCCGGCAAGCAGTACGGACCCGATGGCAAAGAGATCGAAACGAGCACCGATCAGGCGATCGAGGACACCGGCAAGAAACAACACCGCAAGTGGTTGGTCGCAGCGAGCCACGACACGGTGTACGTGCTGTGGCCGGATCACATGGTGAAAGGCGTCGCCGATGGTGAGCTCCACTTGGTGCAGACGATCAAGCGTGACGACCTCTCGGTGGTCCTGCACGCGCGCGGGACCGTGCGGATGATGCAGCTCGTCGACCACTCCAGCGGAGAGGCGATCGACCTCGAGGGCTCGCGTATTGGATGGTCCCACTCCAAGGCGTTGATTCACGAGCTGACCACCGCACGTGAGCCGACAGCCGGCGACATCGCGCAGGAGCACGCCGAGGTCGAAGCCGGCGTCGGCTGATTGGTGGCCGGCGCTCGTCGGCCAGGTCGAGCGATGTGCGCAACGCTGTCGCCCACCATGTGTATGTCTCGTCGACATCGACGGCACTGTCGTTGGCGAGTCCTGCGCTGCGTCGGAACTCACGACCGAACAGCGACTCGAACGCCAGTCCCTGGTGCATGGCGGCAACGGCAACGGCGACGTGCGTCTCGGCGATCGGCGCTCGACCGTTGCGTCGGCGTGCGTGCAACTCGGTGACCACCGGCTCGAGCAGCGCGGCACCGCTGCTGCGTCAGCCCGATTGGTAGAGCGCGAGCGCCGACGCGCCGCTAGCGCTCGAGCGCGGCGGCGAGTCGTTCGAGCGTGCCGCTGATCGTCTCGCGGTTGCGGGCACTGCGGTCTTCGACTCCAGACGCTTTGGCGCTCATCTCCAAGGCCTCGTCCGGACGGAAGTCGTCGGCCCACTCTGTCACTCGCGACCCCGTGTCAATCGGCTCGATGTCGTAGCCCCACGTGGCGTAGTGGAAGTCGAACATCGAGCACTCGAAGGCGAACGCTCGGCCTGGGTCGGCGGCCACCACTGTGCTCTGCGTGATCCACTCGTGGTCGCCGTTGCGGTTGTGGCCATCGAAGGTCGCTCCGACCGATGCCGACGTCGACTCGCCAGTCCACTCGCAGTGGTGGCACTCGATCGACCACTCACCCATGCGAGTCACGTCGGAGATCGCCGCATAGACGGCCGCGGGGGAAGCGGCGATGTCGCGTGAGACCTCGACGCGCCGGCTCATGACGTCGCACCTCGCTGTGCCTTGAGTTGTTGACGCATCGGAGTGTCGCGCCAGAACCTGGCGGTCTTGGCTCCATACGGCTCCCACCGCGCGCTGGATGCCGCTTCGGGATTGTCGCCCATCACCGTCACCCGCTGGATCACCCGCGTTTCTGTGAAGTCGTCGAGCACGTAGTGCTGAGTGCAGCGGTTGTCCCACATGGCGATCGTGCCCGACGCCCACTGGTAGCGGACCGTGAAGCGGGGCTCGTGGATCCACCGACACAGGTAGTCGAGCAGCATGCGCGACTCGGCGTCGCTCAGCTCGACGATGCGGCGGGTGAAGTGCTCGTTGACGAACAGCGAGCGACGACCCGTCTCGGGATGCACCCGCACCACCGGATGGATGTAGGTCTGCTCGGGGTGCAGATGCGGTCCGGCATCGTGTAGTGCCGTGAGGCCATCGCACAGATCGCGCAGTGGGGCCGACAGCTCGTCGTACGCCTTTGCCGCATTGGCCCACATCGTGTCGCCGCCGACCGACGGGCACTCGCGCATCTGCAAGATGGCAAAGCGCGATGGCTGCTGTTTGAAGCTGATGTCGCTGTGCCATTCGTCAGCAACCGCACCTTGGCCGCCCTCGGCGCGCAGCTCGAAGAACTCGGGCCGCTCGGCATCGAAGGACAAATTCGGGTGCGACTCGAGCTCGCCGAAGTGTCGGCCGAACGTAATGTGCTCGTCGGGCGACAGGTGCTGGTCGGGGAAGAACAACACCATGTGTTCCATCAGCAGCTGGTGGAGGTGTGCGGCATCGTGCTCGGTCACCTCGGCCAGAGCGACGCCGCGCACCTCCGCACCGAGCGATCCGGAGAGTCGGCGCACATCGAGATCAGGTCGAGCAGGCGCGTTGGTCATGACGCAACGCTAGATGGCACGTCGGCCTCGCCAATCACTCGGGCCAGCGGATCCACGCACCGTGGGGATCCCCGACCGCGGCTGGTTGGCCGTCCGTGCAGAGGATGAAGTACCCGTTCGACGGCTCTGCCGACGGGACGTCGAGGCGCGTGCGTATGCCGTCGAGGACGCCTGGGCCCTCGTTGGCCAGCCACACGACTCGTGGTGTCCCCGTGACCCGTGCGACGAACGCCTGTCGCTCGGCGGCGTCGAAATAGTTCAGAACGGCCGAGTGAAGCACCACCGGTGTCGCCTCGTCGGGCACGAGGGCGAGCGCGTCGTCGAGCCGGTCGGTGGCGACCACGTCGGCCGCGGCGCGCATGCGGTCGCGTCGCTCGACGTGCTCGGGCCAAGTCAGCGTCGTGAGCCACGCGAGATCGTCCGAGTTCTCTACGCCGAACGGGTTAGGGCCGACCCCGATCCGGGCAACGATCTCAGGGCGACGTGTCGGCTCGGGGACATCGCCGTACGTGCGCACCGCGATGTCCACGTCCGAATCGACCAGTGCCGGCTCACCGCGATATGAGCGTGTCGTCGACCGCAATGCCATGGTGGCGAGTCGCGGTGAACAGCAGATTGGGTTGTCGTTTCTGTAGCGGCAGCCGATCGAGTCGGCCGAGTACCGCTGACTCACTCGCCACCGCCTGCGCCCCAGCTGTTCGTCAGTGATCGACGAGCCGCGTGTCTCGAGATCGGCGAAGCCCTCATACCACCGGCGCGTGTTCACTCCGCCATCATGACGTGTGGCGATCTCGCCATCGCCGTCTCCCGATGGTCAGCTGATGTACGCGTCGTTGATTGCAAAGCCCGCTGCGCCCGCTGCTGCGCGGGCACGATCAGCGTGCTCGGTGTCGCGCACTCGGAACGTGGCACGCACCGCAGTGGCTCCGAGACCGAGGTCGATGCCTTCGCGCAGGTGCGTCACTTCGATCAGATCGGCGCCTTCGCTGGCGAACGCACGGAGCAACTCGGCCAAAGCGCCGGGACGGTCGTCGATGACCGCGTCGACGATGATGCGCCTCCCCGCTCGCGACTCGCGGCGGCGTATCAGGCGCTGTAACACCTCGAGGTCGACGTTGCCGCCGGACAACACCACCGCCGTCCGTCCGCGCGCCAGAGACGGATCGGCCGCGAGGGCGGCGACGCCAACCGCTCCCGCACCCTCGACGACGAGCCGCGACTCCTCGAGCAGCATCGTCATTGCGTCGGCGATGTCGTCCTCTTCAACCGTGACGATGTCGTCGAGCAGGCCGCGAACCAGCGGGCCCGTGATGGCGCCTGGCTGCTTCACCGCGATGCCATCAGCGAGCGTTGCGGGACTCTTGTCCGGCTGGCGATCGTCGACATACGGCGCGCACACCCCAGCCTGCACTCCGACGAGCCGCACCGTCGGCTTGCGGGCGCGCAGCGCAAGGGCAACACCGCCGGCCAAGCCGCCGCCACCAACAGGGATCATCACCGTGTCGACGTCCGGCAATTGATCGAGGAGCTCGAGCCCGAGCGTGCCCTGTCCGGCGATCGTCGCGAAGTCGTCGAAGGGCGGACAGAAGTGGCGATCGAGCTCATCGGCCAAGCTGCGCGCGTGACTGATCGCGTCGTCGACCGTTCCCGGACACTCGATGACATCGGCACCGAGAGCGCGACACGCGTCGACCTTGGTGACCGGAGCGCTCTCCGGCACCACGATCGTGCACGGCACGTTGGCCCGCTGTGCTGCCAGCGAGAGCGACCGGGCATGGTTGCCCGCAGAGCCGGCGATCACCCCGTGCGCCGCAGCGTCGTCGAGCGAGTGGACCTTGTTGGTCGCACCTCGGATCTTGAACGACCCGGCCCGTTGGAGGCACTCGGCCTTCAATACGACGTCGCCGCCGACGCGGGCGCTGAGTCCGGACGCGGAGACCAAAGGGGTCACATCGACTGCACTGTCGATCGTGGCCATCGCCGTGACGATGTCGTCGATCGTCGGGGCGGCCGAGGGACTCACGGCAGTCGACTGCCTTGGAGCACCCGACGACGGTGCGGCGCGCTCGCATCGGCGCTCTCGGTGCAGTTCGCAACCACGTGCCAACACTACGGGCTCGTCGTGGCGACCGGTATCGCGTCAGGTGTGTCAACCTCCAGGTGTCACCCGACTGGCTGGTATCGGCGGCGCTCTCTTCGTATTCGTCGCAGCGCTCGTTGCCGCCGACGCCACGACCAGGATCGACGACGAGTGGAACGCGGCGACCGATGTGTTGGCCTCGACGTATCAGGTCTACCCGCGGTTGTGTCACCTCGAGGGGGAGATCGGCGTGCTGACGCCTGGTGCTTCGGCTGACGTGGTCGTCCTCGATGTCGATCCGCTCGACGGCCTCGCTGCGCTCGCGGAGCCCGATGCCGTAATTCGCCACGTCATCGCCCGTGGCCAGCCCGTGTAACGCTCGTCTCTGAGACGATGTAACGGCCTGCGGTCAGGTTGGCGGGAGCTGGCTCGACGGTTTGGTGACGCGCACGATCAGGTCGGCGAGCAAGCCAACGGCGATGACCTGCAACGCGGCGAACAAGATGAGCAGCGTGTTTGCGGCCAGCCGAAAGTCTTTGTCGATCCAGTCGTAGATCAACTTGCCGATGCCGACGAGCAGCAAGAACAGCCCGACAGGCAAGAACGCCTTGAGTGGGTTGTACGACAGCGTCATTCGCACGACCTGCAACAGGTACCGCTTCGTGTCGCGCCACCAATGGAACTTCGATCGTCCGGCGCGCGGGAAGTAATCGATCGGTACGTACTTGACGCTGTAGCCGTTGGCCAGGAACGACATCGTCAGCGTCGTCACACACGAAAAACCCGCAGGCAGTTGGTGGACGTACTGCATCGCGACGTCTCGGCGAAACGCCCGCAGGCCCGAGTTCAGGTCGGCGATCTTTGTCTCGGTGAGGTAGCTGGCCAGCCACCGGATGAACCACTTGGCCGGGACGCGAAAGAACTTGAGCGTGCCTTCCTCAGTGCGTCGTGCGCCGACGACATGGTCGTACCCGGCGAGCTGGTCGACGAGGTCGGGGATCTCGTCGTTGGGGTACGTCATGTCGACGTCGGTCCACACGACGACCCGGCCACGGGCCGCAGTCGTGCCGGTGCGTCGGGCGGTCCCCGAACCCCGGTTGTGTGAGTGCCGGATCAACACGACGTCGTCGCGCCCGGAGATCGCTTGGTCGAGCTCGTCTGCCGACCCGTCATCACTCCCGTCGTCGACGACGATGATCTCGTACGAGTACGTCGATGCATCGAGGGTGGCGGTGATCCGCTCGATCTCAGTCGCCAGATGACCCTGCTCGTTGTAGATCGGCAGCACGACCGACACGTCGAACTCGTCGAGGTCGGCTGTCACCGGCGGCAAGTTAGCACCGCCACGCTCATGCGCCACCGGCGCGCGGCGTGCGCCACAGCACCCACGCAGAGTCGGACCAGACTTCCTCGAACCCGAGATGTTCGGCGAGCACCGGATCGAGCTCGGGCTGCCAATACGTCGAATTGCGGCGCTGGGCGAAGTAGTCGGCGTTCTCGGCGATGTGATCGAGACGACCGCTCTGGAACGACCGCCGGTCCGTCACCAGCGTCATGGTGCGGGCGCGGTAGTACGCCACAACATCGTCGTCGTCGGTGTACTCATCGACTGCGTCGAATACAGCGGCGACCGCGGGATTTGCCGGACCCCACTGCACCCGATCAGCGTTGTTGAAGTCGCGCACGTCCGAGATGTCGCCACGCAACACCAGCCCGTGCCCGACCAACAGCAACAACGCGGGCACCAGCGCAGCGGCCACCGCAAGCGCAGCTCGGCGTTTGAAGGCCACCGCAGCAATGGCTGCGATCGCCACCATGGCGAAGAACAGCACCCACGGTGTCACCTGGTACCAGTAGCGCTTCACTTCGCGGAAGTGAGTCCCGATGGCGAACGCCGTGAGGATGGGGAGGAGCAGAATCGGGAGATCGAGCGTGGGTCGTTTGCGTACTCCGATCACCGCGCCCGCGAGCGCCAGCGCCAGAACGATCAATCCGACCCACGGGCGTTCGCCCAGCCCGAGCTGTTCGGACAGATTGGCCGGGTACTCGCGAAACCGGTCGTCGAGGAAACCAGCGCTGTTGCCGTTGTCGGGGAACAGATCGTTCGGCAAGAGCAGCTGCACGATGACGACCGACCCGATGAACGCGCCGTAGGGCGTGAGAACCTGTCGCCAGTGTCTGAGCAGCGCGCTGACCGATCCCCGTAGGTCGGTCCACCGCTCGTTGCTGCGCGCGGCGTCGACGAGCTGCATCGCACCGATCACGCCGAGCAACACGATGCCTTCGCGACGCATGTTGTAGGCGACCATCACGAGCACGCCGGCCACGGCGAGGTGAAGCAGCGATGCGTCGAGCAGGTCCGATCGGCGACGCATCCAGTCGTACCACCAGATCACCAAGGCCACTGCGGCAAGGTGCGGGAACTCGCTGAGCAGTTGATCGGTGTGGCCAAGCAGGATCGGCGAGGTGCCGAGCACCGCGATCACTGCGATCGCGTAGATCCAGCCGATACGGCGCCGAACGATGCCGTGCATGAGCACGAGCCAGAAGCAGAAGGCGGCGACCTGCACCAGTTTCAGTCGGTCGTAGTCGAGATCCCACACGAAGACGAAGGGCGCGAGCACCATCGGCCAGCCCCAGGGGTAGGCCAGCGGACTGAAGTTCCCGTCTGACATCTCGAAGGCGAAGCGGTTGTCGTTGACCACCTCGCCGACGTTCCATCCGAGAATGCCCTGGGCCTGCCGGAGGTACAGGGCAAAGTCGTCGCCCTGTGTGTGCCCGTTGCGGTGCATCATGATCGCAAGGAGAGCGCAGCCTGCAACGGTGACGCCGAGCGCGGCGGCGCGAACGCCGATTCGCTCGTGGTTTCGCACGTCGCGCACCATCTGACGATACGCCGGCCGATGCCGCTCGCGACCGCAGTCAGTTGTCTTCGGCGGGAGGAGGGTCGTCCCGTTCGGTGATCGCCACGCTGAGGATCGTATGGTGACGGACCGCCCGTACTTCGAGGACCCACTCTTCGACGTCGACGGTTGTTCCCGGTTCGGGGAGTCGCCCGATCCGGTCGAGCACCAGTCCAGCGACGGTGGCGTATTCGCCCGTCGGGAGCGGTACATCGTGATCTGGCATCTCGTGCACCGGGAAACGTCCCGGTACGACGAGCGTGCCGTCGGCCTCGACCACGGGAATCTGGTCGACTTGATCGTGTTCGTCGTAGATCTCGCCGACGAGTTCCTCGACCAGGTCCTCCACGGTGACGATGCCCTCGACACCGCCGTGTTCGTTGACGACCAGGGCCATCTGCGCGCGTATCTTCTGCATCTCGCGCATCGTCGTGAGCACGCTCGCGGCTTCTGGAAACACGGGGAGCTCAGCGGTCACGCTGGAGACGTGCGCAGTGGGGTTGGCCAGGAGGGTGCGCAGATGCACGACACCCACCATCTCGTCGATGTTGCCGTTGCGCGTCACGGGAGCGCGCGAGTGCCCCGTGTCGATCAGCGTCGCTTGCGCTGCGGCGCAGGTCGCTGATTCGTCGACGGTCACGAGTGCGATTCGGGGCACCAGGATCTCGTCGAGGGAGCGCTCGGCGATGTCGAAAGCTCCATGCAGGATCTCGCGCTGCTCAGGTGCGAAGGTCTCCTGCATCGTGACGAGGTCGCGCAGCTCGTCCTCGGTGACCTCAGCTCGTTGTTGATCCGGATCGCCCCCCGCAAGGCGCACGACCACGTCACTCGATTTCGACAGCAGCCACACCAGCGGCTTGGTGGCGGTGGTCAAGAATGCGAGTGGGCGGGCCATGGCCAACCCCCACCCTTCGGCGCGTTGCAAGGCGATGCGTTTCGGTGCGAGTTCGCCGAATACCAACGTGAAGTACGACAACACCAGCGTCACGACGATCACGGCAACCGGCTCTGCGGCGCCTCCGAGGAAGGAGAACGCCGGCTCCAGCGGTTCGGCGAGTGACACGGCAGCCGCAGCTGATGCGAGGAAGCCGGCCAGGGTGATACCGATCTGGATCGTCGCCAAGAACTGGTTGGGCTGACGTGCCAGACGGGCGAGCAGTGCGCCCGACGTGGAGCGTTGCTCGAGGCGCTGCAGCTGACTCTCGCGCAGCGACACCAATGCCAGCTCGGCGCCAGACAGAGCGGCGTTGATCGCGACGAGTACCACGACGAGCGCGAGCTGGGGAGCGACGCTACTCACGGCGCGTCACACGCAGGGTGCGCAGCGGGCCTCGGTGGGGCAGGGGTGTTCGGGGCAGACGGCGCCACTGGTGATCGACAACCACGTTAGCGACGCAGGCCCGGCGTTGTTCGGTGGTGTTGGAGACCGCGCGCCGGTTGGTTCAAGTCGGCGGAGGTGGTGGAGGCGTTCCACCGGCGGAAGATGGCGGCTCTGCACTCGGCGGACTCATCGGCGCTGCATCGGAGTCGCTCGGTGGAGCGCTCGATGATGGTGGTGGCGGCGGCGTCGTCGTGGGAGCGCCGAGCGGCGCCCCTGCGGCGGCGGGTGCGACAGGGGCGGGCGTCTCGGGCTCGTTTGGCGTGCCGCCGCCCGACGCACGCTTGATGATCAGGAACGCAATGGCCGCAACCGCCAACACGGCGAGGACGATGATGATGATGATCAGCGCCGCCGACGAATCGCTGCTGCCGCTTCCGCTGCCGGTCCACACGGCTGACATCGATGCGGTGTCGTTGGCGATGAACGCCGCGTCCGGGGCGACGACCCACGTCGCGGTCGCACCGTCGGTCGAGGTCGCGTTGTTCTCGCCGAGCGTGCCCGGCGCCGAGACCACGAAGCGGAAGTCGATGAGTTCTTCGAACGACAGGCCGAGGGCGCCGAGGTCGTCGGTGCCGCCACCGGTGATCTCACTCACGCCGCTGAGCGAGAGTTCGAAAGTCGTGCCCTCGTCGTCTTGGGTGATGGACAGCGCCGAGTCCTCGCCGAGATCGGTGAGTTCGGCGATGGGAACGGCATTAACGGTGCAACCGACACCAACGCGGCCGCCCTCGTCGATCTCGCGCGTACTCACTTCGAATCCGGCGAGATCATTCGTGAGTTCTCCGCACGGGTCGTCCTCGCTGAACTCGCTGAGCAGCTCTTCGCCTGAGAGACCATCGAGCCCGGACGTGTCTTCGCCGAACAGCGCGCTCAGCTGTTCGAGCTGCTCGGTATCGATTGCGGTCACGATGCCGACGTCGACCGTCCCGTCGTCGGAGATCTCAAAGGTCGATTCGAACTCGAGGCACCCGCTCAATGCGACGCTGGCCAATACGGCGTAAGCGATCCAACGACGAGTGATCGACATACATGGCATCGTAGGTGAGACGATCGAACCGTCCCGGGAGATTGACCGGCGACTTGCCTCTACATACCCCCGGGGGTACAGTGACCACTGTTGTCGACGAGAGGAGTACTCATGCCCGCCCACACGATGCCCGTCGATCAGTACACCGATGCGCTCGGCGCCAACGGCTTGGTTCTCGACGTACGCGAGCCCGATGAAGTGGCCGAGGGCACCATTCCAGGGGCGCTCCACATCCCGCTCGGTGAGTTGCAAGAGCGCGTCGGCGAGCTCGACCCGGGAGTGCCCGTCGCCGTGTTGTGTCGCAGCGGCGGTCGCAGCGCCATGGCCGCTGAGTTCCTCGATGCCTCTGGGTTCGGCCAGGTGACCAATCTGGCGGGCGGCATCCTGGCCTACAGCGGAACCCTCGGCGCCCCGGCGAGCCCGAGCGGGGAAGGCGACGGATGATCTTCACGCAGTACTACCTCGACTGCCTGTCGCAGGCTTCGTATCTGATCGGCGACGACACGACGGGCCGCGCGGTCGTCGTCGATCCGCGCCGTGACATCGACGAGTATGTGCGCGATGCCGCGGCCGCCGGACTGACCATCGAGCTGGTGCTCGAAACGCACTTCCACGCCGACTTCTTGTCGGGCCATCTCGAGCTGGCGGCGGCGACCGGAGCGGCCATCGGGTACTCGTCGGTCGCCAAGACGGAATTCGACTCGCGCCCGCTCGCCGATGGGGAGCGCATCGAGCTCGGCGAGGTCGTCCTCGAAATCCGTCACACCCCCGGACACACCCCCGAGTCGATCTCGATCGTTGTGTGGGAACACGCCAACGACGCCGAGCCGTACGGCGTGCTCACCGGCGATGCGCTGTTCATCGGCGACGTCGGCCGCCCTGATCTGCTCGCCTCGTTCGGGTTCACGCGTGACGAGTTGGCCGAACAGCTCTACGACAGCGTGCACGACAAGTTGCTCACGCTGCCTGACGCGACTCGGGTCTATCCCGCGCACGGCGCTGGTTCGGCGTGCGGCAAAAACCTGTCGACCGACACGTGGTCGACGATCGGCGATCAACGCACGAGCAACTACGCGTTGGCGGCCCCCGACAAGGCAGCGTTCGTCGATCTGGTCACCGAAGGGCAACCGCCGGCGCCGTCGTACTTCGTGTACGACGCCGAGCGCAACCGTCAGGATCGTGCGCTCCACGACGAAGCCGTGGCCCCCGATGCGCTCGCGCTGACCGATGTCGACGCGTTGGTGGCGGCGGGTGCCGTCCTGCTCGACGGGCGCGACCCCGTCGAGTTCGCTCGAGGCCACATCTCCGGCTCGATCAACGTCGGACTCGAGGGGCGCTACGCCGAGTTCGCTGGCTCGGTCATCGAACCCCACGTCGACATCGTGTTGATCGTCGAGCCGGGGCTCGAACGCGAGGCGCGCACGCGCCTTGCCCGAATCGGATTCGATCGAGTCGTCGGCGCGCTCTCCGACCCGCTGGCCGCGATGGCCGCCCATCCCGAACGAATCGCGCGAGCCTCACGATTGACCGCACTCGAGCTCGCCGAGCGGCGGCGCTCGGTCGACGACCTCCAGCTGGTCGACGTCCGCAATCCGGGCGAAGTCGCCCTCGGGAGCATCGAGGGTGCGTTGCCGATCCCGGTCGGTCAGCTGCCCGGCCGGCTCGACGAGCTCGACTCGGCTCGACCCACGGTCGTGTTCTGTGCCGGCGGCTATCGGTCGTCGGTTGCGGCGAGCGTGTTGCGCCGGTCCGGGTTTCACGACGTCTCCGACGTGCTACGCGGATTCGGCGCCTGGCGCAACCTCGCCGACGCCAGCGTGCACTGACTCAACGAAGGTGGTGTGGCTGGGTGGCGCGCTCATCGGTCGGACTCAGGCCGACGCGTCGGCCTGTTCGGAGAACGCTCGGATCATCTCGAGCACCGCTGGGTCCGCCTTGCTCGGCGAGCCACTGTCGAACGGTGGCTGTGGGTCGTACTCGATCGCCAGCTGAATGCCCTGGGCGATCTCGGACCCGACGAGTTCGGCGGTGAGCGTCAACGCCATGTCGATGCCGGCCGAGACCCCCGCCGCGGTGATGATCTTGCCCGCGCGCACGACGCGTTGCTCGGTCGGGTGCGCGCCGTACCCGACGAGCGAGTCGTACGCCATCCAGTGCGTGGTCGCCGGAAGCCCATCGAGCAACCCGGCGGCGGCGAGGACCAACGCGCCGGTGCACACCGAGGTCGTCCACTGCGTTCGAGGATGGACGTCGGCCACCCACTGCACGATCGGGTGTCGTTCCTCTGCCAGCCGGCGCGTGGCAAACCCGCCGGGAATGACGACGACGTCGGGCTCGCTGACGTCGGCAAATGCGTGGTCGACGCGCAGATGGAGCAAGTCGTTTTCGTCCGACACCGTCCCTGCCTCGGCGGCGCACAGCACCGTCGTCGCCCCGGGGATCGAACTCAACACTTGGTATGGCCCGAGTGCGTCGAGGGATGTGAAGCGGTCGTACAGGCCGATGGCGATCGTTGTCATCGTCCCAGCCTGCGCCGGCCGAACGTTGGCGTCAACGACAACGACCCCACCGATCCGGCCGGCCCCGTCGCCTCCCCACCGGACAGGACTCACTCTGGGGCGGCTGGGTCCCGATGACGGGCACGAAAACGCCCCAAAGACACTTGCGCGGAGACTCCGGGGCGGAATCGTCTCAGCCGCTAGGTTGCGGCCGCGTCGGACCTGCCACCGAATGTGATCAACCACCGAATTGATCAACCACCGATGACCAACTATCGAGACGATCAACCAGAACCAGCGATGATCAACCAGCGATGATCGACCAGGTCGCTCAGTTGCGGCGGCGGCTCCCACGCCCGTTGCGCCGCGTCATCGCAGTTGGCGTCGCCACGTACGAGAACTGGCGAGGTCACCGAACGATCCGCTTGGGCGCGGCGATTGCGTACTACGGACTGTTCTCCATCGTCCCGGTCCTCACGCTCAGCTTGGCACTTGCAGGCTTGTTCTTCTCCGAGACNGACGTGCAGGAGTATCTCGCCGAGCGTCTCACCAGCTTCCTCGGCGCCAGAGAGGAAGACGCCAATGTGGTCGGCCAGACGTTCTCCGAAACGCTCTCGGCGTCGGGCACCATCACCGGGCTCGGTCTGATCAGCGCAGCGTCGTTGATCTTTGCGGCGTCGCTGTTGGTGATCGCCTTGCAAGACGCCTTCAATTCGATTTGGGATGTGCCCGTCCGCGCAGGCATCCGGCACTCGCTCTTCCGGCGTTTGGCGTCGTTCGCCGTCGTGCTCGGAGCGGGCGCAGCGATCGTGGTGTCGTTCGCACTCAATGCAGTCACTGCGTTCATCTCTCGGCTCGCGCCCGATGCCCCCGTAATCGACTCACTCAGCGAGTTGTTCGGGTTCGCCGCTTCGTGGGGCCTCGGTGTCGGTGTGCTCACATTGCTGTTGCGGTATCTCCCCGACGCGACGGTCCGTTGGCGAGCGGCGCTCGTCGGGGGTGCGATCACGGCACTACTCGTGGCGGTGGGCACAGTGGCGATCGGCATCTATCTCCGCCGCTACGCATCGTCGTCCGTCGTCGGCGCAGCCGGCTCGGTGTTCCTCGTGCTGCTGTGGATGTACTACCTGGCGCAGATCGTGCTCGTCGGCGCCGAGCTCACGCGGGTGATCGACGAACCTCCCACTCATGAGGAGCCGCCCGACGAGGACGTTCCGGTGGGTGGAGAGCAGCAGGAGGACGAGCAGTTGTCGACGCCTCGCGCCGACTGAGGCCATCCGACCTTGTCGGTGGCAGAACGTGGCGGTTCGGCGAAACGTGACCGGGCGGAGAGGTGCCGGTCAACGCCCGTTGGCTCGGACCGTCATGTCGGTGTGGAACCCCGATCGAACCCGCCTGATCTACCAGGGTGGCGGCGAGCAGCGCGTCGCCACGCTCGTCACGGTCCATGGCGTCTTCATCTTCGCTGTCACCGGTCGGTGCCGCCAAGCGCGCTGACCTTCGAGATGCTCAGATGGCGGCCGGTGCGCGGCTGCCATACTTCGTTGTGATGACACGCAGATGGATCGTTGGTATCGACGGGTCGGAGTCGTCGCAGACTGCCCTGGCGTGGGCAGCGGCCGTCGCCGAGGAGCGCGGCGACGTGGCGCTCACCGCCCTCGGCGTGTGGCACGTTCCGCCACCGCTGGCGATGTTCACCGCCAAGCGGGGATTTGGTGTCGACGAACTCGGCCTCGAGGCCACTGCCGGCTACGAGGTCGACCAAGCGATTGCGGCTGTCGACTCGTCGGTGGAGGTCACGCCCGCCACGCGCCAGGGCGTGATCGGACACGCGCTGGTTGAGGCCGCAGCCGCGGATGCCGACGCGCTCGTGCTCGGTCGTACCGGTGGCGGCGAGCTTCGCCAGCGGCTCGGTTCGGTCAGCCGATACTGCGCCACTCACGCAGAGGTGCCGGTCGTGGTGGTGCCCGACGATGCATCCGAGGGGGATGGCTCGATCGTCGTCGGATTCGACGGCAGCGACAACGCGGGCGCGGCGGTGCGATGGGCGGTCGAGTTCGCTGGCCCGACCACGATGGTGCGCACGATTGCGTCGGTCGAGCTGGCGCCTTGGGTGGAGGTCGACGTGTTGCACGAGCGATACGGCGACGCCATTGCGGAGCGTCGCGACGAGCTCGACGCGGCGCTGAACGAAATCGACACCGACCAGCGGATCATCCGCGATGTCGTCGTCGAGGCGCCTCGACGGGCGCTCGTCGATGCCTCCACAACGGCCTCGCTGGTTGTCGTCGGCGGGCGGGGACACGGGGTGATCGCAGCGGAGCTGCTTGGCTCGGTGAGCACGGCGATCCTCGAAGACACGAGGTGCCCCGTGGTGATCGTGCCGCACCGCGACTAGCTGGTTCTGTGACGGCAACGATCTGCGGTTTCAGCGCCAAGTCCTACGACCGAGCCGGCTTCGAAGAAGCGAGCGAGCGGTTCGGACACGACTTGCACTTCATCGATGCCACCCTCGACGTGTAGACGGTTGGTTTGGCCGCGGGTGCCGACGCAGCGTGCGTGTTCGCGAACGACGACGTCGATGCCGTCGTGGTCGAGCAGCTGGCGAGTCTCGGCGTACGCGTCGTTGCGCTGCGTTGCGCCGGATTCAACAACGTCGATCTCGACGCCACCGAACGCCACGGCCTCGCGGTCGTCCACGTCCCCGAATACTCTCCGAACGCGGTGGCCGAGCACACCACCACGCTCATCTTGGCGCTCAACCGACAGATCTACCGTGCCGACAACCGGGTGCACGACGGAAACTTCTCCCTCGACGGTCTCGTCGGACTCGATCTCGCCGGCAAGACTGCGACGGTGATCGTGACCGGCGCGGCTGTTCTTCGAGGGCCGGAGCGAGGAGATCCTCGACGACGTGTTTGCTCGATTGCTCACGTTCACGAACGTGTTGATCACGGCGCACCAGGCATTTCTCACTCGCGAGGCGCTGCAGTCGATCGCCACATCGAGTTCGGCGAGCTCGACGTCATCGACGATGTGATAGCGGCGTCCAGTCAGCGAGGTGGGGTCGATCCGCACGAAGTTGGGTTTCTCGCCCGTGAGCCAAGGGAACAGCGGAAGGTCTTCGGCGTCGAAGCGCTCCTGCATCTTGTCGATCCGACCGGCGGTGCCGTTCGGTTCGACGCTCCAGGCCACACGCTCATGGGGGAGGTAGTAGTCGATCTCGAATGCCACGAATCGGTTCAGCACTGCGCCGGCAAGCTTGGTTCCCGCCGCGCTGCGAAACACGATGCCCGATCCGTCGATGACGAAGTTGATCGGAAAGATGTCTCGTTGCCCGGCGATGTCGACGGCCGGTCGACCCACTGCGGTGTTCTCGAGCCGCTCCCAGCACTCCTCGTCGGAGAGATTTCTCGCGGCCGGGTCGGTGATCCTTATTCAAATCTTGGTCGCAACTCGACACTGGAACAAGAGTCGAACGTCACCGCGGCACCCGCGATCGAGCTGAGTACGGTGATGTCTGTGGGCACAGCCGGCCTGAGCGATGGCGCCGTGGTGGTCGGGGTCGACGGCACCGACACGTCGCAGCGTGCGCTGGCCGTTGCTGCAGAACTCGCAACAGGACTCGGAGCCAGGCTGTGGGCCGTTCACGCGCTCGGGATGATGACCGTGATCGACGGAGAACACGTGTCGTCGGAGGGTCGGCAGGAGGAAGTGGCCGACCATGCTCGGCAACGGTGGTGTCACGATCTCGACCGGATCGCGGGTCTGCACTGGGACGTCGACGTCACCTATGGCAGCCCGCCGGACGTGTTGCTCCAGGTGGCTCGTGATCGCGATGCCTCGTTGATCGTCGTCGGAACCCGCGCCGAGCACTGCGACGCGAAGCTCGGGAGTACGAGCCATCACGTCGTTCATCACAGCGATCGCCCGGTCGTCGTGGTTCCGCCTCCGGGCTGATGACCGACGCCGCGCTACGTTGCGCCGATGGCTGAATTCAGCGAACGCGTCGCCATCGTCACCGGATCGTCGAGCGGAATCGGGGAGGAGACGGCTCGCCGGCTGTCGCAGCTCGGTGCGACGGTCGTGGTCAATTCGTCGTCGTCGGTGGAAGCCGGCGAGGCCGTGTCGGCCGACCTGCCGGGTGAGTCCACCTACATCCGCGCCGACATCAGCCAGCAAGACGAAGGGCACTCGCTGATCGATCAAACGATCGAGCGCTACGGGCGACTCGACTATCTGATCAACAACGCGGGCTGGACGACGTCGATCGACCACAAGGATCTCGACGGCTTGACCGACGAAGTGTTCCGCAAGACCTTCGAGGTCAACGTGTTCGGCACCTGGTGGTTGACCAAGCGGGCGATTCCCCACTTGCGCGAGTCCGACGATCCGGTGATCGTCAACATCACCTCGATTGCCGGCGTCCGGCCCGTCGGGTCGTCGATGGCCTACTCGATGAGCAAGGCCGCGCTGAATCAGATGACGCAGCTCCTTGCGAAGTCGTATGGGCCGATCCGGGTCAACGCCGTGGCCCCTGGTCTGGTGGCAACCCCGTGGACCGAGGACTGGGACGCCATGCATGCCGCCGTCGCTGCGATGGCGCCGATCGGGCGCTCGGCAACACCTGAAGACTGCGCCGAGGCGGTGCTCGCGTTGATCCGCAACCGCTACACGAGCGGTGAGATCTTCGTCGTCGACGGTGGTCTCACCCAGGCGATGTAGAGGTCGCCGCACAGCGACGGGCTACCGGAAGCGCGTGGCCCCTCGATGGGTGCATGGATCTCATTTGCACCGGGCGCGGGCGTGGGGTGATTGCAGCAGGGATCGGGCTGCGCCTCCGCCCCCGGCCGGCGATGCAGTGATCGACATCGTCGTGGGTGACTTCGGAATGGTCGGTGTCCACCTCGGCGACGACTGGCTGTACAACGAGCCCATCGGCGCTGCGTACTTGCGAGCAACTTGTTCAGTCGTCGTCGGCGACGAAGACTCGGGCGACGCCGCCGGGGATACCGGCAACGTAGACGTCCCGCTCGAAGCCCGGGCAACAGAACATGCCGAACGTCCCCGGCATGCCGATGGCCGTGCGGCCCCGCTCGTGGCCGGTTTCGATGTCGACGATCACCAGATCTGCGCTTGCACCTCCGAACGGCGTTGCGCCATCGGGTGAACTCTCCAACACGAGCTCGCCGGTGTCGGCCCAACACAGCATCTGCACGTAGTTCCGATGACCCTCTTTCCGCCACAGCAGTTCGAACTCACCCGGCCCGAGGTAGCGATGAGCGACCACGGTGGCTGCGGTCGAGTCGTAGTGGACGAGTATTTGGCGGACCGGGTCGTAGAGCGGCGGTCCGGGATTCCATGCCCCCGGCGAACCGATCTCGTCGATCACATCGGGCGTCGATGGATCGTCGATGGAGAAACGAAAGGCGCGTTGACGAGCTGAGCCCGGCTCGAGCCAGAACGAGGGCCGGCCCATGTCCATCATCCAGAGACTGTCGTCGCCAACCGAGGTGTCCCATCCGTCGGTCTGTCCATCTCCAGCTGCGTAGCTTCCCTTCCACTCGGTGTCGACGCCGAGCTCGCCGGGCGTATAGCGCAGGCGGCGGATCTCGTTCTCGGTGGTGAAGTACACGTGGGTGACCGCATCGACCGTGTCCGCGCTGAAGCGACCCATGCAGCGATCGTCGAGCACCAGCTCGGCGACGATGTCGAGGCGATCGGGGTCGAGCACGACCCACGCACAGCGATCGTCGGCTCGGAAGCCGAGGTTTCGAGCGAGCAGGTTCCCATCGGGAAGGATCAGCAGCCCGTTGTAGGGCCCGTCGACTGGAAGTCTGCGTTCGGCAACCACGTTGCACGCGGGGTCGAGACGGTAGGCGAACCGACCGTTGACGGCGTAGAGGTCACCGTTGCGGTGTACGACGATCGCCCCACACCACAACCATCCACCGCTCGAGAGCGCAGGTGAGCGGTCGATCGTCTCCAGGGTGATCGGGTCGACACGCTCCACCCAACCGTCCGAGTCGCCAGCGGGGCGGTGCTGCGGCGGCAGCCCGTCGATGCCGGCTCCGCAGAGCAGATAGAGCTCGCCCCGACGGCGCTGAACGAACATCACAGCCCACCCACCGGTGTCGCGCGTCGTCGCCGTCAGCCGCTCGCCCGCCTGGATCGAGGGGCCGCCGGTTCGGGCGATCTTCTGGCGTCGCGAACCTCCGCACTCGACCGGCCAGGCGGAGTCGAAATAGGCGCCGGCGCGCCGTTCGTGATCCAGATCGGTCATCCCCGCGAGTTTAGGTGTGGCGTGCAAGGCCCATCGCTGCCCGACGTTCAGGAATCTGGCGTCGGTCGTTCGACCTGATGGTCGGAGACGGACGTCACCGTCACCGGTTCGATTGCTTCGGACTCCACTGTCGGAACGTGTTCCAGGCACCCTGTAATGATCAGGCGGCGGACTTCTCCAAGATGTGCACTCCGCAGGCCGAGCCGAGCCCGATCACGTGCGCCAGTCCCATCGTGGCGCCCTGGATCTGACGATCACCGGCCTCGTCGCGGAGGTGATGGCAGACCTCCCAGATATTGGCGATACCGGTTGCCGAGATCGGATGCCCCTTCGACTGCAGTCCGCCCGACACGTTGACCGGGAGTGCCCCGTCGCGCCATGGTGCTCCGGACTCGAAGAAATCGACGGCGTTGCCTTCACCGCACAGACCGAGGTTGTCGTAGTGCACCAGTTCGGCGGTCGCGAAACAGTCGTGAAGTTCGACCAGGTCGAGGTCCTCGGGACCGACACCTGCTGCTTCGTACGCGGTTGCTGCGGCGTTCTTGGTCAGCGTGTTCACGTCGGGGAGCACCTGGCAGGCCTCTTGCCAGGGGTCGGACGTGAGCACTGACGCCTTGATCTTGACGGCCCGCCGCTGCTGTTCGATCGATAGCGACTTCAACTTCTCGCCGCTGATGACCACTGCCGCAGCAGCGCCGTCGCAGTTGGCCGAGCACATCGGTCGCGTGTTCGGGTAGGCGATCATGATGTCGTCTTTGATCTCGTCGAGCGTGAACCGTTTGCTGTACGCGGCTAGCGGGTTGAGCGTCGAGTGCGCATGGTTCTTCTCGGAGATCCGGGCGAACAGGTCGAAGTCGGCGCCGCCGTACTTGTGGCCGTACTCCATGCCCACCTGGGCGAACACGCCGGGCATGGTGTCAGTACCGATGCGCCCATCGGTGGTCGCCACGGCGCCGTAACGACCGTTCGGCTCCCAGTGATGTCCGTCGCTCTTGGCCTCGCCACCGCCTCCCAAGAGCCCCGCGCCAGCCAACTTTTCGACGCCCACGGCCAAGCCCATGTCGGCCTCGCCGGCCTTGATCGCCATGATCGCGGTTCGCAACGCCGTTGCGCCCGTCGCGCACGCATTCGACACGTTGAACACGGGGATACCGGTTTGGCCCACTTGCTTCTGCAGCTGCTGACCAATGCCACCGCGGCCCATCAGATTGCCCGCCGCGAGTACGTCCATGTCGGCCATCGTGACGCCGCCATCGGCGAGCGCGGCCATCGTCGCCTCGGCCGCCAGGTCGACGGTGTCGAGGTCCGGACGTTTACCGAACTTGGTCATGTTGATGCCGAGGATCCAGATGTCGTCGTCGTTGATCATGATCGCTCCGTGTTGATGGTCTCGGCCTTGCGGCCAGTCGGTGGTGGCTGAATCGTGACAGCCGAGACGCCAGCCTCGTCGCTGGCGCTTCCCTCGGCGGCGGTGTTGATGGTCTCGGCCTTGCGGCCAGTCGGTGGTAGATCGGTAGAAGGTGATCGCTAGGCGGGTTCGAAACCGAAGCCGATGGCTTCCACGCCATCGTCATCGGTGCCGAGTGAATAGGTGGTCAGTCGCACGTTCATCCCCGTGCGGACGTGGTCGTCGTCGGCCGGCACGTTGCGGAGGTTGCCGCGGACACTGGTGCCGCCGCAGTCGATCACGCCCGCCACGAACGGCACCTCCACCCCAGGCGCAGCGAACGCGACGATCGTGAAGGTGGTCAGCACGCCCTCGCGCGGAATCTTCACGATCTGGAACTCGGTGGAGAAGCACGAAGCGCAGGCGTTGCGGCGATCGAAGAAACGCGCGCCGCACGACGTGCACTCGTGTGCGACGAGGTACGGGTCCCCGTCGTCGAGCACGAGATAGTCGACCAGCGGGACACGTGTCGCGGTGTCGGACATGACTTCGACGCTAGCCATCGGCGGGCAGGCTCGTTCGAGCCGGAGGGTCGGTCGATCCGATGCGAAAGGAATCGGTTGATGTCCACAACCCCACCAGACGTTGACGGATCGGGTACGCCCGACGATCCGTGGATCCTGCTCACTCCATCGGGCAAGTCCGAGTTCGAGGCGTATCGCGACCCCGCAACCGACCCGCCGGCTGTCGTCGTCCAGGTCGGCGCGACCGAACTGCGCTATCACCTCGATTGCATTGACGACCTGCACTCGATGCTCACTGACCACGGTGACTCGATGTTGCTCGGCAATGCTGACGAGCAGAAAGAGGCCAAGCCCGACACAGTGGAGGCGTGGGGCCGTTCGTCCGACAATCCGGTCGGTGGCTGTACGGCTTCAAGATCAGCAGACCCTGTTCGTGATAGTTGCGCACGGCCTTCACCGAGACGAGTGATGCTCGCGAGAACATGCCGACCGGCATCAGCGGGTCGTCGACGTCCGAGGCCGGCTGGCGAGTCATGACCTCCTGGCGAGTCATGACCTCCAGCCACGACCCTCCCCCTGGGGGAGAGTCAAGTGAACGTGCACATCCGGCTACGGAGCCATCTTGCGCAGCCATGCCGGAAGTCGCGTCGGGCGGCCCTCTGTCGTGGTGCATCCGTGCACGGTCACGCCGGTGGCATGTGCAGCCGTACCGACGGCGACCAAGTAGGCCATCTGGAACGAGGCGCGGGCGACCGCCGCGAGGGCGACGTGCACGGTGAGCACGTCGTCGAAGCGCAGTGGCTGGCGGTATTGCACGAACGACTCGAGCACGGGTGACTCCAGGCCCTCGTCGCGCCAGGCCGTGAACGGGTGGCCAATGTGGCGCAAGTAGGCCACCCGCGACTCTTCGAAGTAGGCCAGGTAGTTGCTGTGATGCACGATGCCCATCGCATCGGTCTCGACGAACCGCACTCGGATGTCGTGCGTGAACGCGTAGGCCGACGGGTCGACGGATGGCTCGATGGTGACGCGCACGGGTGCGAGTTTGCCAGCCTCTGCCACACTCGCCTCATGACGCCGGCGATCGACCTGCTGCGCCGGAACGGAATCGAGCACGCCGTGTTGACCTACGACTCCGCCGGCGCGGACTTCGGGCGGGAGGCAGCAGTCGAGCTCGGCCTCACCATGTCGGAGGTCTTCAAGACGCTGGTTGTCGACGCCGATGGCCGGTTCGCCGTTGCGGTGGTACCGGTGGCAGCCACGTTGTCGCTGAAGGCAATGGCTGCGGCGCTGGCAGCGAAACGGGTGACGATGGCCGACGTCGCACGCGCTGAACGGGCGACCGGGTATGTCGCCGGGGGCATCAGCCCCATCGCTCAACGCCGCCAATTGCCGACGGTCGTCGACTCCTCGGTCGAGGCGCTCTCGACGGTGCACATTTCCGGCGGGCGCCGCGGCGTCGAGATCGCCTTGGCCCCCGACGACCTCATCGCGCTCGTCGCAGCAACGCTGGCGCCGATCGCCGCCGGCTGACCCACGCACGGCCGCATCTCAACTGGCGGGGTGACGCATCAGCGCTTCGATGCGGGCGACTCGGGTGCGCGCCGGCGGATGCGACGCGGCGAGTCGTGCCCGCCATCCGATTGGACGCGCCGACCCGGCGACTGTGATCACGTGACGCAGCGCGCTCGCGAGTTCTCGACCGAATCCCATTCGTACGGCTCGCTGATCGGCCTCGAACTCCGAGCCGTGGGACACCATGTTGGCGACGCCGTCCATTGTTCGCAGACCGGCCGTGAACACCCACGACACTCCGCCGAGGATGACCGCAGCGACCGATCCGATCGCCTCGATAGCGGACGACTGCTTGCCGAAGCTCCCCGTCGCGGCGTGGGCCACGTTCTCGAGGAAGAACCCGACACGCGCCAACAGAACAACCGGGACCGACAACCAGTGGCCGAAGGTGATCGCCACCGTGTGCAGGCCGAGGTGGTGGCTGAGCTCGTGGGCGAGCACCCCGCGCAATTGGCGATCGGTGAGTTCCTCGACAGCGAACGTCGTCACGACGACGAGGTGCCCGCCGCAGGCGAACGCATTCAGGTCGTCCGACGGCAGGATGCGCACGACGAAGCGTGAGGTCGGCANATCGTTGGCTTGCGCGATCTCAGTCCACAGCGGTTCGATCACGTCGGCCTCGCCCGGCGTGGGTCGCCGGGCGCCGAGCAGAGGGGTGAGCACGAAGATCTGGAAGGGGCGAATGAACAGGGTGATACCGGCGAGGACGAATCCGCCGACGAACCACCAGTAGCCGATACCGGTGAGCCAGGTGATCGGCAGCCACCACAACACGAGCGCCACCAACGAAACCGGGAGGATTGCCAACACGGGCACGACGGCCCACAGCGCGGCCCGTTCCACGTTGCGCCGAGCGTGCTCCACCACGCCCAGCGTACGAGCACGCTCGGCTGGTCGAATACGCCTCAAGGCGAAGTCTGCGCTGGTCGATAGTCACAGTGCAGGCCGCCGAGGACAAGGGCCTGCGAGGTGATCGCGTGACCCGACGACAACGGAGTGCAGCCGACGATGCGTCCGTGGCGCGCACGCTGCTCGATGCCGTCGCCGCACGGCGCTCCGACGACGCCGAACAGGCGGTCGCTGGCGCGCTCAACGCACGAATCCACGCCCGTGCGGCAGACCGCAACGACCTCGAGGCCGAGGCGCTCTATCACCTGGCATCGCTGGCTCACGACCGCGGTGACGTCGAGGACGCCTTTGCGCTCGCCGCCGAGTCGGTCGACCTGGCCGACCGTGCCGACACCGATGCGAGTCGGCTGACGTACGCGTGGTCGACGCACCTGCTCGGGATCGTGCACCTGCAGAGCGGCAACCATCCCGTGGCGCTCGAACACTGCCGTCGAGCACTCGAGACCTACCGGGCGGCGTCGTCGCGACCGGTCGATGAGGGGCGCATGTTGCACACGATCGCCGCGGTATATCAGTCGATGGGCGACCACGATCGGGCGATCGAGACCTACGAGCACGCGTTGGCGGTGAACGAGACGGTCGGCCGCCGCGACGTCGAGGTCGCGGTGCTCGGCAACCTCGCACGGCTGTACACGCGCAGTGGCGACGTCGATGCGGCGATCGAGGCTGGGCGACGGGCTGCGGACCGCGCCGCCGACGACGCTCCACAACTCGAAGGGAGCATTCTGTCCGACCTGGCGGAGGCCTACTCGGCCGCTGGTGACGACCTGGCTGGAGCCCATTACCTCAGCAGGGCCCGCAACGCTCTTGCGGACGACGCCACACCGACAGACCGACTGTTGATGAGCGTGGCGGCGAGTCGTCTCGCGCTCGAGCGCGAACAGTTCACCGTGGCAATCGAGGAACTCGTGCGCGCCCTCGACCTGTGTGATCGGGTCGACGATCGGCGAGTGGAGCTGGAAGTGCACGACTTGCTGGCCGTCGCGTACCGGCGCGCCGGTCGATTCGACGAGGCCCTACGCCACCGCGAACACCACGCAGCAATCGACCGCGAGATCACGACGGACGCGTCGTCGTTGCGGATTCGAGCGCTCGAATTGGCCCACGCTCATGAGCTCGATCGAGTCCGTCGGGAAGTCACCGAGCTGCGTACGTCGGCCTTGTCGGCGTCGTTCGCGCAGGCCCACCACGACCCCGATGCGTACCACCTGGAGGCCTTCGAGCGGTTGGCCGCACTGGCGGAGTACCGCGGCGGCAACACCACGGCCCACACCGCCGAGGTGGGCGATCTGTCTGCGGAGATCGCCCACGCGATCGGGCGACGTCCGCAGTGGTGCGAGCAACTGCGCCTTGCAGCACGGCTCCATGACATCGGCAAGGTCGCTGTCGCCGACTCGGTGCTGCTCAAGCCGGGACCGCTCACGTTGCAGGACTACGCCGACATCAAGCAACACACCGTGCTCGGTCGGCGGCTGTTGTCGGGAGTGTCGACCCCGATGTTCGAGCTCGCTGCAGAGGTGGCGTGGACGCATCACGAGTGGTGGGACGGGTCGGGGTACCCGAACGGTCTGGCCGGTGAGCACATCCCGCTATCGGGCCGGATCGTGGCGATCGCCGACGTATTCGACAGTCTTTCCACCCGGCGGATCTACAAACGGGAGTGGACGCGCAACGAGGCCGCTCGCTTCGTCACCTCGGGTGCCGGTTCGCAGTTCGACCCGTCGCTGGTCATGGCGTTCACACAAGTGATCGCGCTGCGCAGCTGACTTCCGGTCTGCGTCGTCCCAGCGGGCGTCAGCGCAGCGCCCGCGCCACCCAGCCGGCGACGAAGTCGGCGAGCGCGTCGACGTCGATCGTCGGATCGATCCGTCCGTTGCGGAATGAGTTCGAGAACGAACTCACCGCACCGAGCACTCCCACAGTGAGCAGATCGGTCTCGCCGTCGGGGATCGTTCCGGCGGCTTGCCCCTCAGCGACGAGGCGACGTACGTCGCTGAAGTAGACGCCAGCTCCCTCGTCGAGCACATGCGCGATCTCGGGGTCGGCTCGCTCGACGTCGAGCAGGGCGAAGTAGCCGGCGTGGGCGGCCATGAACCGCACGCTCTCGGCCGCGCCCTGCGCGACACGTGTGGGCGCGTCGTCGTCGGGAGCCATCGCTTTCCCCTGAGCGCGACGCAGACGATGGCGCATTGTCCGCACCAATTCGACGAAGAGGTCGGACTTCGTCGGGAAGTACCAATAGAACAGCCCCTTCGCAACCCCCGCTGCGGCGCAGATGTCGACGATGCGCGTCGCGCCGTATCCCCGATCGGCGAACAGCTCGGCAGCGGCGTCGAGCAACTGTTGCTTGCGCTCGAGGCCGTGCTCGGTGTGCTGGCGGTCTTCGGTACCACCGGGAGGCACGGCGCGAATCGAACGTCCCCTCGCGCCGGCAGCCGTCTCACTCACGGGCGACAGTCCATCTCGCGGTCGACCCGCCGGTCAAGGTGGAGGGACCGACGCATACACTCGGCGTCGATGTCCGCTCCGATCATGCCGGGCGCCGACGCATGGTCGTTCGAGGGTTCCTCGACGACTGGGCTGCTTGCGCTCCATGGGTTCACCGGCAACCCTTCCTCCGTCCGCCTACTCGCCGAGGCCGCGTCCAGCGCCGGATACCACGTCGAGTTGCCGCGTCTGGCCGGTCACGGCACCGTCGTCGACGACATGTTGACGACGACGTGGGCCGATTGGTCCGCTGATGCCGACGCAGCGTTCGAGCGTCTCGCCGCTCGCGTCGATCGTGTCGTCGTGAGCGGGCTGAGCATGGGCGGGTCACTCGCATTGTCGACTGCGCTCGCGCACCCGGACACGGCGGCGCTCGTGTGCATCAATCCGGCGACGGTGCCGCAGGGTGCCGACGTGCTCGAGATGGTGGAGGAGATGGTCGACGAGGGCATCGACGTCGCCCCGGGGATCGGGAGCGACATCGCCGACCCAGATGCCACCGAGACCGCGTACGAGGGCACCCCGCTGCGGCCGCTGCTCAGTCTGCAGCACGACGGACTGGCGCCGATGACCGACCGATTCGGTGAACTGACCATGCCGCTGACCTTGCTCACGTCGCGCCAAGACCACGTGGTGTCGCCGAGCGACAGCGAGCACCTTGCCGGCACATTTGGCGGGTCCGTGGAACACGTGTGGCTCGAGCGGAGTTTCCACGTCGCCACGAAGGACTACGAGCGCGACATTTGCGTCGAGCGCACGCTCGCCGTGCTCGCCGCGGTGACACCGGAAGCCGCTACCGCATGATTGCCAGCATTCCGAGCCCGTCGTTCAACTCGATCGACATCGGCCCGCTCAGTATCAACCTGTACGGCCTGTGCATCGCGCTCGGCGTCGTCGCCGCCGTGTGGTTGTTCGGCAAGCGCCTCGAAGAACGCCAGGCCGGCACCCGCGACGACGCCGCGGCGATCGCCGTCTGGGCGGTACTGGCCGGTGTGATCGGTGCCCGGCTCTACCACGTGGCCACCGATTGGGATCGGTTCGAGGACAACTACGAGAGCATTCCGGCGATCTGGGAGGGCGGCCTGGGTATCCCGGGGGGTCTGTTGTTCGGTATCCCCGTGGGCTTGTGGATGTCGCGGCGCCGCGAGATCCCAACCGCCGTTGCCGCAACGGCTGCTGCGCCCGCCATTCCGCTGGCTCAGGCAATCGGCCGCTGGGGCAACTACTTCAATCAAGAGTTGTACGGACGTCCGACCGACCTGCCGTGGGCGCTCGAGATCGACGAGCCGGGATATGCGGTCGGCACGACGTTCCAACCAACGTTCCTCTACGAGTCGTTGTGGACGCTCGGACTGGCCCTGCTCCTCATCTGGATCGACCGTCGTTGGCGCCCGGCGCCGGGTCAGCTGATGGTGATGTACCTGATCGGCTACGGCATCGGTCGTTTCTGGATCGAAGGCCTGCGCATCGATCCGGCCGACGAGATCGCCGGGCTGCGCTGGAACCAATGGGTTGCCGCCGCAATCGTGGTCGTCGGCGTCGTCGTGCTCGTCTGGATGATGCGAAATCCGCTCCCCGAACCCGAGCCGCGCGCCGATTTTCTCGCCGGAGACGACGTCGAGTCCGACGATGAACTCGACGACGACAGCGAGGCTTCCGCCGACAGCGAGGCGCTCGCCGGCGAGACGGCCGATACCGGGGCGGTCGACTCTGGTGCCGGGGCGCAGGATGCGGCAGACGGCGTCGACGACACCACATCCGATCGCACGTAGTGGTGCCGTCGCAGCGATCGTGACATCGGCGGCGACACCCTTGTGTGGCGGCGTGGCTCGCCGCCGAGCCGCCACCGATGCAACGGTGTGCAGATGACTGTTTGCGAGCCGCGGCCGACCGCACCGCGCATCGAACCGATCGACGTCGAGACCGCCGACGGTGAACTCGCCGAGCTGCTCGCCGGATCCTTGACTCACGATGGGCGCCCGCTGAACATCTTCGGCGTCCTCGGCCACCATCCCAAGTTGCTGAAACGGTTCAACCTGCTCGGCGGGCTGATTCTCAACCGCGGCCTCCTGCCCGCTCGCGAACGTGAACTCGTCATTTTGCGCGTCGGGGCGAACGCACGTGCGGAGTACGAGTTCGGGCAGCACACGATCATCGGAGCGGATGCAGGCCTCACCGAGTCCGAAATTGCCGCCCTGGCCGACACGGAGGATGCGGGCAGCGGCCATACGTGGTCAACAGACGACCACGCCCTGATCGCGCTCGCCGACGATCTGTGCGCCGACGACTGCGTGCACGACGACACCTGGGCGGCGCTCGCCCAGCGTTGGGGTGATGCCGAGCTGGTCGAGCTCCTCATCGTCGCCGGCTTCTACCGCATGGTCTCGGGCTTGTTGAACTCAGCGGGTGTCCAGCTCGACCCTGGCGTCCCCGGATGGCCGACCACGTGACGGCTCTGGCACGTCGAATCGGCAGTGTGACCAACGCCTGGTGCTGTTCTCGCCAGGCGGCTGGATACTGAACTGGTGACGACAACCAGTTCACGGCGTTTGCCGCTGCGTCACGTGACGATCCACGGGCATAGCGTCGGCTACCGCCGTTGCGGAAGTGGCCAAGCGGTCCTGTTGATTCACGGTCTCGCAGGCAGCTCGCGCACGTGGGATGCGGTGCTTCCTGAGCTCGGATCGCGCTACGACGTGGTCGCGCCCGACATGCTCGGGCACGGCGAGTCGGCCAAGCCCGTTGGCGACTACTCCCTCGGCGCTTATGCCAGCGGACTACGCGACCTCCTCGCAGTGCTCGACGTGTCGTCGGCGACACTCGTTGGCCACTCCTTCGGCGGCGGCGTTGCGATGCAGCTCGCGTACCAGTTCCCGCAGCTGGTCGATCGGCTGGTGCTCGTCGGCAGCGGCGGCCTCGGACGCGAGGTCTCTTGGCTGTTGCGGACGCTGTCGATGCCGGGTGCCGAGTACCTCATGTCGATCGGCTTTCCGACACCGCTGGTCGAGCGGGCCAACGACTTCGGCCGTGTCCTGGCACGGCGCGACATCCGGTGGCCATGGCTGGGCGAGATGTGGCGGGCCTATCGCTCACTTGCCGGCGCTTCGAATCGGCAGGCGTTCGTACGAACCATGCGGGGTGTGATCGAGCCAGGCGGTCAGATCATCGATGCCACTGACCGGCTGTACCTCGCCGCCCGAGTCCCCACGATGCTCATGTGGGGTGCCAACGACGCAATCATTCCCGCCGAACACGGCCAACGGGCGCACGCGCTGATCGAGCACAGCCGACTGGAGATCCTCGACGACGTCGGTCACTTTCCCCACGTCGAGGCGCCTGACCGCTTCGTCGACCTCCTCGTCGACTTCGTCGAAACGACCGAGCCGGGCCCCGGCGAGGCGTTGTGGCGCGACGTGCTCGCGGCGGGTGCGTAGCGGTCTTGTTGCACCATCGGGCGCCGTCGGTGCACCGCAGTCATCCGCGCCGCCGTCGTTTACGTCGGCGCCGTCGAAGTCGACGACGACGAAGTGATCGAGGGGCTGTCGCCCATGCTCGCCGACGTCGACGGATCCCTGCTGGTCGAGTCGGAGCCGATCGGCCGAGGCAATCGCTGGCGCAACCAGCTCGGTGTTGCCCCCACCGGCCCCGATGGCGAACTCGAGATCATCGATGTGCGCACCCCGCACATCGGAGGCATCGTCACGTTCTTGCAGCTCGACGACGATCGTCTCGTCGTGGCGGCAGACACCGCGCCGTACACGAGCCACGTCGTCGGGTCACGCAATCTCGACATGGGGGTACTCGCCGATGTCACCGGCGATGGGCGTGTCGAGGTGGTCATCTTGTCGCAGGACCGCAGCCGACTCGTGGCCGCATACGCGTGTGGATGGAGGTCTCGCAGTAGCGGGAGGGAGAGTGTTCGGCGCAGTTCGACCGGTGGTCTGTTCAGGCGTCGAGCGTCGATCGGTGCAGCACATAGACGAACGCGATCGGCTCGTCAGGCGGCTGACACTCACCCTCACGGGCGAACCCAGCGTGCTCCAGGGCGCGCCATGACGCCTGATTGTCTTGTGCCGGCGTGGCCACGCACACCGCCGTTTCTGGAAATCGGCCGAGCGCATGGCGGGCGAACGCCGCAATGATCTGTCGTCCGACGCCCCGGGCGCGGTGGTCGGCGTTCACCAGATAGTCGACGCCGACAGCGTCGGGGATGCCGACCGCAGCGTCGTGGTCGTTGTAGTCGCGGTGCGGGTAACACTGGAACAATCCAGCGGCAACCCCGTCGACCTCCGCCACCCACATCTCGGTCGACTCTCGTCCCTCCACGCGAGGCAGGTATGTGGCCCGCACGGCGTCGAGATCAGCAGGCTGATCCCACCAGCGCGCGATCACCGGGTCGGTGAACCAGCTTGCGAGCATCTGGAAGTCGTCGACGGTGAGCGGCCGGAACCGCACGACGGGCACTGATCGATCGTCCATCAAAACAACGAGTCTGGCGGGAACGGTGCCACCGCCGCAGCGTTGTCGTGCACGATCGATCGTGAAGGTCATCTCGTGGACGAGTGGCGATCGGAGTGCCTACCGTCTCTGGCCGTGAACGCGCTGCATCGCCTGACGGCAGCACACCTCGATCTCATCGTCGACACGTCGTCCACTCCAACGATCCGCTACTTCGGTGCGCCATTGGGCGAGGTCGACACCACGTCGGTGATCCGCGCGCTCGAGCGGCCGTTGGTCCCTGGCGGACTCGACGTCGAGCCACCGCTGGCGATCGTTCCCGAGGCGGGAGGTGGGTTCTTCGGGCGTCCCGGACTGCTCGGCCATCGGCCGACCGGAATCGACCACGCACCGCAGTTCACCGTGGCGGGCGTCGAGCGCAGTGACAACTCGCTGCGCGTCGACTGCGTCGACGACGTGGCTGCGCTCCGGCTGGCGATCACCATCTCCCTCGACGAGGCGCTCATCGCGTCGGTGTCGGTGCACAACGACGGGCCGACTCGGTACCACCTCGACGCGCTCACCGTGACGCTGCCGCTTCCCGATCACGTCGATCAGCTGTTGCTGTTCGACGGACGATGGGCCCGCGAGTTCGCGACGCGGCGTGTCGACTGGGGCGAGGGAACACATCAGATCGACAATCGCCGAGGTCGAACCTCCCACGAGCATCCACCGTTGTTGTTCGCCGGTCAGCGCGGGTTCGGCGAGTGGCGAGGCGATGTGTGGGGTGCCCACCTCGCATGGAGTGGAAATCACTCGATTCGTGCCGAGCGGCTTGCCGATGGGCGGCGTTACGTCCAGCTCGGCGAGTTGCTGCAACCGGGTGAGGTGGTGCTCGAATCGGGCGAGTCGTATCGCACACCCGACGTGATCGCCGTACACGGCTACGGGCTCACGCCCGCGAGCTGGGGCTTCCATCGCACGGTTCGGCGACGAGGTCCGCAGCGGGTCACGCCGCGTGCGGTCGTGGCCAACACCTGGGAGGCGATGTATTTCGATCACGATCCCGACGCCGTCCGCGCACTTGCGGATGCCGCCGCAGCCGTGGGCGTCGAACGGTTCGTGCTCGACGACGGGTGGTTCGGTGGCCGCCGCGGCGACACGGCTGGATTGGGCGACTGGGTTGTGTCAGAAGACGTCTACCCCGACGGGCTCGCGCCGTTGATCGACCACGTACGGGGCCTCGGCATGGAGTTCGGGATCTGGGTCGAGCCCGAGATGGTCAACACCGACTCGGAGCTGTACCGCGCCCACCCCGACTGGGTGCTGGTCGATCAACGACGGGCGCCGGTCCTCGGTCGCAACCAGCTGGTGCTCGACATCACCCGAGACGATGCGTTCGCCCACGTGCTCGGTCAACTCGATGCGCTGCTCGTCGACCACGACATCGCGTACGTCAAGTGGGACATGAACCGGCCGCTCGTCGCCCCTGCGACCTCCGGGGCACCTGGCACACGGCGACACACGCTGGCCCTGTATCGACTGTTCGACGAGCTGCGGGAGCGGCATCCAAACGTCGAGTTCGAGTCGTGCGCTGGCGGAGGCGGCCGAATCGATCTCGAGATCCTGCGGAGGACAGAGCGGGTGTGGGCGAGTGACTGCATCGATCCGCTCGAGCGACAGGCGATCCAGCGCGGGCTGTCGATGTTGTTGCCGCCGGAGGTCGTCGGTGCCCACATCGGCGCCCCGCGTGCCCACACCACACAGCGCACGTCACGCACGTCGTTCAGAACGGCGACCGCACTCTTTGGACATCTCGGTGTGGAGTGCGACATCGGGGCACAAACGCCTGGAGAACAAGCGCGCATCGCCGAAGCGATCGCGCTCTATCGCAGGTTCCGACCGTTGATCCACGCCGGTGACGTCGTGCGGTTCGATACCGAGGACTCCGTCATGGCGCACGGCGCGTACGCAGCAGACCGGGGTGAGGCGCTGGTGTCGTTTGCCCAACTGACGCGTTCGCAACAACAGGTCCCGGCTCGATGGTTGCTTCCCGGTCTGCCGTTCGACGCCCGCTACACGATCCGGCGCATCGACCTGCCCGGCGAGGTGCTGGGGATGGCGTTCTCGCAACCGGCCTGGTGGGCGGCGGGCGAGCCGTTGGTGTTGACCGGTCGACAGCTGGCTCTACACGGCCTGCAACCTCCTGTGCTCCATCCGGAGACCGCTGTCCTCGTGCATCTCGACCGCGTCGTCTAGCGGCGCGCGACTCGACCGCTGTCAGCGAGCCGATGCTGCTGGCCCTGCGGGTCGAGGGCGTCGGCGATCGTGCCAATAGATCTCGGCCATGGGCTCGATGTAGCCGTGTTCGTGGCGATCGGTATCGAGGGCCAGCCAATCGAGCGGTGCGCCATCGGAGCAGTCCACATCGAGGCGGGTTGGCACGTCGAGCACAGTGATCGTGCCCCTCGGCACCGGCGCTTCTTCGTCGCTCGCGCCGAGCCAGAGATCGAAGCGGCCCCCACCCGAAGATCGATGCGCGCTCGGAAGGCGAGCCAGGTCTGCATGTGCTCTGGTTCGGTGATCGATTGCCAGACACGATCGACCGTGTGCGGCAACAGCCGCTCGAATCGGATCGTGGCGCGCTGATCTTCCGACATGCCGATGACGCCCTCGTCTTGCGGACTGATCGATCGAGTCGTGTCATTCACGATGTGCTCTCTCCCTCGGGTTGTTGGTGGGATTGCGTGTGATGTCGTCAGGGGCGAGGTCATCCAAGTGCGCCTCGAGTCGATCGAGTCGCTCTGCCCACTGTCGGCGGAATGGCTCGAGCCACTCGTCGACCTGGCGCAGGGGGACCGGATTGACTTCGTACCAGCGACGTTGCCCGTCGGGACGAACCCGCACCAGATCTGCATCGCGCACGATGCGGAGGTGCTTCGACACCGCCGGCTGACTGAGCCCGATCCCCTCGGTGAGTGCGCCGACCGTCTTGGGGCCAGTGCCCAATTCGGTCAGCAGTTGCCGTCGGCTGGGTTCTGCCAGCACTGCGAATGTATCCACCCGGCAATTATGCGCGTACAGAAATATAACTGTTGAGCGATATATAGCCGACGGATCTCCCCTGGGCTCGCCGAACGCCAGCGGTAACCTCGGCCGCCGTGTCTGATCGCATCACCCCCGACGACGTGGTCAAGGTCGCCCGCCTCGCTCGGCTCTCGCTGGGCGACGACGAGCTGGCGGTGGCCACGAGCGAGCTGCGTGCGATGCTCGAGCACTTCGCCGACATCGATGCGCTCGACCTCGACGATGTCGAGCCGATGACCCACCCGGTACCGATCGACAACGTGATGCGCAATGACGTGCCGGCGCCGACGCTCGACCGTGATGAGGTACTCGCCGCAGCGCCCGATGCCGCCGACGGTCGCTTCCAGGTGCCGCCGATCATCGGGTTGGAGGACTGACGTGAGCGACATCGCGCCGCCCACTCTCGACCTGCGTGCCGCCACCATCGCCGTGCGCGTCCGCGCCGGCGAACTCAGCGCGGCACAGGTCGTCGACGACTACCTTGCCGCAATCGATGCGCACGAGACCGACGTGCATGCCTTCAACCTCGTGCTCACTGACGAGGCACGGGCGCGTGCCGCGGCGGTCGACGACGCTGTGGCCGCAGGCGACGACGTCGGTCCGCTGGCCGGGGTGCCGGTCGCTCTCAAGGACAACATGTGCACGCGTGGCGTGCCCACGACGTGTTCGTCGAAGATCCTCGAGGGCTGGCGCCCGCCCTACGACGCCACCATCGTCGACCGGTTGCGCGATGCCGGTGCCGTCGTGATCGGGAAGACCAACCTCGACGAGTTCGCCATGGGCTCGAGCACGGAGAACTCGGCGTTCGGTCGAACCAACAACCCGCTCGATGTGACCCGAGTGCCAGGAGGTTCCAGCGGTGGCTCGGCGGCGTCGGTCGCCGCGGGCTTCGCGCCCCTCGCGCTCGGCTCCGACACCGGTGGTTCGATCCGCCAGCCCGCGGCGCTGTGCGGAGTGGTCGGGGTCAAGCCGACCTACGGCGCGGTCAGCCGGCTCGGATTGGTGGCGTTTGCTTCGAGCCTCGATCAGATCGGACCGTTCGCCCACGATGTCGCCGATGCGGCGCTCGTCCTCGAAGCGATCTCCGGACACGATCCTGGCGACTCGACCTCGATCGACCAGGGTCCGCTCGAACTGACGACGGTGCTGGAACACGGAGTCGACGGCATGCGTATCGGGCGCATCACCGATCTGCCCGAGGGCGCTGACCCCGATGTGGTCGAGCGTGTCGATCAGGCATTCGCGGCGCTGGCCGACGCCGGTGCGACGATCATCGATGTCTCGGTTCCCGCGTTCGGGTACGGGCTCACCGCCTACTACCTGATCGCTCCTGCTGAAGCGTCGAGCAACCTCGCCCGCTACGACGGCGTGCGCTTTGGCATGCGCGCCGAAGCGCCGGACACGAACGCGATGTACATCGCCACGCGCACCGAGGGTTTCGGCGCCGAGGTCAAGCGCCGCATCATGCTCGGCACGTATGCCTTGTCGGCTGGGTATTACGACGCCTACTACGGCCGCGCCCTCAAGGTTCGCCGCCGAATCGCACAGGACTTCGCCGCCGCGTACGCGCAGGTTGATGCGTTGGTCATGCCGGCGTCGCCGAGTGTGGCGTTCCGTGCCGGCGACAAGACGGCCGACCCGATGTCGATGTATCTCTGCGACACCTACACGATTCCGGCCAACCTCACCGGCGAGCCGGCGATGAGCGTTCCGTTCGGTACCGGTGCCGACGGTCTCCCCGTCGGCGTCCAGATCATCACTCCGGCACTGCACGACGCGCGCATGTTCCAAGTGGCCGCCGAGCTCGAACGCCGCGCCCCTGCGTCGTAACCAGCGGTGAGCCCCGACGGCGTGTGCTCGTGCTCGTCGACGAAGGCGGCGACTGCGGCCGGGGCGACCTTCGAGTACTGGCGTATCGCCCAACCGATGGCTTTGCGGATGAAGAACTCGGTGTCGGCGGCGCGCCGGAGTGGGTAATCGAACAGTCGGTTGGCGTCGGTGCGTTCTTTGTAGTGCAGCTGATGCAGGAGCGCGCTGCGGGCGGGGTCGGCGATCGCTTCGAGCACCGCCTGGCTCGTTGCGAACTCGTCGGCTGGGTCCATTCCACGAAGTGTCGCATGCACCCCGTCGCTAGCCTCGCCGTCGTGACCGACACGACGACTGCCGACCACGCCGCACCCTGGGAGCACGAGGGCTACGAGATGGTGGTCGGTCTCGAGGTGCATGTCGAACTCGACACCGCAACGAAGTTGTTCTCGGCGTCACCACACCGCTTCGGCGACGAGCCCAACACCAACATCGATCCGGTGACGCTCGGGCTTCCCGGGGCGCTCCCGGTGCTCAACCGAGCGGCGGTCGAGCAGGCGATGCGGCTCGGCATGGCCCTGAACTGCACGATCCAGCGGTCGACGTTCGCCCGCAAGAACTACTTCTACCCGGACATGCCGAAGGCGTATCAGATCAGCCAGTACGACGAGCCGATCTGCGTCGATGGCTGGCTCGACATCGCCGACGGATCGCGCATTGAAATCGAACGCGCCCACCTCGAGGAAGACACCGGGAAGTCCACTCATGTGGGCGGCGCCGGTGGCCGCATCCACGGCAGCGAACACTCCCTCATCGACTTCAACCGAGCCGGCATCCCGTTGGTGGAGATCGTCAGTCGACCCGACATGCGTTCGCCCGAACAAGCTCGCGAGTACGTCAGCGAGCTGCGCGCCATCCTCATCGCCGTTGGCGCATCCGACGCCAAGATGGAAGAGGGCTCGATGCGCGTCGATGCCAACGTGAGTGTGCGGCGACCCGGCGCTGAGTTGGGCACGCGCTGTGAGATAAAGAACCTGAACAGCGTCCGCTCGGTCGGTCGCGCCATCGACTACGAGGCTCGCCGCCAAGTGGCGATGCTCGACGTTGGCGACGCGGTGCGGCAAGAGACCCGTCACTGGGACGAGAACGACGGCCGCACCCACACGCTGCGCAGCAAGGAAGACGCCGACGACTATCGCTACTTCCTCGAGCCCGACCTCGTCGTGGTCGATCCTGATGCGGCATGGATCGACAGCGTCAGAGCGTCGCTGCCGATGCTCCCTGCCGCCCGGCGGCAACAACTCGCGGCCGCAGTCGGCATGGAGCCGGACTCCGAGGCTGTGCGCGTCGTGGTCGATCGCGGCCAGGACAACTATGTGCTGGCCGTCGGTGCAGCCGACGGCGACGCTGCCCGCGCCATCGTTCACGTGAAAGAGGCGTATGCCGAAGCCGGCGACGTCCCGCCCGTGCCTGCGGGCGACCTGGCCGAATTGACGAAGATGGAAACGGCGGGCGAGATCACGGCGACCCAGGCCAAGGAGATTCTCACCGTGCTCGTCGACAACGACGGGGGCGACCCGCGGGCGATCGCGGCCGACAAGGGCTTCGAGGCGATGGACACCAGCGAGCTCGAGGCGATGGTCGACGCGGCAATCGAGGCGCAACCCGACGCCTGGGCCAAGTTCTGTGCAGGTGAGAAAAAGGCTGCGGGAGCACTGGTCGGCGCGGTGATGAAGGCCTCGAAGGGGCAGGCCGACGGCAAAGCCGTGAACATCCTGCTGAATCAGAAGCGGACGCAGTAACCCGCCGGTTCGTCGCCGCGGTGAACCCGTCGCGACACTCGGTCATGGACTTCGAGATCCCGGCCGCCATCCAAACGACGCTCGACGAGCTCGATGCCTTCATCGAGGCGGAGATCCGGCCGCTCGAGCAGCAAGACGACAACATCCGCTTCTTCGATCATCGCCGCGAATGGGCCCGCACCGACTTCGACAACGGGGGCGTGCCGCGCCAGGAGTGGGAGGACCTGCTCCGGGAGATGCGTCGCCGTGCGGATGAGGCGGGCTGGCTCCGGCTGGCGTTGCCGAGCGAGTTCGGCGGGCGCGATGCGAGCAACCTCGAGATGGCGATCATTCGCGAGCACCTCGCCACCAAGGGTCTCGGCCTGCACAACGACCTGCAGAACGAATCATCGATCGTCGGCAACTTCCCGACCGTGCTGATGATGCGCGACTTCGGCACCGAGGCGCAGAAAGCCGAATGGATGCCTGGTTTCCTCGACGGCACCAAGCGCCTGGCGTTCGGCCTCACCGAACCGAACCACGGCAGCGATGCCACCTACCTCGAGACCACCGCCCGCCGAGACGGCGACGAGTGGGTCATCGACGGCATGAAGCGGTGGAACTCAGGGCTCCACCACGCCACGCACGACATCATCTTCGCCCGCACATCGGGCGATCCGGGCAGCGCGCGCGGCATTACGGCGTTTCTCGTGCCGACCGACAACCCGGGGTTCAACGTCGACTTCTTCTGGTGGACGTTCAACATGCCGACCGACCACGCCGAGGTGTCGATGAACGGGGTGCGTGTCGGCGACGACGCCGTGTTCGGCGAGGAGGGTCGTGGCCTCGAGTTGGCGCAGCACTTCGTGCACGAGAACCGCATCCGTCAAGCGGCATCGTCGCTCGGCGCTGCCCAGTTCTGTGTGAACGAGGCGGTGGCCTACTCCAAGAGCCGTACGACCTGGGGCAAGCCGTTGGCGGTGAACCAGGGCATCCAGTTCCCACTGATCGAGCTGCACACCGAGGCGGCGATGCTGCGCCAACTCGTGCGGTCGACCGCCGCGCAACTCGACGCGATCGACCATCTGAACGACGGGTACGGCGCCGTCACACACCTCGTGGCGATGTGCAACTACCGCGCTAACCGGCTGGCCTGCGACGCGGCCGACCGGGCGATGCAGACCTGTGGCGGCGTCGGCTACTCACGGCACATGCCGTTCGAGCACATCTACCGGCACCACCGGCGCTATCGGATCACCGAGGGTTCCGAGGAGATCCAGATGCGCAAAGTGGGCCAGGAGTTGTTTGGTTTCGGTCGGCGCTGATCGAGCCGACCGAGCTCACACCTCGATGTGATCGCGCCAGGCGTCGGCCTCCCACAGGTCGTCGTCGTTGGTGCGATCGGCGAAGTCGCGCCCCTGATATCGATACACCTCGGTGCCGTCGGGGTCGACGATGACCATGCCGGGCAGGGCGATGCCGTTGCGTTCGTTGGGATTGAACAGATCGAGCGGCTGTAGGTGGCGCTCACCACCGGGGTCGGACACCATGCGCGAGTGACTCAGCCCCCAACGCCTGGCCGTTCCCGCCTGACGGACGTCGTCGTCGACGCTGACCGCCGCGAACTCGGCTCCGGCACTGTGGATCCGGTCGTACTGTGTTGCCAACCGCACGAGCTGGCCGCAGCAATACGGTCACCAATCACCTCGGTAGGTCATGAAGATGATCGAACCCGTCGTGCGGCGGAGCTGGAGGATGTCGTCGTCGACGGTCACGCTCGCACCGTACGGCTACGGCGACGTCGGCGCCGGTGCAGGAGACGGTCGTGCCGCCAAGCGCGCCGGGACCGGGATCCGGTCGTAGAACTTGGTCAGTACCGGCCCGATGATGGCGGTCAGCAGCACGTAACCTGCGGCGACGGCGCCGAGTTCTGGGCCGTCGATCAAGCTGGCACCGAGTGCGGCGATCACGATCGAGAACTCGCCGCGGGCGATCAGCGCGGTCCCGGCGCGCAACCGGCCTCTCGGAGCGGCGCCGATGCGGCCGGCCGCGTACCAACCGGTGATCACCTTGGTGGTCGCGGTGAAGAGCGCCAGCCCGATCGCCGGAACCGCTACACCGAGCAGATCGCCGGGGTCGATCTGGAACGAGAAGTACAGGAAGAAGAACGCCGCAAAGAGATCGCGCAGCGGCTCGAACAAGCGCAGTAGGCGTTCGGCGGCCTCACCCTTCAACGCCAGACCCACGAGGAATGCCCCGATCGCGCCAGACACCTCCAGCTGCTGAGCCAGCCCGGCGACGAGCACCGTGATGCCGAACACCATCAGCATCAGCGCCTCATTGCCGCCACCCACGACGAGATCGCTGAGCTTGCCGCCGAAGCGCAGCGCAGCGAGCAGGATCACCGACACGGTGGTCAGCGCGATCAGCACGCTGACGACCGTGCTCGACAGGCTGCCGCCGACGATCAGGGCGGCGACTGTCGGCAGGTAGATCGCCATCGCCAAGTCCTCGATCACGAGCAGGTTGAGGATGGCGGGTGTTTCTCGATAGCCGAGTCGCCCGAGGTCGCTCAGCACTTTCGACACCACTCCAGACGACGAGATCCAGGTGACACCACCCAGCAGCACGGCGGCGAGCGGCTCCCAGCCGAGCAGCAGCCCGAGCGCCACACCCGGGAGGGCGTTGAGCAGCATGTCCAGTGTGCCCGGCCTGATGCCCGTGCGCAGGCCCGATCTCAGCTCGCTCTCGGAGTACTCGAGCCCGAGGGTGAACAGCAACAGCAGCACGCCGAGCTCGGAGGCGATCTCGATGAATTCGATCGAGTCCTCCAACTGAGAGATGCCACCCTCGCCGAGGCCCAGGCCGGCGATGAGGTAGAACGGCACCGCCGTGAGGCCGAGCCATCCTGCGAACCGAGCGAGGACGGCGAGACCGAGCGTGACCGCGCCGATCTCGACGAACGCAAGCGCAACTTCGGCGCTTCCGGCAGCGATCAACACGAGCAGCGCACCTGCGCGAAGGTGGGGGTCACGGCGATCAAGTGCGCAGGATCTCGCGCACTCGCACCAGGCCTTCGTTGGTGCCGACGGCCACGATCACGTCGCCTTCGTACATCGCCTGGTCGGGCCCCGGTGCCGGGATCGTCTTGTCGCCGCGGATCACAGCGACGATCGATGCTCCGGTCTTCGTGCGGTACTCCCCATCGCCGATGGTCCTGCCCGCCGCGGGTGACCCCTCGGGCATCTCCATCCATTCGATCGACAAGCCCTCGATCTCCTGGCGCACGACGGCATCGACCTCTTCGGTCACCCGGCTGGCGCCGAGCAGCTCGCCGATCGTGCGGGTGTCGGCCACCGACATGCTGAGCATCCACCGACAGGCGTCGGGGTCGTCGCGGTCGTACACGAGGAGCTCGCGCCGACCATCGCGGTGGACCAACACCCCCACGTGCTCGCCGTCGTCGGTGGTGAATTCGTGCCGTACCCCGACCCCGGGGAGTTTGGTCTCGCGAACGTCGGCCATCGACGCCATTGTGCCACCGGATCGGCGCGGTGTCTCTCAGAGCCGTGGGGTCACCTCGCCAGTAGCCTCGCCACCATGAGCGAGGGGAATGACGTGTCGACATCGGCCAACACGCCGGTCGACGTAAAGCCGCGTTCGCGCGACGTCACCGACGGGATGCAGAAGGCGCCATCGAGGGCGATGCTGCGCGCCGTCGGCATGGGCGACGAGGACTGGGTGAAACCGCAGATCGGCATCGCGTCGTCGTGGAACGAGGTGACGCCGTGCAACGTCACCCTGCGCAAGCTCGCGCACCACGCCAAGGAGGGCGTCTTCGAAGCGGGCGGGTTCCCCCTCGAGTTCGGCACCATCACCGTCAGCGACGGGATCTCGATGGGGCACGAGGGGATGCGCGCGTCGCTGGTCTCGCGCGAGGTCATCACCGACTCGGTCGAGACTGTTGTCCATGCCGAGCGCTTCGATGGCTTCGTGGGGCTCGCCGGGTGCGACAAGTCGATTCCGGCCATGCTCATGGCGGCGGCCCGGCTCGACCTGCCGAGTGTGTTCGTCTACAACGGCTCGATCCTGCCCGGCGAACACAACGGGCAAGCACTCGACATCACCAGTGTGTTCGAGGCCGTCGGCGCGCACGCTGCCGGCACGATCGACGACGCCGAACTCGATGCCATCGAGCGCAAGGCATGTCCGGGTGAGGGCGCGTGCGGCGGAATGTTCACCGCCAACACGATGAGCTCGATCGCCGAGGCGCTCGGGCTGAGTCTGCCCGGAACTGCGTCGCCGCCGGCGGTCGACGGCCGACGTGAGGGCGACGCTCGCCGCGCTGGCGAGGCCGTTGTCAACATGTTGCGGCTCGGTATCCGCCCTCGACAGATCATGACCAAGCAGGCGTTCGAGAACGCGATTGCCGTCACCTCGGCGCTCGGCGGGTCGACGAACGCCGTCCTGCACCTGCTGGCGATCGCCCATGAAGCGGGCGTCGACCTCGAGCTGGAGGACTTCAACCGGGTGGCCGCCCGAGTGCCGCATCTGGCCGACATGAAGCCGGGCGGCAAGTTCCACATGACCGATCTCGACCGCGTCGGTGGCGTTCCCGTCGTGCTCAAGCTGCTGCTCGACGAGGGGTTGCTGCACGGCGACGTGCTGACCGTGACCGGCAAGACGATGGCGGAGAACCTGGCCGAGCTCGATCCGCCGGCGCCCGACGGCGTGGTCGTGTATTCACTCGACCAGCCGATTCACGAGGAAGGTGGGATCAACGTGTTGCGCGGCTCGCTGGCGCCGAGCGGCGCCGTGGTCAAGGTCGCCGGTCTGCACGAACACCAGCAACAATTCGAAGGTCCGGCACGCGTCTTCGACGACGAGTCCGAGGCGATGGACGCGATCCTCGCCGGCTCGATCGAGCCGGGAACCGTGCTGGTGATCCGCTACGAGGGGCCCAAGGGCGGCCCAGGAATGCGCGAGATGTTGGCGATCACCGGTGCACTGAAGGGTGCGGGCCGGGGGAGTGATTGTGCCTTGATCACCGATGGACGCTTCTCCGGCGGCACGTGGGGATTCTGCATCGGGCACGTCGCGCCCGAGGCCACCGACGGCGGACCGATTGCGTTTGTCCGCGACGGCGATCGCATCCGCATCAGCGTGCCGACCTCGTCGCTCGATCTGCTGGTCGACGAGTCGGAGCTCGCCGCTCGCCGTGACGGTTGGTCGCCGAATCCGGCTCGGTACACATCGGGCGTGCTCGGCAAGTACGCCCGGCTCGTGCAAGGCGCCGAGACCGGCGCCGTCACCAACGTCACCTGAGGTCGCTCGGGATGGAACGGGTCCGCAGCTTCGGCGCCAGTGTCGTCGGCTGGCTCGTTGTTGCGTTGCTGCTCGTGCTCGCGTTCCGGATCTTCTTCTCGGTGTTCGGATTCCTAATCCAGATGCTGTTGATCCTGGTCGTGCTGGGCGGCTTGATCTACGTCTACATCCGACTCAAAGCGGGACCGCCCGACACGCCATAACGCGTCAATGTCGCATGCGGGAGGCGTCAGTCGATGAGGGCTTGGTAGACGAGCGTCTTGAACTCGGGCCTGATCGGATGGGTGGACGACGGCAGCAGCTGGGTGAGGAACACCGCCACGATCTCGTCGACCGGGTCGATCCAGAAGGCAGTCGACGCGGCGCCACCCCATGCGTATTCACCGGGGTTGTCGAGCACTTTGTTGTGCACCGGATCCATGGTCACCGAGAACCCGAGGCCGAATCCGACCCCGTCGAAGCTGGTCTCGGCGAACAGCGGGCGCCCGTACTGTTCGAGATCGGCGTTGCCGGGGATGTGGTTCTGCGCCATGAACTTCACCGTGCGAGTTCCGAGTATGCGCACGCCGTCGAGTTCGCCGCCGTTGAGCAGCATGTGACAGAAACGCAGGTAGTCCGCCGCCGTACCGACGAGGCCACCACCGCCGCTGAGCATGCGGGGGACCTGGTTGCTGACTCGATCGAGCCCGCCGGGCGCCGGCATCGCCGTGCCGGAACCAGGCGTCGGGATGTACAGAGAGGCCAGCCGGTCGCGCTTGTCGTCGGGCACGTGGAACGCCGTGTCGACCATTCCGAGCGGCCCGAGGATGCGCTCCGCGAAGAACTCGGCGAGCGATTGCCCTGAGATCACCTCGACGAGTCGGCCGAGCACATCGGTCGACACGCCGTAGAGCCACTCTTGGCCGGGATGAAACGCGAGCGGAAGCTCGGCCCACTTCTCGCAGCAGCCGGCGAGATCAACATCGGGTGGCGATCCCCACTCGAATCCCGCCTTCCGGTACAGCGCGTCGCTGACGTGGCTGTTGTGGAACCCGTAGGTGAGGCCCGAGGTGTGGGTCAGGAGGTGCCAGACGCGAATCGGCTCGGTCGCCGGTTCGGTGATCGGCGCGACCGACGAGCCGCCACGCAGCACGCGCATGTCGGCGAATTCGGGCAACCAGCGCTTGATTGGGTCCTTCAGCTGGAAGGCGCCCTCCTCGTGCAACATCAGCGCCGCCACCGATGTGATCGGCTTGGTCATCGAGAACATCCGCACGATCGAGTCCGGTGCGAACGGCGCCGACGTGTCGGCGTCACGGCTGCCGTACGTGGCGTGGTGGGCGACGTCGCCGTGACGGCTCACGGCCAGCTGCCACCCCACCAGCCGACCATCGTCGACGTACTGCTGGAAGTGCCGGTCGATGCGACTCAGGCGTCCTGGGTCGAAGCCGAGCTCAAGGGGATCTCGCTCGATCGTCGGTCCGGCTGGTCGGTGTGTGGTCGGCGGCGTCTCGGTTGCGGTCATCGGTGCGAGCTTGCCAAACGCACAGGGGTGTCGGTCGAGCCGGACTCGCCCATCGACCATGCCTCGACGAGTGCGGTGCGGCTCGGTACGGAGCCGAGATGAGCGATGTCCCGCCCCCACCGCCGCCGGGCACACAACCGTCCACGCCACCGCCTCCGCCCGTTCCGTCCGTCGGCGCTGTCGGCAAGCCGCGCTCGATCGTTTTCGTCATCGTGTTGTCGATCGTGGCATTCGGCATCTGGACGGTCGTGTGGTCATACCAGAACGGCGCCGAGCCGAAGCGGCGCTCCAGCACCGGTAGTAGCGGGATCGGCTACCTCTTCATCACCTTCTTGATCTCACCGGCCACGATGTTTCTGACGGCCAACGAAGTCGAGCAGCTGTACCGCAACGAGGGCCGCGAACCGCGCATCATCACACGGGGGCCTGTGGTTCCTGCGGCCCCTGATCGGCAACATCATCTGGTTCGGGCGCATCCAGCGGGCGATCAACGAGCCGTGGCGCACCCACGGCGCGACGGGATCGTCCGGGCTCTAGGACGTACCGAGGGCCGCGAGCAGCTTCTTCGGGGTGTCTTTCGGGCTGATCTTCGGCCAAGCCTCGACCACCTTGCCCGACGGCCCGACCAGGAACGCTGAGCGCTGCACGCCCATGTACTTGCGGCCGTACATCGACTTCTCGGTCCACACCCCGTACTTCTCGGCGACCGCGTGGTCGGGATCTGCGAGGAGCGTGAAGCCGAGGGAGTACTTCTCGTCGAACTTGGCGAGCTTGGCCGGCTGATCCGGGCTGATGCCGACAACGGCGGTGTCGCCGATGTCGTTGGCGATGTCGCGTAGTCCGCACGCCTGAGTTGTGCAGCCGGGTGTGTCGGCCTTCGGGTAGAAGTACACCAGCACGTGGCGCCCCTTGAACGACGACAGGCGCAGCTTGTCGCCGTGTTGGTCGGCGAGAAAGAACGCCGGAGCGCGATCGCCGGCGGAAGGGGTCGAGATGTCAGCCATCGCCCGGGAGGCTAGTGAGCGGCCGCGGGTGTGGAATCGTCCGATCGCCGCGAGCGTTCGACCAGCGCCGCAGCTGCCCGCCAGCCGATGAGGAACACCCCGAGGAACACCGTCGCCACGATGACGAAGGAGGCGGCGGTGCCGTCGTCGAACACGAACCGCCGCAGCACCATCCCGACAGCAACGACGAGCGGCCACACGATGAGGCCGGTGCGGATGGCGGTCGGTCGCTTCCATGCCTGGGCGACGACCCACGCCACGGCCAAGGCGATGATGAACGGTGCGGCAGTCTCGATCAGTCCGCTCACACCGGGATCCTGGTTGTGGTTGCGTCGCCCGATGGCGACGAACAACACGACGAAGCCCGTGTCGAGTCCGGCGGCGAGAGCCAGGCGACGATCCATGCGGTCCAGTGTGCCAGCGGTGAGACAGGTCGGGGTTTCGTGTGAGCACATATCGCTGCGCCATCGATGTTCGCTCACACAGACCAGCGACCGCTCCGGCGACAGCGCGCCTAACGCTCGAACGACGAGGGGATCGGTGAGGCCGATGACAAAGACCCCAGGCCCGGGATCTCCTCGCGTGTCTGCGGATGTGCACGTCACTCCGTCGAAGGTGTCGCACACGCAGCCATCACCGAACGCGCTCAACTCATCGGTCTCGTCCATCGCACTCAAGAGCATCGCAACCGGGCTGTTGCGCGACGGCATTGGTCGCGATGCGCCACAAGCGCGACGGTGTCAGCCCTCGGCGGAGAAGCCGCCCAAGGCGCCGCGGTAGAACACCAGCGGCAGTGGAGGTTCGCCGTCGTGGTTGGCGTCGGCATCGAGGGCCACGACACGACCGAGCACGAAGAGGTGGTCGCCCATCATGTGGACTTCCTCGATCGTGCAGTCGATCCAGGCGACGGCTCGGTCGAGCACCGGGGATCCCGTCGGTGCAGGGTGCCAATTGACGCTGTCGAAGCGTGACGCTTCGGTCCCGCTCTTGGCGAACTTCCAGCACAGATCGCTCTGTTGGTCGCTCAACACGTTGACGCAGAAGCTCCGTGTGCCTTCCATCGCCGTCCACGTCTCCGAGCCGACCTGCGGGAGGAAGCCGACGAGCGGCGGGTCGAGTGACACCGAGGTGAACGATCCGATGGTGAATCCGTGCGGCCGGTCCTCGGCCATTGCGGTGACGACGGTGACGCCTGTCGGGAAGTGGCCCATCACCGTGCGGAAGTGGGCCGAGTCGAACTCGTGGCTGTCCTCGCTCATCGGCGCCAACTGTACGCTCGCGGCGGTGGCCGCTGGCACGTCGTCGCTCGACGCCAAGGATCGCTTGCGCCGAGAGTTGCGCCCGCTGCGCCGCGCGCTCGCCGATCAGCACAGCCGAAGTGAGCGCATCCGGCGGGTGATCGCCGAGCTCGACGATGTCCGCCACGCGCGTCGGGTGTTGGTGTTCGACTCCATTGCTGGAGAGCCCGAGATGAGTGGGGTGCGCGACGACTTGACGACCCGCGGCGCCGAAGTACGCGTCCCGGAGGACGAGCCGACCTCGTCGTGGCCGGATGTAGTCGTCGTTCCCGGGGTTGCCTTCACTGCCCACGGCGCCCGACTCGGGCAAGGCGGCGGGTGGTACGACCGCTATCTCGCGGCGACGCGTCCGGACTGCATTGCGGTCGGTGTGTGCTTTCGCGAACAGCTCCGCGACGATCTGCCCACCGAACCGCACGACGTCGGCGTCGATGTCGTCGTGACCGACGACGGGGTCGTTCAGCGGCCGGGTTGATGCAGCTCGATCGTGTTGCCCGACGGATCTTGCAGAAACGCCTGGCGTCCGGATCCCACCGGGGTGGGATCGCCGACCTGCACACCACGTTCACGAGCGTGGGCCACCGCCACATCGACATCGTCGACGGCGATAGCGAAGTGCTGCCCGACGTTGTCGGGCACCGTGAGCTCCAACAGATGCACCTGGTGATCGCCAACGTCGAGCCAGGCCCCGGCGAAGTCGAAGTTGGGCCGATCGGTGCGCACCGTCATACCGAGCACGTCGGTGTAGAACTCGACCGCCTCGGCGGTGTCGTGCACGTTGATCGACACGTGGTGGATGCCCGGTGAGCGCATGGTGTCACCGTAGTGCCGATGGGCGCGACGTCGATTTCGCAGCGTCTGTGAACGCGGCGATGAGGTCGTCGACGACCGGTTGACGCACGGTTCCGTCACGGACTGCCGCGACGAGCTCACGGCGGAGCAGCGTCTGCACCTCGACGAGATTCCCTGTTCCATGTTCGGCCTGTGCCCGGGGCAGCGCAGTCCATCCGGTACCTAAACGCACCATCTCGCGCAAGACGTCCGGCTGGTGGCTCTCGGCGACGACCTCGATCGGTGCACCCAGCCGACGGAGTTCACGGGTGATCGCGCCGCGCGTGTGCGAGCCCTCGGGAAACAGCACCCACGGCCCCCACGTGGCGGGCGAGCTCGGGCGCGTCTTGCCCGGCGCGTACACGGCGACGTCGTCGATCAGCAGTGGTGTGGTGCGGAGTCCGGGGATCGGCTCAGGTGGGGCCACGCAGACGACCACGTCGAGGTCGCCAGCGATCAGGAGCTCGAGGAGCGGCCCCGACGGTTCGACCCGCAACCGCAGCTCGACGTCGGTTCGCGCGGCGCGGAATCGTCGGAGTTGATCGCCGAAGTGAACGATGGCTGCGGCGTCGATCATCCCCAGACGCAGCCGCCCGGCCGACCCGGTCCGCATGCGCTCGGCCCAGTCGGCCAGGTCGCCGGTGAGCGCGAGCACCTGTCGTGCGTGGGCGAGCACCGGTATGGCGTCGGTGCGCAGCCGTCGGCGGCGGCCGTCACGATCGAACAGATCGACGCCGAGTCGGCGTTCGAGTTCAGCAATGCCCTGAGACAGTGCCGACCCGCTGACACCGACCCGATCGGCGGCCAGTGCCCACGTGTCGGCGTCGGCCACTGCGACGAGATACTCGAACTGCCGGATCGTCAGGTCGGGGAGTGCGCCCACGGCCTCGGAGAATAGTTCAGAGATGCTTCACCAACGATGCGAACCGAGCGGAGGTACTTATCATTGCGACCTATGACCGCTCGACAGATCGCTCCCGCCACCGGCAAGCTCGGCGTCCTCACGCCGGGCATGGGCGCCGTGGCCTCCACCTTCATCGCCGGCGTGATCGCCGCTCGCCAAGGGCTGACTGCGCCGATCGGCTCGATCAGCCAGATGGCACACATCCGCCTCGGAACCAAAGAGGAGGGGCGCAATCCGCTGATCCGCGAATTTGTACCGCTCGCTGAACTCGACGACCTGGTGTTCGGTGGATGGGACCCGATCTCGCCGAACGCGCTCGAGGCGGCGAAGACCGCCGGCGTGCTCGAGGGCGATGACCTCACGGCGATCTCCAGCGACCTCGAGGGGATCGTTCCGATGGATGCCGTATTCGACCAGCGTTGGGTATCGAAGCTCGACGGCGTTCGCGTGAAGGACGTTCCCAACAAGTGGGACCAGGCAATGGCGCTCATCGACGACATCGCGTCGTTCAAAGAGGCCAACGGCTGCGACCGCCTGGTGATGGTGTGGTGCGGGTCGACCGAGGCCTACCAGGAGCCGTCCCCCGTTCATGCCTCGGTGACCGCATTCGAGCAGGGGCTGCGCGACAACGACGAGAACATCTCGCCGAGCCAGATCTATGCCTACGCCGCGCTGCAGTCCGATGTGCCGTTCGCCAACGGCGCACCGAACCTGTCGGTCGACCTCGACTGCATGATCGAGCTGTCGAAGTCGCGTGGTGTGCCGATCGCCGGCAAGGATTTCAAGACCGGCCAGACGCTGATGAAGACCCTGCTCGCGCCCGGCTTCAAGGCCCGCATGCTCGGGATGCGCGGGTGGTACTCGACCAACATCTTGGGCAACCGCGACGGCGAGGTGCTCGACGATCCGGAAAACTTCAAGTCGAAGGAAGTGTCGAAGCTCGGTGTGCTCGACACCATCCTGCAGCCCGAGGTGTACCCCGACCTGTACGGCGAGATCGACCACGTCGTGCGCATCAACTACTACCCGCCCCGCGGTGACAACAAAGAGGGCTGGGACAACATCGACATCTTCGGCTGGCTCGGGTACCCGATGCAGATCAAGGTCGACTTCTTGTGCCGTGACTCCATCCTCGCCGCGCCGATCGTGCTCGATCTCGCATTGTTCATGGACCTCGCGGCGCGCGCCGGAGAGTCGGGCGTGCAGGAGTGGCTGAGCTTCTACCTGAAGGCGCCACAGGCGGCAGGCGAAGCCCCCGCCGAGCACGACCTGTTCATCCAGCAGACCAAGCTCAAGAACACGCTGCGCGAGTGGATGGGCGAGTCGCCCGTCACGCACTCCGAGGCTGGCTAATCACGTCGCCGCCGCTGGCGTGGCGGTTCGGTGGGGCCGTTGCGTTGGATGCCGCCGCTGGCGTGGCGGTTCGGTGGGTGAGTTGCGGACGCGGGCGGTCCGCCGCCCGGCCCGCGACATCGATTGCTGATGTCGCCGTTTCCCCGGCGCGTGCGCGCCGAGGTGGATGGTGCGACCGATCACTCCACGCATTGCCCGTTCAAGGGCGACGCCTCGTACTGGTCGGTGCGCGTCGGCGACCGAGTGGTCGAGAATGCCGTGTGGGGCTATCCGGCACCGCTGCCCGAGGCGCAGTGGTCGACCGGCTACGTGGCGCCGTACTTCGCCAAGATGGACCGCTGGTTCGACGAGGACACCGAGGTGTTCGGCCACCTGCGCGACCCGTATCACCGAGTCGATGCTCGCCCTTCGAGTCGGCGGGTGCGTGTGAACGTCAACGGCGAAACCGTCGCCGATACCACCGAGGCAGTGGTCGTGTCGGAAACCGGGGCTGCCAACCGGTGGTACCTGCCCATCGATGCGGTGTCGATCGATCTGACGGCGACCGATACCACGACGCACTGTCCGTACACGGGCCAGACCACGTACTGGACAGGTGACGGCATCGCCGACATCGCGTGGTCGTATCCGGATCCGTTCGACGGCCTCACAACGATCGCCGGCTACGTCAGCGTCGACGATGGTCTCGACGCCGTGACCGTCACGGTCTGAGCCGAACCTTCCCACGAGAGCAGGGTGTGTGAGGGGGTAGGTTCGGCGGAGTGACGGCAATCGTGATGGACGGCAAGGTGTTGCGCGACGAGATCCTCGTCGAGCTGAAAGCGAAGATCGAGGCGGCTGGTTCGCCCGCCATCACGCTGGCGACTGTCCTCGTCGGCGACGACGGACCGAGCCAGCGCTACGTACGTAGCAAGCGGCAAAAGGCCGAAGAGGCCGGGATGATCTCGCGCCACACCGATCTGCCGGCGACTGCGACCCAGGCCGAGATCGAATCGGTGGTCACCGCGCTCGCCGCCGACCCCACAGTGAACGGGATCCTCGTGCAGCTCCCGCTTCCCGATGGTCGCGACGAAGAGGCGGTGCTCGATCTGATCCCGCCCGAGAAGGACGTCGACGGCCTCACCGAACGCTCGATGGGGCGACTGGTTCGCGGACGCCCCGGTCTGGTCGGCTGCACACCGACCGGCGTGATGCGGCTGCTCGAACGATACGACGTGCCGGTCAGTGGTCAACGCGCCGTCGTCATCGGTCGCTCGACACTCGTCGGACTTCCATTGGCGTTGCTGCTGGCGCGCAAGGGCGTCGACGCCACCGTGACCCTCGCCCACTCACGTACCGCCGACATGGCGGCCGTGGTACGCGAGTGCGACATCGTGGTCGGCGCCGCTGGACAAGCCGGCATGATCACCGGCGACATCGTCAAGCCGGGTGCCGCAGTGATCGATGTCGGGATCTCGCGCACCGACGCCGGGATCGTCGGCGATGTCGACCGGGACTCGGTCGCACCCGTAGCCGGCTGGATCACACCGATGCCCGGCGGCACCGGCCCGATGACCATCGCATCCCTGCTCGACAACACCTACACCGCCGCCCAGCTGCAAGGCGTCGTTGCGTCATGACACACAGCGACACCTGGTGCCAGGCACCAGCTGTCGCCGCGACACTTGGTGCCTGGCACCTGGTGTCTCAAGGTGGTGTCGCCTGATGACCGCTGTCGCGGCGCTGATCGGCTGCCCGGGTTGACCGGCGGCGTATCTCCTGGCACACTTGCCCACGTGAGCACAGGCCCTCGCGCCCTCGTAGTACTCATCCGGTAGCACGCCGGCCCACTCGCCGCGCGTGCTCACGACCTCCCAGCTGGGAGGTCGTTTGCGTTTTCGGCACCGATCTCTCACCAGCTCTCACCACTTCTTGATCTCCACACGAAAGGCACCGACATGACCGCAGCGAATTCCGGCCCAATCACCGGCGCCGAAGCGCTGATCCGATCGCTCGAACACGAGCAGGTCGAACTGATCTTCGGCTATCCCGGCGGGTGCATCCTCCCGGCCTACGACCCGCTGGTCGACAGTCCGATCCGCCACATCCTCGTGCGCCACGAACAAGGCGCCGGCCACATGGCCGAAGGCTACGCGCACGTGACGGGCCGCCCGGGGGTGGCGATGGTCACGTCTGGGCCCGCCGCCACCAACCTCGTCACACCGTTGATGGACGCGTACATGGACTCGATTCCGATGGTCGGGATCACCGGTCAGGTGCCGACAGCCGCGATCGGCAGTGACGCCTTCCAAGAATGCGACACGGTCGGCATCACCCGGTCGTGTACCAAGCACAACGAGTTGGTCATGTCGCCCGACGACATCTCGATGGCCATCCGCCAGGCGTTCCACATCGCCCGCACCGGACGCCCCGGGCCGACGCTCGTCGACGTGCCCAAAGACGTCCTCCAGGCGACGACCAACTGGTACTGGCCGAGCGATGAAGAGCTGTTCAGTTCGCTCCCCGGATACCGGCCCAACGTGAAGGGTCATCCGCGGATGATCAAGCAGGCCGCACAGATGATCCTCGAGGCCGAACGGCCAGTGATCTACGCCGGCGGCGGCATCTTGAAAGCCCGTGCGGCCGAGGCGTTGCGCGAACTCGCCGAGCTGACCGACATCCACGTGGTCACCACACTCATGGCCCGCGGTGCGTTCCCCGATGATCATCCGCTGTGCATCGGCATGCCCGGCATGCACGGCAACGCCACCGCAGTGTCGGCGATGCAACACAGCGACCTGCTGATCGCACTCGGCTCGCGCTTCGACGACCGCATCACCGGCAAGGTCGACTCGTTCGCCCCCGAAGCCAAGGTGATCCACGTCGACATCGATCCGGCGGAGCAAGGCAAGGTGCGTCGGCCGGACGTTCCGATCGTCGGCGACGCGAAGTACGTGATCGAAGAGATCGTGTCGGCGATCCGGCAGCTGCAGAGCGGCGGAACGGTGCAAGCCGACACCGCCGACTGGAAGAGCACCTTGTCGGGATGGCGGGAGAAGTTCCCGATCGTCTACGACCAGTCCGAGCCCGGTCAGGCGCTCAAGCCGCAGTACTGCATCGAGCAGCTCAACGAACGGCTCGCGCCGGGCGCGATCGTCGCCTCGGGTGTCGGCCAGCACCAGATGTACGCGTCGCAATTGATCGATTTCACCGAGCCGTACACATGGGTCAACTCCGGTGGGCTCGGCACCATGGGCTTCTCGATCCCCGCCGCGATCGGCGCAAAGGCCGCGCATCCCGACAAGGACGTGTGGGCAATCGACGGCGACGGCTGCTTCCAGATGACCGGCCAGGAGTTGGTCACCGCGACCCTCGACGACCTGCCGATCAAGGTGGCCCTCATCAACAATGCCTATCTCGGCATGGTGCGTCAGTGGCAGGAGATGTTCTACGACGAGAAGTACTCCGAGGTGTTCCTCAACGGCTCGGTGCCCGACTTCGTGATGTGGGCGGAATCGATGGGCGCCGTCGGCATCCGTGTCGAGTCGCCCGAAGAAGTCGGCCCGGCGATCGAGAAGGCCAACGCCATCACCGACCGCAGTGTGGTCATCGAATTCCGTTGCGATCCGAGCGAGAAGGTGTTCCCGATGGTTCCCGCCGGTGTCAGCAACGACGAATTGATCCTCCATCCCCAACACGCCGGCGACGCGCACCACCTGCGTCGCCCCGAGAACCGCTAGGGAACTGCGCTCATGACGACGATCAACCAATACAGCGGGCACACGCTGAATCACCACATCCTCTCGGTGCTCGTGCAGAACCGCCCCGGTGTCCTGGCCCGTGTGGCGGGCCTGTTCGCCCGGCGGGGCTACAACATCTTCTCGCTCGCGGTCGCTCCGGCCGAGGACGAGGGGATGAGCCGCATCACGATCGTGGTCGATGTCGAATCGACTCCGCTCGAGCAGATCACCAAGCAACTGTTCAAGCTGATCGACGTGGTCAAGATCTCCGAACTCGACCCTCGTCGTTCGGTCGAACGCGAGCTGCTGATCGGCACAGTGAAGGCCAGCGATGAGAGCCGCAGCCACGTGGTCGAGCTGGTGAACATCTTCGAAGGCAAGATCATCGCCGTCGCCGAGTCGGCCCTCACCGTCAGCCTCGAAGGTCATCCCGACAAGCTCGACGACTTTGAAGACCTGATCAGCGGATATGGCATCGTGGAACTCCAGCGCACCGGCCGGGTGGCGCTCCCCAAGCTCGACCGCAACGCCCGGCTCCGCGCCCTGAGTTCTTCCCCCACACCGAATACTGGAAAGGCTGGCTGAGATGGCCGTCACCGTGTACTACGCCGAAGACGCCGACGCGTCGATCATCCAAGGTAAGAAGGTTGCCGTCGTCGGCTACGGCTCGCAGGGCCATGCCCACGCCCTCAACCTGAAGGACTCCGGTGTCGACGTCGTCGTCGGACTCCGTCCCGAGTCGTCGTCGGTGGCCAAAGCCGAAGCGGCCGGCCTCGCCGTGATGACGATCGCCGAAGCCGCAGCCTGGGCCGACGTCGTGATGCTGCTCGCTCCCGACACCGAGCAGAAGCAGATCTACGACGAGCACATCGCCGCCAACCTCTCCGACGGCAATGCGCTCGCCTTCGCCCACGGCTTCAACATCCGGTTCGACCGCATCCAGCCGCCCGCCGGCGTCGACGTGATCATGATTGCGCCGAAGGGTCCCGGTCACCTCGTACGCCGCACCTACACCGAGGGCGGCGGCGTACCGGCGCTGATCGCGGTCGCCCAAGACGCCACCGGCGCCGCTCGCAACGTGGCGATGAGCTACGCCGATGCCATCGGCGGCACCCGTGCCGGTGTGATCGAGACGACCTTCGCAGAGGAAACAGAAACCGACCTGTTCGGCGAGCAGGCCGTTCTCTGCGGTGGTCTCACCGCTCTGGTGCGCGCCGGTTTCGAGACGCTCGTCGAGGCCGGCTACGCCCCCGAAATGGCGTACTTCGAGTGCCTCCACGAGGTGAAGTTGATCGTCGACCTCATGTACGAGGAGGGCATCGCTGGGATGCGCTACTCGATCTCCGACACCGCCGAGTACGGCGACCTGACCCGCGGCCAGCGGGTCGTCACCGAGGCGACGAAGGACGAGATGCGCAAGATCCTCGGTGAGATCCGCAGTGGCGAGTTCGCTGCGGAGTGGATCGCCGAGTCCGAGGCTGGACGCCCCAACTACTCGCGCATGCAAGACGAGGGCAAGGGCCACGCCATCGAGGAGATTGGCGGTGAGCTGCGCGACATGATGCCGTTCATCAAGGCCGGCAAAGACAAGGTCGCCGACGTTTCGGGCGGCTGACCGCGCCGCGAACACGCACTTTCTGGCCGGGTTCAGACACGGTTTATCCACCGTTAAAGTCGCGCTCAAGGGAGTTGTGCCTTTCTGGAGGCATGAACCAGAGAACCAACGCACCCCAGCGGGCGCCGCTCCGTCATCGGTCCTCGATGAACCGTGCCGCAGCGGTGCTGTTGGCCGCAGTCTTCATGGTCGTCGCAGCATGTGGTGGCCAGACTCCCTCGGCCGGCGGGCCCGAGGCTGCTCTCGTCGAGACCGTCGACGGTTGCGAGATCGATCTGGCTGAGCTGTCCGATGACAACGTGTTGTTGTGGTTCTGGTCGCCATCGTGTCAGCACTGCCGAGCCGCGATACCCGTCGTGATCGAGGCTCACGGAGAGTTTGGCGACGACGTTCGCTTCCTTGGCGTCGTTGCGCCGCACGACAGGTGCGACGTGGCGCAGATGACGAACGACGAGGGTCTCGACGGTTTCGATCACATCGTCGACTCGTCGTACGAGCTGGCGAACACATTCGGCGTGATGGGATACCCGACCTATGTCGCGCTCGGAAGCGACGGGAGTGTCGACCGTAGCGTCGGTGCGCCGGCCAGTGCGGGGCTCGATGCGAAGTTGACCCAGCTCGTCACCGGCTGAGCTGGCGTCGCCGCGAGCCTCAGGTAGGCAACGGCGGAAATGTAGACATTTGCCCGATGTGCTGAGGGTGCCTTACGGCGCAGTGTGGACCGTGTCCACCACACCGCCGTCCGCCGGAGGCACCGAAATGCACCACTACCCCGACACCACCTTCATGATCGCCGCCGCCCGTCACCGACAAGGCGTTGCCCGGTCGGCGCTTGAGCGACGGCGCGCCAACGGCCCAATCTGTTGAGGCGAGCGCTCCTGCTCTGCCGCCGCAGCACCAGCCCGGCGGTCGAGGTCAGACCCGCCACTGCGCTTGGTTGCGTTCCGGCAGCGGCCACGATTGCTTCACCGAAAGTATGTGGCGACCAGTTCGTCGCCCAGTTGGTGCACGTTGAACGGCATGTCGTGCCGGCGTAGTTGAGCACGTGTTGGAGCAGCGCCTGGCCGAGCGCGAGCGCGGTGATCGAGATGCGGATTGCCGCCGCCACGAGCCCTGCCACGATGATCAACAGTCGCGTCACGGTCCGCCGGTACGCGACGCCGAGGGCGGTCGCTCGATCGCGGCCGAGCGTCAACACGTCGAGTGTCGGCGCCATCGCCAGAGCAGCGACGATGCCGAGCACCAGGAGCACCGAGGCGATCGGCAACACCGTCGTGTCGATGAGGTTGAAGCTCGCGTCGAGCGCGGTGAGGAGCGTGTCGTACTCGCTCGGCTCCATCACCCAGAACATGAACGTCGAGAACGAATTGAACAGCGTGCCGACGATCACGCCGGATCTGATTGCCAATCTTGAGTTGTGGGGTCAGAATTCGGCAACTAGCGTCGCTCGCCATGAGTGAGCAGTGGGGTTTCGAAACCAAGCAAATCCATGTCGGCGGTGACCCGGATCCGGCGACGGGTGCCCGCGCCGTTCCGATCTACCAGACGACGTCGTTCGAGTTCCGCGACTCGGAGCACGCGGCGAACCTCTTCGCCCTTGCCGAAGTCGGGAACATCTACACCCGCATCATGAACCCCACCCAGGGAGCTCTCGAAGCGCGCATCAACGCGCTCGAAGGTGGCTGCACCACAGCCATCGGCTTGCCGGGCACGTTGGCTGTCAGCTCCGGCCAGGCGGCGTCGACCTTGGCCATCCTCACTCTCGCCGAGTCGGGTGACCACGTCGTGGCCTCGCCGTCGCTCTACGGCGGCTCGTACAACCTGCTGCACTACACGATGCCGAAGATGGGCATCGAGGTCACATTCGTCGACGACCCCGACGACCTCGATCAGTGGCGCGCCGCCGTGCGTGACAACACCAAGGCCTTCTACGGCGAGACCCTGGCCAACCCTCGCAACAACGTGTTCGACATCGAGGGCGTGTCTGGTGTCGCCCACGACGCCGGTCTCCCGTTGATCATCGACAACACGGTGCCCACGCCGTACCTGATCCGTCCCCTCGAGTGGGGTGCCGACATCGTCGTGCACAGCCTGACCAAGTTCTGCGGCGGCCATGGCACCTCGATCGGTGGAGCGATCGTCGACGGCGGCACCTTCGACTACGCCGCCAGCGGGCGGTTCCCGAACTTCACCGAACCCGACCCGAGCTACCACGGCCTGGCGTACTTCCCGGCCCTCGGCCACGGCGCGTTCATCTTGAAGGCGCGGGTGCAGCTGTTGCGCGACCTCGGGATGTCGATCTCGCCGTTCAACGCGTTCTTGGTGATCCAAGGTCTCGAGACGCTGAGCTTGCGGATGGAGCGCCACTTCCAGAACGCACAGGCTGTCGCCGAGTTCCTCGATGCCCGCGACGACGTGTCGTCGGTCAGCTTCGCTGGCCTGCCGTCGAGCCCGTGGTACGACCGTGGTCAGAAGTACGGCCGTGGCCGGGGCGCCGGTTCGATCATCGCCTTCGAGATCGAAGGTGGCGCCGAAGCGGGCAAGAACTTCTCCGAGGGCCTCGAGCTACACAGCCACGTTGCCAACATCGGCGACGTCCGCAGCCTGGTGATCCACCCGGCGAGCACCACCCACAGCCAGCTCACCCCCGAAGAGCAGCTGGCCACCGGCGTCACGCCTGGGCAGGTGCGCCTGAGCGTGGGCCTGGAGTCGATCGACGACATCCTCGCCGACCTCGACGCCGGCTTCCGCGCAGCGAAGGGCTGACCCGCAGGCACACAGTTGGCGACCGCGAGGGTCACTCCTTGTCGTCGCGCTGGCTGCGCAAGAACTCCTCGAACCGGTCGCCGAGGTCGTCGGCGCTCGGGATGTTCGCCTCTGCCCGCCGATCGAACTCGGCCTCGAGCATCTTCACGTACATCATCAGCTGCTCGTCGCTCTCGATGACCTCGTCGTGGACGGTGCGCCACCGCTCGATCTGATCGCCGAGGTCGACCGACGTCGGTGCGTCGAGGACGTGGCTCAGATGTCTGGTCAGCGCAGCAACGGCCTGCGGGTGCTCGGCGTTCATGAGGTAGTGGGGGATTCCGACGCGCAGTGACACCGACGGTGTGTGTCGCGCCTCGAGTGCTGCGTGCAGCGCACCGATCAGGCCGGTCACGCCCTGATAGCTCGGCGTCGTGAGGCCGAGGCTCGATGCCAGTCCGGCATTGGCGGTGCTTCCGGTGACCGGTGGCGTGCGCGTGTGGGGGAGTGCCTCGGCGGCGGCGCCCACCGTGACGATCGCCTCGCAGCCGAGCGCGCCCGCCACGACGTTGATCGCGTCGATGTAGGTCTTCCAGTGGAGGTGCGGTTCGACGCCGACGAGTCTGATCAGGTCGCGGTGGCCGGGCTGGCGGAGCAGCGTGAAGTCGTTGGCCGGCCAGACGATTTCGCGGATGTCGTCGTCGACGGTGACGTGAGGGCGCTGCTGCGTGAAGTCGTAGAACGGGTCGGGGTCGATACTGCCGATCGTGACCGAGTGTTCGGCCGTGGTGAACGCCGAAACGGCATGTGTGGCCGCGCCGGCGACGTCGAACCAGCCTTCGAGGGCGATCAACATCACCGGCCGATCGAGCGCGCCGAGATCGTCGGCTTCGAACTCGAGCACGTCGGTCGCCTGCATCGCCAACAGTCTGCCAGCGCGATCGCCGACTGCGGCCGGTGGACCCGGTGCTGCCGTGTTCGATCGAGCGGCTACGACTCGCTGCGCATGTGGTCGACCACGTATTCGACGCAGCCGGTCAGGGCCTCGACGTCGCTCGGGTCGATCGCTGGGAACATCCCGATGCGCAGCTGGTTCCGACCGAGCTTGCGGTATGCGTCGGTGTCGAGCACCCCGTTGGCGCGCAACGCCGCCGAAACAGCGGTTGCGTCGATCGCGTCGTCGAGGTCGATCGTGCCCACGACCGCGCTGCGCTGCCGGGTGTCGGCGACGAACGGCGCCGCCCACTCGGTGCGCTCGGCCCAGCCGTAGAGGATTGCCGCCGACTGCTCGCTTCGTCCGGCCGCGAAGTCGAGCCCGCCGCCGTCGAGCATCCAATCGAGCTGAGCATCGAGCATGATCAGGGTCGCCACGGCCGGGGTGTTGTAGGTCTGGTGCTGACGCGAGTTGTCGAGGGCGATCTGGAGGTCGATCGACGCGGGGCGCCAACGATCGCTCGCACCGATGCGCTCGATGCGCTCGACCGCCGCAGGCGAGCAGGCGGCGAACCACAACCCGCCGTCGGAGGCGAAGCACTTCTGGGGAGCGAAGTAGTAGGCGTCGACCTCACGTGGATCCCACCGCAAGCCACCGGCTGCAGACGTGGCATCGACAGCGACGATGGCGCCCTCGTCGATGCCGTCGGGCCGGCGCAGCTCCATGGCGACACCGGTCGAGGTCTCGTTGTGAGTGAGGGCGTACGTGTCGACGCCCTGCTCGGCCACGGCGGTCGGGTGTGTGCCCGGCTCGGCGCTGATCACACTGGGCTCGCCCAGGTGCGGGGTCGCCGCGCACGCAGTGGCGAACTTGGAGGAGAACTCGCCGAAACTCAGGTGCTGGCTGCGATGTTCGACGAGGCCAAACGTGGCGGCATCCCAGAACACGGTTGTCCCACCGTTGCCCAAAACGACCTCCCAACCGGCGGGTAACCCGAACAGCGTCGCCAGCTTCTCTTGCACATCGCCGACCAGTCCCTTCACCGCCGGCTTGCGGTGGGAGGTCCCGAGCAGGGTGCGCTCCCCCGCGACGACGGCGGCCACCTGTTCGGGTCGCACCTTCGACGGTCCGGAGCAGAACCTCCCGTCGGCGGGTAGCAGGTCGGCAGGAATCGTGATCGAGGAGGTGTTGCTCACCGCCACAGCATGGCGGCTCGCCGGCCAACCCGGGCACATCGATTCGGTCACACTCCAGTGAGCGAAGTGGCCCACAGGGATCCGTTTCGCTCACCGGAGTCTCGTGGCGCTGCGTTGCGGTGAGGGAAGTGGTCCACAGGGAGCCGTTTCGCTCACCGCCCGGCGCGCAAACGCGCAACGTGGAACAGCGGTGATGTGCCACAGTGGGCGCCGTGAAGCGCACCTCCGAACGACTTGCATCGATCGCCCCCTCCGCCACTCTCGCCGTTGACAGCAAGGCCAAGGCGATGAAGGCGGCCGGAGAGAGCGTGATCGGCTTCGGGGCAGGCGAACCCGATTTCGCCACGCCGGAGCACATCGTGGCGGCCGCCGTCGAGGCGTGTTCGGACCCGCGCAATCATCGCTACTCACCCGCTGGCGGGCTTCCGGAGCTCAAGGAGGCCATCGCGGCCAAGACCGAGCGCGACTCGGGGTTCGGGTGCGACGCCAACAACGTGCTGGTGACCAATGGAGGCAAACACGCTGTGTTCACGGCGTTTGCGGCGCTGTGTGACCCCGGCGACGAGGTCATCGTCCCGGCGCCGTACTGGACGACCTACCCCGAGTCGATCGCCCTCGCCGGGGGCGTGCCGGTGGTCGTCGACACCGATGCCGAGAGCGGATTCCAAGTCACCGTCGATCAACTCGAGGCGGCGACGACCGACCGCACCAAGGTGCTGCTGTTCGTCAGCCCCGACAACCCGTCGGGTGCGGTCTGCCCTCCAGAGCAGATCAAGGCGATCGGTGAGTGGGCCGTCGAGCGTGGGATCTGGGTGGTCACCGACGAGATCTACGAACACCTCACCTATGGCGCGCACACGTTCGCGTCCATGCCGGTCTTGGTGCCCGACTTGGCCGATCAGTGCATCATCGTGAACGGCGTGGCCAAGACCTATGCGATGACCGGCTGGCGAGTCGGGTGGATGATCGGCCCGAACGACGTCATCAAGCCGGCCACAAACTTCCAGAGCCACGCCACCTCGAACGTGTCCAACGTGGCACAGCAAGCGGCGCTGGCAGCGGTGTCGGGGCCACTCGATGCCGTGCACGAGATGCGCACGGCGTTCGAACGACGGGGAACCACTCTGCAGACCATGCTCAACGCCATCGACGGCGTCACCTGCCTCGAGCCGCAGGGCGCGTTCTACGGGTTCCCCGACCTGCGTGGATTGCTCGACCGTGATCTCGGCGGCGCCTCCGCATCGACGACGCTCGAACTCGCTGACCTCGTACTCGAACGGGCGAAGGTGGCCTTCGTGCCGGGTGAGGCGTTCGGTGTGCCGGGCTACGGGCGGTTCTCGTTCGCGCTTGGTGACGACGACTTGGTCGAAGGCATCGAGCGCATCGCCGCGCTCGTCGGCTGAGGTCAGGCGGCGACTGGCTGCGGCTCGCGTGTGGTCGTGCGCCGACGTGAATACCAGTCGACGCTGACGACCAGCGCAGCGGCGGCCACGGCCAACAACACCGGCACCAACACATCGTCGCGTGGAGCGCCGAGCGTTGTGGTGTTCGTGCCGTCGGGCCATGCCCACAGCACCCGCGTCGAACCGAGCAGCAGGCCGACCATCGCTGCGAGCACCCACGAGTGATAGCGGTCGAGCATGTGATGCAGCACGGTCGAAAACAGCGCCAAGCCGATCACGCATCCGAGGCCGAACGCCGCCAGCTCCGCATACATCCGTTCGTCGATCGCGTCGATGACCTGGAGATACATCCCCATCATCACGAGGAGAAATGAACCCGATACGCCCGGAAGGATCATGGCGCAGATGGCAATCGCGCCGGTCAGAAAGAAGACCCACAACGGCTGGGTCACGGCCGTCGTTGCGCCCTCCGGCACCTCGGTGTTGGTCCGCAGCCCGAGGAGCAGGAACATGGCCACGCCGAGCGTCGCGGTGATGGTGACGGCGGTGCGATCCCACCGTTCGACCATCCGTCCAGCGACCCACACCGACCCGGCAACGAGACCGAAGAAGGCCGCCGCCATCCGAACCGGCTGTTCGAGCAGCAAATCCTCGATGATCGAGGCCAACAGCACGATGGCGGTGAGAATCCCCGCAAGCAGCGCCACCAGCCAGACCCATTCGATCCGCACGAGCGTCTCGCGAAACTCGCTGATGCGACCGGTGATGAGTTGTTTGAGACACCCTGCGCCGAGACGGACGTTGTTGATCAGGCGCGTGTAGATCCCGAGGATCAGCGCAACCGTGCCGCCCGAGACACCCGGCACGATGTCGGCTGCACCCATGGCGAAACCGCGCACCAGCTGCGCGATCGGGGAGGGAATTCGCACGCCGCGAGGCTAGCTGCGCAATGGTGTCCCCGTTCTGTCATCGCAGACGTGCAAAATGCGCACGGACTCCCCGGTTTTTCGGTCGGGTGGGGGGCGGTCAGGTCCACCACAGGGTGTGGCGGGTGGCCAGGCCGGTCACGACGACCAGCACCAGGCCCTCGGCGACCTGCTCGATTGCGCCGAGCGAATCGCCGGTGATCGCTCCCAACGCTCGCCGAGCCAGCAATGCGACGCCGATCGCCGCCAACCCTGCGGCCGCGGTCAACGGTGCGGCCCACCAGCCCGTGGCCGCCGCGGCGATGATGACTCCTGCGAGCGCGCCGAGCGCGGCGCGTGGTGCCGTGACGGCCGCGGTGTACTCCGACCCGAGTCCGGGTGCCGCCGACTTCGGCCGTGCGCCCATCGTGGCGACTGCGGCCCCGCGTGCCAGGGCGTGGGCGGCAACCAATCCCGCGAAGGCTGTCGCCGGTCCGAGCTCGGCGACGCAAACGATACGCAGCACGATCGATGATGCGAGAGCGGCAACCCCGTAGGTCCCATGACGCGAGTCCTTCAAGATCTCGTGTCGCTGTTCGACCGTCCACCCGCCGAACGCATCGCACAGGTCGGCCAGACCGTCTTCGTGGAATGCACCGGTGAGGGCGACCCCCGCGATCACCGCAACGGCCGCGGCGACGCTCATCGGAACGAGCTCGGCCAGCCCCGCAGCGATCGTCCCGACGGTGACGCCGATCAGGCCGCCAACGACGGCGAACCACGGAACACTCGCCGGGAGGTCCGGAGCGCTGCGTAGACGGACGGGCAGTCGAGTGAGGAAGGTCAGCGCGCCGAGAAATCCGATCGGTCGCAGGCCGCCCTGCGCAGCGCGGTCGTTCACTCGCCGAACCACTCCCCGAACGTCGGCACAGCGGTCACGCCGGCGCAGGCCATGGCGATCAGGGGCACCGCAGCCATCGCGCCCGACCCTTCACCCAAGCGCATGTCGAGATCGAGCAACGGCTTCTTGCCGAGTCGTTCGAGCAACCGCCGATGGCCTGGCTCGGCCGAGCAGTGCCCGACCGTGCAGTGGTCGAGCGCGTCCTCGGCCGCCACCGCGAGGGGGAGGGCCGCAGTGGTGACCACGTATCCGTCGAGCACCACGGGGAGCGACCGGCGACGTGCTGCCACGATTGCCGCAGCAATCGCCACGAGTTCGGCTCCACCAACTTCGCGCAGGATCTCCAATGGGTCGGTGATCCCGGCGATGCGGTTGACGGCCTCGCGGACCGCAAGCCGCTTGCGTTCCAACCCCTCGTCGTCGATACCCGTCCCCCTGCCGACCCAGGCGGCGGCTTCGCCGCCGGCCAGCGCAGCGGCGATCGCCGCCGACGGGGTGGTGTTGCCGATACCCATTTCGCCAAGCACCAGCAGGTCGCCGTCGAGGCGGTCGACCTCGGCGAATGCGGTGTCGACGATGTCGTCGAAGCGCGCCTCGTCGAGCGCCGGCTCGTAGCGGATGTCGCCGGTCGGCCGGCCGACGCCGACGTCAACGGCGCGCACGTCGGCTCCGACGATGCGGGCGAACGCGGAGATCGTCGAGCGGCCGTCTTCGAAGGCCGCGAGCATCGCCTCGGTCACGCCGGTTGGGTAGGCGCTGACCTTCGTCGCCGCCGCAACGCCATGATCGGCGGCGAAGATCAGGCCGGTCGGTCGATCGATGCTGGGTCGGGGTGTTCGCTGCCAGCCAGCGACCCAGGCGGCGATCTCGTCGAGCCATGCCAAGGCTCCGCTCGGACGGAGGATCTCTGCGGCTCGCTCGTGCACGGCATCGCGGGCGACGGCATCGGGCTGCGGGAGGTCGACGAGAGCGTCGCGAAGTGTCATTGCTGCGTGATCATGGCAGGTCGACGTCGAGTTGCAGATCTTCCAACAGCTCGTCTGGATCGGAGAGACGGAGTGCTCGACCGGCGACCATCAGGAGTGTGGCATCGGCGCGTCGTGCGAACGCCTGGTTCACCCGCCCGAGGGTGTCGCGGTACGTGCGACCGAGCTCCGACTCGGGGTGAATGCCGAGTCCGACCTCGTTGGTGATCACGAGGACCGTGCCGTCGCGCTCGGCGGCCAGCTCGCTCGCTGACTCGGCGGCGGCGAGAATCGCTGACTCGGCGTGGTCTTTCCACATCATGTTCGAGGTCCACAATGTGAGGCAGTCGACGATGATGGTGTGGCCATCGGGAACGCCGCCGAGCGCCCGAACGAGCTCGATCTCCTCTTCAAGGGTGTCCCAACCTGCAGGCCGTTCCTCGCGATGGCGGGCAACCCGTTGTGACATGTCGCCGTCCAGCACCGGCGCCGTGGCGACGAAGGTGACCGGTCCGCCGACCCGCTGGGCGAGGTCGACCGCGTAGCCACTCTTGCCACTACGCGCCCCGCCGATGAGCACGATCAACGGCATCGCTTCGGCCTCAGTAGTCGATGCCACGCATCGCGCGGATGCCCTGTTGATACGCGTGTTTCACCTCGCGCATTTCGGTGACGGTGTCGGCGAGCTCGACGAGTTCAGGCGCGGCATCGCGTCCGGTGATCACCACGTTGACATGTCTCGGTCGGGCGGCAATGGCGGACACGATGTCGGCCACGTCGAGCCAGCCGAACGAGGCGAGATACGTCAACTCATCGAAAACGACGAGCTGGTGGTCGCCGGCGTTCATCAGCTCGACGGCTTGCTGCCAGCCTTCAGCCGCATGGGCTCGATCGGCGCTGAGATCGTCGGAGTCCCAGGTGAACCCATCGCCGAAGGCATGCCAATCCACGCCGAGCTCGCGCCCGATCTTCTCTTCACCGACCTTCCAGTCGCCGGACTTGATGAACTGCACGACCGCAACGTTCCAGCCTCGTGCCAGACCACGGACCATGATGCCGAACGCCGACGAGGACTTGCCCTTGCCGTCGCCCGTATTGAGCACGACCAAGGAGTCGGCGCCCCGTAAACCGTCGGGTCGGGGATCTTCGGTGGGCGCTCGATCCTCGTCGATCGGCGCATCGTCGGGCGTGTCGTTCGTCATGTGAATCGTGGAGCGTAGGAGCCTGCCACTACGGTGTCGAACCGTTCGAGACGCAGCGAAGTCCGGTGAGAACCCGGCGCTGTCCCGCAACGGTGATGTCGCGCCGCTTCGGCGGCGCGATCAGCCCGGTCGCCTGCCCTCGAGCGCGACATCATCCCTCGAGGCAAGGGACGGCTCGCCCAGTGGGTCGGCCAGCGGTGCCGGTCACCGTTGCGCGCTCGCCGCGAACCCCACTTGTCCTCCAACCCTATGGAGGCACCATGACACCCACACACTCGTGTCGATCTCGACGGCCGAGGCTCGGCCGTCGTGCTGCCGCGCTCGGCGCTCTGGCGCTGATCGCGGCGGCGTGCGGTGACGACAACAGCTCGCCGACGACGGCAACCTCGGACGCGCCGGCGGCCGAGACCACCGACGCGCCGACGATCGCCGCGACAACTGCCGCTCCGTCGGCTGATGACAGCTCGGCCGACGGGCCGCAGCGAGTCGTCTCGCTCAGCCCGACCCACACCGAGATCATGTTCGCCATCGGAGCCGGCGATCGGCTCGTTGCGGTCGACCAGTTCTCCAACTACCCCGAAGCAGCGCTCGAACTTCCGAACGAGTTGTCCGGTTTCGAGCCGAACGTGGAGGAGATCGCTGCGTTCGAGCCCGATCTCGTGCTGATCGGCGGCGACTTCACGGGGCTCGGTGAACAACTCGATGCACTCGGCATTCCGTCGTGGGACGGGCCAGCCGCCCAATCGCTGACCGACACCTACGACCAAATCGAGCAACTCGGCGCAGTGACCGGCAACGTCGGTGAGGCCGCGGAGCTCGTCGCCCAGATGCAGACCGACATCGATGCGATCGTTGCCGGCGCCGAGGCGCCCGACGGGCTGACCTACTACCACGAGCTCACGCCCGACCTGTTCAGTGTCACCAGCAACACGTTCATCGGTGAGGCGTACGCACAACTCGGCCTGACGAGCATCGCCGATGAACTGCCTGACGATGCCGGCGGGTTTCCTCAGCTCAATGCCGAGTTCGTGGTGTCGTCGAGTCCGGATGTGATCGTGCACGACGATTGCTGCGGCGAGAGCATCGATACGGTCAGCGGGCGCGACGGCTGGGACGTGATCGCGGCGGTCCAAAACGGGGTGGTGATCGAGGTCGACGACGACATCGCGTCGCGCTGGGGCCCGCGGGTCGTCGAGTTCTACCAAGTGATCGCCGATGCGCTGGCGACCGTCCCCGCGTCGTGACTTCACGGTGATTCTCGGTTCTGTTCGCGAAGACGTGCGAATTGCGCACGGAATCCCCGGTATTTCGGGGTAGCGGGGCGATGCGCGCCGAGCGAGCGACCGCGGCTGGGAGGCTGGCTGTCCGGCACCCGGCGCGGTGGTTCGTCGGCGGCGCGCTCGCCGTCGGGCTCGTCATCGTCGTCGGCGTGTCGATCGGTCCGGCAGGCCCGCCAGCGTGGCGCGTCCCGCTCGCACTCCTCGACCGGCTCCCGCTGATCTCGATCGACTCCGGCGTGTCCCGGGCAGAGTGGAACATCGTCTGGCAGATTCGCATGCCCAGGGTGCTCCTCGGCGCGCTTGTCGGCGGAATGCTCTCGGCCGCGGGAGCGAGCTACCAGGGTGTGTTCCGCAACCCCCTCGTCGATCCCTACCTGCTCGGCGCAGCTGCTGGCGCCGGGCTCGGGGCCACCCTCGCCTTTACCGTGGCGCGTCAGGCAACGGCGGGCTGGCCCGTCGATCCGGTCCCGATCATCGCCTTCTGCGCGGCGATTCTCACCGTGACGGTGACGTATCTCGTCGGCGGCGCGTTCGGCCCGGCGACGGGCTCGGGTCCGACGCTGGTATTGGCTGGCGTCGCCGTCGTGGCGTTCGCCACCGCAGTGCAGACGTGGCTGTTGCAGCGCAACGTCGATGTCGTGCGTGAGGTGTACTCGTGGATCCTCGGGCGGTTGTCGAGCGCGACGTGGAGTGATGTCGGTCTGGTGATCCCCTACGTCGCCGTCTCGGCTGTCGTGCTGGTGCTCCTGCGTCGACCGCTCGACGTGTTGCGTGTCGGCGACGACGAAGCCACGACGCTGGGAATGTCTGTGGCACGCACGAGACTGGTCATCGTGATCGCGGCGACGCTCGGAACCGCAGCCGTTGTGTCGGTCAGCGGTCTCATCGGCTTCGTCGGTCTGATCATCCCCCACGCGGTACGCATGGTGATCGGCGCGAGCTACCGCATGGTGGTGCCGATGTCGTTGTTCGTCGGAGCGTGCTTCTTGATCCTCGCCGACATTCCCGGGCGCACGGTGCAGGGTGGCGCGGAAACGCCGATCGGCGTCGTGACGGCATTCCTCGGCGCGCCATTCTTCGTCTATCTCCTCCGCCGTCAGCAGGTGCGCCGATGAGTCGGGTCGACTTCTGCGGCGTCAGCGTCACCTACGGCGAGTTCGTCGCGGTCGAGCCGTACACCGACACGGTCGCGCCGGGAGAGTGGGTCGCGATGCTCGGTCCGAACGGCGCAGGGAAGTCGTCGCTGTTGCGGGCCGTCGGTGGGCTCGTCGGCTTCGCCGGCGGCATCGACGTCGATGGCGCTGCGCTTGCGGCGATGTCAGCGCGTGATCGCGCCCGGCGCGTAGCGATGGTGCCGCAGGAGCCGATGATCCCCGGTGACATGCGCGTCGACGACTACGTCCTGCTCGGCCGGTGGCCATACGTCGGCCGCTTCGGGATCGAATCGAGCGGCGACCGAGATGTTGTCGACCGTGTGCTCGAACGTCTCGGGCTGACCGCATTGCGCGCCCGCGTACTCGGCGAGCTGAGCGGCGGGGAACGCCAGCGGGTGGTACTGGCTAGAGCGCTTGCGCAAGACACCGCAGTGCTGTTGCTCGACGAGCCGACGAGCGCCCTCGACATCGGGCATCAGCAGCAAGCGCTCGAGCTGGTCGCCGAGCTGCGGCGCGACGAACGGCTCACCGTGATCTCGGCGATGCACGACCTGACGTTGGCTGGGCTCTACGCAGACCGGTTGGTGTTGCTCGACGAGGGCCGCCTGGTCGCTTCGGGAAGCGCCCGCGACGTGCTCACCGCCGAACGGATCGGCGAGGTGTACGACGTATGCGTGTCGGTCGAACGAGGATCGAACGGCGGAGTGGTCGTCATCCCACAACGCGGATTTCCGGTGCCATGACCACCGAGTTCCCCATCGGTCCACACGGAGGTGACGCCGAGCGGATTGCTCGCTCGCTCGGGGTGTCGGTCGACACGTTCACCGACCTGTCCGCAAGTGTGAACCCCGTTGCCCCCGACGTGCGGCCGCTGATTGCCGACGCCATCGATGCGGCCCTGCGTTATCCCGAGACCGAACCGGCGACGGTCGCTCTCGCCGATGTGATGGGAGTCGATGCCGAGCGGCTGATCCTGACCAATGGCGGCGCGGAGGCAATCGCGCTCGTTGCCGCGCTGCACCCGGTGGGCGACGTCGTCGAGCCCGCATTCTCGCTCTACCGTCGACATCTTCGGCAGGTCGAATCCGGCGGTCTGGTGTGGCGCGCCGACCCGTCGTCGCCGATGGGTGTACTCGCCGGCGCCGATGAGCGCGCCGATGTGTGGGACGAAGCGTTTTGGCAACTCGCCACCGGGACGTGGACGCGCACCGACGACGGCGCATGGCGGATCGGCTCGCTGACCAAGCTGTGGGCGTGCCCAGGGGTGCGACTCGGATACGTCGTCGCCCCGGACGCCGAGCAGGCCACCGCCGTTCGTGAGCGACAGCCGAAGTGGTCCGTGAACGGATTTGCTGCGTCGATCGCGCCGGCATTGGTCGAGCTGAGCGACCTGCCGACATGGCGAGACGCGGTTCGCGCCCGTCGCGCCGATCTCGTGGCCGAGTTGCGTCGCCGCGATCTCGACGTGGTCGATACCGCCGCACCGTGGGTGCTCGTACGGGAACCGGGACTCCGAGCCCGCCTGCTGGCGCATCGTGTGGTGGTACGCGATTGCACGTCATTCGGCCTGATCGACACCGTGCGCATCGCCGTTCCGTCCGACGAGCAGCGATCGGCGCTGATCGGGGCGCTCGATCGACTGTGATGGCCGAACGGGTACTCAACCCGGGCGCCGCGCTTGGGTACCTCGTCGACCAGCTCGTCGGCGAGCCACCGGCAGCGATTCACCCGGTAGCCGCCTTCGGCCGGTACGCCGGCGCCCTCGAGCACCGTCTGTACAGCGATCGGCGGTCCGCGGGAGTGTGGTTCGTTGCGCTCGCGGTTGCGCCTCCAGCAGCTGTTGGCCTCGTCCTCCGTCGCGCTGTTGGAGCGACGGCCGCCGTTGCGATCGGAAGCGCAGCGTCGATCGCCGGCAAGATGCTCACCGCAGAGGCACTGGCGATCGCCGCGGATCTCGAACATGGCGACCTCGATCGGGCGCGTCACCGAGTTGTCGGTTTGGTGGGTCGCGACATGGCCGCCGCCGACAGCGGTGAGATCTCCCGGGCGGTCGTCGAATCAGTTGCAGAGAACACGGTCGACGCAGTGACCGCATCGATGTTCTGGGGGGTTGTTGCCGGCGCGCCTGGCGTGCTCGTGCATCGAGCGGTGAACACCCTCGATGCGATGGTCGGGCACCGATCGACGCGCTACCGCAACTTCGGGTGGGCGGCGGCTCGCCTCGACGACGCGCTCAACTATGTTCCCGCCCGGCTGACCGCGCTCGCCGTCCTCGTGGCTGCACCGAAACGAGGACGCGCCGTGCTGTCGACGGTGGTGCGCGATGCCGGTGCACATCCATCGCCTAACGCCGGGGTGGTCGAGGCTGCCTTCGCGGCGTCGCTCGGTGTGCGTCTCGGCGGAGTGAATCGGTACGGGACACGAATCGAGCGCCGACCACGTCTCGGCGACGGGCGAGACCCGGCGCCGGCTGACATCGCCGACGCGGTTGCGCTGGCGCGGCGGATCGACGGGCTCGTTGCGTCGACGATCGTGGCGGTGTCGCTGGTGACGTACCTCAGCCGAGCCACCGGTACTAGGCGTCGGCGGTTCGTCCGACGTCGTGGCTACACGGCGGCCAGTTCGAGCAGCTGACCGGCGATCGCCTCCATGATCAGCTTGGCCCCGGGCTGGTACACGTGCACCCCATCCCAGCGCATGTTCAAGTCGTTGGCGATCACGTCGTCGGTGCACCACTCTTCAGGGCCGTCGATGAAAGCCACCTCGGGACCGTAGGAGTCGGCGACCTCGATCAGCAGACCGTTGACGTGGGCGACTCGTGCATCGTCGCCGCGCTCGGGGAGTGCCGGGACCCCGGCGCCCTCGACCGAGACCGGTCGCATACATGCCTGTTCGAGCAGCCCGACATTGACCCCTTCGGCGAGCATCGCGTCGATCCCGCCGCGCAGCTCCTGCTTGAACCTGTCGTCGAGTTCGGGGCTGGCGAACGGCAGGGTTTGGCCGTCGACGACCACGTCGAACACGTCCCAGCCACCGATCACTGCGAGGGCCACGTCGGCACCTCGGGCGCCGTAGGCCCAATCGTCCTGCCAGCCCTGGCAGACCACGAAGTTGTTGTTGACATCGACTTCGCTCCGCGCGGTCCCGTCGTCGTACACACTGCAACCGGGGACGCTGCCGTTGTACACGGTGGGGAATGTGCTGCCGATTCCGTCTGGCAGGTTGATGGCCAACGCATTGGCTTGGGAGTCGCCAACGATCGCCAGCGTCGCAGTGGTCGGAGTGAGCGCAGGTGCGGTGGTGGCTGGCGCGTCGCTCGTCGCGGCATCGTCGTTGCCGGTGTCGGTGCTGGTGTTGGTGTCGACTGCCGCGGCGTCGAACGTCGCCGTCTCGCCACCGACGAACGGATCGAATTCGTCGCTGCTGACATAGAACGTCAGCAGCGAGACCAGCAGCAGTGCGCCACCAGCAACTGGGGCCATGCTGATGGGGGCGCGGTTGTTCCACCACTGACCGAGTTGACCCTTGCGTACTGGGGTCTCGATGAATTGGTAGACGACCTCGGACACGACGACGCTGATGAGCATCGCCCAGATGAAGCGGACGACGCTGCCGTTTGTGGCGCCGACGATGACGGAGATCGGCCAACTCCACAGGTACAGCCCGTAACTCCGCTTTCCGATGGCCACCAGCCACGGCATCGACATGATGCGGCCGAATCCCGTCGCCGCCGGATGCACCGCAGCCATGACGACGATCGCCGACAGCATGGTGCCGACGGCGATCAGCCACTGATAGGTGTAGGTCGCCGTCAACTGCGCGCTGGCAAAGATGCAGACGAGGAGTGCGGCCGCGCCGGCGGCCAGCGGATCGAGATATCGGCCGACTGGCGCGTCTGCAGCGCGTGGCGACCGCCATGGGCGCCACATGAACGCCAACGCCGCCCCGACGAGCAACGACCCCGAGCGGGTGATCGTCGCGAGATACATGAAGTTGGTGCGATCGACACCCTCGAATGTCGCCGGCGGACCGCCGAGTGGGGCCGAACCGCCTGACGCGAACCAGGCCATCAGTAGCCACACGACGACCGCGACCCCGACGAGGATGCCGACGATGGTGCGCTTGGAGTGGAATCGCCTGGTGAGCGCAATGAACGCCAGCGGCCAGATGAGATACCACTGCTCTTCGACTGCCAGCGTCCAAAGGTGGCGGAACATCGACGGCTCGGGAGCGAAGTACGGCGTGTCGCCCAGAATCTGACCCCAGTTGCCGACGTAGAACAACGCCCAGGGGATGTCGCGCTTGGCTTGGCTGACCTGCTCGGCGCTGCCCCAGAGCGCAATCCACACCGACACTGCGAGCAGCATGGCGAACAGTGCTGGGAACAGCCGGCGCGCCCGGCGCAGCCAGAACTGTCCGAGGTCGATGCGGTCCGTCTTCTCCCGTTCCCCCAGCAGCAGCGCGGTGATCAAGAATCCGGACAGCAGAAAGAACAGATCGATGCTGATGAACGCGCCGCTCATCCACTCGAATCCCGCGTGATACAGCAGAATCGAGATCACGGCGAACGCGCGCAGCCCATCGAGGCCTGGCTGGTATCCCATCGATGGAGGCGTTCGTAGCGTCCGTTCGGCACCGGAGGCAGTCGCAGCGGACCGGCTGGCCGCTGGTTCCGTCGAGGGGTCCGCCGGCGCGTCGATCGCGGCCGAAGACATCGGCGCAAGGCTATGGCGATGTCGGCGCAAATCGGTGGCTCTTGCGACCGATGTCAGCGGCGATCAGTTCTCGAGGAAACCGGCGATCTCCCGCGACCACGTCGCCAACTGGTCGGCGTCGGACGCGATGCGTATGAAACTGTCTGGGAGGAGTTCGTCGAGTCGCTCGGCTGTCGACACCGGGTGACCTGTGTCGCCCGTCCAGGCCAGGATCAGGACCGGCTGAGTGATGCGGCCGATCTCGTCCGCCGGTGGGAGATCGGCCAGTCCGGCGCCACGGAGTACTCGGGCGAGACGCGTCGGGTCGGCCGTGGCCAGCGTGCGCTTCTGTCGTTCGCGCGAGCGTTCGTCGAGCGGATCGGGCAGGGGCGAGGCGTCGACCCCCCGGACGAGGACGTCGGTGCGCCCCGCTTCGACGAGATCGGCCATCGTGGCGTACAGGTCGACCTGCTCGCGGCGCGTCTCCCATGCAGTTGGCGGGATCACGAGGATCAATCGGTCGATGCGCTCTGGAGCTGCCAGAGCGGCGAACAGAGCGGTTGCCGCGCCCATCGATGCGCCGGCCGCGGTGTACCGCTCGACGCCGAGCGCGTCGGCGAGGGCCAGCTGATCGTCGGCGAGGCGGTCCCAGCGATAGTCCAACTCGCCGTCGGTCGACACCGACTGCCCGTGGCCGCGGGCGTCGTAGCGCACGATGCGATGGCCCGGCGCCGCCGACGCCCAATCGATCATCGGGAGTTCGTCTTCACCGTCGATCGAGCTGGTGAGTCCGTGACCCCACAACAGTGCAGGCGCCGATGCGTCTCCGCGTGTCCGCGTCGCCAGCGTCGTGCCGGCGGCATCGATGTGGACGTCGAGCGACTCGTTGCTTGGAGCGCTCACTGGTTGTTTGCCGCCCGTTGCTTGTCGTAGCCCCGCAGGTAGGCATCGAGAAAGGTGTTGATCGTCTGCATCGAGTCGTCATCGAAGCTGGCGACGTCGCCCGAGGCGTCGAGCACCTCGTGCACGTGGGGCACCGACAAGATCTGCTCGGCGACGGGCACACTCATCAGCTCGAACCAGTGGCGGACCACGCCGAGCCCGCGAGCGCCACCCGTACGACCAGGCGTGGCCGACATCAGGCCGACGTACTTGCCGGCGAGAATCGCGTAGTCGACGCGCGACAGCCAATCGACGGTGTTCTTCAACAACGCCGTCATCGCGCCGTTGTACTCCGGAGATGCGATCAGCAAGCCCGAGGTCGGTGCGATCTGTTCGGCGATGCGATGGGCGGCCTCGGGAACGCCGTGTTCGTCTTCGAGGTCGCCGTGGTACAGGGGCATTTCGTAGTCGGCGAGATCGAGGAAGACCGCATTGCGGCCGCGTTCAGAGAGGGTGCGCTGGACGACGCGGGCGAGGTGTTTGTTCACCGAGTCGCGTCGGGCGCTGCCGGCGAACACGGCAATCCGATCGGTGGTCTTGGAGGTCACTCCGTGAACATACCGGGCGTTAATTGTGGCCGCAACTAAATGCCATCGGCGGCTCGATTTCGTGCCGTCAGCCCTCCTGCGCAGACGGCCCCTCGATGCGCGGATGTTCCACGACGAGCGCACCGAGGAAGACCACGTTCAACGCAACGACAAGGTAGACCCCGTCGAGATCGCCACCGAAGATCAGCAGCAGCGCGCCGATCGTGAGCGCAACGAGTCGTTCCCGGGGAATCACTCGGTGGGAGCCGAACGCGCCGGCGACCACCCCGAGGGCGTACAGCGCGGCGCCGCCGAGCGCCATCATGCGAAACGCGAGCAGCAGCGGGTCCGAAGGGTGCAGCACGATCTCTTCGAGCGCAGCTGTCATCGTCACGACTCCAGCAACGATCGGCGCATGGCCGAAGGTGTCCACGTCGCGTGCCAATTGGGCCCGCTCCGATGACGACTCCAGTGACTCGGCGCGCCGCCGCCGGCGCCGAACGCGCTGAACAGGAAGATGATCGGCCCGAGGATCCACGCAGCCACGCGCAGCTGGTCGTCGAGGAACGATCCGATCACGACGACGACCATCGCCGCGGCGACTGGAATCGAGTACCGCAGCGCAGCGCGCATCGCCAGGTCGTTGCCCGGCGCGACGATGATCACCATCGTGAGCCCAGTGACGGTGATGAGCGCCAACGGGATCGCCAACAACGGGCCGCCGTCGTCGAAGGCGGTGGTCACCGAGGCCGCCATCGGGACGCTCGCGGCGGTTGCTGCAAGGAAGATCAGGAACGTGTTGCGGGCGTTGCCCGGCACGACGTTGGCCGCCCAAGTCATCTGCGACCACGGCAGCCATCACAGCACGAAAATCAGTGCCGCCGTGCCGACACCGGTCCAATCAGGTTCGATGATCAGCAGTCCGACGAGTTAGGAGTAGGCGAAGACGAACGCGAGGTCGAAGAACGGTTCGACCGGGTTGGCGGTGTAGTCCTCGTCCTGTTCTGGTACGACGAGCCCCTTCATCGGCCAGGGCCGTACTCCGTGGGTCGTCAGCCGAACGCGGCAACGATGATCGCACCGACCAGGACGAGGCCGCTGGCGATGTACTCAACTCTCGTGTGACGTTCACGCAGAACGAAATGGGCGATCGCAAAGGCGATGACCAACTCGACTTGTCCCAGTGTCCGCACCTTGGCCGCGCCAGTCAGCGTGAACGCCCACGCCCAGCTGAGCGACCCGACCATGCTGAGCACGCCGATGACGATCGAGGGCCGCCACGCTCGGGCGACGGCGGCGATCTCGGTTCGATCGACGACGAAGAACCACATCGTGTTGAGCAATGACTGCACGATCAGCAACGCAGTCAGCGCGATCACGGCGCGATCGAACGATGGCGCCCCGCCGAGTCGGTCGGCGGCGTTGCCGATACCGATTGCGGCGATTCCGAACAACCCCCCTGCAGCGATGCCCAGTAGCGCGGCAGGATCACCGGCTCGTCGGGCGAGTGCCCGAACGTCGCCCTCCGACGCCAGCAGGACGACACCGATCGTCACCAGCACCGCACCCACCCAGCCCCACGCTGCCAGCGCCGCTCCCACGCCCAGGCCGCCGAGGGCGGCAACGATGAGCACCTCGGACTTCGAGTACACCGTGCCCACCGCGAAGTCGCGGACCTTGAACGATGCAAGGAGTGCGACGGTGCCGACGATCTGGGCCACGCCGGCGACGGAGATCACCAACCAGAAGCTCCACGGCACCGTTGGCAGAGGGCGACCCAGCGCGCCGAACACGACGAGGGCAATCACGACGGCGAACGGCGCGCCGTACAGGAATCGTACGTAGGTGGCGGCTGCCGTTGACAGCGTGTTGCGGAGGCGATGCTGCTGCGAGGTGCGCAGAATCTGGAACGTCGCCGCCGCAAGTGTGATCGGTACCCACATCAGCGCCGGTCCAGCGCTGACGTCGGCATCACCACAGCACGGTCACAGTGGGCTCGGCGCGTACCAGTGGTCGTCGTTGAGGAGGAGGTGATCGGCCTCGGAGGGGCCCCATGAACCGCGGAAGTAGGGCACGACCGGCCCGGGATGGTCGAGCGCTGGTTGGACCACCTTCCAGGTCCCCTCGACGATGTCCTGGCGAGCGAACCGCCGCAGCGAGCCGAGGAGCGCGTCGCCGATCAATCGCTCGTAGGCGTCTTGGCGCTCGCCGAGGGCGGCGGCGAAGTCGACGTCGACGTCGACCCCGGTCGAGTCGAGATGCGGGCCGGGTGTCTTGGCTTGCATCACGAACGTCACACCGTCGTTCTCGCCGAGTCGGAGGCGGATGAGGTTGCGGTCTGGCACCGGTCCGCCCTCCTCGTCGAACAGCATCCGCGGCGGGCTGCGCAATTCGATGACCGCTTCGGTGGCTCGTTGCGCGAGTGCCTTGCCGAAGCGGACGTACCACGGGACTCCCGCCCAGCGCCACGAGTCGATCTCGAGGCGGGCGGCCGCGAACGTCTCGATGTTCGACTCCGGCTCGACCCCAGGTTCCTCGCGGTACCCGACGTACTGCCCGCGCACCAACCCTGCCGGTTCGATCGGACGCATCGCCGCAATGACCTTGGCTTTCTCGTCCTGCAGGAAGCCAGGGTCGGCGCCTGCCGGAGGTTCCATCGCGAGGAGCGCCACCACCTGCAGGAGATGATTCTGGAAGATGTCGCGGATCGCGCCGACCGAGTCGTAGAACGAGCCCCGACCCTCGACACCGATCGTCTCGGACATCGTCACCTGGACGCTGCGCACGTAGTTGCGGTTCCACACCGGCTCGAGCAGCGTGTTGGCGAAGCGGAACACCAGCAGGTCCTCCACGGCCTCTTTCCCGAGGTAGTGGTCGATGCGGAAAATGTGATCCTCGGCGAAGATCGAGTGCAGTGTCTTGTTCAGTTCGATCGCCGAGTTGAGATCTCGGCCGAAGGGCTTCTCGATGACGATCCGGCCGCGATTGTGGAGGCCAACCGACTCGAGTTTCTGAGCGACGGTCGGGAACATCGATGGCGGAATCGCCATGTAGAACACGGCGACCGTCGAGTTGTGTTCGTCGAGCTTCGTGCGGAGCCCGTTCCAGGTCGTTTCGGCGGCGTAGTCGCCCTGGATCAGGTCGAGTCGCTGCAGCAGCGAGGCGATCACGACCGGGTCGGCATCAGGGATGTGTTCCTCGATCGATTCTTTGGCATGGTCGCGAAAGTCGTCGTCAGTCCAGTCGCTCCGGGCGACACCGATGACCGGGACGTGCAAGGTGCCGGAACGCTCGAGGCGATACAACGACGGGAACAGCTTGCGTTTGGCGAGGTCACCCGTTGCTCCGAAGAGCACGAGCGCATCGGCGACTGGTTGGCTGGTCTGGATCTTGGCGGTGTCGACTCGCGGCATTTCGGCCTCGGTCGTGGCTCCGGTCGGCGGCGCGCTGCTGGTGTCGGTCATCTCGGTCACTCCGGCTTCTCGTGGTGGCCGCCGAACATCTGGCGCATGGCCGAGAGGAGCTTGTCGGCGGTGTCGGCGTGTCCGCGCGACGAGAACCGTTGGAACAACGCCGTTGCGAGTACAGGGACGGGAACCCCCTCGTCGACGGCGGCATTGACCGTCCAGCGACCTTCCCCCGAGTCGCTGACGCGGCCGGCGTACGTGTCGAGATTGGGGTCGGCGACGAGCGCCTCTGCGGTGAGATCCACGAGCCAGCTGCTGATCACCGCTCCGCGGCGCCACACCTCCGCCACCTTCGCGAGGTCGATGTCGAACTGGTAGTACTCCGGCGACTCCAGCGGTGCGGTTTCAGCGTCGACTTCGTGCGTCGCCGAGCCGACGTCGGCGTTGGCGATCACGTTGAGGCCCTCGGCGATCGCCGCCATCATCCCGTACTCGACACCGTTGTGGACCATTTTGACGAAGTGACCGGCGCCGGTCGGCCCGCAGTGCAACCATCCTCGCTCTTCGGGCGCGAGGTCGCCCGAGCGGCCGGGCGTGCGTGGCGCCGCCTCGAAACCGGGCGCCAGCGAGTCGAACACCGGGGCGAGGCGGTCGATCGCCGTGTCGTCGCCACCGATCATCAGCGAATATCCGCGCTCGAGTCCCCAGACGCCGCCACTGGTGCCGACATCGACGTAGTGGATGCCCTTCGGCGCCAGGTCGGCGGCACGGTCGACGTCGTGGTGATACCACGAGTTGCCGCCGTCGATCACGGTGTCGTCGGCATCGAGCAGGGGCACCAATTGTTCGAGAGTGGCGCCGACGAGGGCCGCCGGCACCATCAGCCAGATCGACCGCGGCGCATCGAGTTTCTCGACGAGCTCTTCGAGCGTGCGGGCGCCGGTGACACCCTCGGATTCGAGTTCGGCGATCGGCGCCTCAGCGACGTCGTACGCGACGCAGTCATGTCCATCCGCGTGGAGGCGGCGCACCATGTTGGCGCCCATTCGACCCAGTCCGACCATTCCCAGTTGCATGGCGCACAGCCTGCCACGTTCCGCTTCTGCTTTCAGTGGTCATCTTGCCCGGTGAGCGCCCGCCGTTACGCTTCCGCGATGCCCGCCGACGGACGCGATCTCGACCGTGACGTGGAGCTGGCAGCCGGTGCTCACCAGCAGCTGCTCGCAGCGCTCGATGCGCAGCGCGATGATCTCGAGGTGCGCGCAACGTCAGCGCTGCCGGAGTGGTCTGTCGGCCATGTACTTGCGCACATCACCAACTCCGGCGACGGTCATGCCCGTCTCTTTGTTGCGGCGGCGCGCGGCGAGGTCGGAGACCAGTACCCCGGAGGCCTCGATCAACGCACCGTGGAGATCGAGGAGGCGGCCGGTCGATCGGCCGAGGAACACATCGATGCGCTGCGGCGATCGGTGTGGCACCTCGAGTCGATGTGGGCGGCGTCGTCGTGGGAGGGGCGTGGGCGTCTGTCCCACGGCGCCGAGGTTTCGTTGCGCGATCTGCCGTTTCTGCGGTCGCGCGAGGTGTTGTTGCACCACGTCGACCTCGACATCGGATTCGGGTTCGACGACTTGCCTTCGCTGTACATCCGTCTGGAACTGGCGCGGCTGGAGATGCTGTGGAAGGCGCGGCAACCGATGGGCATGACGGCGATACCAGCGGCCGCCCGACAGGCGCCGCCGCCGGAGCGTCTCGCATGGCTGACCGGTCGCGGCGAGATCGACGGCCTGGGTCCTGCCGACGTGTTCTGAGCCCGTTGTCGTTGGCGGCTGGATCGGTGGTCAGTCGTCGGGCCGACGGTCTTCGCGGAGCTCGTCGACGCCGCTGCGCTGGCGGGCGGCATTCAGGAACGCAGCCACAGCAGGAACGTGGAGTGCGACGTACTCGGCATCGATGATCGCCCGCCGACGAACCCCCAGGTCGTCGCCGGCGGCGTCGACCAGTGCAATGGCGGCGCCGAGCGCCTCGCGGTCGGTCGGGTCGAGCTCGAGCTGCTCGGCAGCTGCCGCCACCCGGAGCGCCTCGACGGTGATGGTGTCGTAGATCTCGGCAGTGACCGATCGATCGGGGCGCGCGGCGGCGCTGCTCGGTGTCGTGGACTCGGTCAGCCCGAGCCCGATCGAGGTGGCCGTGCGCAGCACGCGCGAGACCCGGGTGGCGTCGATGAAGACGTTCGCTGCGGTGCCGAGCAGGGAGCTGCGCCGTTGCTGAGCGGCGATCGAGGCGGCCGCGGCTGCTGTCGCCTCACGGTGCTCGTCGTCGAGCGCGTCGCGCACCAGGTCGGCAACTTGCGCCGGGTATTCGACCCCCGGGGCCGTTGCGAGATCGGGTCCCACCTCGTGGACCACGTCGGTCGTGTAGGCGGCGAGGCTGGTAGCCACGATCACCAGTGCTTCGTCGTCGCGCCCGAGCGCACCGACCAATTCGCGAAGCTCGTCGTAGGTTGCCAGCGTCCGCGGTCCATCCGTGCCGAGCACGCGCACCGGTTCAGGGCCTTCGTTTCTGATTGCTGGCCCGATGGCGGGGAGGTACGCAGGTAGCGCAGCGGCGATGCCGGTCGCCAGGCCCGGCAGCATCCCGTCGTCGAACGTCGTCGGGGCCAGCGCGGCGATCGCTGCGATTGCGTCGAGGCCCCGATCGAAGAGCCCGGGTTCGGCGATCACGGTGTCATGCAACGCTCTGCCGATCGCGCCAGCGACGATCTCCTGGTCGAGCATCGGCCATGTGCCGAGGGTCGTCAGGATGTTGCGATCGGTGAGCACCGACAGCAGCGACGCCGGGTCGTCGGCGGCCAGTTGCCCGACCACGGCGCTCGCACCGTGGGCGCTGGCCGCCGTGGGCGCGTCGTCGACCCACGACACGTTGGTCAAGAGGCGTGCAGCGATCGTTGTCAGCGCCGTATCGGGGAGCACGGCTGCGAGCGCGGCAACCGATGTGGCGTTGGTGAGCGCCATGTCGGCCAACTCGCCGGCGAAGCGAGGGTCCGTGGCGCGGAAGCCGATCTCGTCGACGAGCGCTTGGTCGACGGCGATCGCAGCAGCGTCGAACCGGCCCTGCGAGTCGAGGGGAAAGTCGATCGCCGCAAGGAGGCTGAGCAGGTCGGCGTCCTCGGCCAGTGCGAACAGGCCGGCTGGCGGCCCGATGGCGCGATCGGCGATCCATCGCTGTAGTGATGCCGACGCCGCGCGGGCCGGGTCGTTCGCTGCTGCGGTCCACGCAATCATCGCATCACTGCGCATGATCTCTTCGAGCAACGCCAACCAATGGTCCTGAAGATTCTGCTGGGTCAGGCGGACTGCGGAGCGGGCGTGCTCCGCGAGTGGGTCGTCGCACCGCAGCGCATGGAGGGCATCGACTGCGCTGAACACCGTCCGACGAAGGCGGCTGATCGCCACCGGGTCGTAGCCCGCCAGCAGAGCCGACCACGTCACGAGGCAAGCGCAGCGAGCGCGTCGAGTTGGTCGGCTTGCTGTTCCAGTAGCAGCGCCTGCCATCGCAGGTCGTCGGCTGCCGCGTGTAGTTGCGCAAGGTTGATGCGCAGGACGAATCGGCACAGTGCCGGCCGGCGCCCACGCCAGGTGTCGTCGCCGGCCAATCGATCGACGTCTGCGGCGGGCGTGTGATCGAGTTGCTCAGCGAATCGGCGCAGGTCGTCGACCCGCTGGCGGAGGCGGGTGGCGTGGGCGGACGTGGACAATGGGCATCTCCAGAGTTGACGATCGCGGGCTCGGACACATCGACATGGGCGCGCCGAACCGCCCAGCGGAAATCCGCCGGGCGGCACGCGTGCTCGCATCAGCGGGCGAGCGCTACCCGGGTGCGGTTTTCCACGTCGACCTTGCCATCGTCGATCTTCGCCGTGATACGCACGGTGTCGCTCGTCGACTGATCGGTGATCGTCATGGTGATGTCGGTGCCGCTGCCGCTCTGGCTGGAGATCGCCCAGCCATCGAGCAGGTCCGCCGACCGGAACGTCCGCTGCGACTCGTCGTACGCCACCGTGACATCGCCGGCGATCGTCGGCTCGACGTATGTGCCAGGGGGGAGCAGCCAATCGGTGTCGACGTCGAGTTCAAAGATGGTGCCCGACGTACCAAGGTCGGCGTCGATTTCGATCTTGGCGTTGGAGGACAACAGGTCGATGTCGACGTCGTCGCTGACCGATCGCCGTTTTGGACCGCCTGAACAGCGCCGAAAAACAAGACCAAAGGTCTACTGATTGTTCGTGGCTCATTCCCGGGCCCGAATTTGGGCCTGTTACCGGGCCTCGCCCGATGAACGTGTTGCTTGGAGGTCGGCGAGGGCCACCGTTCGGTCGGCGATGACCGCCGCCTCGTTGTGGTCGTGGGTGACGAGCAGTGCCGTCGTCGACGTGTCGCGTAAGAGCTGAGCGAGGTCACCCGCTAATCGGTCGTGGAGATCGCGATCGAGCCCGGTGAGCGGCTCGTCGAGCAGCACCACCTTGGGCTCAGCCGCGAGCGTGCGGGCCAAGGCGACGCGTTTTGCTTCTCCGCCTGACAATCCCTGTACACGGCGGTCGCCGAATCCTGCCAGGCCGACGCGCTCCAGCCACTCCGCAGCAATCGTTCGCCGTTCTCGCTTGGGGATGCCGCGCATCTGCAGTGCGAACGCAGCGTTGTCGACCACGCTGCGATGCGGAAACAACTGGTTGTCCTGGAACACCATCCCGACGCCGCGCCGATGCGTCGGCAGCTCGGTGACGTCGACGTCGTCGATGGCGATGCGGCCGCCATCGGCAGCGATGATGCCGGCGATCACTCGGAGCAGTGTGCTCTTGCCGCTTCCCGATGGGCCGACGAGGGCGACGATCACACCTGCGTCGATTCGCAAGGTCACTCGATCGAGCACGTTGGTGTCTGCGAAGCGGACGACGACGTCGTCGGCATGCATGGAGTGGGCGCGAGTACTCATCGCTCGCCGGTCCGCCCGGTACCTCGCTCGGCGATGATCATCAGGAGGCCGGTGACCAGCGCGAGGATCGAGGCCAACGCGTAGCCCTGTGCCTGGAGCGTCGCGCCGGTGCGTCCGAGCAGACGCTCGATCGCAATTGGCAGCGTCTCGTTGCCGCTCCGCGACAACATGCTGGTGGCCCCGAACTCGCCGAGTGAGATCGCGCCAGCAAGTCCCGCGGCCGCCAGGAGTGGGCGCCACGCCATCGGGAGGACGACCTCGCGCCAGGCGCGGCTCGGCGCCGCACCGAGCGTGCTGGCCGCAGCGCGTAGCTGGGGATCGATCGCCCGCAGTGAGGGCACGATTGCCCGGACGACGAACGGCACCGCGACGAGAGCCTGGCCGACCGGGACGAGCCACCACTCGGCGCGCCAGTCGACCGGCGGTGTGTCGAAGGTGATCAGCAGGCCGAGTCCGATCGTGACCGCGGAGGTGGCGATCGGCAGCGTCAGACCGATGTCGAGGAGGCGCCCCGCACGTTGAGCGGCGGTGATGGCCAGCGAGGCCAGACCGCCGATCAGGACGGCGAACAGCGTCGCCCACGCGGCGAACCGCAGCGAAGCGGTCACTGCCGCAACCGGGTCGATGCCGACGCGCAGTCCGGGGCGGATCTCACCACCGTCGAGGTCGGTCCACCCAGCGGTGGTCCATCCGGTGGGCGACGAAAACGAGGCGATGACCATTGCCGCAATCGGAACGATGACCACGGCTGCCGTGGTCAGGCCGATGGCGGTCACGAGGCTGCGCTCGCGGCGGGTCCGCGGCCGTCGTCGGTGCGTCGGCGCGAGGTCGAGCGACGTCGTCCAGCGCCGCTGCAGGAGGCCGGTCGCGGCGAGCACGAGGCCCAGCACGAGGAGCTGCACGATCGTCAATGCCGATGCACCGGGAATGTCGCCGAGCTGCGTTGCTCGGCGCCACACCTCGACCTCGATCGTTCGCGTCCCGGGCGCTCCGACGACGCGGATCACGCCGAACGAGGTGAACGTGAGGACGAACACCGCGCTGGCAGTGGCCAGCAGCGCCGGCCGCAGCAGGGGAAGCGTGACATGACGCATCGTGTCGAGCGGACCGGCTCCCAGCGTTGCTGCAGCGGCGGAGAGGTCTGTCGGGAGGCGTTCCCACAGCGCGCCGACCAGTCGGACGACCACCGCGATGTTGAACAGCACGTGGGCGACGATGATCGCGCAGGTGCTGCGCTCGATCGACGCCGGCAACACGGCGAGCACCGCACCGCCGACCACCACGGTCGGGAGCACGAACACGGCGGTCACCGCTCCGAGCAGTGAGCCCCGTCCGCGGAACTCGTAACGGGCAACCAGCCACGCCGGGATCAATCCGACGACGAGCGTGGCGCCCGTCGATGCCACCGCCTGCCAAAACGTGAACCACAGAACCTCACGCGTCGTGGCGCGGCGCAGTGTGTCGGCAACGGCGTCGGCCCCGAGCGTCTCGGTGAACAGCGTGCCCAGCGGCCAGAGATAGAACAGCGCCAGCGCAGTGGTCGGGACCGCAGCCAGTGCCGCGACCAACCACGCCGGCGGTCGGTTCACCCGAGCACCAGCTCGGTCCATTCGTCGATCCACGCCTCGCGATTCGACTCGATCGTCGTCGGATCGACCGAACGCGGGCTCTCGGCGACCACGGCGTAGTCCACGAACTCTTGGGGGAGCTCCACGGTCGGAGCCGCCGGGTACACGAATAGGTTGAGGGCCAGCTCGGACTGGAATGCGTCGCTCACGAGGAAGTCGACCAACGCTTGCGCTTCGTCGGGGGCGTCGGTGCCGGCGAGCACGCCCACGAACTCGACCTGGCGGAAGCAGGTGCTCTCGACGACACCGGTCGGGGCGGTGTCGACGGGTGGATCGGCAAAGAGCACTTCGGCCGGTGGGCTCGATCCGTACGACACGACGATCGGGCGATCGCCGCCACCCGCCCACGTGAAGTCGCCGTAGTACGCGTCGGTCCATCCGTCGACGACGGCGACCCCGTTGTCACTCAGCGCAGTCCAGTAGTCGCTCCAACCATCCTCGCCGTACTCGTCGACGGTGGCCAGGAAGAACGCGAACCCCGGCGAACTGGTTGCTGGATTCTGCACGACGAGGAGATCGGCGTAGGCCGGGTCAGCGAGGTCGTCGAGCGATGACGGTGGTTCGAGACCATTGTCGGCGAACCAACCGATGTCGTAGTTGATGCACACGTCGCCGAAGTCGACGGGCGTGACCTCACCGTTGGGCGCCAGGTCGACGAGTTCGGCTGGGAGCTCGACCGAAGTCGAGTACGGCTCGAAGATCTCGGCGTCGAGCGCCCGCGACAGGAACGTGTTGTCGACGCCCCACATGACGTCGCCTTCCGGATTGCCCGCCGTGAGCGCCGCCTTCGAGACCATGGTGCCGGTGTCGCCCGCCACGAGGATGTCGACGCCGATCCCGGTGTCGGCGGTGAACGCGGCCAGTGCGTCGTTGAGGCTCGTGTCCGCAGCGGGGAACGAGTCGTAGGTCACCAACGTGATCGTCGTCGCGTCCGTCGATGACTCCGCGGTCGACGCAGTCGATGGTGCCTCGGTCGACGCAGTCGATGGCGCGTCGGTCGAGGCAGTCGATGAGTCATCTGCCGCGGTGGTCGTGGCGCCGGTGTCGCTGGTGTCGGCGCTGCAGGAGGCAGCGATCAGGGCGGTCGCCGCAACGGCGGCGAGGAGTCGGGGGGTGGTCATGCGGTGGTCTCCGTGCTGTCGTCTGAACTGGTCGTGGTTGGGGTTGTGGCTGTTGTCGTCGTGGGCGCGGTGCCGGCCGATGTCGGTGGTGAGTCGGTCGCCAGTCGCGGACGGTCGAAAACGGTCAGCACGCCTGCGGACAGCTGGACGTCGATCACGCCGTCATCGCCGACCTCGTTGCTGACGCCATGGCCGACGACCGGCGCCAGCTCGACCTCGTCGAGCGGCCAGCGGACACCGGAGATCGACACCGCTCGGCATGTGCCATGTAGTGCGAGCAGCGACAGCGTGGAGCCAGGGACGAGCTCGAGTGAAGCCGCACCAGGACCGTGGATGACGCGTACGTGCTGGTCTCCCCACCACGCTTCGATGGTCGGGATGCTCGTCAACGCAGGAGCGCCGAGCGCGCCGAGGGCGGCGATCGTGTGGTCGAGGCGATCGCCGCCGCCGACCAGCATCAACCGGTCGGGTGTCATCGCCACGGCGAACGCGAGTGCGAGCTCGGTATCGGTCTGGTCCTTGTCTGTCGGGTGACGATCGATCGTTGCGTTACGCGCGGCCCACACCAGGCTTGGCTCGGTGACCGAGTCGAGGTCACCGATCAGGCCAGAGGGTTGCACCCCGGCGGCGAGTGCGTGGTCGAGCCCGCCGTCGACCGCGAGCACGATGGCTTCGTCGGGGATCGTGTCGACCGCAGCAGGTGCCAACGGCGCCGACCCGGTGATGATGACGATGGATTCGTTCATTGCTCCCTCCGCCGGCATTACCCGGATCAGGTTCACGGGTCGGCGGAGGCGTCCGCCCTCTCAGCCCGTCGATCCAACGAGCTCCCCTGGGTTGACCCGAGTGTAGCTACACCCGCGCCATATGGATGAAGGTGGTGCCGCGATCGAGCAGGATCGGCAGGCCCGTTGCAGTGTCGAAGAACGAGAACCGGTCGTATGGCGTCGCCCGTGACCATGTCGCATCGAACGAGACGCCGTTGCGGTGGACCGTGGCGGCGCCGGTACCGACGCTGAGGGGGTTCGGCGACCTGGCGTCGACGATCGACGTCGGATGCTCGGTGCGGATGACCACGACGTTGTCGGCGCCGATGTGCCGACCGGATTCGGCGAGGTGCGGCTCGCCGTCCTGGAACCGCAGATACCGCTCGCCGTTCCAGGTCCACTCGATGCCGACAGCATCCATTGGCACGGCGAACGTCGCCGTTGGCGTGACGGCGACCTCCGCGGGTGGCACCCAGGTCGCATCGATGCTCCACATCGGTTGCGCCGAACCGGGTGGTGTCGATCGTTCGAGTGCCGTAAACACTGCGCAGGTCGGATCGATCAGCAGGTTGTGAGGGCCTGGCCGGTCGGGGGATCGCCCGTAGCACTGGTTGCGCTGTGCGCTGAAGTCGCTGAGTACCCCAGACGAAGATGCGCTGTCGACCCACGCCGTCACCCCGGCGTTGGCGCCCGAGAATCCGAATACCGGCCGGTTCATCCCTGTCAGCAGGTCGAGGTCGGCGGTGCGTGCGGACCGCACAGGGCCGACACGGTCCGGCAGGCGGGTGTGGAACAGGGCGAGGAACCGGGTCACCCCTTCGGCGTTCAACTCGAAGATCGCGTCGGCTTCGTCGAGACCCCATTGGGGTCGGGCCGGGCCGAAGTTGTCGATCTTCATCGCCAGTGTCGGTCGCTCGGTCACGGAATTGTCGGCCGGGTCTCCCGTCAGCGCGGCAACTCCGACCAGCGGTGGCATCAGCTCATAGGACGGCCAGACCGGGGCGCCGCCTTCGGGCGGGATCACCGGACCAGCGGGCGTGCTGTCGGTGCGAGTATCGGTGCGACGGTTGGGGAACGCGCTGATTGCGGTGTCGGTCGACACGGCATTGACGTCGACGATCAGGGCCACGGCGCGTTGGGTGTAGAGACAGATGTCGCCGTCGTCGTCCGCGGCGACGATCAGTCGGTTCGAGGCGACTGGGCCGATGCGGCCGTCGGCGTTGAGGTCCGAACGGGCGATCTCTCCTTCGTCGTTGCGTGGGAGTCCGTCGTCGCACCCGTACGCGGTGACGAAGCCGCGCTCACTCGATCGATCGACGGTCAGTTGTCCGATCACTGTCTTGCCACCGACGGCCGCCGGAACTGCGACGCGCAACAGGTTTCTCGCCGGAACGATCTGTTGGCCGACACCGTTGACCCGCGTGTCGGTGCGGGCGTTGGGGAACGACTCGATCCCATCGTCGGTGACGCCGTTGACGTCGACGATCAGCGCCAGCTCGCGCTGGGTGTATACGCAGATGTCGCCGTTGTCGTCGGCGGCGACGATCAGTCGGTTCGAGGCCACCGGTCCGATCGTGCCGTTGACGTTGAGATCGGACCGGGCGGGCTGACCGTTCACCGTTTGCGGGAGTCCGGCGGCACACGGGTAGGCGACAACAAAACCGCGCTGGGTTGCCCGGTCGACGGTGAGTTGGCCGATCACCGTCCGGCCGCCGACTGCTTCTGGCACCGTGATACGCAGAACGCCGCCCGCAGCGATTGTCTGCTCGCCGGCGGGCCGCTCGCGCGTATCCGTTCGCCGATTGGGGATCGACGTGATGCCCGTGTCGAACGAGGTGGCGTTGACGTCGACGATCAGCGCCGCCGGCCGGTGAGTGACGAAGCAGATGTCGCCCGCGTCGTCGGCCTCGACGATCAGCCGATTCGAGGCGACCGGGGAGATTGCGCCGTTGAAGTTGAGGTCGGAACGCGAGAGGGCGCCGCTGTCGTCGCGCGGCGGTCCGTCGGCGCAGCCGTACGCGGTGACGAACCCCCGCCCGGTGGCGCGATCCACCGTCAACTGACCGAGGACGGTCTTGCCGCCGAACGCCTCCGGCACGGGGACGCGCAGCACTTCGCCCGGGAGGAGGAGCCCGTCGTCGGCTTCGACTGGCGCGCTCTGGGCCACGACGAGTGTGGCCACCGCCGCCAACACCATCGCCATGAACCGAGCCACCCCGCGACGGTAACGAGCGAGCCAGAGCGATGGAGGTCGCGCCGCTAGACCGTGCGGAGGAGGAGCGCCGCCGCGGAGAGGATCAGCACGGCGACGACGGCGAGATCGAAACTGCGGCTGCTCATCCGGTCGCGCAGTCGTGTACCGAGGGGGATGGAGGCGAGTACGGGGAGACAGGCGGCGAGTGATGGACCGAGGCGACTGTCGAATTCACCGTCGATCGCGAGCACCACGACCTGGGCGATACCGGTGATCCCGAACAGTGTGGTCACCGTCACGATGTGCGCACTTTGTGGCAGCCGGTAGCTGTGTACCCAGGCCTGGACGATCGGTCCGGAAATACCGACTGCACCCTGGAATACGCCGGCGACCGAGCCGACCACGGGGGACCATCGGCGTGACGTCTGCGGTGAGGTCTGGAGGTTCGGGTGGACAAAGAACGCGACCACGTAGAGCGAGATCACGAACACCAACGCCAACACCAGTGGCGTCTCCGGCAGGCTCACGAACGCAATCGTGCCGACCACAGCGCCGCCGATGCCGAACGCCGCCAATCGCCCGAGGTCCCTGGTCTGGTCGATGTGGTGCCGTTCTCGTCCGGCCAGCACCACGTTGGCGAGCGCGCTCGGAATCGCCAGCACGACCACGGCATCGTCGAAATCGATGAACAACGCAGCGATCGGAATGGCGATGATCGGAAGCCCCATCCCCGTGATCGCCTTCACGGTCGAACCGACCACCACCGCAGCGAGCATGATTGCCAGCTCGGTCCCGTTCACGTCGGCAGTCTGGCCTGTTGGGAAGGGGTACGGTCGCATCCATGCACGTGGGGCAGTTGTGGACGTATCCGGTCAAGTCGATGATCGGGACGCCGGTCGACACGGTCGAGTTGGGGCCGCTCGGTGTGGTCGGCGACCGCTTCTGGGCGGTGCGCGATTTGCGTCGCGGCGGCATCCGCGGGGCCAAGAAGATCGGCGGGCTGATGCGCCTGGCTGCGCGCGCCACACCACGCGGCTCGGCAGAGGTCGTCTTTCCCGACGGTCGTGCAGTGAGCGTCGAGTCGCCCGACATCGATGCGTGGATCAGCGCCGAGCTCGGACACCCCGTCCGCCTCGAGCCGCTGGCGCCGGCCGACGACGCTGAGCACTATCGGCGCGGTGCGCCCGACTCCGATGACATCGTGGAAGAGCTGCGGTCGATCTTCGGGCGCGAGGGCGACGAGCCGCTGCCGGATCTCAGTCAGTTTCCCGAGACGATCATCGAGAACGAGTCGCCGCCGGGCACCTACTACGACGTCTATCCGCTCCATGTCATGACGACCAACGCTCTCGCGTCGCTGCGCGCGGCCCTGCCGGGCGCGGTGGTCGACGTGCGTCGGTTCCGACCCTCGCTCGTCATCGACGGTGCTGGCGACGAGGCACACCCGGAGTTTGCGTGGGCCGGGCGCCGAGCTCGCCTCGGCGGCGCCGAGATCGAGTTCACCATCCCGTGCCCGAGGTGCGTAATGGTCACCCGTGAGATCGACGATTCCGTGCCCCAAGATCGGAGCGTGTTGCGCCACGTGGTGCGCGAGCTCGATCAGAACGTCGGTGTGTACGCCAACGTGACCCAATCGGGAGCGGTGGCGGTCGGCGACGAACTCGAGCTGATCGACTGATGCGCGTCGGCTTGTCTGCCTCATCGACGTCAGCGCTCGATGCACGGGCCGCGGCGCGGCATGCGTTGGAGCGCGTCCGCGTGGCTCGCGACGCAGGCATCGACACGCTCACGTTCGGCGACAGCCACGGTCGAGGCGGCGCCAACTACCTGCAGAACGTTCCGACGCTGGGCCGGTGTCTCGCCGAGTGGGACCCGACGCGGCCCGCCGGTTGTCTGTTCCTCGTGCCGATGTGGAATCCGGTCCTGCTCGCCGAGCAGGTCGGCACACTCGCCGCGTTTCACGACGGTCCGTTCATCGTGCAGACCGGTCTTGGCGGGCCCGGCCAGTTTCCGACGATGGGCGTCGAGGTCGCTCACCGAGGTCGTGCGCTCGAAGAAGCGGTCCGCGTGGTCCAGGCGCTGTTTGCCGGCGAAACGGTGTCGAGCGAACCGTTCGGCATCGTCGATGCGGCGTTCGATCTCGTGCCGCCGGACGGCGTGTCGTGGTGGTTCGGCACGATGAGTGAGGCCGGCGTTCGGCGTGCCGCTCGGTTCGGCGGTTCGTGGTACGCGCTCCATGCAGGAGTTGACGCGTTGCGCGCACCATACGAGGCGTACCTCGACGAGTGCTCGAACGTGGGCACCACGCCGTACGTCGCGGCGCGACGCGAGGCGGTGATCCTGCACGACGGCGACCGCGCTCGACAGTTGGCCGCCGACGCCCTCGCCGGCGGCTATCGCGGCATGGACCAGGATCAGATCGTGGCCGGGGCGCCTGCCGATGTCGTCGAGCAGCTCGCATCGCTGGTCGATCTCGGTGTCGACGAGGTGATGCTGCGCACCATGGGCATCGCCCCCGACGTCGACCTGGAAACGCTCGCTGCGGCGGGCGAAGTGCGCGCCATGCTCAGCTGACCGCTCGGTCGTGCCGCGTTCGCAGTGTCGGCACCAGCCTTCGCGCACGCGCCGACGCCGTGGCAGGCTGGAAGCATGCGGCGCACGCGTTTCGACGATTGGCCGTGTCCGATCGCCCGGACCGCCGACCTCGTCGGCGACTGGTGGACACCATTGGTGATGCGCGAGGCGTTCTACGGTTGTCGCCGATTCGATGAGTTCCAGGCGGCGCTCGAGGCGCCGCGGGCGGTGCTCGCAGCGCGGCTCAAGCGGTTGGTCGAAGAAGGCATGCTCGAACGGCATCGGTATCTCGACCGTCCACCCCGCTACGAGTACCAACTCACAGCGAAGGGCAACGACTTCTGGATCGTGCTGGCTGCAATGTGGCGCTTCGGATCAGACCATCTGTGGGAGGACGGCGAGGAGGTACCCGTCGTGCTGCGCGATTGCGAGACGGGTGCCGTCGTGACTCCCGCTGTCGTCGACGAGCACACCGGCGAGGTCGTCGACGGCCGTCGGGTTCGCATGAGCCTGCGCGACTGAGTCTGTGCCACGATGCCCCGATGAGCGACGCAGCGATCGACGACGGACCGTTCCGGGCATTGGTCTTGCGAGAGACGGACGACGGGCCGGCGGGAGCGATCGAACAGCTCACCGATGCCGACCTTCCCGACGGCGACGTGACGATCGACATCGACTACTCCTCGCTCAACTACAAGGACGGGTTGGCTCTGACCGGGAAGAACCGGGTCGTCCGCAGCTACCCGATGGTGCCTGGCATCGACCTCGTCGGTACCGTCCGTGACAGCTCGAGCGCCGAGTTCCGGCGCGGCGACTCGGTGATCTCGACCGGATGGATGGTCGGAGAGCGATACTGGGGCGGCTACAGCGAGCGGCAACGACTGCAGTCGGGATGGCTCGTGCATCGGCCGACGAAGCTGACGAGTTTGCATGCGATGTCGATCGGCACCGCGGGACTGACCGCAATGCTCTGCGTGCTGGCCCTGGAGGAGGGTGGCGTCACTCCGGGAAGCGGGCCGGTGCTCGTCACGGGTGCAGCCGGCGGCGTGGGGTCGCTGGCGGTGGCGCTGCTCGCCGGTCGTGGTTACGAGGTGGTCGCAGTTACCGGTCGACCCGAGACGCAGGACTACCTGCGCGAGCTCGGGGCGACCAGCTTTCGCACACGGGCCGAGATGAGCGAGTCCGCCCGGCCGCTCGAGTCCGAGACGTGGGCCGGGGCCGTCGACACGGTCGGATCCGCAATGCTCGCCAAGTTGCTGTCGCAGATGCAGTACGGCTCGACAGTGGCCGCGTGCGGCCTCGCCGGCGGCAGCGACCTCCCCGCCACCGTGATGCCGTTCATTCTGCGCAACGTTCGCCTGCAAGGTGTCGAGAGCGTCACCACGCCCACGCTGCGGCGCGCGGCGGCATGGGGGCGCCTCGCCGACGAACTCGACACCGCCCTGCTCGACGCGCTGACCGAAGTGGTGCCGTTGAGCGAGCTACTCGAACGCGGTCCGACGATTCTCGCTGGCCAGGTGCGCGGCCGCTGGGTCGTCGATCCACACCGCTAGGTGGAGTGACCAAGAGCTTGGCGGGCCCTCCGTCATCGCTACGGTCGCGGTCATGCCATCGCACCCAGAGCACCCGCCCGAATGGATCGACGCCGCTCCAGTTCGCGTTGAACAGCGCATCGAGATCGATGCGCCGGTCGAAGCGGTCTGGGCGCGCATCGCCGACCACGAGACGTGGCCGGAGTGGTTTGCGGCCCTCGATCGCGTCGAGGTGGTCGGCCGAGGGAGCGGCGTCGGCGGCGGCAGGCGGGTGACCGCAGCGCGATTGCCGGTCGACGAGGTGTTCACGGCGTGGGACGAGAACGAACACTTCGCCTTTGCCATCGTGCGCTCGAAGCTCCCGATCTTGCAGGCGATGGCCGAGTCGGTGCGCCTCGAGGAGACCGACAACGGCGGGTGTCGCGTGATCTACGTGCAGGGTCTCGAGGCGCGACGCGGGTTCGGCCGAGTGTTGGGGGCCGTATCACGGCGACTCGATCGCGATCTCAAGGCCGGCCTCGACGCGTTGAAGCAAACTGTCGAATCCACGAATTGACGGCGGTGCCAGCCTCGCTTGTCAGCGGAACTCGAGCCCCTCGAAGTCGCCCGAGTTGCGCCACTTGTCGATGTAGTCGAAGAACGCTGCCGGGCCTTCGGGGAAGCCGACGCCGTTACGCAGCGCTCGTGGACCGATCGGCTGGCCCTCGTTGTTGTAGTAGCCGGGGGTGCAGTCGGGGCTGCCACCAAACATGCGGCCACCCGACTCCAACCGGGTGATCCATGCGCCTTCGGCGTCGGCGGTCACCTCGACCTCCTGCGCGCCGGTGTCGAGAGCATGGGCGATCACGGCGGTGACGGTCTTGGAGTTGTCGGTGAAGTTGTGGGGCACGTTCGAGATCAGGTTGGCTGCTTGGCTGAAGCCGACGACGAACAGGTTCGGGAACCCGTGGACGTGCAAGCCATGCATCGAGCGCATGCCGTCTTCCCAGTGGTCCGAGAGTCGCAGGCCATCTCGTCCGACGGGGTCGAAGCCGTTGCGTCGAGCGTGTTCGGTACCGACCTCGAACCCCGACGCATAGATGATGCAGTCGACGTCGTAGTGGTCGTCGCCGACCCACAGGCCGGTCTCGTCGATCAGCCGCACGCCCTGGCCGTCGGTGTCGATGAGATGCACGTTTTGGTTGTTGTACGACTGGAGGTACTCGTCGTGGAAGCAGGGCCGCTTGCAGAGCTGTCGGTACCAGGGCTTCAACGCCTCGGCGACGTCCGGGTCTGCGATCAGCTCATCGACCCGGTCGCGGATCTCGACCATCTTTTCGTCGTCGCTGTCGTGGTACGCCCGCAGCATCAACTCCGGACTGAATCCCTCGTCGTAGCTGAGCACGCGATCGCGGATGCGTTGGCTGAGGTCGGTCCAGCCGTCCTTGACCAAGTCCTCCTCGGCAAACCCGCCGGTTTGCAAGATCGTGAAGTTCTCGATCCACTTCTCTTGCCATCCCGGCTCGAGCGTGTCGAACCATTCGGCATCGATGTCGTGGTTGTTGCGAATGTCGATCGACGACGGTGTGCGCTGGAAGACGAACAACTCTCCAGCACTCCGTGCCAGGTGCGGAATGCATTGCACGGCCGTGGCGCCGGTGCCGATGATGCCGACCCGCTTGTCGGCGAGGCCCTCCATCAACGCACCGTTTGGATCTCCGCCGGTGTAGTCGTAGTCCCATCGGCTGGTGTGGAAGCTGTGGCCGGCGAAGTCCGTGATGCCGGGGATTCCCGGCAGCTTCGGGCGGTGGAGCGGGCCGGTGCCCATCGCCACGAACTGGGCGCGGAACTCATCACCCCGGTTGGTGCGAATGATCCAGCGGTGCACGGACTCGTCCCATTCGAGCTCGGTCACCGTGGTCGACAACAGCGCGTCGTCGTACAGCCCGTAGTGGTTGGCGATGCGGCGCGAGTGGTCGAGAATCTCGGGCGCGTGGGTGTACTTCTCGGTGGGCATATGGCCCGTTTCTTCGAGCAGCGGGAGATACACGAATGCGGCGGTGTCGCACTGCGCACCCGGGTAGCGATTCCAGTACCAGGTGCCCCCGACGTCGCCGCCCTTCTCGACGATGCGCACATCGATGCCGGCCTCTTTCAGGCGGGCTCCGTTGACGAGGCCGGCGAACCCGCCACCGATGAAGGCGACGGTGACCTCGTCGCGCACCGGCTCGCGTTCGGTCACCTCGACGTAGGGGTCGTCGACGTAATGCTCGAATACTCCGGTGACCTCGACGTATTGGTCGTTGCCGTCCGGCCGGAGTCGCTTGTCGCGCTCAGCGCGGTACCGCGCATGCATTGCCTCGCGGTCGATGTCAGGGCTCGAAGGAGACGCGCTCATCTCGTTGGACGATACGAGACGTGTGGGCGCAGAATCGAGGCGGGGCGCCGTGCACGAGGCCGCTTCTGGATCTCTCAGTCAGCGTTACGGCCTCAGGTCTCGCCGTCTCGTATCACGCCGGCGACGACGCGCATCGCCAAGAGCCTCGTGCTCGATCGCCTCGCGCCAGCTGCCACCGGTGGGTTGGAACCCGCGGTGTTCGGCGCGGGCGCGTGCGGCGTCGATGAGCTAGAAGTCGGGCTGCAGCCCGACCAGCGTTCCCTCGAGGGGGACCAGCGTGCGAATCAGCACACCGAACCACCGCGGCAGGTGGATGCCGAACTCCCCGATCCGCACCGTGAGGTCTTCGAGTGTCGTGGCGCTGATCCCGCCGTCGGCGCGCATATTTCGGGCGAGGAATCCGTCGAGCGCCGCGTCGAGCTCTCGGCCGTCGACGCGAGCGTCGAACACGGTCACTCGTTCGAGAGTCTGGCGACACGCGCTCGACTCACCTGACGCGGCGGCGACCAACATGTCGAGCACCGCTCCGCGCTGTTGCGGTCCGATCCGCCCGATTGCGCCGAGGTCGATCAACACAATCGTGCCGTCCGGTTCAACGAGGATGTTTCCTGGGTGCAGGTCGGCATGAAATGCGCCGAGCTCGAAGGGCTAGTAGAGAAACGAATCGACCATGCGGTCGACCGCGCGTGCGGCGCGGTCGGTGTCGGCCAGGGTGGAGATGCTGGGAGCGTCGACGAACTCCTCGACCATCAGGCATTCGCCGCTGAGATCGGTGCACACGCTCGGGATGCGCACCCGCCGTCGTCGGCCAGACCGACCGGGCGGACTTCCAATCCGAGCAGTGTCCGTCGTTCGATCAGTCCGGCGAGTCGCCGGATCGCCCCGGAGTCGCGCTCGTAGTGTCCTCCAATCCGGGGCGGCGAACCTTGACCACGACCTCGCCGAGCTCGGCGTGGTGCGCTCGATAGACCTGGGCGATCGAGGCTGCGGCGATCGGTTCCCACTCCAACGAAGAGAACACGGTGTCGACCGGCTGTTGCAGCTGCGTCTCGACGAACGGTTGCATCGTCTCTCTCGGTACCGGGCTCACGTGGCCGAGCTTGATGAAGATTCCCCCGGCCTCCTCCAGCGTTGCGCGCACCTCAGCAGGAAGGTTGCAATGGCCGAGGTCGCAGCTGAGTACCCCGTTGTGCTCCTGGAGTACCTCCCGGTTGCAAGACGTCGAAGGCGAGTGCCAACACCACGGTGTCGATCACGGCGAAGGCAGCCAACGAGAGGGCCGTGTCGAGCGATGACCAATGCCACCCGCTGAGCAGTCCACCGGTGACGACCCCGAGCGCCGTGCCGAACACGCCCGCGATGTGCATCGCCAATCAGGCCCGCCTGGCACCGAGTAGCCGTCAGGCGGCGATCGTGACTGCGAGTCCGATCGGCGGCGGCAACACGACCCAGGCCAGCGCAGTCAGCCGCTCCATGTCATCGCCCTCTCCTGAGCCGCCCCGGCAATGGCTCGTTCGCCGGTGTGACGAGCGCCGGACGCTACATCCGCCAGAATCGTGATGCCATGACGGTTGCTCCCGACGCAGGGTCCTCGTCGCCGATCGAGGTGACAGGCCTTGGCGTTCGCGAGGAGGAGATTCGTTGTTACGTTCGCTCGCCCGAGGACGTCATCCGATTGATCGCGTTCGCGTCGGTTGCCCTCGTGCTCATCGCGCTCGCCCGTTGGGCAGAAAAGTCTGTGCGTTCCGTCGAAGAGGATGTGATCGCGCTGTTCGGCTTCGTCCCACCGGCGTTCGAGCGTGTGTTGCTGGGAGCGACGAACGTTGTTGGCGTTGTCGCTGCAGTCGGTGTCTTCGCCGTGCCGTTGGTCACCAGGCGCACCCGGCTGGTCGGGTATCTCCTGTGTGCCGCCGTCAGCGGAGCCGTGGTGATGATTGCCGTCGAGTGGTGGCTCGACCGCGCAAGTTCCGACGAACTCGACAATGCGCTCGCCGACCGGGCTGGCATCGCCGGCGACGCGTATGCCGGCACCCTCATGCTCGCGGCGGTCACGGCAATGTTCGTCGCCGTCGGGCCGTTTGTGGCGCGGGCGTGGCGGCAGGCTGGATGGGTGACTGTGGCGGTCCTGGTCGTCGCACGACTTCTGGTGTCGACTCGGCTCCCCGCCGAAGTGATCATCGCGCCGGCGATCGGTGCTGTGTGTGGAACAGTCGTCGTGTTGGCGTTCGGCCGTCCTGACCGTCATCCCACACTGGCGGCGCTGGCGATGGCGCTCGGTGACGCAGGCGTTGCTGTCGACACGATCAGCCCGGTTGCGGCCGACTCCCGTGGCTCGAACCCCTACGTCGCAACGACCGACGGCGACGCACGCGTGTTCGTCAAGGTGCTCGGTTCTGAAGAACGCGCCGCCGATCTGCTCTATCGGGCGTACCGCTTTGCCCGATTGAAAGACGTCGGTGACGCGCGGCCGTTTTCGTCGCTCCGGCGTTCGGTCGAGCACGAGGCGATGGTGTCGATGCTTGCTCGCGAGGCGATGGTGCGCACGCCCCGATTGCGCGTCGTCGCCGGCGTTGGCGACTCGATGTTGCTGGGCTACGACGACATCGTGGGACCGTCGCTCGACGATCTGGTCGACGGCGGCGGCGATGTCGGCGACGAGCTGCTCGCCGACGTGTGGCAGCAGGTGGCGCAACTGCGCGCCCATCGGATCGCTCACCGCGATCTCCGGCGAGCCAACCTCTTCGTGGACGAGGAGGGCGCAGCGTGGATCGTCGACTTCGGCTTCTCCGAGGTGGCCGTGCCCGACACGGTGCTCGACGGCGACATTGCCGAGCTCTTGGCCTCGCTCTCGCCGGCCGTCGGGGTCGAACGCGTGGTTGCCGCGGCGATCGATGCGCTCGGTGCCGACGTCGTCGGCAGTGCCCTGCCCCGGTTGCAGTTGACAGCACTGAGCGCCGCGACGCGTGGCGAACTGCACCGCCATCACGGGCTGCTCGATGAGCTGCAACGAGAGGTCCAACGTCGCTGCGGGGTCGACGATGTGGAGTACGCGCCCCTGCAACGAGTCAGTCGTCGAACGTTGTTCACGGTTGCGGTACTCGTGCTGGCGACGTACTTCCTCCTTCCTCAGCTCGCCGATGTGCCGGGCATCATCCAGCAGGTTCAGAACGCCGACTGGTCGTGGACGCCCGTGTTGCTGTTGGCGTCGACCTTGACGTACATCGGTGCCGGGGCGGCGCTCGGCGGCGCCGTTCCCACCCGGTTGCCGGCGGGACCGCTCGTGCTCGTCGCCCTTGCCGCAGAGTTCGCCAACAAGTTGGCACCAGCGGGCCTCGGTGGCATGGCGCTCAATGTCCGATTCCTGCAGAAGCGAGGTGTCGATCAGCCGGTGGCCGTCTCTGGGGTCGGGTTGAACACCGTGGCCGGAGTCGCCGGGCACGTTGCGCTCATCGTGGTGTTTCTTGTCTGGGCCGGACGAGGGGCGTTCGGCAGCTTCGAGTTGCCCGACCCGACGTGGTTTCTGATCGGTCTGGCGGTGGCGGCGGGCCTCATCGCGCTCGGTGCGGCAGTTCCGGCCACTCGTCGGTGGTTCGTCAGATTCGTGTGGCCGGTCGTCTCGCGGGCGCTCGACGGCATGAGTGCGGTGGTTCATCGCCCCGGAAAGCTGGCGTTGCTGCTCGGTGGCTCCGTGCTCGTCACGTTTGCCAACCTGGTCACGTTGTATGTCGCCATCGAGGCTTTTGGGGGCGGTCTGCCGTTCGCCACCGTCGGTGCGGTGTACCTCGTCGGTTCGGCCGTCGCTCAAGCCGCCCCGACGCCGGGTGGATTGGGTGCCGTCGAGGCCGCACTGATCTCCGGGCTCGTCGCAGCTGGACTCGACAACGTGGTCGCCGTTCCGGCGGTGTTTCTGTTCCGGCTGTTCACGTTCTGGCTTCCCGTTGTGCCGGGATGGGTGGCCTTTCAGTGGATGCAGCGTCGCCACTACCTCTGATCCGCCGGTTCTGGGCCAAGCGAAACCGATCTACGCTGGCGGCCATGGCCCGTACCGGTATCGCCGTGTTCGACCTCGATCGCACGCTGCTGACCGGCAGTTCTGCCACCGTGTTCGGGCAGGCCCTCACCGACGCCGGGCTCGCCGGCGAGACTCCGGCGGTCGCCGGATTGCTGGCCCGCGTGTACGAGACCTTCGGCGAGAACTGGCTGATGATGCAACCCGCTCGACTCGCCAGCCGACGGGCGACAGGGTGGAACGTCGACGCGGTTGCCGATGCGATGGAGCACGCCGCGGTCGAGCTCGAACGCCAGGTCTTGCCGTTCGCGCTCCAGGAAATCGAGATGCATCAAGCGGCGGGTCGGCCGGTGGTGCTGGCCACCACGTCGCCTCGGCCGTTCGTGCAGCCGTTCGCCGATCGTCTCGGCATCGATGGCCTCGTGGCCACCGATTGGGAGCGCGACGGCAACGAGTTCACCGGGCGAGTCGACGGTGAATTCCTCTGGGGGCGGGCCAAGGCTGACGCCGTGGCCGAGCGCGCCGACGAACTCGCCGGTCAGCAGGTCGATCTTCGGCACAGCTATGCCTACAGCGACAGCTACTTCGACGCGCCGCTGCTCGACATGGTCGGCCATCCGGTCGCCGTGAACCCAGATCTCCAGTTGCTCGCCCTCGCCGGCATCCGGGGCTGGCCGGTCCGCAGTTTCGATCGACCAGAAGGCGTGGCTTCGGTTGCGGGCCTCGAGTTGCAGGACTGGATGCGCCCGCTGATGCGGCCCGAGTTGATGGCGCCGAACGCCCAGCTCGAATTCGACGGCATCGACAACATTCCCCGCTCGGGTCCGGCCATCGTCGTGTTCAATCACCGCTCGTATTTCGATCCGCTCGTGATGGGCCTGCTCTTGGCCAAGACCGGGCGCAACGTCCGCGGACTCGGCAAGAAGGAGGTCTTCGACGTTCCGCTCGTCGGTCGGATCATGAAGGCTGCGGGTGGCATTCGCGTCGATCGGGGCACCGGATCCGACGAGCCACTCGACGCGGCCGTCAACGCCGTGCGTGGTGGCGATCTCTTGATGCTCGCCCCGCAGGGCACGATCCCGCGCGGGCCAGCGTTCTTCGATCCGGTACTCAAGGGCCGATGGGGGGCGGCGCGACTCGCCGCGGCGACCAAGGCGCCCGTGATCCCGGTGGGGCTCTGGGGCACCGAGCGCGTCTGGCCGCGCAGCGCACGCATGCCGAAGATGTCGATGACCGATCGACCGCGCGTCAGCGCAACCGTCGGCGAACCGGTAGCGCTCAAGTACAAGAGCCCCGACAAGGACACCAAGCGGATCATGACGGCGATCAGTGAGCTGTTGCCGCCGGAATCGCGCGACGAGCACGACCCGACCGAGGAAGAGCTGCTGGCGACGTTCCCGCCGGGTTATCGCGGCGACCCGACCGCCGAAGCCGATCGCCGTCCCGGCACCGATACCTGACGCTCGAGGAGGGCACCACCGATGAGCACCCGTGAGCGCGAGCAGCGCTTCAGCGATCGCATGTCAGACGCCGAAGCGCTGATGTGGAATGTCGAGAAGGACCCGTGGCTCAATCCGAGCGGCGGTGCGTTGACGTTGCTCGACCACCCACCCGATCGCGACCACTTCGAACAAACGATGCGCGCCGCCGCGGCGCGTATGCCCCGACTCTACGAACGGGTCGTTCCGGGCCTCGGCCGCATCGCCCCGCCGGCGTGGGTTCCCGATGCCGAGTTCGAGTTCGCGTACCACGTGCGCTATCTGCGGTTGCCCAAGCCGGGCTCGATGCGCCAGCTCTTCGATCTCGCCGCCCAGCTGTACCTCGAGCCGCTCGACCGGACACGACCGCTGTGGCGGTTCGTGGTGATCGAGGGACTGGAAGGCGGGCGCGCCGCTCTCTGGTCGATCCTCCACCATGCCGTGGCGGACGGCATCGGCCAGCTGCGGATGGCCGAGATGTTCCAGCAGTTCGAGCCCGACACGCCACCACCCGACGCAGTCGACCTCGAATCGATCATCGACGCTGCCGTCGAAGCGCACGACGCAAAACAGCTCGGCGGTGATCTCGCTGAGGGATTGCCGACCACGGTCGTGCAGTCCTTCAGCCACCTGGCACGGCGACAGGCCGGGGTCGCTCGGCGGGCGCTGGGCGAGGTCGCCATGTGGCCGGCCGATCCCGAGCGCGCCCGGCAGCGACTCGCCGACGTGAGCGGGTCGGTGTCGGCGACGGTCAACTCGTTGCGCCGGTCCGACGACGAGGTCCCGGGCGGTTCGCCACTGTGGAAGCAGCGGTCGCGTCACCGCCATCTCGAAGAGGTGCAGACCACGTTGGCTGGATTGAAGAAGGCATCCAAGCGTGCCGACGTCACGATCAACGATCTCTTCCTCGCGGCGATGGCAGAGGGAGCTGCCCGCTACCACGACGGGCGCGGGGTCGAGGTCGACGCGTTCAATTCGAGTTTCGTCTTGAGTACACGTCAGGACGAGGCCGTCGGCGGCAACTCGTTCACGCCCGTTCCCATCCAGCTGCCGGGCGAGCGCATGGCGCTCGACGCTCGAATCGCCGAGATCCACCAACGGGTGGCGGTGAAACGGGCCGAGATGTCGCACGGCGGTGGGCTCGGGGTGCTGTCGAGTGTGGCCAACCTGTTTCCCACGTCGATGGTCACGTCGTTGGCCAGGTCACAAGCGGCGCGAATCGACTTCGCCACGTCGAACCTGCGCGGCGCGCCGATCCCGCTATATGTGTCGGGGGCTCGGGTCGACCGTCTCATCGCCATGGGTCCCGTCGCTGGTACCGCCTGTAACGCCACGGCGTTGTCGTACGAAGACCAGTTCGACGTCGGTCTGTTCCTCGATCCGGTCGCCATCGACTCGCCAGGCGACTTCCGCGACGCCATCGCATCGGCGTTCGACGACATCATCGGCTGATCGACCGGCACGGCGCCTCGCCGTCGTTCACGGGACGATCGGCGAGGCACTCGTGCCGGTCGTCGGGCTCGTCGGAGACCTCCACTTCTCCACGAGCCCGGCCGTTGTGCCCGTTCGGATGCGGTGTTCGCTGTCGTGTCAGGCGGGTCCGGATCGTGGTCACGCTCCTGTCCGGAGCAGAACTCCTGCTCGGGCTGAAGCTCCCTGGCGGAGTGTTCGGAGAACTCACAGCTCTCGTCCGCCGTGTTCAATTCCGAGCTCCGGCGTCGGGTGATGCTCGGCGACATTGACGCTCTCGCCGACTGGTCGGGAGTGGCCAGTTCCGGTGAGCGTTGGTTCCTCGAGCGTGCGATTGCTCGCTTCGCCACACGTGGCGCATACTTCCGAGGTGACGCCGCGCTCGATCACCGAGATTGCCTTCGCCGACTTGATGGCGTTGGAACCACATGGGCCGGACACATTTCTCGCCGAAGCTGCCCGGTACCCATGGGGGACGCGACTGTTCGGCGGGCAGGTGGTGGCCCAAGCGTTGCGCGCCGGCATCGCAACTGTCGATCGTGGTCGCCACGTTCATTCGTTGCACAGCTATTTCATCCGGCCGGGTTCACACTCCGAGCCCGTGCGATTCGAAGTCGAGCGGTTGCGCGACGGGCGCTCGTTCTGCACGCGACAAGTGGTTGCTCGACAGTCGAGCGGGGCGATTCTCAACCTGTCGGCGTCGTTCCAAGTCGATGAGGATCAGCCCGATGTTCACGTCACTCGCGGACCGGTACCGGCGCCCGACGATCCCGCTCTCACCGATCAGTCGTGGGGCGCACTCTTGCAGCGTCGATCGATTCAGCTCGACGATGGACGGCTCGGGTTCTGGATCCGCCTCGACGCCGAGCTTCCGGACGACCCGGTCGTGCACGCGTGCGGGCTGGCGTTCATGTCCGATAGTGCACCCGCATGGCCGGCACGGTCGATTCATCCCAACTTCGACGGTGACATGCGCAATCGCGATCAGTTTCAGCTGGCCAGCCTCGACCACGCCGTGTGGTTTCACCGACCGACGATCGCCAGCGACTGGCACTGGTTCGAGACCCGGCCACACGGGCTTGCTGGTGGCCGCGGCGTCGTGTCGGCCGATGTCTTCGGTCGAGACGGCGACCACGTCGCGACGATCGCGCAGCAGGTGCTCGTCCGGCACCGACCGCCGGTGGATGCCGCCCGTTCGTAGCCGCCCGTAGCATTGTCGGCCTGATGTTGCGTCGGCCCCGTCTTTTTGCCACGTGTGCGGCACTCGGTGTAGCGGTCGTCGTGGCGGTCGCGTCGATCTCGCCTGGGACCGCCGCCGGCGCGTCCGATATCGAGCGCGTGATCACGCTGGGCGACTCGTTCAGTTCTGGCTCGGGCATCCATGCCGACGCAACCGACTACGACGACCACGGGCCCGCCGGTCACTATTTTGACCCGAACTCGCGGCTGGGAGGGAGCGGTTGTCAGCGCGAGCTCGACACCACGCCAGGGCCGCGCCTCGCCGACGAACTCGGCGCGTCGTTCGATGTGGTCGCATGTGCGGGGGCGCGTATCGAACACGTTCGTAATCAGCTCGACGCAGCCGTGATCCACGATCGAGGCGATGGCACGCTGCTGACGGTGACCATCGGCGGCAACGATCTCCGCACCAATCGGGGTGAGGCGTGGCCCGATGTGATCCTGCGGTGCATCACCAGTGGTGGGTGCAACGAGTCAGAGCAGAATCAGCCAGCCAACCTCGACGAGATCGAGCGCGATCTCGCCCGCCTGTACACCGTCGTCGGGTTGCGCTATCGCGAGGCTTCGGTGCGCGTCCTGGCCTATCCCCGTCTGATGCAGCGCGATCGGTGGGGGTGTGCGGGTGTCACCGGCATGAATCGCCACGAAGCGAAGTGGATCGACGACAGGGTCGACGAACTCAACGAGCGGATCGAAGACGCGGTCGACCGAGCTGCCACGTTCACTCGGGCCGACATCGCATTCGTGCCGGTGATCGACGAATTCGACAACCACGGGTCGTGCCGCCTCTGGCAGCGTGACCGCTACGTCAACGATGCGGTGTTCGGAGCCACGTTCACTCGCAGCATGACAGCTGACGGTGAAGTGCGCGAGCACGTCGACGATGGGCTGTTGACGATCAGCGGCGCGTCGTTCCACCCCAGTCAGGCGGGATACGACGCCTATCTGGACGCGTTACGCACCAGCCTCTAGCTCGTCGCCCACTCCACGCGCCACAAGCCAGTCGGACCACGGCCCGGCATTGACGGCAGCCGCAGCGGCCCCGGGTTCACGCTACGGCCCGGCGCGAGCTGGTCGAGCCGCTGACCACGCCGTTGTTGCCGACCCCCGGGAATCACGACGATCGCGACCTCATGCGGTCGACGATTCCGGACATGCCGTGGGTTGATGCAGAGCACGCCAGTTGGGTCACGACCGTGCGCAGCGGGATCGTCGACGGTGCGGCCCGCGCGTTGCGCGTCATGAGTGGGCATTTGCGCCGCCCGATCACGTCGTCGGTCGCCGTCATCGAGCGAATCGGCTGACCGCTCCCGCTCAGCGGGTGGCAAGATCGGCAGGTGCCAGGATGCCGACATGGGCAATGACACGCGTCCGCGCGCTGCCGCAGCAGCGGCGCTGATTGCGTCCGGTCGACTTGCGCCGCCGGCCGAACTACCGATCTTTCAACATCGCAACGAGATCGTCGAAGCGATCCGCGACCACCAGGTGGTGGTGATCGCCGGTGAGACCGGCTCCGGCAAGAGCACACAGCTCCCGAAGCTGTGTGTGGAAGCCGGACGGGGTGTCGACGGGTTGATCGGGCACACTCAACCACGGCGCGTCGCGGCCCGAGCGGTGGCCGAACGCGTCGCCTCCGAGGTCGGCGTCAAGCTGGGCACAGCCGTCGGCTACTCGGTGCGCTTCGCCGATGAGGTCCGCGACGACACCGTGGTCCGCGTGATGACCGACGGCATCCTGCTCACCGACATCCAACGCGATCCGCGGCTGGAGCGATACGACACGATCATCGTCGACGAGGCGCACGAGCGCAGCCTGAACATCGACGTCATCCTCGGCTATCTGGCGCGGCTGATGCCAGCACGGCCCGACCTGCGCGTGATCATCACCTCCGCAACGATCGACACGGCGAGGTTCGCACAGCACTTCACCCGCGACGGTCAGCCACCCGTTCCGGTGATCGCCGTGTCGGGTCGCTCGTATCCGGTCGAGGTGCGGTATCGCCCGCTGGTCGAACTCGACGCCGACGGTGGGGTCGTCGAACGTCGCGATCAGGTCGAGGGGGTGCTGGCTGCGCTCGACGAAGTCGAACGCAACGGTCCTGGTGACGTGCTCGTGTTCTTGTCCGGCGAGCGGGAGATCCACGACATCGCCGACGCACTGCGGCGCAGCGGTGGCCGGCCCGACGTGGAGGTGCTGCCGCTCTACGCCCGTCTGTCCGCCGCCGAACAACATCGGATCTTCGACCGGTCCGCGTCGTCGGCGCGTCGTGTGGTGTTGGCGACGAACATCGCCGAAACGTCGCTCACCGTGCCGGGTATCCGGTTTGTCGTCGACACGGGCACGGCGCGCATTTCGCGTTATTCGCGTCGGCTCAAAGTGCAGCGGTTGCCGATCGAGCCGGTGTCGCAGGCGTCGGCCAATCAGCGAGCCGGACGGTGCGGTCGGCTCGGGCCCGGGATCTGTCTCCGCCTGTACAGCCAAGACGACTTCGTTGAACGACCGGAGTTCACCGAGCCGGAGATCCTGCGCACGAGCTTGGCCGCCGTGATCTTGCAGATGTCGTCGATCGGGATCGATGATCTCGAAGGATTCCCGTTCCTCGAGCCGCCGGACTCGGCCTCGATTCGCGACGGCTATCGGCTCCTCGAAGAGCTCGGCGCCTTGCGCGGCGAGGGGCGTGGGCTCACCCGAATCGGTCGCCGGCTGGCGCGGCTGCCGATCGATCCGCGGCTCGGCCGGATGATCCTCGAGGCCGATCGACACAACTGTGTGCGCGAGGTGTTGGTGATCGCCGCTGGGCTGTCGATCCAGGACCCGCGCGAGCGTCCCGACGACCGTCGAGAGCAAGCGGCTGAGCAGCACAACCGGTTTCGGACCCCCGGTTCTGATCTGTTGTCGATGGTGGCGTTGTGGGACTACCTCCGTGAGATCCAGCGCGAGCTGTCGGGCAACGCGTTCCGCCGGCGGTGCCGCGCCGAGTATCTGCACTACGTGCGGGTGCGTGAGTGGATGGACCTGTTCAGCCAGCTGCGGCGCGTGGCCGGCAGCCTCGGGATCCGGCCCGGTCCCGATGAAGGTCATCCCGACCGGGTGCACCGTGCGGTGCTTGCGGGGTTGCTCTCCCATGTCGGGATGCGCGGCGGCGAGCGCCGCGAGTTCATCGGCGCACGCCAGTCACGGTTCATCATTGCGCCGGGATCGGTGCTCACCCGGCGGCCGCCGCCGTGGGTGATGGCTGCGGAGCTGGTGGAGACGAATCAGCTCTATGCGCGTCGCGTGGCCGCGATCGACCCATCGTGGATCGAGCCGGCGGCGAAGCACCTCACGAAGCGCTCCTACGGCGAGGCCCGGTGGGACGAGCGCGGTGGCCGAGCGGTCACGACCGAACGCGTGACGTTGTACGGCTTGCCGATCGTGACTGATCGAGTGGTCGGCCTCGACCGCCTCGACCGCGCAGCGGCGCGCGCGTGGTTCATCAGCCGCGCCCTTGTCGCCGGCGAGACCGACGTCGCCTGGTACGAGCGACAACAGTTCCTGCAGCACAATCGCCACTACCTCGACGCGATGCAGCGGCGCGCCGATCGCGCCCGCCGGTCGTCACTCGTCGACGACGAGGCGCTGTACGAGTTCTACGCCGGTCGTGTCGGCGAGGACGTGGTGTCCACGCGCAGCTTCGACAAGTGGTGGAAAGACGCCCGCAGCGACGAGCCGGACCTGCTCGATCTGTCCGATGCGGCGCTGCGTGCGGCGATGGGCAGCCGCGAGCCCCTGCCGACGATCGATGAGTTCCCCGACGTGTGGCGGCACGAGGTGTCCGATACGCACAGCATCGAGCTGCCGCTGACGTACCGGTATGCCCCCGACGAGGCGCTCGACGGTGTGACCGTGCACGTGCCCGTGTCGGCGCTGAATCAGCTCCGTTCGCCGCACTTCGACTGGCAGGTGCCGGGACATCGCAGGGCGCTTGTCGAGGTGCTCGTGCGCTCGCTGCCCAAGGCGGTTCGGCGCGACTTGATCCCGCTCGGTGAGACCATCGACGAGGTCGTCAACTCGTTGGGTCAGCCGTCGGGGGAGTTGCGAGCGCTGGTAGCGCAGCACCTGAGTACCCATGCTGGTCTGACCATCTCGCCCGACGCGTTCGACGTCGCCATGATCCCCGAACACCTGCGGATGCACATCGTGGTGTCCGACGACGAGGGCACGGTGGTCGCAGTCGGTGACGACCTGGACACCTTGCGCGACGAGTTACGCGACGAGGTACGCCAATCCATCGCTGCAGCGGCTCCGATCGCAGAGCGCCGGGGCATCGTGACCTGGGATGTCGGCGACCTGCCACGGATCGTCGAGTCGAGCGATCGCGCCCTCGATGTCGTCGGGTATCCGACCTTGCTCGACGTCGGCGACAGCGTGGCGCTGCGCGTCGTGTCGACGCCCGATCTCCAAGAGCGCGCGATGCGCGGCGGCGTTCGTCGGCTGTTGCTGCTCAACGGAGCTCCCGCCCCGCTCGCCGTCGCGCGCGCGGCGTCGAACGATGTCCGTTTGACGATCGCTCGTGGCGACATCGCACTCGACGACGTGGCTGCCGACTGTGTTGTCGCGGCCGTGGATCAGCTGATCGACGAGCACGGCTCGTTGCCGTGGAGCGAGACGGAGTTCGCCACGTTACGTCGGCTGGTTCGTGACCGGGCCGACGTGCTCGCCGACCGGGCACTCGTCGGCGCCTCGGACGTGATCGCCGCATCGGTCGCCGTACACGAGCAGCTCGCTCGTCTGCACGCCGCGTCCGTGCGCGACTCGATCGACGACGCCAACGCGCATCTCGGTCGGTTGGTGCGGCCGGGATTCGTCGCCTCGACCGGCATCGATCGTCTCGCCGACGTCGAGCGGTACGTCCGGGCGATCAGCTATCGGCTCGACCATCTGGCCGGTGCGGTCGAACGCGACCGGCGACGCATGGCCACGGTGCACGCCATCGAGGCGCAGTTCGACACGCTGGTCAGCCGAGCCCGGGCGGGCGCGTTGTCGCGTGAGGTGTCGGCGGTGCGGTGGGAGCTGGAGGAGTTGCGTGTGGCGACGTTCGCCGAACCGCTGGTGGTACGTGGACGTTCAACCAGCCCGGCGCGGGTGAGCGAGCGCATCGCTGCGTTGTAGAGGCTCAGGCGCCGTCGACGTCGTCGTCGTCGCTCGGGATCCGTCGTCCGACCGGGAACATGGCGGAACCGTCGGCTCGACGGTCGACGACGCGGCCGTTGTGGGGGCGCGTACTCGTGAGGCCGTGCTGCGACTTCCAGCGGTCGTGCGTGGTGCACCGAGGGCGCCCACATCGAGCGTGCTGCCGCCTCGTCGGTGAATCGGTGGCCGAACCGTGTTCTCACGCGCCGCACGCATTCCTCTTCGGACGGCAGCAGGACGGCGTAGTCGAGTCCGTGGAGTCCGGTGGCCAGGCCGAATGTGGGGAGGAACCACGGACCGACCACGCCGTCTTACACGGTGGTGTACTCGGCAACGAACCGACCGGTGGCCGCCGCCGGCGCATCGGTCACGACGGTGTTCTGCGCGTGCGATTCGGGGCGCCACGGATCCATGGCGCCCTTGGCGAGGAAGCCGAAGAATCGATCGCCTTCGACCAGCACGCTCAGCGAGTCAAGGGCAGACAGCTCGGCGGCGACCGACGGCTTCCCTGCGCCTGGCGGACCCGACACGATCAACAGCGCCGCCATCTGTGCAGTGTGTCGAATCGGGCCGCGTCGACCCGACTGTGTTTCTACCGAGCGCCGAGCGGCCAGTGCCGGTCGACGGTCCAGGTGCGGTCGTCGTCTTCGACCAGCAGTGTCCATCGATCGACGTGCGCGTGGATCGGAAGACCACGGGACAGTTGGTCCGTCAACTCGTCGGCACGTTCCACCGAAACACCGTTCCCGACGGTGAGGTGTGGGGCGGGATCCGGGTGCGCTCCACCATACGGCGGGCAGTCCGGGAACGCGGCGGCGACGGTGCGCAACATCGTCCTGAACGTCGCCGTCGGTTGCGGGGTGAGGAACACCAAGTCGCCGGGAAACCGATCCACCGTGGTGAGGGTCGCGTCGAATGGTTGAAACGTCTGAGCGATCGCTGCCACCTCGTCGGCGGTTGCGGGGTCGACCGTCGACCGGAACGGGTGCAGGATGGTCACGTGCGCCGGCACGCCTCGTGCCGCCATTCGGTCGTGCCGAACGCGGTGCTCGGCCACCAGGGGCTCCGCCTCTGGGACGAGGACAACGAGCGCAGACCGGGTCACGGGAGCGAACGTAGCTCTGCGCGGAGTCGTGCCCGTGCGCAGGCGAGGGGTAGCCGGTGCCGATTGCGCTCGACGCTGAGGTCGTCACGTGGAAATCGAACGCACCGAACCCGGCGTTGGCGAGCTCACCGAGGCGTTCCTGCGCAAATCGGTGGAGTACGCAACGCGACGTAGCACGGTGCCCGGTTCCGCCGCGCGCGACTGAGGTGGTGCTGCGTGGAGGTCGGTGAACGGATGCTCGTGCCCGTCGTCGGCGGGACCGCGATCGCGCGCCTCGTTGCCTATCCGCCTCCACTGGAGATGGAGGCCGACAGCGGCTGCTATGTCCTCGCCGACGACGATCCGAGCGAACGGTGGCACTGCCTGTTCGTGCCCGGCGAATGATGCAGCGCGTCGCCGTCGTCGGCCCAGGCGGTGCCGGAAAGTCGACCTTTGCCGGCGCCCTCGGCGAACGGCTCGGGTGCCAGGTGATCCACCTCGATCGGTACTTCTGGCGGCCAGGGTGGAACGCCGCGCCCAGCGAGGAGTGGGCAGACACACAGCGCGAGCTCGTCGCCGCAGAGCGTTGGGTCGTCGACGGGAACTACGGCGGAACCTTCGATGTGCGGTTCGCCGGCGCCGACACCGTCGTGGTGTTCACGCCGCCGCGCGCACGGTGCCTGGTCGGCGCGGTGAGCAGGACGCTGCGGAACTACGGCCGCGACGCGCGGGCCGATGGGTGCCCAGAGCGGTTCTCGCTCGAGTTCTACCGCTGGATCTACAACTACGACCGAAACAGCCGTCCAAGGCTGGAGGCGGCGATCGCACGTCACCCCCACCTCGACGTCGTCGAGCTGGGCAGTCGCGCTGCCGCTCAGCGGTTCGTCGACTCGGGCGACGAACGATCCTGAGCTCGCCGCTCATCGTCGACGACAACGACCGTCTTGCCCACTGCGCCCCCGGCGGTCATTTGCTCGATCGCGGCAGGGACCCCGTCGAGGTCGACGCGGGCGCCGACCAGGGGAGTCACGATTCCCGCTGCGAGGTGGTCGACGAGCG
>JABSQH010000028.1 GCA_013213745.1 Ilumatobacteraceae bacterium | reverse complement strand
AACGCCGCAAAATCAGCCAACCCACGATCAGACAACGTCTTCGAAATCGCCGCCGTCAACGTCGTCTTCCCATGGTCAATATGACCCATCGTCCCAATATTCACATGCGTCTTATTACGCTCAAACTTCTCTTTGCTCATGACCCTTGTGCTCCTGGGATGTGTTCGTGACCGTTAGTTGGTTCTGGTTGGACGTGTGTTTGGTAGCGGCGATCGGACTTGAACCGATGACCTTCCGATTATGAGCCGGATGCTCTGACCAACTGAGCTACGCCGCCGAGGGTTTGGCTCGCGGCCCGGCGAACCGGACCACTGGTCGAGCCCTCTGTGGGAATCGAACCCACGACACCAGCCTTACCATGGCTGTGCTCTGCCGACTGAGCTAAGAGGGCGCTCTGTGTCGGACGCCGGGGCGCCCTTGTCCAGCGCAGCAGCGCCACGCCGGCCCGGCAGTGTATCGGCGCACGTACGAGAACCACGCCGTGTTCGCGGGGCGAAACCGGGAACACACAACGGTGGAACGGCCGTCGGGCGCTACCGTGCCGCCGATGTCCGCGGCCTCCGACTCTGCACTCGTGCTGCGGCCGGCGACGACCGACGACGCGGCGCCCATGCGCGCCATCTACAACGTCGAGGTCGAGCGCTACACCAGCACCTTCGACATCGTCCCCCGCTCGCTCGATGACCAGCGCCGATGGCTGGCCGACCGCTCCGGAGCGTTCGCCGCAGTCGTCGCCGAACGGGAGGGCGCTGTGGTTGGCTTCGGTGCGCTCTCGCCGTACAAAGAGCGCGCCGCCTACCGTCCGACGGTCGAAGACTCGGTGTACGTCGACCGCCAGCAGGCACGACGCGGCATCGGACGCGCGCTGCTGATGCACACGATCGACGTCGCCCGCCAACACGGCTTTCACTCCGTGATGGCGCGCATCGAGGCGACCACGGTGCCGTCGATCAAGCTGCACGAAGCGTGCGGCTTCGAGATCGTCGGCACCGAACGTGAAGTCGGCCGCAAGTTCGGCAAGTGGCTCGACGTCGTGTCGATGCAGCTGATGCTCTGATCGTTCGAACGGTCAGAGCGGCGCGAGCCTTCCGCCCAGGTAGTCGGCAGCGAATGGCGGGAGGGCGTCGAAGACGAAATCTATGACGGCTCTCGCGATGCTCTTCGCCGGCGCTGTGAACTGGGAGTAGAGCCCAGCGGTGGCAACTGTGACGACCGCGGTGGTGATGGCAACACTCGGAAGATCACACAGCTCTTGTTCGAAGTTCGCAGTCAAGATGCCGCTGCTGAGGATCCCGAAGAAGATCGACGCTGCGACGCCGGCCGATGCAACAGTCGCGGCGATCGACGCGAACACGGCGTAGGTCAGCGAGAGGATCGCCAGTGACGAAAGTGCCCCAAGGTTCGTCGCAGTGACGCCTTGGAGCAAACGTTCGAGCGCAGTGGACGTGGCAGGCGTGAAAACGAATGCGCTCAACCCCGCAGCGAGTGCATTGACAAAAGAGATCTCGACGATGCTGAGCGACGTCAGCCCGGCGGGGTCGGTGTAGGTCAGCGGTGCTGCTTCGGCGTAGAGGTACCGGTGGCGTGATCGGGGGTCGTCGAGCCCTCCTGCGTCTGGGTCGACGGTCGTGAACAATCCGGTTGTGGAAGGTGTTGAGGATCTGCTTCCAGCCGAGGATGCGGCCGGTGAGGTTCTCCCGATTCTTCTTTCGTTCGGTGGCGACGAGATAGAGCACCTTCAACGCAGCTTGCTCGGTCGGGAAGTGCCCTCGATGCCGGACCGCCCGCCGGAAACGGGCGATCAACGATTCGATGGCGTTGGTGGTGTAGACGATCGAACGCAGCTCGGGTGGAAACTCGAGGAACGGCACGAACTCATCCCACGCTCCCTCCCGCGAAGCGATCATCGCCACGCCAGTCACACAATCAATCGGACAGACCCCCACCGACGAGCGGATCCTCGGCGCGCAGTGTTAGCGATCCGTTGGTGATGATCCACTACACCACCTCGTGTGCGGAACAATGCGGGCATGAGACGGCGAGCGTTGATCGCGGGCTTGCTTGCGGCGGGCGGTGCGGTCACCGCCGCGCGGACCGGATCCGGCGCATCGGTCGATCGTGTGGAACTCGCACGCTCGGCCGGCCTACGAAGTCCACGACGGATCGACCCGCCGGCACCGTCACGGCGTTGGGTCTTCGGGGAAGCGGGGCGGTCGGTCGAGGGGCGACCGATCGAGCGGTGGACCAGCCGGGCACCGGGGACGGAACGACGGCGGATACTGGTGGTCGGCGCCATTCACGGCAACGAACCGGTCACGCGGCCGCTGGCCGAGGCGATCAGCGCAACACCGCTCCCCGATCACGTTTCGATCACGATTTTGCCGACGGCCAACCCGGACGGATGGGCGCGCAACCAGCGCCGCAACGCTCACGGCGTCGACCTCAATCGCAACTTTCCGTGGCGATGGTCACCTTCTGACGGTGGACCGGGGCCAGCATCCGCGCCGGAGACCCAGGCGATGATGCGCACCGCCCGCCAGGGCAACTTCGACCTCGCGCTATGGATCCACCAGCCGTTGGGATATGTCGCCCCGATCCCTGGCTGTCCGCCACATCTCGCCGATGCCTGGTTGTCGGAAGTCGGCGATCGCCGTCGGCTCGGTATCGACCAGCACGGCGGCGGCGAGACGTGGTGCGCCCGCATCGCCGGTGTTCCATCGATGTTGATCGAGGTCGCCACGTGGACCGCCAATCCGGGGCTGATCGAACAACATCGCCGCGGGTTCGCGGCGTGTCTTGCTGCGTTGAGATAACTGCCACACGCGACCGGCTGGGGAGCGCCCGCCGGACGCTCATAGTGACCAACAGAGCGCCAACGGCGCGCAAACACAACACCAACGACGATGTCCCGCCGATCGCCGCGATGTCACACCAAGAGGTGTGAGCGGAACCGCGGTCTTGACCGTTTCGATCCAACGGAGCGGCCCGAACCCGACGTCGCCGTCCTCGGCAGTGCGCGCGTCCACGGATCGGCGGTCACCGCCGGCCAGCGAGCACTCGTCGCCGCGCTCGTGTTGCATCGCCGCGATGGCGCAACCACAGACGCGCTGATCGACGCCGTATGGCCGCACGGGCCCCGAACAGCGGACGCGCGTCGGTCCAGAATCAAATCGCCCGACTCCGTCGTCGCCTTGGTCTGCGCTCGATCACCCACATCGACGGCCGCTACCAACTCGCTGGGTCGACCGACGTCGATTGCATGGCACATGCGGTCGAGCAGTTGGCGTAGCCGACGAGCGCCGCATCGAGCTCCCTCATCGCCGCCGCACTCGATCTCTGGCGAGGCGTTGCCTACGAGGACCTCCCCGACGATCACCACGCGCAGGTGAGCACCGTCCGCGAGCCGACAGGTGACCGCGTCCTACGCTGCGGACGTGAACGCTGCCAGCGTGCCGAGCCGCCTCCATCATCGACCCACGTGACGCCGGTTCGCTCCCCAGCCGCACCAGGCGTCGACCACCACCACCGGTGGACGTTGCACTGGGAGTTGCTCGGATGTGCGCTGTCGGGCCACGCCCTCGTCGGCACCGACGTCGCCGCCGACGCCGAGGCCGACACCCACATGGCGCGCCCGGGTCCCGAGGGCTACCGCTGGCATCGGTGCATGCGATGCGATGCCTGGGTCTGCGTCGAGGCTCCTGCGCAACCCGCACATCACGAGTTTCCGCGACCCACCGACACCGAGATCCCGTTGCGCGGACGAGCCCTCCGAGATCGCTACGTGCTCCGGCTGATTGCGATCGAGCGGATCCTCCACGTGGCCGTGTTCACCATCGTCGGAGTCGTCATCGTGTGGGTCGCAGCCAATCGCAACACGCTCGACTCCGACTTCCAGACGGTCGTGTCGGATCTGCGCGGCAACGGATCGGTCGAAGGCACCGGCCTCCTCGCCGAGATCGGCAAGTTCATGACCTTCAGCTACACATCGTTGTACGTGCTCGCCGCGGTGGCCTTTGCCTATGCACTGTTGGAAGCGGTCGAAGCCATCGGCCTGTGGCTCGGCAAGCGGTGGGCCGAGTACGTCACGTTCTTCGCCACGATCATGTTCATTCCCTTCGAGATCTACGACCTGGCACGACGCATCACGGTCCTGACGCTGGTGACCTTCGTTATCAACGTGGTGATCGTGGTCTACCTCCTGTGGGCCAAGCGGCTCTTCGGCATCCGCGGCGGGCACGCCGCGATCCTTGCGCAGCACGCCCACGACAGCGGCTGGGATGCGGTCCGCCGGGCCACCCCGCCCACCACGGCCGGCACGCCGGGCTGACACCGTTGGCCGCAGCGCCGGCCACTGGTCGTGATGCCGACTCGAAGAGCGTGGCGATCGGGGTGCGACGCGATCCTCAGACCCCGACGCCGCGGCCCCCAACGGGACTCGGCGCGGATACCGCAGAGTGGGCCGGGGAGGATTCGAACCTCCGAAGGCATACGCCGGCAGATTTACAGTCTGCTTCCTTTGGCCGCTCGGACACCGACCCTGGTGGTTGAGCGCTGAGAGCGTATCGCTCGATCGGGCGGAACCATCAGGCGATACCCTCCGGCTCATGGCCAGCTTCGATGTGGTATCCGAGGTCGATCGCCAAGAGGTGCGCAACGCGGTCGATCAAGCCCAGCGCGAGATCTCCAACCGCTACGACTTCAAGAACACGAACTCGACGATCGAGCTCAACGAGCTGACGATCACCATGAACACCGCCAGTGAGGACCGCCTCAACGCGCTGCGCACCGTGGTCGAGGAGAAACTCGTCAAGCGAGGTGTGTCGTTGAAGGGCGTCGAGTACGGCGATGTTCAAGAGGCGAGTCACGACACGGTGCGCCAGGTGGCGACCATCGCCGTCGGGATCTCCTCAGACAAGGCCAAGACGATCAACAAGCTGATCAAGGAGAAAGCCCCGAAGGGCGTCTCCAGCCAGAATCAGGGCGACACCATCCGGGTCAACTCGAAGAAGCGCGACGCGTTGCAAGAAGTGATCGCAATGCTCAAGGCCGAAGACGTCGGCATCCCACTGCAGTTCGAGAACTTCCGCAACTGAGCCACGCCGTTCGGCGCCGCCGACTCACTCCTCGGTCGCCGGCGCCGGTGCCGCAGCGGGTGGGGTCACCACGACCGCCTCGACCGAAGCCTCGGCCGCCGCAGCTAGATCGGCCGCGCTGGTGTCTGGCGACAGTGCCGCGAGCTGCGCCCCAACCCCTGCGGTGTCGAGCCGACCGAGCGCAGCGGCGACGTCGGCGTCGGAGCCACCGCCGTCGACAACGCCAGACAGCGTCGCCAATTCAGCCGCCCGGAAACCAGCGAGCTCACTCGCCGTGCCGAACCGGGCGCCGTTTTCGAAGCCGGCCCCGGGATCACACGATCGCAACTGCAACGTGCCGTCATCGAGCACCGTGACGGCGGCGGTGAACTCAGCGGGAGCCGACGCGGCCCACGTGTCGAGAGCCGACCGCAGCGAGGTTGTCGCGGCGACGGCACCGCCGGAGAAGGTGGCGTAGGCGCACATCACACCGTCGGTCGTCGCCGTGGTGAGCGACGACTCGACGATCGCCTCGCTGGCCGCGTAGGCGGTCGGCGCGTCCACGTACCCGGCGAATACGAGGTACCAGAAGCTCTGATCAGGAGCGATCGCCGCGCCATCGGCACTGACGCCGGGCGGCAATACCGGAGGGTTCGACGGGGCGACGACGATGTCGCCGATGGCGGCATAACGCTCCACTGCGGCGGCATCCATGGCTGCGTCGGTGGGCAGCAGCGCGGCGTACACGGGCGGGGCAATCGTGCGATAGCCGAGCACCGGTGGGAGGAACGCCAGGCGGGCGGGATCGCGCCGGGCGAGCGGCGTATCGAACGCCGTCAATGCTCGGACCCGATCCTGCTCGGCCAGCACCGCTGCGTCGACCAGCGTCTGGCCGTCGAGCGTGCGCGTGTCTTGCTCTGCGGACCAGCGCACCTCCTGATCGAGCGCAGCGGCCGTCAACGCGCCAGTCACCGAGGCATCGCTCTGGACACCCGATGAGCCCTCCACCTGATACACGCGTCCATCGCTCGACGCATATGCGGCTGTCGGACCTCCAGTGAGCAGTTCGTCGACTGCGGCCACGGTGACCGCGCCGTTGGCGAGTCCGAGTGCCCGCCACAGCGGCAGCTGTTGTTCCCAGTCGCCGAGTTGCTCTGCGTTGACGCGACGTTCGAACACGGTCGCGGGCTCGGCGACGACCTCAACCGGCTCGACGAATTCGATGCCACGCGCCTCTTCGATGGCGACGGCGTACGCCTCGACGTCGACGTCCCAGTCGGACTCAGGAAACAGCAGTGGACGGCCGACGATGACCGCCGCGGCGACGATGCCCCCCAGAACCAAGAGCGTGAACAGCAGTGCGAGCAGCCCGCGGCCGCGCCGTTTGCGACGCCGGGGCGGGGCGGCCACCATCGATGCGGCGGTCGCGGCAGACGGAATGGCGCGACCCATCGTGGTCTGGTCGGGCTGATGCGACGGTGGCAACTGGATCGGCGCGGGCGCAGCGGCCGTGGCCACTTGTGGGGCGAGCACGGGCACCGCATCGGACGACGGCGCAGGTGGGGCCGCCGGGGTTGCGGGGAGTGGTTCGACCGGAGTCGCCTCGCGGATCGGCGGCAGCGGCGGAGGAGGTGTCGAGGGCGCAGGCGCAGCGACGTCGGTCGCCTCGCGCGCCGAAGCGTCGTCGCTGGTGTCGGTCTGCAGCGAGTGCTCAGAGGAGGGCTGCTCCTCGATGGAGGTCGCAGTCGCCGGTTCTGCCGCGGTTGCAGTGACCGGCGCGATCGCAGCTTCCACCGACGCTGCGGCCGGCGCGGGCGAACCGATGTCTCCGACGGCCTGGTGGTCGCTGCTCGCCGCATTGGGCGGCTGCGATTCGGCTGCCGCCGGCCCGGCGCTGGCGGCATCGGTGCGATCGAGTGTCAGAGCCGGCATCACGAGGGCCGGCGCAGGCTGATCAGCAGGTGGGTCCGTGGGCGCTGGATCCGGCGCGGTCTCGGTCTCGGTCTCGGTCTCGGTCTCGGTCTCGGAACTGGTCGTGCCAGCTGCGGACGCCGACGCGGGCGTTGCGCCGCCGCCGAGGTCCAGCTGCAGATCGAACGAGATCCGCTCGCCGGCTACCGCATCATCGTCGGGCATCACGTCGCTCTGCGACGGCGTGTCCTCAGGGTTGCTGACGTCATCGCCACTCGGAGCGGGCTCATCGACGACTGAATCCCAGGTCAACGTCGGGATCGACGGACTCGGCTCGCTGTCGCCGGGCTTCATGGGTGTTGAATCGGCACGACATGACCAACACTTGAGACGATCTGGACGCGCCCGTCCCGTGGGGATAACGACGAGCGACGTCGTCGATTGGGTTAATCGTCGCTGCTGGTCGCTCGCGCCTGGAGCTCGTCGACGATCGACGCGTCGGCGAGCGTGGTCGTGTCACCGATGTTGCGGCCCTCCGCAACGTCGCGCAGCAGACGGCGCATGATCTTGCCCGACCGGGTCTTCGGCAGATCGGGCGTGAGGAAGATGCGCTTCGGCTTGGCGATCGCGCCGATTTCTTCGGCCACGTGGGCGCGCAACACGTCCTCGTCGGCGTCGCTGTCGCCGCGCAAGATCACGTAGGCAAAAATCGCCTGGCCGGTGGTGTCGTCGGTTGCACCGACAACAGCCGCCTCGGCGACCGACGGGTGGGAGACGAGTGCCGACTCGACCTCGGTCGTCGAAATGCGGTGGCCGGACACGTTCATCACGTCGTCGACCCGGCCGAGCAGCCACAGGTAACCGTCGTCGTCGAGCTTGGCGCCATCGCCAGCGAAGTACCGGTCGGGAAAGCGCGACCAGTACGTGTCGCGGAATCGCTGCGGGTCACCCCAGATGCCGCGCAACATCCCCGGCCACGGGCGCGTCAACGTGAGGTAGCCACCACCGACATCGATGCGGTTGGCGTCGTCGTCGACGATCTCGGCGCGTACGCCGGGGAGCGGGAACGTTGCCGAGCCCGGTTTGGTGGTCGTGGCGCCGGGGAGCGGCGAGATCATCATCCCGCCGGTCTCGGTCTGCCACCACGTATCGACGATGGGACAACGCCCGCCACCGATGTGTTCGTGGTACCACATCCACGCTTCGGGGTTGATCGGTTCACCGACGGTCCCGAGCACCCGCAGCGACGACAGATCGTGTTTCGCGGGCTCGGCATCGCCCCACTTCATGAACGTTCGAATGGCGGTCGGCGCCGTGTAGAAGATCGTCACTCCGTACTTGGCGACGATCTCCCAGAAGCGGTCGTTGCCCGGATAGTTGGGAACGCCCTCGTACATCACCTGCGTCGCACCGTTCGACAGCGGGCCGTACACGATGTAGCTGTGCCCGGTGATCCAGCCGACATCGGCGGTGCACCAGTACACGTCGGTCTCCGGATGCAGATCGAACACGTATTTGTGCGTGTACGTCACATGGGTGAGGTAGCCGCCGGTGGTGTGCATGATGCCCTTGGGGCGCCCGGTCGTACCGGAGGTGTACAGCAGGAACAGCAGGTGCTCGGCGTCGAACGGTTCGGCCGGGCATTCGCTCGATGCTCCCCCGATCAACTCGTGATACCAGTGGTCGCGCCCGTCGACCATGTCGACGTCGTTCCCACCGCGCTGCACCACCACGACGTGTTCGATCGACGGGGTCTCGGCGATGGCCTCGTCGGCGGCCGGCTTGAGCGGGAACACTGCGCCCCGCCGGTAGCCGCCGTCGGCGGTGATCAGCACCTTGGCTTCGGCATCGTTGATCCGATCGGCGAGCGACTGGCTGGAGAACCCGCCGAACACCACGCTGTGAACCGCGCCGATGCGCGCACAGGCGAGCATCGCCACCGCCGCCTCGGGAATCATCGGGAGGTAGATGTTGATGCGGTCGCCCGCCTCGACGCCGAGTCCCTTCAGTGCGTTGGCGAACCGACACACCTCCTCGAGCAGTTCGGCGTAGGTGATCGTGCGGGTGTCTCCGGGCTCACCCTCCCAATGGATCGCGACCTTGTCGCCGCGCCCCGCGGCGACATGACGGTCGAGGCAATTGTGCGCCACGTTGAGCGTGCCTCCGACGAACCACTTGGCGTCGGGGAGCTGCCAGTCCAGGATGGTGTCCCACTCGGTGTCCCAGTCGACAAGCTCGGCGGCTTGGCGCGCCCAGAAGGCTTCGTCGTCCTGGCTGGCCTCGTCGTAGAGAAACGTCCCGGTGACGAGTGCGTCGTTCTTGAACGAATCCGGCGGCGGGAACACGCGGTCCTCGGCCATCAAGGCGTTGATCGTGTCGCTGGTCGGGTCCCCGGATTCGGCCATGTCGGCGATGGTAGATCAGCTGCGGCACGTGCAGAGCTGCCCGACGCTCAGCGCATTTCCCTGCGCCACCACCCCTCCGAAAAACCGGGGATTCCGTGCCAAAACCGCACGTGCTCGCGAACAGAACCGGGTGACGCCCCGACGAGCCTCGGTTCTGTTCGCCATTCCGTGCGAAAAACGCACGAAGTCCCCGGTTTTTCGGCTACGGGGTGCGCCACTCGAGGGCGAGGAAGGCGCCGAGGCCGGAGGGGTCGAGGAGGGCCTCGGACTCGCTGACGCGGCTGCGCATGCGCATCGCCTCGAGGTCGGGGCGGGCGGCGCGTTCGGCCCACACGGCCTTGCCCTCGGCGACCAGGTCCTCGATCCCCCACCGGGCCAACCATTGCGCCTGGGTACGCAGCGCGTCGTGCGACGGCAGTTGATCAACCGGGACGTCGGCGGTGATGTCCTGCATTCCGGGGCTGGTGAGGTAGTGCTCGCCACGAGCGTTGTCGCGATAGGTCCGCAACCAGTCGCGCCAGGGACGCAGCGCCAGCTCGGCGGTGCGGGGCACTCCGTAGTCGAACATCACCACACTGCCCGACCGCACCAGATCGCGAGCGACTGCGACGAGATCACTGGCTCGTTGCATCAGCGGCGCACGCGCACCGTGCGGAGCCGTTGCCGGCAGTTCCGGCGGCACTGGATCGAACGGTGCCGACAGACGCTCGGCAAAGTCGCCGCGACCGTCGACCAGCACATACGCCTCGCGCCAGCCGCCATCGAACACGGCCAGCCGGAACGGCACGTTGTCGAGCAGCTCGTTGGCGATGACCACCCCGTCGATCGAGTTCGGCGGCCCGACGTCGGCAAGCGCGGCGACCGACCGGACGCCGTCGGGATGCCGTTCTCGCTGCGCTGGCGAGGTCTCCACCGCGACATACGACATCGCATCGCGGCACGCCGGCGTGGCGGCGTGCACGGCCCGCGCGAGGGTTCCGGGGCCCGCGCCGGCATCGACAACCGTGAACGGCTCGGGCTGGCCGAGGCGCGCCCATTCGGCGTCGAGCATTCGCGCCACGACCGCACCGAACAACGGGCCGACCTCGGGCGAGGTGAGGAAATCGCCGCGTCGTCCTGCCGACCCGCCGTCGAGGCGGGTGTAGAAACCGTGCTCGCCGTACAGAGCGAGCTCCATGAACCGTTCGAATGGAATGGCTCCGTGTCGGTCGATCTCAGCGCGGATCTCGTCGGTCATCGCGACCTCTGACGCGGTCGGCGGCGCGGTCAGGACCCGAGCGCGCCAGTGAGCGTGTCGACGTCGCCGAAGCGGGCGACGATGTTCGGCAGCACGCCGAGCACGATCGTGCCGATCACGGTCAGCCCGAGCGCCGCCGCGATCGGCGCCGGCGTGACGATCGGCGACGTGTCACCGTCGGGCGCGTCGTCCATCCACACGATGCGCAACACCCGCATGTAGTACGCCGCGGCGATCACCGTGTTGACCGCAGCGATCGCGGCGAGCACGTACGCCGAGGTGGTGCCAGCATCGAGCACGGCGCGGAAGGCGTTGAACTTCGCGAACCAGCCACCGAGGGGTGGGATGCCGGCGAGCGATGCGAAGAAGATCGTCATCGCAGTGGCGAGGCCCGGCGCGTATCCGAACAACCCGCCGAACGCCGACATCTCGGCACTGCGTGTCTTGCGGGTGACGGCCATGACAACGGCGAAGGCGCCGAGGTTCATGAAGGCGTACACGAGCAGGTACACGATCACGGCGTTAAGCGCAGAACCGCCGGCATTGGGATCGCCGGCGTACGCCAGCGGCATCAAGATGAAGCCACCCTGGCTCACCGACGAGTACGCGAGCAGGCGCACGACGTTGGTTTGCCGAAGCGCCAACACGTTGCCGATGGTCATCGTGAGCACGGCCAACGTCCAGATCAGCGGCTCGGATACGCCGTCGGCTCCAGGGAAGGCGATGAAGATGATGCTCATCAACGCAACAAAGCCAGCGGCCTTCGACGCCACCGACAAGAACGCCGTGACCGGCAATGGCGCACCCTCGTACGTATCGGGAGCCCACGTGTGGAACGGCACCGCCGAGATCTTGAAGGCGAACCCACACAAGACGAACACGACCGCAACAACTTCGAGAGCGATCAGATCGCCATCGGACAGTGCCGCGCCGATGTCGGTCAACAAGGTCGATCGCGTGGCGCCGTACAGCAGGCTCATGCCGTACAACAGCACGGCCGACGCAAACACGCCGAGCAAGTAGTACTTCACGCCGGCTTCATTCGACTTCTCGTCGCGTTTGCGCCAGGCGGCCATCATGTACGCCGGGATCGACAGCAATTCGAGGGCGACGAAGATGCTGACGAGATCGCGCGACGACGCCATCATCACCATGCCGAGCACGCTGCACAGCAGCAGCACGTAGAACTCGCCCTGGTAGTAGCCGCCCTCTTCGAGCTCGGTTTGGCTCATCAGCACGATCACGTACGCAGCGAGCAGGAACAGGCCCTTGAGCACGAGCGCGTACTCGTCGATCACGTAGCGCCCGTCGAACAGCGATCTGGTGTCGTCGCCGATGACCCACAGCGTGACCACCGGGATGAACGCGGCGAGCAACACGAAGCCGGTGATCGAGGCCATTGCCCACTTCTTGGAGTCAGGCAATTGCAGATCGAGCAGCAACACGATGTTGATGCCGATGACCAACACGATCTCCGGCGCGAGCGCGTGCCAGTCGATCGTGGGCGACACCCACTCGCTGGCCTGCGCCAGCACGGACGAGACGACAGCGATCACGGACCGAGCGTCTCCCCGAGGCGCGCGACCATGTCAGTCACGGCAGGGTCGATCACCTGGAACATGAGCTGCGGGTAGACACCGAACACGACGATGAAGACGAGGAACGGCGTCCACGCCACCCATTCGATCGGGGTGACGTCGTAGATCTCGTCACCATGGTCGGCGTCGTCGTTGACGGCCGCACCGACCGGCTGGGGCGTGGCGCCATGGTGCGCGCCGTCGCCATCACTCGAGCCGTGGCCGCTGGTGAACTCGTCGCTCGGCTCGCCGAAGGCGGTGCGCTGGTACAGCCACAGCAGATACGCCGCAGCGAGCACCGTACCGACGGCGGCGATCACCATCAGCGTGCGGAACAGCTCCTCGCTCAGCCCGAAGTTCGGGTTGTACGCCGACAGGATCACGGGGAACTCGCCCCAGAACCCGGCGAGACCAGGCAGACCGAGCGAGGCCATCGCCGAGAACCCGAGGATCCAACCGAGGCGCGGCGCTTGCACCAACATGCCCGAGAGACGCTTGATCTCGAGGGTGTGGTAGCGGTGTTTCACGGAGCCGGCGAGGAAGAACAACATGCCGGTGATCAGGCCGTGGGCGACCATGCCGAAGATCGCTGCGTTGATGCCGAACTCGGTGAGCGTGGCGATGCCCAGCATGACGAAGCCCATGTGGGCCACCGATGAGAACGCGATCAGGCGCTTCATGTCCGTTTGTGCCAAGCAACCAAGCGCGCCGTAGATGATCCCGATCACGGCAAGGATGCCGATGACCGGCGCCCATGCTTTGGCGCCTTCGGGGAGCATCGGGATGGCGATGCGCACGAACCCGTATGTGCCGAGCTTGAGCAGGATCGCCGCCAAGATCACCGAGCCCTGCGTGGGCGCCTGGGTGTGGGCGTCCGGCAACCAGGTGTGGAACGGGAACATCGGTACCTTCACGGCGAAGCCGAGGAACATGCCGGCGAAGATCCAGATCTGAACATCGCGATCGACCGATGCGCCGGCGTCGACGAGATGTGCGAAGCCGAAACTGACGGCGTCGGTCTGGAAGAACAGTGCGAGGAAGGCAACGAGCATGAACGCCGAGCCGAACATCGTGTACAGGAAGAACTTCAGCGAGGCGTACTTGCGGTTCTCGCCACCCCACACGCCGATCATGAAGTACATCGGGAGCAGCACCACTTCGAAGAAGACGAAGAACAGGATCAGGTCCTGGGCGACGAAGGTGCCGGCCATGCCGGTCTGCAACACCAGCATCAACATGTAGAACGCCTTGGGGTTCCCCGCGTCGGGCATGTTGTCCCAGGTGTAGATCATCACCAGGAACGTCACCGCCATCGACAACACGTACAGCGGCAGGCTGATGCCGTCGAGGCCAACCGTGTAGTTCGAGTTGATCACCGGGATCCACTCGGCGTCGACGAAGAACTGCAACTTCTCGCTCTGGTCGTAGTCGAAGTTGAGCAGCGTGATGAGGCCGATCACCAAGGTGGCACCGGCAGTGACGATGCCGATCGTCTTGTGTGTCGACTCGTCGTCGCGCGGGATGAACATCATCACCAGCACGCCGACGAGCGGCAAGAAGACGCCGACGCTCAGCAACCAGTTCTGATCGGTAAGGGTTTCCATGGGGTGTTCTCTCTCAGCTCACATTCACGATCACGAGGACGATGGCGCCGACGGCGGCTGCGCCGAACAGCAGAGCCCCGTATTGGCTGACCTTGCCGGACTGCACGGGCTGCAGACCGTGGCCGGTTTCGGAGGCGACGAATCCCGATCCGTTGACCGCGCCGTCGACGACCTTCTGGTCGATGTTGTCGTAGACCCATTGGCCGGTGCGTCGGGTGGACTTGCCGACGCCGTCGACGGTGGCGTCGATGATCTTCTGGTTCATCCAGTACGCCGCCTTGGCGATGGGATGCGCGACCCAGCGGACGATGACGTTCTCGTAGAGCGCGTCGAGGTAGTACTTGTTCTTGAGGAATAGGTACCCACCGCGCAGCGTCCGCGAGCGCTCGGTGAGACCGACCAGATGCTTGTTGCGCCGGCCGTAGTACGCCACGTTGAAGGCGATGGCGACGGCGAAGGCGATGACGACCGTGGCCGTGGCGGCGAGGATCTTCGACAGCTTCGGTACGGCGTGGGTCACGGCCGGGAAGAAGCACACGGTCCCCGCCGCAGGTGTCTCGAATCCGCAGACCTTGGCGCCGTCGTCGGCGGTGAGCGCATCGCCGGTGGCTGTCGGCATGACGAGCTGCAGTGATTCCCCGGCGCCCTGCGCCAGGTAGTCCTCGATCGGGACCTCGACCGGGCGTGGTTCGACGTACTTCTTGATCGACTCCCACTCTTCGCCGAGCGGTGTGGCATTGGCGAAACCGGAGATCGTCGCGAGGAACGCCAGCACGAGGATCGGGATCAACAGCAGTGGTCCGGATTCGTGCGGCTCAGCATGGTGATCGTCGTGATGATCGTCATGATGGTCGTCGTGGTGATCGTCATGATGGTCGGTGTTCGTCGCCGCGCTCAGTGATCTCGGCGCGTCGGCGGCGGCTTCCTCGGCGGTCGGACCTTCGGGGGCACCGACGGTGAGCAGCTCCATCTCGTGCTCTTCCGCGTGGGTGTCGTCGAAGTCGTCGTGGTCGTGCAGACCGGCGGCGGCGCCGCGGGGCTCACCGAAGAAGGTGAGATACGTGGCCCGCGTCATGTACATCGCGGTCAGCGCTGCGCCGCCGAAGCCGACGATGAGCAAGAAGTCGTAGCCGTTGTTGCCGACGTTGTCGATGATCTCGTCTTTCGACCAGAACCCGGCGAACGGGAAGATGCCGGCAAGCGCCAACGTCGACACGATCCAGGCGGCGAAGGTGAACGGCATCTTCTTGCGGAGCCCGCCCATGTCCTTCTTCATGTCGAAGGAGTGGTGTGACGCCGAATGGCTGATCGAGCCGGCGCAGAGGAACAGGCAGCACTTGAAGAAGGCGTGGGTGAAGATGTGGAACACCGCTGGCAGCCACGCGCCCGTACCGAGACCGAGCATCATGTAGCCGAGCTGGCTGACGGTGGAGTACGCGAGCACCTTCTTGATGTCGTCTTGCACGAACGCCAACAGCGCAGCGATCACGATGGTGATGCCACCGATGACGGCGATGAACGACAACCCGCCGTTGTCGATGTTGAAGCCCTGCCAGAACACCGGATAGATCCGGGCCACCAAGAACACGCCGGCGACGACCATGGTCGAGCTGTGCAACAGCGACGACACCGGTGTCGGGCCGGCCATCGCGTCGGGCAGCCAGGTGTGCAACGGGAACTGACCGGACTTGCCGATGCACGCGATGAACAGCGCGATCGCACCCATCAACAGCAGGATGTGCGATCCCTCGCCCGACAGTGCCCACGCCTGGATTGCGGCGATGTTGAACCCGTTCGAGTCGAGGTTGTCGACGGCCCACTGGTTGGCGCCGAAGAAGATGATCGCCGTACCGACGAGGAGGCCGACGTCGCCGACGCGCACGGTGAAGAACGCCTTCAGCGCAGCGCGGGCGTTGGGGTACTCCTCCCACCAGTGCCCGATGAGCATGAACGAGCACAGGCCCATGATCTCCCAGCCGAGGATCAGCTGGACCATGTTCTCGGCCATCACCATCACCAGCATTCCGGCTGAGAACAGCGTGAGGGCAGCGAAGAAGTGCGTGTACCGGCGGTCGCCGCGCACGTAGTCGAGGCTGAACACCTGCACGAGCAGCGAGATGAACGCCACGAGCCAGAGCAACAAGATGGCCAGGCCGTCGACGCTGGACCCGATGCCGAACTCGAGGCCCGAGTTCTGCCACCACACCCACGTGGACACCACCGGCTCGATGAACGGTTCGACCTCGCCGCCCTCTGACACGGTCGGCACCGAACGGCCGAACGCTTGGATCAGGCCGACCGCCTCTTCTCCGCCCTTGTCGGCCGAGTCGGTGCGCTGGATCCACTGAACAGCTGCACCGCTGGCGAGCACCGTTGAGGCGGCCATCGACAGCAGCCCGATCTCGGAGCCCTTCATCGGCATCTTCTTGCCGAAGGCGATGATCAGCCCGAAGCCGATCGCGGGGATGAGCGCGATGAGCCAGGCGTTCTCGAGGAACCAGCCCGACGAGAGCTGTGCGGCGTCTGCGGCGAGCATCATCAGCCCTTCATCTCCGACAGCTCATCGAGGGCGATCGAGCGACGGTTGCGGTAGATCATCAAGACCATCGCCAATCCGACGCCAACCTCAGCGGCCGCGATCGCGACGACGTACAACGCGAACACCTGACCGTCGACGGTGCCCTTGATGAGGGCGAACGCAATGAGGTTGAGGTTGACGGCATTGAGGATCAGCTCGATCGACATCAACACCAGGACGGCGTTGCGGCGGGCGATCACCCCGTACACGCCGATGCAGAACAAGACCGCGCCGAGCAACAAGAAATTGACTGCCAGCACGAGTTACCGATCTTTCCTGGCGAGGACGATGGCACCGATGGCGGCGGCGAGCAGCACGAACGACAGGGCCAGGAACGGGATGAGGTAGATCGACAGGAACTGATCGGAGAGGGCGACCGTCGGTGTGGGTCCACGATCGGGCAGCACATCGTCTTCGAAGGCGTCGATGATCACCCAGGCGAGCAGTCCGAGCAACACGATGGCTACCGGGATACCCAGGGCCCACGTCGGGTTGTTGAGTCCCTTTTCGTGGCCGATCTGGGCGCGGGTGAGCATGATGCCGAACAGGAACAGCACCATCACGGCGCCGATGTACACGAGCACTTGGGATGCGGCGACGAACTCGGCAGCAGCGAGGATGTACTGCGCAGCGACACCAGCGAGCACGAGCACGAGCCACAACGCGGCGTGCACGACGTTCCGCGTGGTGACCACGCTGAGCGCGGCAAAGATCATCAGCGCCGCGATGATGCCGAAGCCGACGTTCTGCGCGACGTTGATGCTGTCGGAGGCAGCTTGCGCGATCACCGGCGCATCCTCGGCTCGACGTTCACTTCGACGCTCACTTGGACTGGGCTCCCGCTTCCAGGGCCGGCGCCTCGGGAACGGTCTCCATCCACTCGCCGAGCTTGTCCTTGTCGTGCAACAGGTCGGCGATGCGTGGCTCGGAGTACTCGTACTCGGGACTCCAGAACAACGCGTCGAACGGGCACACCTCGACACAAATGCCGCAGTACATGCACAGCGCGTAATCGATGTCGAAGCGGTCGAGATGGTTGACCTGGCGTGGCTTGCCGCCGGCGCGGCGGGGCGGGGCGAGCTGCTTGTGGCCTTCGATGTATATGCACCAGTCGGGGCACGAACGAGCGCACAGCATGCAGGCGGTGCAGTTGCCCTCGTGCAGCGCGATGACGCCGCGGGCGCGCACCGGTGGTGCTTCCTTCTCGTGCGGGTACTGGACGGTGGCCGCACCCTCGGTCACGGTCTTGCCGAGCGTGCCGAGGGTGACACCGAGTCCTTTGATGAGGCCGGGAACCTTGGGCATCAGCGAATCTCCTCGATCACACCGCCACCTTCAAGATCGCGGTGATACCGATATTGGCGAGCGACAGCGGAATCAGCACCTTCCAGGCAAATGTCTGCAGCTGGTCCTCGCGGAAGCGGGGGTAACTGAATCTGACCCACATGATGATGAAGGTCAACAGCAGCATCTTGGTCAGCATGATGAGCGGACCAACGAGGTTCATCCACCAGCTGACGTCGTCGAGCGAGTTCCAGTCGAACCACACGAACGGCACGCCCCAACCGCCGAGGAACAGCAGCGAGGCGATAAGGGCGAAGATGCCGGCGGTGGCGAACTCGGCGATGAAGAAGATCAAGAAGCGGAAGCCGGAGTACTCGGTCATGTAACCCGATACGAGTTCCGACTCGGCGATCGGCATGTCGAACGGTGCCTGCGTCAGCTCGGCCTGCACGGCGATCATGAAGATCAAGAACCCGATGAACTGAGTGAAGATGAACGGGTTGCCCAGCCACTCGAAGCCGAAGATGGCCCCGGTGTTCTGCGCCACGACGATCTCTTGGAAGTTCATCGACTCGGCCTGGATCACCACGCCGAGCGTTGCCAGCACCAGCGGTAGCTCGTACGCGATCAGCTGGCCGGCGGCACGCAGGCCGCCGAGCAGTGAGTACTTGTTGGCGCTGGCCCAACCGGCGATGAGGATCCCGAGCACGCTGATCGACGACACCGCCAGGCCGAAGAACACGCCGACGGCGAAGTTCGTGAAGTAGGCATCGGGCCCGAACGGGATGACGGCGACGAGGAGGAACGTCGACACCAACACGACGAGCGGGGCCATCTTGAAGATGGTCCGGTCGGCGTTCTCCGGAGCGAGGTCTTCTTTCTGCATCCACTTGCCGACCTCGGCAACGAGCTGCAACGAGCCGTAGGGGCCGGCCTCCATCGGGCCCAGGCGGCTCTGCATGAACGACATCATCTTGAACAGGAACAGGTAGACGATGGTGCCGGCCGGCAAGAGCACGGCGACGAGCCCCCCGAGGACGCGCAGCAGCGACTGCCCCCAGTACGGAACCTCAACAGCAAGAACGGCGCTCACGAACTACCTATCGATGTCGCCCAAGATGAAATACAACGAGGCGAGGATCGTGATGACGTCGGGGACGTACACGCCCTTCAGTGCCCACGGCACGACGGAGATGTTGTTGAAGCTCGCCGAACGGATCTTCACCCGGAATGGGCCCAAGTCGCCTTTCGACACGACGTAGTAGCCCATCTCACCGAGCGGGTTCTCGGTCGCCACCCAGGCCTCGCCCTCGGGCACCTTGATGATCCGCGGCACCTTGGTCATGATCGGGCCGGCCGGAATCTGATCGAGCAACTGCTCGACGATCTTGCACGACTCGCGCGTCTCCTGCAGCCGCACCCAGCAGCGGGCGAAGCTGTCACCGTCGGGATGGGTCCACACCCGCCAGTCGGCCTTGTCCCAGGCCATAGGCAGCTCTTGATCGCGCCGCAGGTCGTAGTCGATGCCGCTCGCTCGGAGGTTGGCGCCCGACAAGCCGTAGCTCTTGGCGATGTCGGCGGGGATGATGCCAATGCCGCGCATGCGGCTCTGGAAGATCTCGTTGCCGAACAGCAGGTCTTCGATCGTGTCGCAGAACTGCTGCAACTTGATCATCACCTGGCGGGTCTCGTCGATCCAGCCCTTGGGCAGGTCGTCCTTGAGACCACCGATGCGGTCGAAGTTCGGGTGAAAGCGACCGCCGGTGGCGCCCTCGATGAGGTTGAGAACGTACTCCCGGTCGCGGAAGGCGAGGAACACCGGAGTGATTGCGCCCATCTGCACACCGAGGTCGCCGAGGAACAGCGACACGTTGGCGATACGCGACAGCTCAAACAGGATCGTGCGGATGACCTGCGCACGTGGCGGCGCCTCGATCTCCATCAGCTTCTCGGCGGCGAGGATGAACGGCACCTCGTTGGCGAAGCTGCCGAGCCAGTCGATGCGGTTGATCAGTGTGGTCACCTGCGGGAACGTGCGAACCTCGGTGAGCTTCTCGTAGCCACGGTGCATGTAGCCCGCCGACGGTTCGGCCCACACCACCTGCTCGCCGTCGAGGCGACAGATGATGCGCAGCGTGCCGTGCGTGGCCGGGTGCTGGGGACCGATGTTGAGGGTCATCCCCTCGGTCTCCAACTCGACGTTCAGACGCGCATCAGCAGCCTGCGACGCGATGTAACTCAACTGCTGGCGGTCAGAAAGCATGGTCATGAGGACTCGCCCTCCGTCGACTCGTCTTCTTTCTGGTCGTCGTTCTTCTCTTCTTCGTCGAACTCGGGCATCGGTTCGACGTCGACGATCCCGGGCCACGGCTTGACCATGCGGGCCAGCAGCGGGAAATCCTTGCGCAGCGGGTGCCCCTCGAAGTCGGTCGGCAGGTACATGTTGCGCAAGTCGGGGTGGCCGACAAAGCCGATCCCGAACATCTCATGGCACTCACGCTCATGCCAGTTGGCCCCGGCGAACGACTCGGTCCACGTGTCGACCAGCGGCTCGTCGTCGGGAACATCGGCCTTGATCGTGATGCCGACATGGCGATCGAGATCCGTGAGCCGGGCGAACACCTGCAGCCGAGTCTCGCCGCCCGTGACACCCTGGACGATCTCGGTGTCGGGCTCTTTCGGCTCGGCGTCGGGATCGTCCTCGCCGGTGCCGTACGGCGACGGCATCCAGTCGATCGCCGACAAGAAGCAGAAGTGATCGAACCCGGCGGCCTTCAACGCCGTCCCGGTGTCTTTCCATCCATCGGTCGTGACACGTACCCACAGGTCGTCGTTCGGGCTGATGTGCGCGTCGATGAGCGCGTCGCCGATGCGCTCGCGCAGATCGTCGACGATCCCCTCGCGCAGTCCGTCACCGGGCAGTGCAAGCGTGTCGGTGTCGGATTCCTCGGTGGCCTGGTCGTCACTCAATGGGGCCACCGCCCACCACGATGGGCTCTCGTGGCGGCACGTTGCTCGGGATCGGGTCGCCGGACACGCCATGCGTGCGATACCCGCCGTCATCGACTTCGTACTCACGACGGTTGTTGCGGTACTCATCGCCACGCCACTTGGCCGCCATGTCCTCGTTCTTGATCCGCTGCTGCAAGAGCACGACGCCCTCGAGCAAGGCCTCGGGACGAGGCGGGCAGCCCGGCACGTACACATCGATCGGAATGATCTGATCAACGCCCTTGGTGACCGAGTAGCTGTCCCAGTACGGCCCACCGCAGTTGGCGCACGAGCCCATCGAGATCGAGTACTTCGGTTCGGGCATCTGCTCCCACAGACGCTTGATCGCCGGCGCCATCTTGTCGGTCACCGTGCCGGAGATACACACGAAATCGGCCTGCCGCGGGCTGGCCGGCAACGGGATCACGCCGAGACGCATCACGTCGTAGCGCGGCGATCCGAACGCTGCGCCCATTTCGATGGCGCAACAGGCCAGGCCCCACTGGTACACCCACAGCGAGTACGAGCGGCTCATGTTGAACAACTTGGTGAGCGGCGCAGGCATCCGGCCGCGGTCGACTAGACCCATCGCAACAACCCTCGCTTCCAGGCGTAGACCAAACCGTCGAGCAACAGCACGATGAAGACGACCATGACGATCAGGCCAAAGGCGCCGTATCGCTCGATGTTCGCGGCCCACGGGAACAAGAACACCGCCTCGACGTCGAAGATGACGAAGAGCAACGCGAACACGTAGTAGCGGATTTGACTTTGCGACCATCCGATCCCGACCGGATCGACGCCCGACTCGTAGGCGATCGATTTCTCGAAGTTCGGGTGCGAGGGACGTACGAGCGCGGCAGCGCCGAGCAAGATCGCACCGATCGCCAGCGCAGCCGCGCCGAACCAGATAACGGTCAAATAGTCGCGGAGAAACTCCGACATCGCAGATGCGAAGCTATCAGGGCTCGTGAATTTCTTCCCAAACGATCGCCACCCTCTTGTGGGCCTCGTTCAGCGAGCCAGATCAAGCGGTCAGGCGGCCTCGCGAGTCGGCCCGACCACCAGCCAGATCGCGCCAGCCAGCAGTGCGCCGACCAGCGGGAACACGATGAATGCCCACACCTGCCCGAGGGCCCAGTCGCCTTGGAACACGGCAGTGGCGATCGAGCGAGCAGGGTTGACCGAGGTGTTCGACACCGGAATCGAGATCAGGTGCACCAGCGTGAGGCCGAGACCCGCGGCGATCGGACCGAACCCATTGGGGACACCCGACGAGTCGGTGGTGCCGAGCACGATCAACACGAAGATCGTCGAGATCACGATCTCGAGAATCGCCACCGAGAGCAGGTCGAATCCTCCGGGGCTGTGTTCGCCGTAGCCGTTCGACGCGAAACCGCCGTCCTGAGCGATGTCGAGATACCCGTCGGTGCCGGTGAGCGCGAGGAAGATGATCGCCGCGCCGGCGATACCACCGAGCACTTGACCGACGAAATACGGCGCCGACTTGGCGGCGTCGAGCTTGCCGGTGAGGATCATGCCCAACGTGACTGCCGGGTTGATGTGACAGCCGGTGATCCGCCCGATCAGGTAGGCCATGCACAACAGGCTCAGACCGAAGGCCAGCGATACACCGAGGATCCCCACACTGAGACCCTCGTTGTAGGCGCCGGTGGCGAAGATCGCAGTGCCCGGTCCACCGATCACCAAGACCGCCGTACCGATCGCTTCGACGATCCCGGTCCGTGCGTGTTCGTTCATTCTGTACTCCCCCGTTCGGGACGCGGCCGGCCCCGTCGACGCGACCGCTGGTGTCACGGTACGTCATCGGCGCGCAGCGAAACGCGAACGCTGGCCCGACTCGCGATGGCTAGCGTGCGGCGGTGACCGATCGCCGTCCGATTCTGGGGTTGATCCTGGCGGTCACGGCGACCGGGATCATGGCCAACACATTGTTGTCGCCGGCGATCCCGAACATCCTCGACGACTTCGGTGTCGGCGACAGCGGCGCCGGAGTCCTCATTGCAGCAGGCTCGCTCCCCGGGGTGATCGTCGCTCCGGTCGTCGGTGTTCTCGCCGACCGCCTCGGCCGGCGCCGAGTACTGGTGCCGTGCCTTGCGGTGTTCGGCGTGTTCGGCGTTGCCGCGATCCTCGCACCGACGTTCCCAGCGCTGGTCGTTGCTCGTTTGGGCATGGGCCTCGGCGCCGCCGGGCTCATCAACCTGGCAGTGGTCCTGATCGGCGATCACTGGGAAGGAGACGAACGAACGCGACTAATCGGCCGCAATGCCGCATTTCTCACGGTGTGTATTGCGGTGTTTCCACTGATCGGCGGCGTGCTGACGGAGCTGTTCGGGTGGCGTGCGGCACTGGCCCCCTACGTCTTCGCATTGGTCACCGCGGCGGTGGCCCTGGCGGCGCTCGAGCCGGGTGATGGAGATCGCTCGCAATCTGTGCGCGAACAGCTCGCCGGTGTCGGCGACGTCGCCCGGCGACCAGAGGTCGTGCTCATCCTGATCGGCGGGATGGTCGCGTTCGTGCTGATCTTCGGTGTGGTGCTTTCGACGTTGCCGTTGCATCTCGAAGAGCAGTTCGGCTACGACGCAGGGATACGCGGCGTCTTCCTGGCGCTTCCTGCAGTGTCGTCGACGATCGTTGCCTTCAACATCGTGCGACTCCGACGATTCGTCGACGGCCGCATGCTGTTCGTCGTCTGCGCGCTGCTGTTCGCCGCTGGCTTGATGCTCGTCGGCATTGCAGCAACGGCCGTGCTCCTGGTTGTCGGCGCCTTGGTCTACGGCGCGGGCGAAGGTGTCCTCATCCCCGCGATCCAGGATCGGATCACGGATCTGGCACCGGCTGACCACCGCGCCGCCATCATCTCGATCTCGGTCGGTGCGTCGCGCCTCGGGCAGACCATCGGCCCCCTCGCGGCTGCGCTGCTCTTGATCAGTGCTTCCGCGACCGCAGCCCTCTTCGCCGGCGCTGCTGTCGCCCTGGGACTCGCCGCGTTGTTCCGCTTCGGCCCCTACGAGGGACGGGCCGAGTCGGCCGTGGCCGGCACTCGGCGGGAGTCGTAGCGCCCGATCACGTTAATTCCGACATCTGGTGCCTGGCACCTGATGTCGCAGTGGTTGGACGAGGGCTCAGGCGTCGAAGATCGGCGCGAGGTGGTGTTCGGCTTCGTCGACGCTCCAGTCCTTGCGCTTGGCATAGGCCTCGAGCTGATCGCGCTGGATCTTGCCGACGCCGAAGTACTTGGCCTCCGGATGAGCGAAGTACAGCCCCGACACCGACGAGCCCGGCCACATGGCGTACGACTCGGTGAGGCGCACACCGATGGACGCCTCCGCATCGAGCAGGTCGAACAGTGTCTCCTTCTCGGAGTGATCGGGCTGGCACGGATATCCCGGTGCGGGTCGAATGCCTTGGAATCGCTCACTGAGGAGCGCGGCGGCGTCGAGCCGCTCGTCGGGTGCGTATCCCCACAGGTCGGTGCGGACACGCTGGTGCATCCGCTCGGCGAGCGCCTCGGCCAGTCGGTCGGCGAGGGCTTTCAACATGATGGACGAGTAGTCGTCGTTGTCGGCCTCGAACTGCTCGGAGAGGGCGATCTCCTCGGCTCCGACCGTGACCACGAACCCGCCGACGTGATCGTCGATCCCGCGCGGCGCAACGAAGTCCGACAAGCACAAGTTGGGCTTGTTGTCGCGACGAGCAGCCTGTTGACGGATTCCCTGGAACCGGGCGCGGACGGCGCGGCGCGAGCTGTCGGTGTACACCGCGATCTCGTCGTCGCCGTCGGCGTTCGCCGGCCAGAATCCAACCACCGCGGCCGGGTGGAACCATCGCTGGTCGACAATCCGCCCGAGCATCGCCTCGGCATCGGCGAACAGCGACCGAGCCGCCTCGGCGAACTCCGGATCGTCGAGGACCTCGGGGTACTTCGAGCGAATCCCCCACGTGCGGAAGAACGGTGTCCAATCGATCACGTCGACCAGCGAAGCGACGTCGATGTCACGGAACACGCGGGTGCCGGTGTAGGTCGGTGGCACCACCGTCGAGGGGTCGAATCGCGGCTGCAGTCGGTTGCGCCGCGCCGCGTCGAGAGAGATGCGCTCGCGTTCGACGGATGCTTCGGCATGGCGCGCCGCCACTCGTGCGTAGTCGGCGGCGATCTCGGCCATGAACGGTTCACGCGCCTCGTCGGACAGCAGGCTGGAGATGACCGTCGAGGCACGACTGGCGTCGGCGACGTGCACGACGGGCCCGTGGTACGCCGGGTCGATCTTCAAGCTGGTGTGCAGCCGGCTCGTGGTCGCTCCGCCGATCAGCAACGGATACTCGAGTCCCCGGCGCTCCATCTCGCCGGCGACGTTGACCATCTCGTCGAGCGAGGGTGTGATCAGACCAGACAGGCCGATCACGTCGACCTCGCGCGCCACTGCGGTGTCGAGGATCTGTTGCGCAGGCACCATCACGCCGAGGTCGATCACCTCGTAGTTGGCGCACCCGAGCACCACGCCGACGATGTTCTTACCGATGTCGTGCACGTCGCCTTTGACCGTGGCCATCAGCACACGACCGGCGCTCACCGCAGCGGCCTCGTCTTCGGATCCCTCGGCCTCGATGTACGGCGTGAGATAGGCCACCGCCTGCTTCATCACGCGTGCTGACTTGACCACCTGCGGGAGGAACATCTTGCCGGCACCGAACAGGTCGCCGACGACGTTCATCCCGGTCATCAGCGGGCCCTCGATGACCTCGACGGCGCGACCTGCGGCCGCACGCGCCTCTTCGACGTCGTCATCGATGTGCGCAGTGATCCCGTTGACGAGGGCGTGTTCGAGCCGCTGCTCGACCGGCAGCTCACGCCACTCGGCGGTGGCTTCCTCGACCCCGTCGTCGCCGCTGCCCGCAAAGCTCGTGGCGGCCTCGAGCAAGCGCTCGGTCGCATCGGGACGGCGGGCCAGCACGACGTCTTCGCACAGCTCACGAAGTTCTGCGTCGATCTGTTCGTACACGGCCAGCTGGCCGGCGTTGACGATGCCGAGTCGCATGCCGGCACGAATGGTGTGCAGCAGGAACACCGAGTGCATCGCCTCGCGCACTGCGTCGTTGCCCCGGAACGAGAACGACAGGTTGGACACTCCGCCGGACACGTTGGCGTAGGGCAGGCCGTCGATGATCCGCTGGGTGGCCTCGATGAAGTCGAGGCCGTACCGATCGTGCTCTTCGATGCCGGTGGCGACGGCGAAGATGTTCGGGTCGATGATGATGTCGTCGGGCGGGAAGCCGATTTCGTCGACCAGCAAGCGGTACGCCCGAGTAGCGATCTCGACCTTGCGGTCGGCGGTGTCGGCCTGACCCTCTTCGTCGAACGCCATCACGATCACCGCGGCGCCGTAGTCGAGGCACGTCTGGGCTTGAGCACGGAACGCCTCTTCGCCCTCCTTGAGCGAGATCGAGTTGACGATCGACTTGCCTTGAATGCACTGGAGTCCGGCCTCGATCACCGCGAACTTCGACGAATCGACCATCACGGGGACGCGGGCGATGTCGGGTTCGGATGCGATGAGGTTGCAGAACCGGGTCATCGCTTCGACGCCGTCGATGAGCCCGTCGTCCATGTTGATGTCGATGACCTGGGCGCCGTTGTCGACCTGCTGTCGGGCCACGTCGAGCGCGGTGGCGTAGTCGTTCTCCTTGATCAATCGACGGAACCGCGCCGAGCCGGTGATGTTGGTTCGTTCACCGACGTTGACGAAGGGAATGTCCTCGGTCAGCGCGAACGGCTCGAGGCCGCTCAGCTCGAGACGCGGCGTGCGCGCCGGACTCAGGCGCGGCGACTCGGCGGATACCGCGTGCGCAATCGCGGCGATGTGTGCGGGCGTCGTACCGCAACAGCCACCCACCACGTTGAGTAATCCCGCTTCGGCGAACTCGCCGAGAATGCTCGACGTGGTGTCCGGTGTCTCGTCGTAGCCACCGAGCTCGTTGGGCAGACCAGCGTTTGGATACGCGCAGATCAGCGTGTCGGCGACCGCGGCGATCTCGGCGAGGTGGGGACGCATCTCGGTACCGCCGAGCGCACAGTTCAGGCCGACCGTCAACGGATCGGCGTGGCGCACCGACTGCCAGAACGCGCGCGGCGTCTGCCCCGACAGTGTCCGTCCCGACCGATCGGTGATGGTGCCCGAGATCATCAACGGCACCTCGAACCCGCCGGTGCGCATCGCCCGGCGGGCGGCGACGATGGCTGCTTTCGCATTGAGGGTGTCGAAGATCGTCTCGATCAGCAAGAGGTCGACGCCGCCCTCGACGAGCGCCTCGATCTGTTGCTGATACGCGTCGGCCAGCTCGTTGAACGTCACCGCCCGGTAGCCGGGATCCTCGACGCGCGGCGAAATCGACAAGGTGACATTGGTCGGCCCGACCGCCCCCGCGACGAACCGCCGCCGGCCATCGGTGCCGTGGGCTTCTTCGACCGCCTCGCGAGCGATGCGTGCAGCGGCGATGTTGAGGTCGCGCACGACCTCGGTCATGCCGTAGTCCGCTTGGGCGATGCGCGTGGCCGAGAACGTGTTGGTCTCGATGATGTCGGCACCTGCTTCGCAATAGCGCAGGTGAATCGTGCGCAGCGCGTCGGGCTGGGTGAGCGCGACCAGTTCGTTGTTGCCGGACAGGTCGTGGGCGTGGTCGGCGAAGCGCTCGCCGCGAAACTGCTCGTCGCTCAACCCCAGCTTCTGGATTTCCGTTCCGAGGGGTCCGTCGAGCACGAGGATCCGTTCGGCGGCCAATGCGGCGACGGCTGCTCTCACATTGGTGTCGGTCATGCTGCGCCCTCCAAGCGCTCTACGGCAGTGGCCACACAAATGGTCACCGTCAGGCCGTCGGCTCCGGCCGGCGGCGCGAGATCGGTCAGTTCGATGTCGGCGAGGCCGGCGGCCAAGGCAAAGCCGCTGAGTTGTTCGTGTGAGAACCCGAGGCGGCGATGGGCGTGCTCGTCGCGCAAGAACTCGTGCCGATGCGGGGCGAAGTCGACGACGAGGAGGCGTCCACCCGGCGCCAACAACCGCGCCGCCTCGGCGACGGCGCGTTCAGGTTCTTCGAGGTAGTGCAGCACCTGGTGGACGATGGCGACGTCGAATGCGCGGGCGTCGAGGGGCGGCCGATACACGTCCCCTTGGCGGAGCTCGCAGTGGCGCAACGACTCCGCGTCGAGGTTGGCCCGGGCGATCGACAGCATCGAGTGGCTGGCGTCGACGCCGAGTGCCCGGCTCGTCCCCGCTCCGAGCAGTTGGAGCATCCGTCCGGTTCCGGTGCCCAGATCGACCAATCGATCGATCGGCTGCTCGCCAACCGCAGCGACGATGGCCGCCTCGACTGCCTGCACCGACGCGTGCAACGCCCGCTCTTCGTCCCAGGAGGACGCAATCTGCTCGAAGTACTCCTCGGCGGCTGCGGACCGCCGGCTGCGCACATCGTCGAGGCGAGCGCGATCGTGGACCAGCTCCGCATCGTCGACGTCGACATGGGCGAGCACGTCGGCGAGCAGTTCCGTTGCCTCGTCGATCACCTGGAAAAACGACCAGCTGCCCTCGCGGTGTTTCGTGATCAGACCCGCGTCGAGGAGCACCCGCAGGTGCCGCGAGACGCGCGGTTGGGACTGACCGAGCACTTCGGTGAGATCGGTCACGGTGAGTTCGCCGTGGCGCAGTACCGCAACGATGCGCAACCGGCTCGGCTCGCCGAGGGCGCGCAGCGCGTCGACGGTGTCGGCGAGCGAGCGACGTTCCATCTGGAGATGATATAACGACATCTGCATATCCGTCTACAGTATTGTTCGCGCCAGGCGCGGGGCTCGAGTACCGGCGTTGCGACGGTGACCGCCGGGCTACGGTGCGCACGATGACACCGGTGTTCCACCTCGGCCTGACGACCGACCAACTGCAGGGGGCGGCCGTGGCCATCGTGCCCGGTGACCCCGCACGGGTGGAGCGGATCGCTGCAACCACCGACCGGGGCGAGCCGCTTACGAGCCAGCGCGAATTCACCTCGGCACTCGGATGGTTCGGCGAGACCCCGATCGTCGTGTGCTCGACCGGAATCGGCGGACCGTCGACCTCGATCGCCGTCGAGGAGCTGGCTCAACTCGGCGTGACCACGTTCTTACGCGTGGGAACCACCGGCGCGATCCAGCCCGGTGTTGCGCCCGGCGACGTGATCATCACCAACGGCGCGGTCCGCCTCGACGGCGCCAGCCAACACTTCGCCCCGCTCGAGTTTCCCGCTGTTGCCGACTTCGACTGCACGACCGCGTTGGTGGACGCCGCCCGAGAACTGCACATCGACGCACGAGTCGGAGTCACCGCCTCATCTGACACCTTCTACGCCGGCCAAGAGCGATACGACACGTTCACCGGGTTCGTGACCCGACGGTTCCGCGGCAGCATGGCCGACTGGCAGGCCATGGGTGTCCTCAACTACGAGATGGAAGCCGCAACGCTGTTCACGATGTGCGCGTCGTCAGGTCTGCGGGCCGGCTGCGTGGCCGGCGTGCTCGTGAACCGCACCGAGACCGAGACCCCCGATGAAGCCACGGCACGGCGGATCGAATCGACCACCGTGTCGGTGGTCGTCGGTGCTGCCCGCCGGTTGGCCACATAGGGGCGACTCGCGATCGCAAACGACCTGCGACAAACGGCGTTCAGCTCGGATCGCCGTCGTCGACAGCGTCGTTGGCGGCGAGAAAAGCCGCGAGCAGTTCGAGCAACGACTGCCGCTGCGCTGCGGTGAGGCGCTCGTCGGCAGAAATGACCTGCTCGCTGGTGAGCGCGTCGCCCCCGTCGGCACGACCGAGGAACCACACCAGGCGGTCGTTGGGCACGTTCAACGCCCGAGCCAGCCCGTTCAGGACTCGCACCGACGGCTCGTGGAGACCGCGTTCGAGTTGACTGAGATAGGCGTCGGACAGATCGGCGAGCCGTGCCAGCTCGCGCTGAGAGAGCTCGGCGAGTCGCCGCTGACTACGGATGAACTCCCCGAGCGCGGCGACGCCCGACGCCGACGACTCGGGGGGCGGGTCGTCGGCGTCGGAACGAGAGTGTGCCGAATCAGGCAGTGCTGCTCGCCTTCTTGGCCGTCGTGCTGGCCTTCTTGGCGGCCGGCTTCGGCGCCACGGCGGGCGTCTCGATCATCGAGGCGACGCGCTGGTTGAAATCGCGGTTCATCTCGACGGCACGCTCGACGAACTCGAGGTAGCGCTCGCCGGCCTCCGACGGGGTGGGGACGCGGTCGGACATGGGCAACTCGGGGGCGTATTCCTGGACCCGATCGGCCGTGGTCACGGCGAAGTCGACGACCCGGCGGTTGGCATCGAGTACGGCGTCGAGGACACGGTCGGCGGTCTCGGTCGCCGGGACGGTCACGTTCTCGTTGAACGTCTCGCCGGCACGGCGGAACTGCTCGTCGAGGGAATCGGTGAAGTCATTGAATCGATCGTTGATCTGGTCTCGCATTGGGGGCCTCATTTCCGCACTGCCCGAGGGCGAAGTGCATGGCGTTCTGTACATTGCGTACTATACCTAGCGTTTGCCTGGCATGCAAGGGGTTGCGTGGGATTTCTCGCATCTCTGACCGGCCGAGTGTGGTCCCGTTAACGTGACCATCGTGCTCCGGGGACGAACGTGGGGAGCCGCGGCGATCGCACTTGGGTTGGTGGCGGGCACAGCGTGCAGTACCGACGATGGTGATGCCGACGGCGATGTCACACCGGCCGAGGCGTACGTGGCGATCATCGAGTGGGAAGTCAGCCAGCAAGAGCCAACGGTCGACGAGTCCGGCGAGGTGGAGCTTGCCGTGGTCTTCGTTGCCGCGGCAGGAGGCGGCACCATCGACATCGGTGTGCAGGCGGCGGTCGTCGAGCAGATGATCGACACTGCCACCATCCGGTTCGCCGATGATCCCGCCGACGCGATCGACGACGGCATCCCCGACGAGCCCGTACGCAACGACGGCGTGCTCCTCGTGGTTGCCGACATCCCCCCGCCGGCACCGACGATCGAGGTCACCACCGCTCGGGCGACCTCGGCGGACAATTCGATCACGTGGGGTCTGACCATCGAGGCAGACGACACCGGCGCCGCCGTCGTGAACGCCGAGGAGCGGTGACCACGCGAACCGCGCTCACGCGTCGGGGGTGATCAGGCGCGCTGCGAGCTGCAAGGAACGCAGTGCGTCCCGCTCGCGCACGGCGGCCTCGGGGTCGGTGGCCGTCGCTCTGAGCACCTCGAGCGCCGATCGGGCCGCCTCGTCGGACTGCGCACCACCAACGCTCATCGCCAGATCGGTGGCCGACACCGCATCGAGGATCGTCACTCGGAGCTGGCCAGCCTCCCATGCGACTCGCGCCTCGGCGAGCCGGTCATGCGCGGCGGCCATCGAGTTGACCGATGCGTTCTCGTTGCGGCGGGCCTCACGGACGCCGCGTTGAAACAGCACCAGCGCCGGCACGTAGACAGCGGTCAGCACCATCATGCTGACCTCGACTGGGAGCGAGATCGGTGTGGCCAGCACCCCTCCGAACACCCACGCCAACTGAAATCGCGTTTCGTAGCGGGCCCCGGCACGCCCGAGCAACGCTGCGGGTGCGCGCCGCTGGAGGAGCGCGTCGAAGGCGTTCCGGCCCAATGTGGTCGACACACCGACCAACGCCGAGATGATCATCAGCAGGGGCACCGAAGCACCCAGGATGCCGATCGCCGTGAACACCGCCGGTGCAGCGATCGCCAGCGCGATCAGCTGCTCTTCGCGCCACCACCGGCGCAACAGTGCTGCCGCCGTGTGCCCGATGAAGGCCCCGAGCCCGTACGCGCCGGCCGCCAGTGCGTACACGTAGGTCGGCTCGCTGTCTCGGCGAAGTGTGAACGCGAGCGTGAAGATGAAGAAGCCGACGGCGGCGCGGATTGCGCTCATCCCGCCTGAGCCGACGATCACGGTCGGCAAGTGGGTCTCGGCGTACTCGATGTCGTCGGTGGGCTGCGGAGCGGACAATTGCACCGGCCGGACCCGCAAGACCACGACGGCCGATGCCACGAACGCGACCGCCCCGCCGCACAACGTCCACTCGGCACCTCCGATCGCAAACACTCCGGCGCCGGCTGCTGCGCCGACCGCAGCGAGGATGCTGGCGAACCGCGCTAGACCAGCGTTGGCCGCGACCAACTCGTCGGGGTCGTCGATGAGGGACTGCACGAGGGTTTGTTTGACAACGCCGGAGGCCTTACTGGCGACGAGCAGACCGAGCGCGAGCGGGTAGAAGGCGAGTTGCAGCAGTGTCGAGACGAGCAAGAGACAGCACCCGGCACGCACCGTGTAGAAGACCGCGGCGACCAACCGTTGGCTGCGCCGGAAGCGGTCGACCGCCGGGCCGACGAGCGGGGCCAGCACGGCGAGCGGCGCCATCGTCGCCAGGAGGTAGATGAGCACCTGCTGGCGCGACGCATCGGGGCTGACACTGAAGAACAGCGATCCGGCGAGACTGATGGCGACGAAGGCGTCACCGACCGCGGCCACTCCGTGGGCGATCGACAACGGGACGAGCTGTCGGTTACCCAACAGCGACGTTCGGAGTCGACGGCCAGCTGCTTCGGCAGCGGTATCAACCGTCGTGCCGTCGGACATCACCCACATCTTGGCCGATCAGCGGCGGTGAGACGATCGGCGTGGGCCTCGACTGCGCGCGACGAGCCGTCAGGCCGGGGCCCACCCCGTGACGTCGAGGGCGACATCGACCTCGCGGTGGGTGTACAGACACAGTCGACCGCCCGGTCCGAGTTCGACGAACGCCCCGTTGGCCACGACATCGCCCACGGCGTAGTTCAACGTGGACGCTTCTGGCCGTGTGATGCCGCACGGGAACAGCGTGATGAATCCGTTGAGCGCGCTGCGGATCGCCGTCACATTGACGAGCGCCGCTGTCGCCGACGCAGGTACGCCGGCCCGACCGGTCACCTGGATCTCGACCTCAGAGCCGGCGGCGAGCCGACCGATGCCCGCTTGCTGTCCGTCGGCTGTCTGCTCGCCGGGTCGCGATTCGAGCAAGCGGGCCGGCAGCAACCCGTTGATCGGGGAGCCGTTCGGCACGAAGGCGGTGACGTCGATGATCACGTCCGCCGTGCGATTGGCGAACACGCAGATGGTCCCGCCAACGCCGAGCTGCACGAGCGCGCCGTTGGCGACGACCTCACTCGGCGCGTAGTTGAGCGTCGAAGAGCCGGGGCGATTCGCGCCACATGGGAACAAGGTGGCGAATCCTTGGCCGTCGGCTTGGATCACACCGGCGTTGACCCATGCTGCACGCGCATCGAGTGGGATGCCGGCGCGGCCTGCAACTTGCACCTCCACCGTGGTTCCTGCAGGAATCCGTCCGCGGGTGATGGGCACTCCGCCGACGGTGGCCGGCACGTTGTCGACTGCGGACTCACCCTCACGCGTTTCCAGCAACCGCGCCGGACGGATACCGATCGGAGTCGAACCGGCGGGGGCGAAACCGGTGACGTCGACGACGATGTCGGCCGCGCGGTGCACGTACACGCACACCTTGCCGGCGACGCCGAGTCGAACAAAGACGCTGTTGGCGACGACGTCGCCGGCCGCAAAATTGATCGTCGACGACCCCGGTCGGTCGCCGGGCGGCTGAGGTGACGAGGTGCACGGGAAGACGGTGGCGAATCCGTTGCGCTCCGGGCCGATGACGGTGACGTTCAGCGTTGCGCCGAGCGCGTCGATGTCGACGCCGGCGCGGCCCGCCACGTCGACCTCGAGGACGGAGCCAGCGGCGAGTCGGCCAATGCCCGCTTGTTGACCGTCGATCGTGGTGCGCAGCTGGCGCGCCTCCACCAGACGAGCGGGTCCCGTCGGCCGCAACGACCCGGTCCAATCGTCAGGCGCCAAGCCGGTGACGACGTCGATCCAGGTGAGGTACGTCGTCACGCGGGCATACACGCCGGGGTCGATTCCGTTGGCGCAACCGACGCCGAAGCTGGTCACTCCAGCAAGCGTTGGAATCCCCCCGGCATCGGTGACCAGCGGTCCACCCGAGTCGCCCTGGCAGCTGTCGATTCCCTGTTGCAGGTCCGCTGCGCACAACATCGCACCGGCGAGGAACGACGCGCCGTAGCGCCCGCAGAGCTGCTCGGTCGGCGAGGTGAGGATCGGCACCGACGCCCACTGCAACTGCGCCGGGGGGGTCGAACCGCCGCCGGGGTCGGTGTCGCCCCAGCCGGTGATCAGGCCGGTCGTCCCGCGGCCCGGCCAGGCGACGACGTTCTCGAACCACGGCAGGTCGACGATGTCGGCCTCGGAGGCATCGACGTCGATGGGCGCGGCGAGGCGAACCAGCGTGATGTCGTTCTCGTTCGAGTTCAACGTGCCGTCCCAACCCGGGTGCACGATCACTTCGGCGATTTCGGTGAAGTCTTCCGGGAAGGTGTTGTTGAGGTTGGCCTCACCACTCAGCACGCGCAGGTCAGGCGGGGTCGGCGGATCGAAACAGTGCGCCGCGGTGAGCACCCACTCGGGGGAGATCAACGAACCGCCACAGAAGGGGAGGGATCCGGGACCGCCGCCCTGGAGCGATACGAGCGCGACCTGCCACGGCGCTTGGTCGATCGTCGCATCACCTCCGTTGATGATGCGATCGGTGACGGTGACCGGGGCATCGTTTGACGACGACGCGGCACCGCCGACGGGCGCGGCAACGACGAACACGGGCAGGACGGCGGCAACCGTCAGCAGCAATCCGAGTCGCCTTGCGCCGATCGTGATCGTCACCGGTCCATTTTCACAGACACCACAGTCACGTGTGGGATCGCGTTGGCGATCTGCCGACTACACCCCGACTCGCCGATGTGTCACCATGCGCGTCATGTCCGGCGCCGACGACGACGATCTGTGGGCACCGACACGGCCCGACGGCGTGGGGCCGTCGCCGCCGTCCGATGGGTCACATGCGGGAGCCGCACCCGGACCCGCGCCGACGCAGGCGCAGCCGGTGACGGGCCAACCCGCGATCCGGCTCCAACTCGGCACGACCGCCGACGCCCGTCCCGATGGTTCGCGCGACCGACCACCGTGGTTGTTGCCAGCGGCGATCGCGCTCGGGTTCGTGCTCGTCGGCGGCCTCGTCGTGGCCCTCACCGCAGGCGGTGGCGATGACGATGCCAGCGTTCCAGTGGGATCGTCGAGCACTTCGACGGCGCCGAACAACTCGATCGCGCCAGCGGAGACCGCGGTGACCACCGACAACGACAACGTGGCGCCGACCTTCAGCGACGCCACACCTGCGACCACCGCCTCGGCGACGACTGAGGCGTCCACGTCGGAGGCGGACACCACCGCCACAGATGCGCCCGACGACACCGCTGCGCCGGCCGACGACCAGGGCACCGACGAT
>JABSQH010000027.1 GCA_013213745.1 Ilumatobacteraceae bacterium | reverse complement strand
CGGCACCGGGATGTTCACCATCGAGCCGCTCGACGGCGGCACACGCACTCGATTCTCGTGGTCTGAGCAGCTGGACTTTCCGTGGTACTTCGCTGGCCGACTGGGCGAGCGCATCGGCGGTCGTGTGGTGCTCGGTCCGATCTGGCGGCGTAACCTGACCCGGCTCAAGCAACTTGTGGAGTCGTAGCTCGGTCCGGCCGCGTTCGCCGATCGCCGATCCGGGACGAGCGTGTCCTCAGCGGTTCACTCGCCGCCACACATGATGTCGCCCGCCGGCCGTTCAAGTGTCGTCGGAACTCGTCGAGTGCGGAGGTGGCGCACTGGTGGGCGGGTTCTTGCGAAGTGTTGTACGCAGTGTGATTCGCGCTCTCGACCTACACCAATGCGCTGTTGACGAGCTCGTCGTTCGGCCGTTCGGCGCCGCCGACAGGCGCCACGACGTCGTTGGTGGAGGTCAGCACCAGGATCGGCCGCCATCAGCCTGGGAACGCGAGACGGACCATGCCGGTGTACTCCGCGCGGTAGAGACGCTCGAGCACCTCGACCTGTTCGTCGGGCGGGCCGGCCGCCGTCCCCACTTCCTCCATCACCTACAACGGCGACCGAGCGAACAAGAGTGTTGCACCGCTGCAGAAAATCTCGCAGGCGTTGCCGATGACCCCAAATCGAGAGCAGCGCCAGAGGGGTCAGCCCGGGCTGGGGGCTGCCAGCCACATCACCGACATGGGTCCGAGATCGAGCATCGCCGACGAACCCATCGCCTGCCAGGGCTGCCTATCGTCCGCGACCACCGTGACGGCGGGACGATCGATCGTGTCGACATCGGGCCCGCTGCTGCGATACCCACTCCCCCACCACGCGGCGGCATCGGTGTCGACGATCGTCTCCCAGGTGCCTCCCCACGGCAGTCCAATGCGGTAGCCGGGTCGGGGCACCGGGGTGAAGTTGGCCAAGCAGGCCACTGCCGACCGTCCGTCGTCGTCCCAGCGCAAGAAGGCGTAAACGCTGTCGGCCGCGTCGTCGGCGTCGAGCCACTGAAAGCCGCCAGGGTCGCAGTCGCGCCGCCACAACGCAGGCCACCGGTCGCTGGTCCGGTTGAGCACGGCGAGCAGATCGCGCACGCCCCGATGGGGTGCATGTTCGAGGAGGTGCCACGGCAGCTCGGCCGACGCATTCCATTCTTGCCACGGCGCCATCTCGGTCCCCATGAACACCAGCGGCGCACCGGGCATCGCCCACTGCCACGCCAGCAGCGCACGCAGGCCGGCGAAGCGCTGCCAGTCGTCACCGCCGATCTTGGACAGCAGGCTGCCCTTGCCGTGCACGACCTCGTCGTGACTCAACGGCAACACGAACCGTTCGTCGTAGGCGTAGAGCAATGCGAAGGTCAGCTTGTCGTGGTGGAACTTGCGGTGCACAGGGTCGAGCGACATGTAGTCGAGCGAGTCGTGCATCCACCCCAGATTCCACTTGTGCGTGAAGCCGAGCCCGCCCTCGGCCGGCGGCGCGGTCACTCCGGGAAAGGCCGTTGACTCCTCGGCGATCGTCAGTGCGTCGGGGAACTCCTCTGCGACGACCGACGTCGTCTCACGCAGGAAGGCGATCGCATCGAGGTTCTCGTTGCCGCCATCGGCATTCGCCAACCACTCACCAGGCGCTCGCGAGTAGTCGAGATAGAGCATCGACGCAACGGCGTCGACGCGCAGCCCGTCGACGTGAAACTCGTCGAGCCAATACAACGCATTGGCAACGAGGAAGTTGCGCACTTCACGGCGGCCGTAGTTGAACACATACGTCCCCCAATCCGGATGCTCCCCGAGCCGCGGATCGGGGTGCTCATAGACCGCCGTGCCGTCGAAGCGCCCGAGGCTCCAGTCGTCGCGCGGGAAGTGCGCCGGCACCCAATCGACGATCACGCCGATGTCGCGCCGATGGAGCGCATCGACGAAACGACGGAACCCGTCGGGGTCCCCGAAGCGGGCCGTCGGGGCGTAATAGCCAGTGACCTGATACCCCCACGATCCGCCGAACGGATGCTCGGCAACCGGGAGCAGCTCGATGTGTGTGAAGCCGAGCGCACTGACATGCTCCCCGACACCTTCGGCCAGATCGTCCCAGGAGCGCGCATCGTGACGCCATGACCCGAGATGTACCTCGTAGATGCGAAGCGCTGCGTCGCCCCGCTCGGTGACCAAACGACGAGTCATCCACTCGGCGTCGGTCCAGCGATGCCTCGACGGCGCCGGCACGACGCTGGCGTCACTCGGCGGCACCTCGGTCTGGCGAGCCATCGGGTCGGCCTTGCGCAGCGTTCGACCTTCGCGGGTGACGATCTCGAACTTGTAGCAGTGGCCAGGACGGGCGGCGTGGGCGATCACGCTCCACAGTCCGGTCGGTCCATCAGCCTCCACCGGACGCAGGGCGTCGGGTACCCAGTCGTTCCAATCGCCGACGACGGAGACTGCGGCTGCATCGGGTGCCCACACGGTGAAGCGCACACCGTCGATGTCATCGGCGTGCTCGTCTGGATCGGCGCTGATCGCGGGGGCGACGAGCAGTTGCGGTCCGAGGAGTTCCCACAATCGCCGATGGGTGCCTTCGGCGAACAGATGCAGGTCGAGTTCGCCGATCCGCGCATCGCTGGGGGACACACCCTCAGGGTACTCATCTGGCGAGCGCGGGGTTCCGGGTTGCGGGACGGGCCAGCGCTACAGTCCGGCGCGTGCGGGTGCTGCTGTTGTCGTGGGACTTTCCCCCGCGGTCGTCGGGTGGCGTGGCCGCCCACGTCGCCGGTCTGGCCGACGCGTTGACCGCGGCCGGACACGACGTGGTCGTGCTCACCGTTGGTTCGGCCACCGAACGACGGCAAGACGACGGACTCCAGGTCGTCCGGGCAACGGTCGACCTCCCGTACCTGTCGAGCACCGATCTCGTCGCCCGCACGGCGACGGGCAACCATGCACTGGTTCGACGGGCGGCCGAGCTGACCACCACGGACGGTCAGCGGTGGGAGCCCGACATCGTCCACGCTCACGATTGGCGAGTCGGTTGGGCCGCCGACACAGTCGCTCGACACATCGGCGTCCCGTTCGTACTGTCGCTCCACGGCATCGAACGCATGCGTCACGGAGGGAGGCTGCCGCGCGGGACGGCGACCGATGTCGACTCCATCGAATGGTGGCTGGCGTTCGAGGCCGACCACGTGATTGCTTCGACCCAGCTGATGGTGGACCAACTGATGACGGCGTTCGAACTCTCACCCGAGCGGATCACCACGATCCCCTACGGCATCGACGTCAGCCTGTGGGCCGCCGACGAGCGCAACGACGGCGCCGAGGGTCCACTCGTTCTGTCGTGGGGTTCGGTGGAGTACCAAAAGGGGTTCCAAGTCCTCGTGCGATCGATGCGCCAACTGCGACGTTCGCATCCCGAGATCCACGCAGTGATCGCCGGTCGCGGGAGATACCTGCCCGAGCTCCAAGCACAGATCGACATCGACGGCGTCGCCGACATCGTCGAGCTACCCGGCTACGTGGACGATCGCCGGTTGCGTTCGCTCGTCCATCGGGCGGCGTGCGTAGTGGTTCCGTCGTTGTACGAGCCGTTCGGAATCGTCGCTCTCGAAGCGTTGGCTGCCGGCGCTCCGTTGATCGTCGCCCGTACTGGCGGGTTGGCCGAACTGGTCGACGGCACCGCGGCGGGCCTGGCGTTCGAACCCGGCAATCCGGACGACCTCGCTCAACGCATCGACGCAGTACTCACCCGTACGGCGCTTGCCGGCCAGCTGCGTGCGGCCGCCGCTCAACTGATCGACGAGCGCCACACATGGGGCGACGTCGCGGCGACGACTGCGGCACTGTACGACCGCATGATTGCAGCTCGTTGAACCGTCACGGCGTCGAGGTGTGTCGGCGGGCGCTCGAGTCGATGAGTCGGTAGCTTCGGCGCAGTGCAGCCGGTTCACACCTTCACCGTCTATAGCCGGATTCCCGATTCTCTCGCCGCACTGGCAGGGCTGGCCGACAACCTCCACTGGGTCTGGGACCGCCGGTTGGCCGCGTTGTTCGATCGCCTCGATGGCACGATCAACGGTGTCGCGTGGCGGGCGTCTGGCCAGCATCCCGCCGACCTCGTACGCCGAACGTCGCCAGGCTGCTGGGAGCAGCTCGCCGCGGACCCCGATTTCGTTGGGGAAGTCGCCGCGGCGCGAGCACGCCTCGATACCGCCGAGACAGCGGCCGCATGGTTCGACGGCCGACACGACGCCGAGGGCGAAGCGGCTGGAGCGCTCGAGTTGGTCGCCTACTTCTCACCCGAGTTCGGGATCACCGAGGCGGTCCCCCAGTACTCCGGAGGTCTCGGGGTCCTCGCCGGGGACCATCTGAAGGCGTCCTCCGACCTCGGCATCCCGCTGATCGGCGTCGGCCTGCTGTACGGCGAGGGATACTTCCATCAGTATCTCGACCCGAACGGCTGGCAGGAGGAACGCAACGATCGGATCGATCCTCGAGCCATCGGTCTGCGCCCGACGGGCGTCGAGGTGCAGGTGGAACTGGCGGGTGTCCCAGCACGCGTCCGCGTCTGGCGCGTCGACGTCGGTCGCATCGCGCTGTACCTGCTCGACACCAATGTGGCAGGGAATCCTCCTGATGCTGTCGCCGTCACCAACCGCTTGTACGGCGGCGACGAAGAGCACCGGTTGCGACAAGAGATCGTGCTCGGCATCGGCGGGGTGCGTGCGTTGCGGGCGCTCGACATTCACCCGCAGGTGTTCCACACCAACGAAGGTCACGCCGGATTCCTCGGGCTGGAGCGCGTCCGCGAGTGGACAGCGCGCGGCCTGGATTTCGACGCAGCACTCGAAGCCACCCGTGCCGGCGGCGTGTTCACCACCCACACGCCGGTGCCAGCCGGCATCGACCGGTTCCCGCGGGAACTGTTCGAGCGCTACTTCGGCGGTTTCGCCGAGCAGTGCGGTGTCGACTTCGACACGCTCTACCAGCTCGGAGTGCGTGACGACGAGGGTGACGGCACCTTCAACATGGCGGTGATGGGGTTACGCGTCGCGGCCCGCGCAAATGGGGTAGCTCAGCTCCACGGCGAGGTGTCGAGGGAAATGTTCGGGCCGCTGTGGCCGGCCCTCCCGATGAGCGAGACGCCGATCGGTCACGTCACCAATGGTGTCCACGCCCGTAGCTGGGTCAGCGATCGGGTCGACGAACTGCTCACGCAGATGATCGGCGACGACTGGCACCTTGCCGGTCCTGAGGAATGGGAGCGCGTGCACCATCTCGACCGCCAAGAGGTCTGGGACGTTCGGCGTGCCGGCCGAGCAGAACTGGTTGCGCTCGTTCGCTCACGTATGGGTTACGACCTCCTCGATCCAGACGTGTTAACGATCGGCTTCGCCCGCCGTTTCGCCACTTACAAACGATCGACGCTGCTCCTCCAACAGCTCGACCGCCTGCGCGCACTCCTGCTCGACCCCGAGCGGCCGGTCCAGTTCGTGTTCGCCGGGAAGGCGCACCCAGCGGATCATCCAGGCAAGTCGATGATCCAGGAGATCCATCGCCTCGCGAGCGAGGCCGACGTGCGCCATCGCTTCGTGTTCCTACCCGACTACGACATCGGGATCGCTCGCACGATGTACCACGGATGCGACGTGTGGTTGAACACCCCGCGGCGACCGATGGAGGCCTGCGGCACGAGCGGGATGAAAGCGGCACTCAACGGGGTACTCAACTGCTCGATTCGCGACGGCTGGTGGGACGAGATGTCGAACGGCGACAACGGGTGGGACATCCCGTCGTTCGACGACAGCGACATCGGACGGCGCGATCACCGCGAGAGCTCGGCGACCTTCGACGTGATCGAGAACCAGATCCGGTCCCTGTTCTACGACCGCAACGACGATGTGCCGACCGGTTGGGTCGACCGCATCACGACCAACTGGGCAACGCTCGGCTGGCGGGTCACCGCAAGCCGTATGGTCCGTGACTACGTCACCACGCTGTACGAGCCGGCAGCAGCATCGGCCAACATGCGCACCGCCGACGGTGGCGCCGCGTCGGTCGACCTCGCGGCGTGGAAGGCGCGTATCGCAGCCGACTGGAGCACGGTCTCGGTGCGTGTGTCTGTGGATGAGTCCGCGGTCGGCGACGGCAACGCCGGTTCGGCGCGGCCGATCGTGGCGACCGTCGATGCAGGAGCCCTCGCGCCGACCGACCTCGTCGTGCAAGCGTTGCACGGGCCGCTGACCACCGATGGCACCTTCGACGAACGGGCCATCAGTGTCGTCGCCCTCGACGCCGGCGACGACGACATCTACCGCGGGGAGTTCGTCCCCGACGGGTCTGGCCCGTGGGGCGTGTCCGTGAGGGCCCTGCCCACACATCCGGCGCTCACCACCGTGTACGAGACGGGCCTCGTGGCCACGGGCTGACGACTCGCCCCGGCGGGACTCAGTCCGGGGAAACGATCGCCGGAAGCACGACGACGATGGCCAACCAACTGAGCGCGATGACCGACGCGATGAACACTCCGACCAACACGCGTTCCGCTCGGCCGACGCCGGGTTCGTTACGTCGGAGGCGAGCTCGTGACCGCCGTTGATACCGAGCGTCCGGTACACGCGGGAGAGATGCGTATCGACGGTCCTCGTCGATACCACCAGCCGTTCTGCGATTGCCTTGCTGGAGGCTCCGCCCGCTGCGAGCAGTGCGGTCTCGCGATCGGTGAGCGGGTCGATCGAGGCGGGAGGTCGCAGCGGCGGGGTGTGGAGCCCCCGGCGCAGGCAGCCACGGCGAACCGAACTTCGGACTTGCGGCACGTGGTGGCGCAGCAGCGAGCTACGGCATCAGCACAGCAGCGCTCAACGCGCTCGTCTCGAGCCTGGCCGCCGAGCTCACAGAACCGTTCCTCGACAACGCCGCCGAACCAGGACTGAGCACCACCTTCGACGGCGTCGAACAGATGGGCGCCCGACCCGTCGGAGACGGCGCCGCTTCCGTCGTGTGGGCGGCAACGCTTCCCGGCGACGGCCCGACGGGTGGCGTCTTCAGAGACGGCGAGTCGCTCCCATGGTGATCCAGCCGTTGCCTCGATGCAGGCCGCGTGGTGAGCGGCAGTCACGGGCATCGAGTGAGCCACACCAGGGCTCGGCCGGTGTGGCCTGGAGCGACGACCGAGCCGATCGACCTGCCGGTTCGTCCGGCATCTCCGCGCGAGAACGGCGGCGCCACGATGTCGGCCCGCAGCCAACAATCCGCTGATCGACGACACGCCGACGATCGGTAGCGTGGCGCCGATGGCCACCACCGACACCGTCGACGAGCGTGTCGCGCCCGGCATGTCGGGGCTGGCGTTGGCCGGCTTCGGCGCATTGTTGATGTGTCTCGCTGCCGGCTACGGGGTGCTGTTTACGATCGTCGACGACTACCGAGACGAGTACGGCATCAGCGAGACCGCCATCGGTGTCGTGATCGGACTCGGGTTCATCACGGCATTCTTCGCCCAACTGTTCATCGCCCCCTGGGCCGACCGTGGCCACGCCCGCACGGTGGCGCTCGCCGGCACGGCGGTCGGGGTGGCGGGCCTGTTGCTCATGGCAATCGGCACGTCACTCTCGCCGATTCTGATCGGCCGGTGTGTCTCCGGCGTCGGCATCGGTGCTGCGGTACCCGCCGTCCGCCGCATGGTCATCCTCGCCGACCCGGCCAACCTGGGACGAAACCTCGGTCGCCTGCTGTCGGCTGAGGTGTTCGGCTTTGCGATGGGCCCGGCGATCTCAGCGGTGCTCGTTGGTCCGCTCGGGATTCCCGCCCCGTTCCTCGTCGTCGCCGGCGCAACGACGTTCTTGATGATCGTGGTCGCTCGGTTCCAGGTCCCCGAGGAACAGACGACCGACGCACCCGCCCGACTGGCGCTCGACCTGCTGCGCATCAAGCCGTTCGCCGGAGCGGTGCTCCTCGGCGCAGCGGTGTACGTGATGATCGGCGCGTTCGACGCCCTGTGGGCCGTTGTCCACGACGACGTCGGCACGGCCGATTGGATGGCCAATCTCGGTATCACGCTGTTTGCGATACCGCTCATCGTGTTCGGCCCGCTCGGCGGAAAGCTGAGTCAAACGTACGGGCCGTTCCGCGTCGCCACGCTCGGTCTCTTGGTCGGCACGTTCTACATGTCGATGTACGGTCTCCTCCCGTCCGGCGGATGGATCTTCACGCTGGCGATGGTGCATGCCGTCACCGACGGATTCACGGTCTCCTCGGCGGGCGTGGCTGTGGGGATGACCGTGCCGAGCGACCGCCAAGCCGGGGCGCAGGGTGTCCTCGGCGCAGCCCAAGCAGTGGCCGCTGGCATGACCGCGATCGCAATCGGCGCGACCTACGACACATCAGGTCGCACGGCGGCGTATCTGCTCTCCGGGGCGCTGATGCTCACGTTGGTGGTGAGTGGCGTGTGGCTCGCCCGGTCGGCCTGGTCGCTGCGCGACGCTCCTCCCGGGTAGGCCCGACGACCCGTCACGACGGCACGTCGCGTCTCAGGCGTCGACCGGGGCGAGCATCTCGTCGGCAGCGGTCCACGGATCGACCTCGCGGGCGACCACGCCATCGGTGAGCTCGTCCCAACGATCGCCCGAGCAGATCTTGCGGGCCCGGCGGCCGAGTCGTTGGGCGATGATCTCGCGCAGCTCTTCGCGCAGCCGAAAGGTACGCCGCTCATGCAACAGTCCGCTCGACTCGGCGTACTGGCGATGCTCTTGCACCGCGGCCCACAGGTCGGGAACACCCTCGCCCGTCGACCCGACGGTCGGCACGACCGGCGGTCGCCACGCGTCGTGGGGCAGATCGGACAGATCGAGCATCTGCATCAGGTCGCGGGTCGTCTCGGCAACCCCGTCGCGATCCGCCTTGTTGATGACGAACACGTCGGCGATCTCCATCAACCCGGCCTTGTTCGCCTGCACGCTGTCGCCCCATCCGGGGTTGACGACCACCACGGTCGTGTCGGCTTTGCCGGCTACCTCGACCTCCACCTGGCCGACGCCGACCGTCTCGACCAGCACCAGCTGTCGACCGATGGCGTGCAATACCCGCACCGCCTCTGGCGTCGCCAGCGAGAGCCCTCCAAGGTGGCCACGCGTGGCCATCGAACGGATGAACACACCGGGGTCGGTGGCGTGATCCTGCATCCGCACGCGATCACCGAGGATCGCGCCGCCGGTGAACGGCGACGACGGATCGATGGCCAACACGGCGAGCTCCATCTCGAGCGACCGCAGATGACCGATCCACGCGCTGGTCAGGGTGCTCTTTCCAGCCCCCGGCGCTCCCGTGAGTCCGATCGTGTATCCACCGGCACTGCGCGGGTGGGCGAGGCGACCGATGGTGCGGGCGGCGTCATCGCCGCGCTCGATCAGCGACAGCAAACGCGCCAGCGCAGCGCGGTCGCCAGCGAGGGCGGCTTCGAACAGCTCCTCGGGAGGAGCGCCGCGTCGAATCACCGGGCCGGTCCGGCCCCAGCCACCAGTGTCGTCACGCCAGTGCCTCGGTGACGTTGACCACCTCGGTCACGCCGTCGACACGGTCGCGCATGATGCGCTCGATGCCCGCCTTGAGCGTCTGCGTCGCCACCGGGCAGGTGCCACAGGCGCCGACGAGCTCGACCTCGACCACTCCGGTGTCGGCGTCGACATCGCGCAACACGATGTCACCGCCGTCGGCCTGGAGGGCGGGACGGATCACTTCGATGGTGGCTTCGACCTGTTCACGCATCTCGCTGCACATTCAATCATCAAAGGCCATACGATCGGACTTCGTGAGCGCGTTGCTCGCCCACCAGGGCGGCTGGGACGAGATCTTGCTGATCGCAGGTCCAATCGCCGTCATCGCGGGCTTGCTCATGCTGGCCAAGCGGCGGGTGGACGCCGGCGCCGAGACCCGCGACGCCGAAAAGGTCTGATCCTCGAGAGGTAAAGACCGGGGCTACTCGCCAGAGCCCGGCGGGACAACGGCATCGTCGCCGTCGAGCAGTGCCGAACGGCGCGCCTCGAGCTCGTCGCCGACATCACGGGCGAGCTTCGCCCGCATCAGCTCCACGGTGCAGGCCTGCACCCCCGGGAAGCCCGCCTCCCGTATCCACTGCCACACAGCGGTGTCGTGGCGCACGACGTCGTCCTCGACGAGATCTCCGATCGAGAGCAACACAGGCGGATCGCTACGGGCTGGGGTGCGGGACGTTATCGCCGCAGGCGCGGCGTCACCTTGACTGCATCGTGACGGTCACGTCGGTGGCGGACCACGTCATCGTCGAGCCGTCGACCTCGACGACCACACCGCTGCGGAGCAGATCGGCGACCCAGGCGTCCTGGGCCATCAGCTCCTGGGGACATGCCTTCCTCGTGGCTGCGAGCGACGCTGCAAGGAGGACATCACCGTCGACGTGGTACGCCCCGGTCTGGGTATTGCATCCACCGGCGACCGAGATCGAACCATCGGCGAACGTGACCTCGAGCGTGCCGGCGAGCTCGAAACCATCGACTGCGGCGTCGGACCACGACGTTCCGTCGAGTTCGACCGTGCCGTCCGGTTCGTCGGGGTCGTCGCCACCACATGCACCCGCAGCCAGCGCGACGGCAGCCACTGTTCCGATCAACGAGACGGCGGTACGGCGCAACACCCACACAGTCAATCAGTTCTCGATGCTCGGAACCCTGCGAGCACACGCTGTGGAGACCACGCGTACCCCGACGAGCACCGGGACTGCAACGATCGTCGGCAGCGTCGTGCGCCGGCAGAATCGAGCGTGATGGATAAGGTCGCCCGATGACAATCACCGTGTATCGGTCCACGATCAAGACGGTCGACCCCGACAACCCCAACGCCGAGGCGGTCGCGGTCGAAGGCGACCGCATCGTCGCCGTCGGGTCGTACGCCGACGTCGCCGCAGCGGCGGGCGATCACGTCGTCGATGACCGTTTCGCCGACAACGTGCTCGTTCCCGGACTCATCGATCAACATCTGCACCCGGTGCTGGGAGCGTCGGCGCTCTCCACCGAGGTGATCGCCACCGAGGACTGGGTGTTGCCTGACGTCACGTATCGGGCTGCCTACTCCCATGAGGAGTACCTCGAACGGCTCGCCGCCGCCGAGGCCGAACTCGACGATCCCGACGAGTGGCTGTTCTCGTGGGGCTATCACCAGTTGTGGCACGGTGAGCTCGATCGGGACATCCTCGACACGATCTCGACCAGCCGTCCGATCGGCGTGTGGCAGCGCTCGTGTCACGAGTTCTTCGTGAACTCTGCTGCGATCGACGCCCTCGGGGTCACCGCCGAGCAGGTCGCCGACGCCGGCGAGTTGGCCGCCACGATCGACCTACCGCGGGGTCGCTTCTGGGAGCGCGGCTTCATGACCTTCCTGCTGGGTCGGATCTCGCCGGTGTTCCTCACGGCGGATCGCTTGGTTTCCGGCCTCGAACAGGTGGTGACCTACCTCCACCAGAACGGCGTGACGGCAATCAACGAACCGGGAGCACAGCTCCAGCCGGGGTTGTGGGACCTGTATCAGGCGATCCTCGGAGACGATGCCACCCCGTTCTCGTCGACGTTTCTGGTCGACGCACGCGGCCCAGCCGACTTCGGCGTCCCCGTCGATGAGGCACTCGCTTCGGCCCGGCAGCTCATCGACGAGCACAACGAAGGAAAGGTTCGGTTTCTGCCCGGTCAGGTGAAGCTGTTCGCCGACGGCGCGATCATCAGCCAACTCATGCAGATGCGCGAGCCCTACCTCGATGCCGAGATGAAGCCGAACCCACACCATCACGGCGAGTGGCTGATGGAGCCCGACGTATTCGAAGAGCGAGCCAAGGCGTACTGGGATGCCGGCTATCAGCTGCACGTGCACGTGAACGGTGATGCCGGGCTCGACCTCGTGCTCGACACCCTCGAACGTCGCCTCGACGAGAACCCCCGAGATGACCACCGGACGGTGATCGTCCACTTCGCGAACTCCGTCCCCGAGCAGGTCGATCGCATCGCTCGGCTCGGTGCGATCGTCAGCTCGAACCCCTATTACCCCGTCGGGTTCGCCGACAAGTACAGCGAGTGGGGTCTCGGGCCTGAACGAGCCGACGTGATGGCCCGAAACCGCTCGGTGATCGACCGTGGCGTTCCGCTGTCGTTCCACTCCGATCTCCCGATGGGCCGGAGCGACCCGATCGGGATGATGCACTGTGGAGTCAACCGGATCACCCAATCCGGCAGGATCGCCGGACCCGAGGAACGGATCGACGCCGAGGCCGCGCTCCGAGCGGTCACGATCGAAGCGGCCTACTCATGGCGCCGAGAACACGAGCTCGGTTCGATCGAGGTCGGCAAGTTCGCGACCTTCACCGTGCTCGATGCCGACCCGCTCGCCGTCGATCCGCTCACGATCGACGAGATCGACGTACTGGGGGTGGTCTTCGAAGGTCGCTGGATGCCGGTTCCCGACGGGTTGAGCCGCACCGGTCAGTCGACACCTCGCGCCTCGGTCACCCGACTCCCCGGCCACGATCATCACGAGCACGGGTGTGCCTGCGAGGTCGCAGCAACGATCGTCGAACACCTGCGCTCTGCCTGAAGTCACCACGACTGCGGTCGTGCTGCCACCCGTGCTCGCGGCGAACAGGGGTGGGTGCCGCAGCGATGACGCAAGGTGGTCCGGTGTGGCCGGTTCGGCTGTGGGCCACCGCCACGAGATCTCAGGGCCCCGGGACCACTCAGCCGGCCCCCTCGACTGCAGCCTTGATGGCCTCACAGGTGGCCTGCATGTTGGTCCGGATCTGCTTTCGTCGACTGTTGATGACTGCGACCGGGTTGTCCGACGCCTCGGCGTAAACGATCGTCAGGTTGTTCTCGGTATCGATCTCCATCGAGAACCGCAAGCGGCTTCCGATGCCCTGGTCGATGATCTCGAACCGCCATCGACCTCCCGGGCGCACCGGATCGAAGGTGCTCCACTCAAAGACCCGTCCCTCGACGTCGTCGGTGACGGAATTCTCGAGCGACCACTCTCGCTCGCCCAGTTTGTTGCGGCCGATGAACGTCGCCCCGAGGGTGCGCTCATCGCTGTGCCACTCGGCACCTGGGAACTCCTTCTTGCGCCGACGGGGCGAGTGATGTCGGTGATGAAGGGCCAGACCCTGCGAGGTGACGCGTCGATATCGACTTCGGCCACCACGGCGAGTCCGTCATCGAAGGCCGTGCCGCCATCGGTCGAGACGCGGGACTTGGTGAACCCCCAGCGGTCGAAGTAGGAGATTTGTTCCGCACGCCGGCGAACGGCCGGTTTGAACGCGGTTCCCTTGGTGTAGGCGACGGGGAACGTCACGATCGTCGTGATGCCGTCGGGAATCCCGAGGATCCCGGCGAGTTCGTCGACACTCGCGTTCAGCAGCGTCGTCCACGTGCTGCCGAGCCCCCGCGACCGCAGCGCCAGGTTGCAGCTCCACGCCGATTGGATCACCGAATCGAAGAGGCCGGGTCGACCGGAATCGTCGTGGATACCCCAGATCGCCGCGATGCCCAGTGCCGGCGCCTTGGAAAAATTCTGCATGGGTGACGGCCGGTGACGTCCGCCATGACGTCGGAGACAACATCGTCTCCGACGCAAGGGCCGATCGCGTGCCGGTTCCACGTCGCGAGTGCGATCTCATCGGTCGTCGGCACGTTGATGTCCAACGCTGCGCCCGACGCCGGCCGTGCCGAGCGACAGCGTCAGGAACCGTACGAGTCGGGCTCTTTGAGCGTCGACATGAACGGCCCCGTAGGGCCGTCTCGGTCGCCCGGGCACGTCGTTCCCGTCCACGTCGCCGAATCTGCGCCCTGCAAGCTCACGATGGTCGCTGCGGTCATGTCCGCGTCGGTGAAGTCCGCATTCTCAACGTTCGCCCCGGTCACGTAGGCACTGACCATCGTGGCCCCGGTGAAGTCTGCGCCCGAGACGTCCGCCTGATTGAAGACGACCTCGGTCAGCGTGGCACCCCGGAAGCTCACGCCCGACAGATCGGCCGAATCGAAATCCGCTTTCGTCAGGTCCTGGCCGGAGAAATCACAGGCCGTGTAGTCCAAGTTCTTGAAATCCCCCGGGGGGTCCCCGCCGTCGAAGACGGGTGGCTGACACTCCGTTGCGTACGTGGAATCACCGGATCCGCCCGGCGTCGTGGTCGCCGCCGGTCTGGTGGTGTCCGGAGGAGCCGTGGTGTCGCTGGAATCACTCGTGTCGGCAGCATCACTCGTGCATGCACCGAGCACGCACACCGCAGCCACTAACGCAAGAGCCGAACCTCGCAGAGACGACAATTTATCGCTCGCCCGTAACGTCATTTGGACGGAACGTTACCAGCAGCACACGGGGTCCTCTGCGCTCGGTCCGCTTATCACCCTGCGTCCGCAGGCACTCGGAAACCAAGGTTGCCGGCCGACGAATCGATCGTGTTCGAACTCCGTGCGCTGGCGCGATACCGGTCGCCGTACGAGTCGTGGCACAGATACGAGCCGCCGCGCATCACCTTCGCCGGCCCTCCCGGCGGGCCGGTCGGGTTCACGCGCGGGCCCGCGGCGTGGAATGACGTATCGAATCAGTCCCTGCACCGTTCCCAGACGTTGCCGGCAACGTCGTGCAGGCCGTCGCCGTTCGGTGGAAAGGCACCAACCGGTGACGTCCCCACGTAACCGTCTTCGGCCGTGTTCTCGACCGGGAACTCACCCTCGAAGATGTTGCACATCGTGCGGTCCTCTGGTCGGAACTCGTCGCCCCACGCGAAGCGCCGGCTGAGGAGGCCATCACGTGTGAACGCTCGACGGTGTCGTCGACGGTCAACGGAGCGAGGTCATCTGACAGGTTGTGCAGCAACTCCAGGAGCTCGATCGCGTCATCGCGCTTTTCGTCCCGATAGTGATCGGCGAAACGATCGCGGACGGTGGCGATCGTCTCTTCATCAAGGTCGCGGTCTCGTGCATCGGCGAGAATCCGGTCGATCTCACGATCCGGCAAGAACAGCTCGGACGCGATCTCGGACGAAGAGGTCGTGTGTGCTGCGCTCGATCGCTCCCGGTCTTGCTGCCACCGGCCATCGAAGCGAACTCCTCGTCCGTCAGCTCTTCGCCCGAGCGCTCCGGCAGTGCTTCGCTGAGGTGGCGCAGCTTGACATCCACCGCTCACTTGATCCGGCGCTTACCGCCACGGGCCGCGACGTCGTTCGAGCACCTCAGGTGTGGTGACGACACGTTCGCACCAGCGCTCCTCGAGACGTTCGTACGGATCGGCCGCAGCCGCGATGATGACGGCCAGGCGCCGCTCCGAAGTGGCGTCGGTTCTCGTCACAACAGCCCCAGCGTACGATCCGAGCGCCACACGGCCGGATCACCGCGGCTCACCGCGTCGTCAGGAACCGACGCGGGTGACCGCCGCTCCGGCAGCGGCGAGGCGGCCGACGAGATCGTCGTACCCGCGGTCGATGTGGTGGACACCGCCGATCGTCGTCTCGCCTTCGGCGGCCAAGCCCGCGACAACCATCGCTGCGCCGGCGCGAATGTCGTGGGCGCGCACCGGCGCGCCCGAGAGCCGGGGCACGCCTCGAACCACCGCATGATGCCCGCTCGTCCGCACATCCGCACCGAGCCGCTGCAGCTCCTCGACGTAGCGGAATCGACCCGGATACAGATTCTCGGTGACGATTCCGACGCCATCGGCGACCGCAAGCATCGTGATGATCAGCGGCTTGTAGTCGGTGGCGATCCCTGGGTACGGCAGCGTGGCCACATCGATCGAGCGCAACCGTTCGGGTGCGTCGACGCGCAACTCGTCGTCGGCGACCTCGATCCCCAGACCCATCTCCCGGAACCGGTCGAGCACGGTCACCATGTGGTCGGGCCGAGCGCCGCGTACCACGATGGAACCGCCGCTGACTGCGGCAGCCGCGAGGTAGGTGGCGGTCTGAATCCGGTCGGGCACCGTGTGATGCGACACCGCGTGCAACTCATGGCGCTCGACACCGTCGATTGTCAGCGTCGGCGAGCCGATTCCGTCGATGCGCGCGCCCATCGCGACGAGGAACTCGCAGAGATCGATCACCTCGGGCTCGCGGGCCACATTGTCGATGCGCGTCCGACCGTCGGCGAGGACGGCAGCGGTCACCAGATTTTCGGTGGCGCCGACGCTCGGAAAGTCGAAGGCGATCTCAGCGCCGTGCAGCCGGTCCGCGAATGCCTCGAGATAGCCGTGACTGAACTTGAACGTCGCCCCCATCGCTTCGAGCCCAGCAACGTGCATGTCGATCGGGCGAGCACCGAAATCGTCGCCACCTGGCATCGACAGTCGCACATGACCGCACCGGGTCAACAGCGGACCGAGCACGTTGATCGATGCCCGGATTCGTTCGACCAGCTCGTACGGCGCGACCGGCGTGAGATCGCCGTTGTCGGTGGCGAACATGCGGTCGCCCGTCGGTCGTTCGACGCGCACGCCGATCGCCTCGAGCAACTCGCTCATGATCGCCACGTCGGCAATGTCGGGCACGTTGGTCAACTCGAACCGCCCGTCGGTCAACAGCGTGGCGGCCATCAGCTTGAGCACCGAGTTCTTCGCGCCCGGCACATCGACCACCCCGTCGAGCGGAGCACCGCCGCGCACGACGATCGCCTCGCCGGCGAAGTCAGCGCTGTCCCGTACGTTCGACATCGCCCCAGTATGCTCCCGCCGTGGAGCGAGCTGGGCGCATGCTCACCAAGCGCTGGCCCGCCGACCCGTCACTCCTCGAGCCACGCTCGGGCATGTTGCTCGAGGCCGAGGTTGCTGACGCACCGTCCACCACCTCGACCACAGCCGGCAGCGACGCCGAACCGTCGCCTGCGGAACCGTCTACACGTTTCGAGCAGACCGAAGGCCCGTTCACTCACTACTCCCGCACGGTCACCACCGAAGGCGACGAGTACGTCGAACGCACCCGCTATCGACTCGACATCCCGTGGTTCGGGTGGCTGTTCGGGCCGGCAGTACGCGCCGTGCTCGCCCGCCGCATCTCGCCCACGGGCTGGTGGACGCCGCCCGACCGACTCGACCCCCAGCAGGTGCTGGTATTGGGGCTGCTCGCCGCGGCGTCGATGAGCGCCGCGTTCGTGAACACACTGTTCACCCAGACCGTCGCCTTCGCCGCCGACGAGTTCGACGTCGGCGACACCGGGATCGGGATTGGCGGTGCCGTCGTTCGCGCCGGCATCCTCATCGCGCTCCCGGCCGCTGTGCTCGCCGATCGCATCGGGCGCCGACGGGTGATCGTTGCCGTCGCCTGGCTCGGCCCGGCGTTGTCGGTGCTGGGCGCGCTCGCCCCGACCTACTCGATCCTCGTGGCGACACAAACGGTGGCCAGACCGATGGGCATCGCGTTGGCCTTCCTCATCGGTGTGGTGGCGGCAGAGGAGATGCCGCGCAGCAGCCGGGCGTATGCGGTGAGCATCCTGGCGATGGCGTCGGGTTTGGGAGCGGGGATCGCCGTGCTGTCGTTGCGCCTCGCCGACACAGGTGACGGCGGCTGGCGACTCGTCTACCTGCTCGGTGCGATCTGGCTGGTGATCGCTCTCGATCTCACGAGGCGGCTCCCCGAGACCCGCCGGTTCGAGGCCGCCGACATCACCCGGACCAGTCGGCCACCGCGCCTCAACCGTGCTCGACTGCTCCTGCTCGCTGCAGCGGCCTTCGCCGGGAACATCTTCGTGGCGCCCGTGAGCTTCTTCCAGAACCGCTACCTCAGCGACGTCCACGACTTCTCGGGGGGGATGATCGGCATCTTCTCGATCGCCGTCGGCACTCCGGCCGGCATCGGCCTGATCATCGGCGGGCGAATGGCCGATCGCACCGGCCGTAAAGTGCTGATTGGCGTGACGCTCCCGCTGTCGACGATCGCCTTGGTCGGGGCGTACTCGGTAGGCGGTCCGCCGCTGTGGCTGCTGTCGCTCGTCGGTGGAATGCTGGCGAGCGCCTCCTACCCCGCGCTCGCGGTCTACCGCAACGAGTTGTTCCCCACCGGCAATCGGGGCCGCGCCAGTGGCCTGTTGACCGCTGCTGCACTGATCGGGGGGATCTTCGGGCTCGTTGCGACCGGGGTGCTCCTCGACGAGTCGTGGGGCTTCGGCTCGGTGATGGCACTGATGGGCGTCGGACAACTCGTCGTGACGGCACTCGTACTGCTCGGCTACCCGGAGACCGCCCACGTCGAACTCGAAACGCTCAACCCCGAAGACCAGCGGCCGGCGGACGACCCGCCCAGAAATCAGCCGAGTCCGCCGACGAACCGCGCGACGTGATCGGCGATGAACTCGTCGGCGCCACGCACGTCGTGGCGTCCACCCTCGACCCATACCTGCTCGACCGGCCCCCCGACCGTCGGTGTCCACCGTGCGAACTCGTCGGATGTGCCAAACGGATCGCGAGTGCCTGAGATGAACAGGCACGGCACGTCGATCGACGGAAAGTGCTCGACCCTCAACGAGTCGGGCTTGCCCGGCGGATGAAGCGGATAGGAGATCAGCACGAGGCCGGCGAGCCGAACGACCGGACCCCCCTCATCGACATCGGCGGCGATCATCGACGCCATCCGTCCGCCCATCGAGCGCCCACCCAGCACCACGGGTCCACGCCGCCTCGCGACGGTCGTGAGATCGTTGCGCATCGAGGCCATCAACTTCGGCGCTCGATCGGGTGCTCGCCGGCCCTCGCGCCGATACGGAAAGTCGATTCGGTCGACGTGCGCTCGCCGGCCGAGACGATGTTCGATCGCCAGCAGGCTGGAGTGGTCGCGATCGGAGCCCGCCCCCGGATAGAGCAGCACAGAGGCGATCGTCATCGAGCGCGCGGCCCTCAGCGATTGGCGGTCAGGACGCGTCGAGCTTCGGCGAGGTCGCTCATGGCTTTGGCCGCGTCGAACTCGTCGCCACCATGGTCGGGATGGACGTCGCGCATCCGTTGCCGGAACCGAGCCGTGATCTCCTTGCCGCTGGGATCGTCGCTCTGTACGTCGAACCCGAGGATCTCCAGGGCCCATGCTCGTGGATCGGCCAGCGCTTCGAGCGCCAGCGTGTTCGATCCAGCCAGGTGAGCGATCAGACCGGCCCCGATCGGTCCGCGCCAGCGCGCCGCTTTCTGCATGACCGGAGCGAGCGCGCTGCGGTGCTCAGGCGCCAGGCGTTCGACGGCGTAGATCGCACCGAGCACCTGCGCCAGATTGGTGCCGGCCGTGTCGAAGTCGAACGAGATGTCGTCGCCGTCACCGAGCAAACGGTGTCGGCTGACCGCAAGACCATGCCGATCGACCTGGAATCGGTGCCGCAGACGGGGCTGAACGATGCGTGCACCTCGTTCGACCTCGGTGATCAGCCGGTGGACGTCGGTGATCAGGTCGTCGTCGATCCCGTCGAGATGCGCAGCGACGACCGACCCGAGCAGCAGTCCGCCGAAGCCCGGCGCTGGGTCGACTGGCAGGACGAGGTGCCCAAGCGCAACGCGCCGCGTCGGCACCGCAGGGCGCGTGTGCCACACCTCGAGCTCGGCAAGGAGCTGGTTCCCGTCGGCCGTGTGATCGCTCACGCGCTCTGACTACACGTAGGGCCGCACCAGCGACCGAAGTTCTTGGGCGCGGCCGATCACGTCCGACGACCCGTCGAGTCCGGCGGCGCCATCGCCCTCGTCACGAACGACCTCGACGATGGCGTCGACTCCGCCCACCGCTTGCGCCCACGGTCGTTGCGCCATCCCGTAGGGCGGCACTTTCGGATCGAGGAGGGGCGACAGTTCGATGAGTGCCACCCTGGCGTCGGCATCGTTGGGATTCTTGGCCAGTCGGTCGGCCGACAGAAACATCGCCGACAGCGCATCGTCGGGTGCACCGGGACCGTCCTGATCGGCCGACACGAGCTCACCCGCCTCGATCGCATCGAGTAATTCGTCGACGGCGTCTTCGGCGTCGCCGGCGACCAGCACGGTGGTGCCCTCCCAGCGGTGTGGCACTTCGGTCTCGACGAGTGCCTCGGTGAGCACCTCGCGATCGGCGTCGGTCCACTCGTCGAGTCCGAACTCGGTGACTTCGGCGTCGGCTTCGAGCGCGACCGGGAACGGCCCGATCTCGGACTCGATGCGCTCGAACAGCGCGTCGGCGTCGGCCTCAACTACCTCAGGGACCAGGAGTTCCTCCCCATCCCAGGCATGCGGAATCAACTCCTCAGCGAGCGCTTCGGAGAGTTCGGCACGCTGCTCCCAGCTCCACGCAGCCAGGTCGTAGTGGACCTTGACGACGGTCGGGTCGTTCGGATCGAAGTCGATCTGGCCCGACTGCCCAGCCTGTTCGGTCTGGGCGTCGGCGCCCTGCTTGTTGACGAACGCCACCTCTGTAACGCTATCTGCCGCCGTCCGGTAACGGGATGACGCGCTCGAGGAAGGCGGCCATGCGGGCGTACTCGTCCGCGACGTTCGCGGGGTCGCGGAATCCGTGGCCCTCGCCTTCGTACACGACGTGTTCCACGCAGTCGCCATGGCCGTTGTGACCGATCGCGGCGACCAAGGCCTCGGTGTGCTCGGCGGGGACCACCGGATCGTCGCTGCCATGGAACACGAGGAGCGGCTTGGTGATCTGACCCGCTCGGTGGATCACCGACAACCGCTGAAATGCGGCGACGTCGCTCGCCGGGCCGACGAGCGTGTCGGTGTAGTGCGCCTCCAACCGGTGGCTTCGTTCGGCGAGATCGGCGAGGTCGCTCACCGGATACGACGCGATCCCACCCGCCACGAGCTGTGGGTGATCGGCGAGCACGCCCAGCACTGCGCCGCCACCCGACGATCCGCCCACGATCACGGTCGTCGCTGCCGAGGTCGTACCGGCGAGGTGCAGTTCGGCGAGCACGGCGGCGATGTCGTCGACATCAGTGCGACCCCAGCCGCCGTGCAGGGCCTGTTGGAACGCACGGCCATACCCGGTCGAGCCACGATGATCTGGAATCACGATCTGGAAACCGCGGCTCGTCCAGTAGTCGAGGCGCGGCCGAAAGTCGTTGCGCCATTGATCGGTCGGCCCCCCGTGGATCCAGCACAAGGTGGCGCGGACATCATCGGCGGGGACGACGCGCCGAGCCGGAATCGTCGTGTCGAGCATCTCGATGCGCGACGGCTGCACTGCGCGCCAGGCGTCCACGCCCGACACGGCCAGCACGGTGGCGTTGTCGTGTCGCGCCGTCGGGCCGACATCGACCACAGCGATCTCGGGAGGACGACTCGGGGCTGATCGAACGCCCACCACGAGGTCACCGACGATCGATACCTGGCCCCATACGTGGTCGTCATCGACCACGCTCGATTCGCCATCTGGGTACACCACCAGCAGCTGGCCCGCACCCCCGACGTTGCGGGTGATCACGGCGACTCCACCAACGCCGACGTCGTAGGAGCGGTTCCCCATCCCCCATGTCGGGCCCGCATGTTCGACCGACTCAACGACCACCGGCCGTCCGCCGACATACACGTTGCGCCAACCCGCACCGTCGTGGACATGCGTCGCCGTTCCGTCCCGCGCAAAGCGAGGTTCCGACACGGCGCCGTCGAGGGGTTTCCAGCTCGAGTGCACGTCGCCCCCGTCGGGCGCGCCACCCAGGACGACGTCGACGCGCTCGCCGGCGTCCCATGCCATCGATGGTGGCGACCAGCCGACCCAGGACACCACCGTTCCGTCCGGCGAGACCGCCGGGTCGAAGCAGAACTCATGGCGGCCATCATCGAGACGCCGCGGTGGGCTGTCGCCGTCGAGCGGCACCATCCACACTTCGCCATCATCCAGACTCACCACCACAACCATGCGACCGGGCGGGTCGTGATCGGGGCGGGCGGCGTGCTCCGCTTGGGTGGCGCGCTGGTCGGCTGCGGCGTTCGAGGCCGGTTCCACCACGATGGCCACCACGGGTGCCCGACACGTTCGGTCGAACGTCGTGAGGCGGCGGCACGTGGCTCCGCGAGCAAGCCACAGCTCGCCGTCGATCGCGACGTAGACGACACCGGATCCATCGGGGAGCCAGTCGAAACAGCCCCCGCCCAGGCCGCGGCCGGCGGCAGGATCTGGTCCGAATGTCAACGGGGTCGAGGGACCACCGCGGATCGACACGGCGAGCAGCTCGCTGGCGCCTCGCCACCGCCGGACATAGCCGACACGAGCGCCGTCAGGTGACGGGCGCGGCTCGGTGATGTCGCGACCGGAAAGAACGAGCTCGAGCGGGAGCGGTCTGCCCATGGGCCGACCCTAGAGCGCGTCGTCGGGCCGGGTACCGCTGCCCTCGCGCGAAACCCACTTGCATCGATCACAACCGTTTCGGCACACTGCTCACGCTCACCGACCGACCCGACGACCCACCAAGGAGGTGCCCGATGAACCAAACACGACGAAATGCGATTCCGGGCCTCCCCACGGGCGCAGTCGCTCGCTGATCCCCGCTCCACGCATCGCCGGACCGCCCCGAGCGGCCACGCCGAGCCGAGCGCCGTCACCGAACTGACGCGATCAGGCCCCTCTGCAGCACCCTTGCGCGCGGCCCCACCTCGGTGGGCACCGCCGACGCGGTGCTCCACCGATCTCCCCGCCGGGAGACGTCTCGGTCAGAGACGCGCCGCACCAGGCACACACCGAACACACATCAAGACAACCAACGAACATCAAGAAAGGCAGTCATGTTCACCACGACCCACCCCGATTTCCAGCTGGCCGAAGTCCGCGAGCACCACGCTCGCTTGCGTCGGCAAGCAGAACAACACCGCCTGAGCCGTGAGTTCGGGCGGCGTCATCGGTTCCAGTCGCGCCATCGTCGGCGATAACCGGACCACCTCAGCTGGAGTGGGGCATCGGCCCACACCCCCACCGGTGTCCCACTCCAGCCACTTCACCTGCGCAACCATTTCACGCTCCGCATCGTGCTGACTACCGTGAGGTCATGACCGACGCGACGACCGCGCCTCGCCAGCAGCCCGACCGCAACCTGGCGATGGAACTCGTCCGAGCGACCGAGTCGGCCTGCCTCGCCGCCGCCCGATGGGTCGGACGCGGCGCGAAAGAGAGCGCCGACCACGCGGCCGTCGAGGCGATGCGCCTCTCGCTGTCGACCGTGCAGATGGACGGCGTCGTCGTGATCGGCGAAGGCGAAAAGGACGAAGCCCCGATGCTGTTCAACGGCGAGCAGGTCGGCGACGGCAGCGCGCCGAGCGTCGATGTCGCCGTCGACCCGATCGACGGCACCACGCTGACCGCCCAGGGCAAGACCAATGCGCTCTCGGTGATCGCCGTGGCTGATCGTGGTTCGATGCTCGACCCGGGCCCGTCCTTCTACATGGACAAGATCGCGGTCGGACCCGAGGCGGTCGGGGCCATCGACATCACCGCCAGCCCCACGCAGAACCTCCGATGGATCGCCAAGTCGAAGCAGGAAGAGGTGCGCGACCTCACGGTGATCATCCTCGACCGACCACGCCACGCATCGCTGATCGAAGAAGTCCGCGCAAGCGGCTGTCGGATTCGCTTGATCACCGACGGCGACGTGTACGGGTCGGTTGCCACCTGTTGGCCCGACGCCGGAGCCGATGTGTTGATGGGGACGGGCGGCACCCCCGAAGCGGTCGTGTCGGCAGCGGCGATGAAAGCGATGGGTGGCGAAATCCAGTGCCGGTTCGCGCCACAGAGCGACGCCGAGAAGACCGCCATGCTCGATGGCGGCTACGACATCACCCAGGTGCTCGGGCAAAACGACTTGATCCGCTCCGAGAACTGCTTCTTCGCCGCAACCGGCCTCACCGACGGCGCACTCCTCCGCGGCGTGCGCTTCGACGGCCAGGGCGCCCGCACGCAGAGCCTGGTGATGCGCTCGCGTTCCGGAACGGTACGGATGATCGACGCCCGCCACCGGGTCGCCAAACTGCGCGAGTTCGCCGCCGTCGAGTACTGACACATCCCGGCTCGTTCGGCTTGGCGGCCTCCGCCTCGCCTCCCCAGCTCGCGCCGTCATGTCCAGGCTCGTTCGGCCTGGCAGCCTCCGCCTCGCCTCCCGAGCTCGCGCCGGTGGCGCTCGCCTGCCTGCCCTTGCGCGAGCTGGCCGGCGCGGCCGCTAGAAGTCCCGCTTAGTGCGAGGCCGTCCAAACGTGGAGTGCTGCGACGTGCCGTGAGGCCGAGCAGATCGTTACAGCTCGGGGTTCATCAACCGCGACACCTTGCGCTTCAGCACCCGCGGCGTGAACGAGGAGATCGTCACCGCACCCTTGTTGACCGCCCCCGGAATCGCCAGGGTCCGGTTGCGCGCCACGGCGTCGAGTCCGGCCACTGCGACCTCTTCCGCCGACGACCACATCAGTGGTGGAACGCGTCCCTCAATGTCGGGGGCGTCGCTCTGCTCCTGAAACTCCGTGCGCGTCAGGCCGGGGCACAACGCCGTCACGTGGACCCCACTCGTCGCAGCTTCCTCGTGCACGGCCTCGGTGAAGCTGGTCACATAGGCCTTGGTGGCGGCGTACACCGCGAGGCCGGGCACAGCTTGAAAACTGGCCACACTCGACACGTTGAGCAGATATCCGCGGCCTTGTGGGATCATCCGTGCAAGCGCGGCATGACTGAGCGCGGTGAGCGCTCCGACGTTGAGGTCGATCTCGTCGCCGAGGCGCTTCGGATCGAGGCGGTCGAAACGACCGCTCGACCCAAAACCGGCATTATTCACCACGAGCTCGGGTGCATCATCGGGGTCTGCAACGACCTCGATCGTCGCCTGCCGGCCCTTCTTCTTGGTCAGATCGGCCTCGAGCACAGTAAAACCGGGGAAGCGGTCGGCGATCTCGCGCAAGCGGTCGCCGCGTCGGGCGACGAGCACTGTCGGCACGCTCGCATCGCCGAGCGCCTCGGCCATCGCTGCGCCGATTCCCGACGACGCTCCGGTGATCAGCGCAGAACGAAACGGATAGTCAGCCATGGCGTGACGTTACGCCACGCGCATCGCTGCGCCGAGCGTGCCGATCAGGCCGTAAACGTGACGCCGGCGGTCTCGAGTTGGATCTCGGCCACTTTCTTGCCGGCGATGGCCTCGGTGAGCTTGGCCTCGTCGTGTTCCATCCTGAGCACGAGTTCGTGACGTTCGAGGTCGGCCTTGACCTTCTCGACGTCAATGTCCTGCGCCAACTCAGCTGCGTCGGAGAGGATCGACACCGTGGTCGGGGTGCCGCTGACCTCGACGAATCCGCCATGTACGGCAATGTCTTGCACGGTTCCGTCGGTGAGGAACAGCCGCGTGCGATTCTCGACGAGCGCACCGAGGAACGAGGCATGCCCGGCTTGAAAGGCCACCTCACCGCCCTCGAGCGTGCGCGTGATGACCATCGTCGCCTCGCCCGAGTACAACATCTCCTCGGGTGAGACGACCTCGACGCGCACAACGTCTGACATCAGGACTCCTGGAGTTCCTTGGCCTTGGCGAGCACCTGCTCGACGCCACCGACGTTCAAGAATGCCTGCTCGGGAATCTCGTCGAGTTCGCCGTCGACGATCTTCTCGAACGACTCGACGGTCTCCTCCGTGCTGACGTACTCACCGACCTGACCGGTGAACACCTCGGCAACGTAGAACGGCTGCGACAAGAAGCGTTCGACCTTGCGGGCCCGGTTCACGGTCTGGCGGTCCTCCTCGGACAGCTCGTCGAGACCGAGGATGGCGATGATGTCCTGCAGCTCCTTGTAACGCTGCAGGGTCTCCTGCACGCGGCGAGCGATCGCATAGTGGCGATCGCCAACGACCTCGGGAGTGAGGATCGTCGACGTCGACGCCAGCGGGTCGACCGCCGGGTAAATGCCGAGGGCTGCCACCTGGCGGGACAGCTCCGTGGTGGCGTCGAGGTGTGTGAACGTGGTGAACGGCGCCGGGTCGGTGTAGTCGTCGGCGGGCACGTACACGGCCTGCAGCGAGGTGATCGAGCGGCCCCGGGTGGAGGTGATCCGTTCCTGAAGCTGGCCCATCTCGTCGGCCAAGGTCGGCTGATAGCCCACCGCTGCTGGCATACGACCGAGCAGCGTCGACACCTCCGATCCGGCCTGCACGAAGCGGAAGATGTTGTCGACGAAGAGCAGCACGTCCTGGTTCTGCACGTCGCGGAAGTACTCCGCCATGGTCAGCGCTGAGAGCGCAACACGAAGGCGCACGCCCGGCGGTTCGTCCATCTGCCCGAAGACCAGAGCGGCCTTCTCGAACACGCCCGACTCCATCATCTCGAGCCGGAGGTCGGTGCCTTCACGGGTGCGCTCGCCGACGCCGGCGAACACGGACACACCGCCGTGCTGGGAGGCCACACGGTTGATCATCTCGGTGATCAACACCGTCTTGCCCACGCCGGCGCCACCGAACAAGCCGATCTTCCCACCGGCCAGGTACGGGGTCAGCAGGTCGATCACCTTGATCCCCGTCTCGAACATGCGAGCCGAGGGCTCGAGCGCATCGAAGGCGGGGGGATCTCGGTGGATTTCCCACTTCTCCATCGTGTCGTAGCCGTCGGGCGCCTCGTCGAGGGCCTCGCCCCACACGTTCCACACGTGGCCGAGCACCTTGTCGCCGACGGGCACCTGGATGCCGTGGCCGGTGTTGCGCACCGGAGTGCCGCGCACCAGACCGTCGGTGGGCTTGAGGCAGACGGCGCGCACGCGGCTGTGACCGAGCTGCTGAGCCACCTCGGCAAGCACCTTGATCTCTTCACCTTCGAGGGTGACCGAGAATTCGAGCGCATGGTTCAACTCGGGCAAGGCGCCGGGTGGGAACTCGACGTCGATCACGGGGCCGGCGATGCCGACGACGCGTCCGTCCTTGGGAGCGTCGGTGCCGGCCGGAGTCGATTCGGTCATGGTCATGATGTCGTGTACCTCAGATGTGGTGCGAGCGGTGTCGTAACGATTCAGGCGTACTAGTGGAAGACCGGGTCTTCGAAGGCGGTCGAGTCGAGCTCGACGGGGACGAGGTCGTCGCCGGAGTCGAGCGCCTCGGCGCCGCCGACGATCTCCATGATCTCGGTGGTGATCGCGTCCTGGCGGGCGCGGTTCATGACGCGACTCAGCGACTTGATCAGTTCTTCGGCGTTGTCGGTGGCGGACTTCATCGCCCGCTGGCGGAACGCGTGCTCGGACGCCGCTGCATTGAGCAACGCGGCGTACACACGCGCCTCGACGTATCGCGGCAAGAGCGTCTCGAGGATGGTCTCAGGAGCCGGCTCGAACTCGTAGTCGCCGCTTGACGCATCCTCGGGTTTGCCATCGCCACCGGCGACAGTCTCGGCTGTGAGCGGCACGAGGGGGCGAAGGACGACCTCCTGGCTCCCCGGCGAGATGAAGCGGGTGTACACGAGCTCGACCCGATCGACTGCGCCCGACACGAAGAGGTCGATGACGTGCTGGCCGATCGCTTTGGCATCGTCGTAGCTCGGACGATCGGAAAAGCCGTTGAACGCCTGACCGAGGTCGTAGCCGCGGAACCGGAAGTATCCCTCGGCCTTCTTCCCGACCGGGATGATCGTGTACGAATCGCCGCGCAGCACGTCGGCTTTCACTTCGCCCTCTGCGGCGCGTTCGACGCCGGTGTTGTAGCCACCGCAGAGGCCGCGGTCGGCAGCAATGACGACGTAGCAGGTGTGGTGCACCTCGTCGCGACCCATCAACAGCGGCGACTCGCCGGACGCACCGCCGGCAGCGAGATCCTTGACGACGTTGGTGATCAGCTCGGAGTACGGCACGGCCGCAGTGACCGCCGCTTGCGCCTTGACGATACGCGACGCAGCAATCAGCTCCATGGCGCGCGTGATCTTCTTCGTCGCCTGCACACTCCGGATGCGCTCCCGAAGGATGCGCTCCTGACCTCCAGCCATTACTGATGTCCTCGCTCGTCGGCCCTACGGTTCTCCTCGACTCGGGTGCGGCTCGTCGCTGGCGCTTCCCTCGCCGCCTGCGCCATACGTCCCGCGTCGAGTTGATCCATCGTCATTGTCACTCGGTTGCGAGGGTCTTGTTCGACTCGGCGTCGCCCATCTCGTCGGCGTCGGTCGCTGTCGGGTCGACGTGCTGGCTGGCGTCGGACACCGTGAACGTGTCCTTGAACTGGTCGATCACGTCGCCGAGATTGTCCGGCACCGGACCGGACTTGATCTCAGCCAGCATCCCCGAATGGGTCGTGCGCACGTATTCGAGCAATTCGGCCTCGAATCGCTGCACGTCCTCGACGGGAAGATCGTCGAGGTGCCCGCTGGTGCCAGCGTAGATCGCGACGACCTGCTCTTCGACAGGCATCGGACTGTTCAGCGACTGCTTCAGCAACTCGACGAGTCGGTAGCCGCGCTCGAGCTGCGCCGCGGACACTGCATCGAGCTCGGAGCCGAAGGTGGCGAAGGCTTCGAGCTCACGGAACTGGGCGAGGTCGCCCTTCAGGCCACCCGACACGGAACGCATCGACTTGATCTGCGCAGCACCGCCCACTCGCGACACCGAGATGCCCACGTCGACGGCGGGCCGCACGCCCGACTTGAACAGGTTGTCCTGCAGGTAGATCTGGCCGTCGGTGATCGAGATGACGTTGGTCGGGATGAAGGCCGACACGTCGCCGGCCTTGGTCTCGATCACCGGGAGCGCAGTCAGCGATCCACCGCCATTCTCGTCGGACAGCTTGGCCGCCCGCTCGAGCAGCCGGCTGTGCAGATAGAACACGTCGCCGGGGTAGGCCTCGCGGCCTGGCGGCCGGCGAAGCAAGAGCGAGAGCTGGCGGTAGGCCTCAGCCTGCTTCGAGAGGTCGTCGTACACGACGAGCGCGTGCTCGCCGTTGTCCATCCAGTGCTGGCCCATCGCGCATCCGGCGTAGGGAGCCAAGTATTTGAACGGTGCGGGGTCGGCGGCCGGCGCAACCACGACGACCGTGTACTCGAGCGCCCCATTTTGTCGGAGCACGTCGACGGTCTGGGCGACGGTCGAGCTCTTCTGGCCGATCGCCACGTAGATGCACTTCACGCCCAGGCCACGCTGGTTCAAGATGGTGTCGACCGCCACGGTGGTCTTGCCGGTCTTGCGGTCGCCGATGATCAGCTCCCGCTGACCGCGACCGATCGGCGTCATCGCATCGATCGATTTGATGCCGGTCTGGAGCGGCTCTCCCACCGGCTGGCGACCCATGATGCCGGGTGCCTGGATCTCCATACGGCGCAGCTCGGTGCCCGTGATGTCACCGGCACCATCGATCGGATTACCCAACGCGTCGACGACGCGCCCGAGCATCCCGTCGCCGACCGGCACGGACAAGATGTTGCCGGTCGCCTTGACCGTCTGGCCTTCCTCGATGTTGTCGACGTCACCGAGCACGACGGCACCGATGGACGACTCGTCGAGGTTCAATGCCAGCCCACGCGAACCGTCTTCGAACTCGAGGAGCTCGTTCACGGCGGCGTCGGGCAATCCGCTCACGCGGGCGATGCCGTCGCCGACTTCGGCAACGCGGCCAACGGTTCGTGCTTCGACTGATGGTTCGAAGCCTTCGAGATTCGACTTCAGCGCCGAGGCGATGTCGGCGGCGGAGATAGTGAGCTCAGCCATAGTGGTGATGCAGTCCTCTCGAGCCGGTCAGAGCCGGCTCTTCAGCTGGTCGATACGGGTGCGAACGGTGTCGTCGATGACGGTGTCGCCGATCGTGGCGACCACGCCCCCAACGACGTTCGGATCGACGATGGTCTTCAGGTTCAGTTGCTTGCCGGTGGCGTTCTCCAACGCGGCTTTCAGTCGAGCGGACTGGTCGTCGGTGAGCGCAACGGCGGTACGCACTTCTGCAACGTCGAGATCCTTCGCGGCCGAGGCACGCTGCACGAGCAGGTCGACGATGGCAGGAAGGTCGCGCGCATGGCCGGACCCGACCACCATGGACACGAGTTGCACGGTCGTCGAGGTGGCTTTTCCATCGAGCAGGTCCTCGACGATCGCCTGCCGCTTCTCGGCCGGTACATGTTCGTCGGTCAACGCTTCGCTCAGCGCATCGCTCGTCTCGTAGGAGCGAGCGAAGCGGAACAACTCGTCCTCGACCTCGTCGAGGGTGCCGTCGGCACGCGCCACCTCGAACAGTGCTCGGGCATACCCTTCGATCTGTGGCGTGGTCATGAGCTTGCTCCGACTCTGGAGATGAAGTCTTCGATCAACCGTTGCTGCGCCGGATCGTCGAGCACCTGCGCCGACACACGCTCGAGCGCGGCAGCGGAGTAGTTGGCGATGTCGTTTCGCAGATCGTCTCCACCACGGTTCGCAGCCGACGCGACCTCGGCGTCGGCACGTGCGTAGAGCTCTTGAATCTCCTCGTCGAGGCGGGAGCGACCATCATCGAGCAACGCCGCCGCCTGAACGTCGGCCTCTTCGAACAGACGCCGACGTTCGCCGGCGAGGTCTCCGAGTGCAGCACGAATGTCGGTGGCATCTTGCTCTGCCGCCTCGACTGCGGCAGCAGCCTCGTCGAGGTCGTTTTGCACGCGGGGGCGACGCTCCTCGAGGCTCTTCTTGATCGCCGGCCAGGCGAACTTGTAGAGCACACCAAAAACAATCGCCGACGCAAGCGTCTGGAGCAGCACTTCCTTCCACGGCGGAAGGATCGGGTTGGCGGCGGTGACACCCTGGTCATCGGTGTCGAACTCGACCGTCAGCAAGTCACCGGCGAGGATCGTGAGACGGTTCATCGGCTGACCTCCGCGCCCATCGCAGTGCGGACAGCTCCGCTGACTTGGTCGGTCGTGGCACTTTGGCCGGTGGCCAGCTCGACGCCTCTCGTCACCACGTCGACCACAGCTGACTCGACGTCGGATTGAGCGGCAGTGCGAGCGGCCTCGACCTCGGCCATCGCGGCCGACCGACGGTCGGCGATCTCGGCATTGGCGGCGGCGATCTTCTCGGTGCGCTCGGCTTCCAGCGTGGCGCGCGCTGCGTCGACCCGCTGCTGGGCCTCGGCGCGGATCGTGGCGACCTGCGCCTCGTACTCAGCGACGTCCGCGCGGGCCGATGCCGTCGTGGCCTCGGCGCGCTCGCGGTCACCGCTGATCTTTTCGTCGCGCGCATGCATCCCCGAGCGCAGTTTGGGGAACAGGACATACCGCATCAGCAACGCCAACACCACAAACGCGCCGAACCCCCAGATGATCTCCGTGGGCTCCGGCGACAGCGGGTTGAGGTCGCTCTCGGGGATCTCCTTTTCTTCGGCGGTGACGAACGCTTCGGTGCGGCCACCCTCTCCAACGAGGGTGACGGCGAGCGTGGGTCCCGCGCCGGTAACGACGGCGGTCAGCACGTCTGCTCCTTCACGGTGGGACGACTACGAGTGTGCCTGACGGACACGATGACAATCAGAGGTTGCCGGCTGGCGATCAGGCGAACTTCAAGAGAATGAAGACGACGAAGCCGATCAGGGCCAGCGCCTCGGTGAATGCGATACCGAGGAACATCGTGGTGCGGACCATGCCGGCCGCCTCGGGCTGACGGGCCATCGCCTCGACCGATTTCCCGACGAGGTAGCCGATGCCGATGCCCGGGCCGATGGCGGCGAGGCCGTAGGCCAGTCCGGCTCCGGCGGCCGCTTCGATGTTCTGCTGGTCGCTGGCGTCGGCCTGCTGGACGACGATGCTGAATGCTTCCATGTTGCTGTGGTTTCTCCTGTAGGTGGGACTGAGAGCTAGGGATCGATTGCGAGTTAGTGGTCGTCGTGGGCGGCCATCGAGTTGTTGATGTACACGCCGGTCAGAATGGTGAAGATGTAGGCCTGCAAGATGGCCACCAGCACCTCGAACGCCGTCAGGAACACGAGCATGATGAACGGCAGAATCGACATCGGCACGAGGAACGCCTGGCTGGTCTCGGCAAACAAGAGCGCCTCGGTGAGCAAGCCGAACGTGACCAGCAGGATGTGTCCGGCGAGCATGTTGGCGAAGAGTCGGACCGTCAGAGAGAACGGCGTGACGATGATGGTGGAGACGAACTCGATCAGGCCGACCAACGGCTTGAGGGCGACGGGAACTCCCGGCGGCCACAGCAGGTGGCCGAGGTAACCGAGCTTCTGATGCTTCAGTCCGACGCCGATGTAGACCACCCACACGAGCAACGACAACGACATCGGAATCGCCATGCGCGCCGTTGCCGGCATCTGGATCAAGGGGATGACGCCGGGGATGTTGCACAGGAAGATGAACGTGAACAGGCTGAGCAGCAGCGGGGTCCAGCCGAGCCCCTGTTTGCCCATCGTCTGCATGACGATGCCGTCCTCGATGAAGTCGACACCGACCTCGGCAAGATTGCGGCTACCGGCAGGCGCCAAGAGAGGGTCGCGCCGATTGGCGAGAGCAAAGACGACGATCACGATCAACGCCGAGACGACGGCGATGAGACCGATCTTGTTGAAGCCAGGGAAGATGTCGGGCCAGCGAAGGATCGCGTTGATCGGCGGGAACTCGAGTGCGAACACGTTGTTTCCGTTTCAGTCCAGGTGTCGAGAGAGTGGGTCGGAAGGGTGTGGAGTTGGGGGTTGGCGGCAGTCGGTCAGTTGTTGTCGGATGGAGGTGCCGCGGTCGGCGACACAGTGGCGCTCGGGTCTTCGGGCTTCAGGCCAGGAAACGCGAGCGAGAGTGATACGTGGCGCAGTTCCCAAGCCAGGAGCCCGAGGTGCGTCACGATGATGGTCGCTCCGAGTGCCGGAAACGAAATCCAACTCTCGTCCTGCACGAACCACACCGCAGCGAAGATCAAACCGAGGCGGATCAGATAGCCAAACAGCACCGCGCCCATCATCACGGCGAGCGAGATACGTGCACCGACTGCAATCAGCGCCGCCGACAACGCGAAGTTGACGAGCACGATCGCCACTCCGTACAACGACGACCACAGACCATCGCCTCCCCAGATGACCGCGCAGAGCGCCACGATAATCGGCCCGGCCAGGAGCCCCCGGCGGACCATGTCGCGACCAATCGACCATTCCGGAGCGGGGCCATCGAAGCGGGTGGTCAGTGGACTCGCCGTCGACTGCTGGGCGGCCTCGCTCATCGAGCGCGGCCCTCGCGTCGCTCACGTTCGTGTCGGGCCATCTCGATCTCGTAGCGGTACTTCGCACGCACGAACAACCCGACCGCGCCGACCACGGCGAACACGATGGTCAACACGGGCAGGAGACCGAGGTACCAGTCGAGGAGGAATCCCAGCCCGGCGAACACGAGGAACGTGAACGCCCATTCCATCCCGCGTCCCAGCGCGTCGTTGTTGTCGACTTTCAGGTTCGGACGCAGCAGTGAGTCGCGGAGCTTCATCGAGGCAGGAACGTTACGAGGTGATGTGGCGGAAGTCGTATCACAAACGAGCGGGGAGAAATCGGCGCTTGTGAACGCGGGCACAACCTAGTCGTGGGGACTCGCGGAGGGCAACCCATCTGTTTCATCGATCGCCCGCAGATGGTCGCTCGACGGTCGTCGATCGTCGGAGCGGCTCGGTCGGGGCGGCGCATCGGCGGCGGCACGGTGCTGGTCGAGTGACGTCACCGTGGCGACGTCGCCGTCGGCGGCCCAGTCCTCGTCATCGACTCCGACTGCGCCCACATCGTCATCGGCGGGCACGTCTGCGGGCGCCTCGCGGCGTCGACGACGGACGCTTGGGTGCAGGATCGTGAACAGCAGCAGACCGAGGGCCCCGATTCCGAACGGAAGATACGTCGGGTTCTGTCCACTCAATGTCGGGTACAGGACGAACGCAGACAACAACGCCGTCCAGGTCCACAGGATCACCACGCTGCGCCGATGACCGTGGCCCAGGTCCATCAACCGGTGATGCAAGTGGCCCTTGTCGGCTGCGGCCAACGAGCGACGACCGGTGGCCCGTCTCACGACAGCGAACAACATGTCGAAGATGGGCACGCCGAGGATCAGCAGCGGGATGGCCAGCGGGGCGAGGAAGAAGTAGGTCTGGCCGACGAACTCGTCGTCGAACGAGTCGGCGCGTCCACCGACCACGCTGGTCGACACAGCGAGCAACAACCCGAGCAGCAGGGCACCTCCATCGCCCATCATGATGCGCGCCGGGTTGAAGTTGTGCGGTAGGAACCCGACACACACGCCGACGGCGATGATCGCCATCAGCGGCCCGATGTTGCCGATATCGAGGAGACCGAGTTCGGTCAGCTCCCACGAGTACAGGAAAAACGCGAAAGCTCCGATGGCGACGATCCCCGCGGCGAGTCCGTCGAGCCCATCGATGAGGTTGATCGCCTGGCTGATGACGAGGAGCCACAGGACCGTCACCAGGGGCTTGATGTCGTTGCCCAAGATGATCGGGCCGTCGTAGAACGGCAGGCGAAACGAGAACATCTCGACGCCGAGGGCGACCAGGGCCAGCCCCGCGACGACCGTGCCGGTGACCTTGGCTGGGGCGGAAATCTCCCGAACGTCATCGAGAAATCCGACGCAGAAGATGATCGTCGCCGCGACGAGCACACCGAGCGGCTCGGAGTTGCGCAGGAACAACGCGTCGAATTCGCCGAGCACCCACGCCGCTCCGAGGGCAGCGACGAACCCCACGTACATCGCCAACCCACCCACATCGGGCAGCGGCGTCTGGTGCACCGTGCGATCGTTGGGCAGATACACCCACCCGCGACGACGGGCCAACCAGCCAACGAGTGGCGTAACTGCGAAGGTGACGGCAGCTGCGACCGCGCCGATCAGCAGATACGAACCGAACGCGGGCACGGTCGATCAGTGTATGACGTTGGCGCGACGCCGACGGTCAGCAGCGGTCAGACGCCGTCGGGGTATGCGGGGAAGCGATCGCAGAGCGCACCGACTTCCTTGCGCACCACCTCGAGCTCGGCGGCATCGTCGCGAGCGCGCAGTGCACGGGCGATCAGCGACGCGATCGTCGCCATCTCAGGTTCGCGCATGCCCTGCGTGGTCACCGACGGCGTCCCGATGCGAACGCCGCTCGTGACGAACGGGCTGCGCGGGTCGTCGGGAATCGTGTTCTTGTTGAGCGTGATCCCGGCCTCGTCGAGTGACGCTTGCGCCTGTTTGCCGGTGAGCTCGGCGTCGAAGGGCGTCAGGTCGACCACCATCAGGTGATTGTCGGTGCCGCCGGATACCAGCCGGAACCCCTCCGCCGACAACGCAGCGGCAAGCGCCGACGCGTTGACCACGACCTGCGCGGCGTACTCGCGGAACGACGGGGCCATCGCCTCACGAAATGCGATCGCCTTGCCGGCGATCACGTTCTCGAGCGGCCCGCCCTGCCACCCGGGAAACACGGCCTTGTCGATCGCCTTGGCATGGTCGGCGGTGGTCAGGATGCACCCACCGCGCGGACCGCGCAGCGTTTTGTGGGTGGTGAATGTGACCACATCGCTGTACGGCACCGGGTTCGGGTGCGCACCTCCGGCGACCAAGCCAGCGAGGTGCGCAATGTCGAACATCAGCATCGCACCGACCTCGTCGGCGATCGCCTTGAACGGCTCCGGATCGAGTCGCCGGGGGTAGCTCGTCGTGCCGGCCACGATGAGCTTGGGACGATGTTCGTGAGCGAGCGCGCGCACGGCGTCCATGTCGATGCGGTCTTCGGCACCGGTGCCATAGGCGACGAACTCGTACAGCAACCCACTCGCATTGACCGGCGACCCGTGGGTGAGGTGACCACCGTGATCGAGGCTCAGACCGAGCACCGTGTCACCCGGTTCGAGCAACGCTTGGTACACGCACATGTTGGCATTGGCCCCCGAGTGCGGCTGGACGTTGGCGTGCTCGGCGCCGAACAACTCCTTGACCCGGTCGATCGCGAGTTGCTCGATCGAGTCGATCACCTGGTTACCGCCGTAGTACCGCTTGGCGGGGTAACCCTCGGAGTACTTGTTCGTGAGCACCGAGCCGACGGCGCGCATCACCGCCGGCGAGGTGAAGTTCTCGCTAGCGATCAGCTGGATTCCCGTGGTCTGGCGTTCGATCTCGCGATCGATGAGCGCCAGGACTTCGGTGTCCGGATCGGTGTCGGAGGGGTACGGCATGGTGGTGGTCCAATCGGGGATTGACGATCGCGATGGGTGTGAGGTGACGGGTGTGTGGCGATGGGTACCGCACGATGTTCGCGCGCGCAGCGGCGCTGATCGCGACAGTGCTCAGAACTCGTCTTCGAGGGCAGTCAGCTGGTCGACGCGACGAGCGTGGCGACCGCCGTCGAAACGGGTCGTCAGAAACAGTGAGACGATCTCTTCGGCGATACCTGCCCCGATCACCCGCGCCCCCATCGAGAGAACGTTTGCGTCGTTGTGGGCACGCGCCAGTCGGGCGGTGTACAGGTCGTTGCACAACGCGGCGCGCACCCCGCGCACCTTGTTGGCCGCGAGTTGTTCCCCCTGGCCACTCCCGCCGATGACGATGCCCACGTCGGCGTGGCCGTCCCGCACGGTGCGTCCGACGCCAGAACAGATCGGTGGATAGTCGACCGACTCGGTGGAGAACGTGCCCTGATCGTCGACGTCATGACCGAGGCCGACGAGGAACGGGACCAGGTGCTGCTTGAGTTCGTAGCCGGCGTGGTCGGCGCCAATCGCGATGCGTGTCATCGGCGTCCGAGTGTACGGCGACGCGACGACCTCCATAGCCTTCGCGGCCGTGACCGATGCGAGCACCAGCACCACCGGCCCGGCGACGATCGATCCGCGCACTCCCGTGATCGTCGGCGCTGGCCAGTTCACTCACCGGGCGGCATCGATCGCCGACGCTTACGAACCCGCTGCGCTCATCGAGTTCGCCGTACGCGCTGCGGCCGACGACGCCGGGTTGGACGGTCCGCCAGAGGTCGACGCATTGCGTGTCGTCTGCCAGTACTCGTGGCGTTATGGCAACCTGCCGCGGTTCGTCGCCGCTCGATTGGGCATCGATCCGCACCTGCAGTACACGACAGAAGGGGGCAACACACCGCAGTGGCTGCTGAACGCAACCGCCGCGGACATTCAACGCGGGGACCTCGACATCGCCGTCCTCGCCGGCGGCGAGGCGTTCCGCACCCGCATGCGGGCCCGCAAGGAGGGTGTGGAGTTGCCGTGGCCGAAGTCGCCCGAAGGCGACGAGCCCGAGCTCATCGGCAGCGGCCTCAAGATTGTGACCGAGGCCGAATCGGAGCTCGGCCTGTGGATGCCGGTGCAGTTCTACCCGATGTTCGAAACCGCTTTGCGGGCTGCCGCAGGACGCGATGTCGAGTCGCACCAGGCGCACCTCGGTCAGCTGTGGTCGGGGCTCAGCACGGTCGCTTCAAACAACCCGTACGCATGGCTGCGCGAGGAGCGGACCCCCGAGGACATCACCGCCGTCGGACCGCAGAACCGGATGATCGGTCTGCCCTACCCCAAGCTGATGAACTCGAACAACGACGTCGACATGGCGGCGGCGCTGATCGTCTGCTCGGCCGAGGCCGCTGAGCGGCTCGGCATCCCGCGCGACCGGTGGGTCTTTCCGCTCGCCGGAGCCGACTGCCACGAGCACATCGCCGTGTCGGTACGCGACCGCCTCGACCGCACGCCGGCGATCGAGATCGGCGGGCGGGCCGCACTCGAATTGGCTGGACTCGGTATCGACGACGTCGGTCTGATCGATCTCTATTCGTGTTTCCCTTCCGCAGTACAACTCGGAGCGAGCTCGCTGGGGATCGCGACCGACGACCCGTTGCGCCCGTGGAGCCGCACAGGCGGGCTGTCGTTCGCCGGCGGGCCATGGCACAACTACGTGATGCATGCCATCGCCACCATCGTGGGCGAGCTACGAGACCGACCCGGCGAGCGAGGGTTCGTGTGGGGCAACGGCGGGCTCGTCACCAAGCACAGCTTCGGCGTGTACGGCACCGAACCACCGCGCGGCGGTTTCCGCCTCGCCGATCCGCAGCCAGAGATCGACCGGCTACCGCGTCGCGACGTTGCCGATGGGGCTGCCGCAGCGGGTGCAGCGACGATCGAGTCGTACACGGTGATGTTCGATCGCGATGGATCGCCAGAGCGAGCTTTTGCGACGTGCCGGCTCGCAGACGACCGCCGAGCGTGGGGTGCGGCCGACGACGCGGACACGATCGGAGCGCTCAGCACGGGTGAGTGGGTCGGCCAGACGGTGACACTCGATGACACGCGCACGCTGCACGTCTAGTGCGCCGCTAGCCGTCGATGATGTCGTTGCCGGCAAGGGTGCCCTGGTCGGGGCAGTTGGCCACGAGGTATGCCTCGGTGGCCGGGAACGCCGTGTCGGTGACCAGACTCGGGTCTTGGCTGATCGGTGGGACCTCACCGGCCGCCACGTCGGCGGCATCGGCAACGATGTCATCGAGCACGGCAGGCAAGGTCGGCGCGATGTCGGGGTCATCCACTCCCGTGGTGGCCAACGCGTCGAGCCAGGCTGCACCCACCGTTTCCAGCCCCGCATCGGTCAATCCGGCGGCACGCAGCGCCTCGACGTTGCGCTCAGCACGCCGTCGCAGCGGCCCCAGCGCGTCGTCGACGAGCACGCTGCGTTCGGCGTCGAGCTCGGCTGGCAACTGCTGATCGATCGCTGTCAGCGCGGCCAACAACGCCGGTGACGCAGCGAGTTCGGCGCGACGCGCCTCGGTCGGGTCGGCGGCGAAGCCCGACGCCAGCGCCAGCGCCTGAAACGAGCCGGCGAACGTGCTCCACGCCTGACAGAAGGGCAACTCGCTGTCGAGACCGGGCACCCCGGTGTCTGGCACGGTGGCCAATGTGGTCGTCGCAGCAGGGATCGATGAGGTGGTCGACCCGGCGGTCGGGGCGGTCGTCGCAACGGCGACAGCGGTGTTGCCAGATCCGGTCGTCCCCTCGACGACCACGACGGGCGAGGTCGGGTCGTCGTCCGCGGACGAGGAGGGCGCCGAGACCGTCGACGAGCTCGACGCCACCGTCTGACCGTCACCGTCGCCGGCCGAGCACGACGACGCGACGACGAGCACGAGCGCGGCGAGCGCGGCGCGAGTGCTGGGTCTGAGCTGCAACCGGCACCGCATCACTGCAGTCTTGTCGCCCGACGCCTCACGCAGCCAACGTCGGCCGTGGCAAGCTCCGAGAATGAGCGACTCGTCATCACGAACGCGCGCCCGGCTGATTCTCGACTGCGATCCCGGCCACGACGACGCCGTGGCCATCGTGGCTGCCGCTCGTTACGCCGACCTCGTGGGCATCACCACAGTGGCGGGCAATGCCCCGCTCGAACAGACCACCTACAACGCCCGCGTCATGCGCGACCTGCTCGGCATCGACGTGCCCGTGCACAGCGGCGCGCATCGACCGATCGTCGAGCATCCACAACCCGCTGACTTCGTGCACGGTGCGTCAGGGCTCGACGGCGCCGATCTACCGGAGCCGACGACTCCCCTCGACGGCACCAATGCCGTCGAGTTCATCGTCGACACGTGCCGCGCAGAAGAGGGCCTGTGGCTGGTGCCCACCGGTCCGCTGACGAACATCGCACTCGCCCTGCGGATGGCCCCCGATCTCGCCGACCGGGTCGCAGGGATCTCTTTGATGGGCGGCGGTACCCACGGAAACCGCTTCCCGATGGCCGAGTTCAACATCTGGGCCGACCCTGAAGCGGCGAACATCGTGTACACGGCGCCCGGGCGACTGATCATGGCCGGCCTCGACGTGACTCATCAGTTCCAGGCGACGCCAGGGCGTATCGCCCAGGTCGCAGCGCTTCCCGGACGCCTCGCCGCCGTGCTCGCCGACCTGTTCACGTACTTCAGCAACAACTACCTCAGTCGTCACGATCCCGGCACGATCGAAGGAGCGGCGATCCACGATCCCCTCGCCGTGCTGGCGATCACCCACCCCGAGGTGTTCACGTCCGTGGCTCGCCACGTGCAAGTCGAGCTCCGCGGATCGGTCACCAGAGGCATGACCGTGATCGATCTGCGCCAGATCACCGATCGGCCCGCGCCGAACTGTGAGGTGCTCGCGACGGTCGACGCCGACGCCGCGTTCGAAGTCGTTCGGGCAGCGATCGAGCACTATTCGACCCCGTAGCGTGGCATCGTGACCGATTCGTTCCCCCGGCAATACGCCCGGACGCAGCGCTTCACCCTCGGACGTCCACGCACCATCACGGTGAGCAGCGACGGTCGGCGCGTCATCTTTCTGCGCAGCGCTGCCGGCGACGACCCGGTGAACGCGCTCTGGGTCCTCGATGTCGAGACAGGTCACGAGCGTTGTGTTGCCGACCCGCGAGTCCTGCTCAGCGACCCGACCGACGACGCTCTGCCGGCCGCAGAACGCGCCCGCCGCGAACGCACCCGTGAAGGTGCCGGCGGGATCACCGGATATGCGACCGACGCGGCCGCAACCGTGGTGGCATTCGCCCTCGGCGGCCGCCTGTTCGTCGGCGGGCTACTGAGCGGTGGCGTCCGCGAACTCGATGTGCCCGGGCCGGTCATCGATCCCCGGCCGGATCCACACGCACGACGGGTCGCCTACGTACGCGGCGCCGACCTGTGTATCGCCGAACTCGACGGGCGCGTCCGCACGGTCGCCTCGGGGGCCGACACGATTGCTTGGGGAAGTGCCGACTTCATCGCAGCCGAGGAGATGCACCGCTTTCGTGGGTACTGGTGGAGCCCCGACGGATCCCAGCTCCTTGCGACCCGGGTCGACGACGCCGCTGTCGACCGGTGGACGATCGCCGACCCCGCACACCCCGAGCGACCGCCCACGACCGTTGCCTACCCTGCCGCAGGAACATCGAACGCGTCGACCACGCTGCACTTGATCGACACTGCTGAGGGCTCGTCCACCGAGGTCAGATGGCCTGCCGACGAGATGCCCTACGTCGCCGCCGTCGACTGGTCGGCATCCGGTCTTGCCATACAGGTCGAGTCGCGTGACCAGCGGCGCGCCGAGGTTCGCACTGTCGACATCACCACCGGATCGACTGCGATCGTGTTCGCCGACGTCGACGATGCCTGGGTCGAGCTGGTTCCTGGATCGCCGCGGCTGATCGACGGACAGGTCCTCGTTGCCGCCGATCGAGGCGGCGCCCGCCGCCTACTCCTCGACGGCACACCGATCACACCCAACGACCTCCAGGTCCGTGCGATCCTCGCCGCCGCCGAACACCGCGTCGTGTACACCGCCAATCCGATCGACGACGCCACGTCGCGACACGTGTGGGTCTGCGAAGACGGCCACAATCGTGCCCTGACGACGGCCGACGGTATTCACGACGTAGTCGTCGGTGGGTGTACGACGGTGACCACCAGTGCCAGCCTGACGAGCGCTGCGGTGATCAGCACCGTCACCGATGGTGCGGGCACATCGATCGAGCTCACGGCGAACAACGAGTCGCCAACGATCGAACCAAACGCATCGATCTTCCACGCACCGCCGCGCGCTGTCGCCACGGCGGTCCTGCTGCCTCGCCACCACGATGGCGGCCCCCTCCCGGTGCTGCTCGACCCGTACGGCGGACCACACGCTCTTCGCGTCCAGCGCGCCGCGGGTGCCTTCGTCGCCTCGCAGTGGTTCGCCGACCAGGGGTTCGCTGTCGTCGTCGCCGATGGTCGCGGCACCCCGGGCCGTGGCAGTGAGTGGGAACGTGCGGTGTTGGACGATCTGGCCACACCGGCACTCGACGACCAAGTCGACGCACTGCACGCCGCCGCACAACGACATCCGGAGCTCGATCTCGAACGGGTGGCGATCCGCGGGTGGAGCTTCGGCGGCTACCTCGCTGCGCTCGCGGTGTTGCGACGTCCCGATGTCTTCCACGCGGCCATCGCCGGCGCGCCGGTCACCGAGTGGCGTCTGTACGACACGCACTACACCGAGCGGTACCTCGGAGACCCCAACGAACAGCCCGGCGTCTACGACGACTCGTCACTCCTGCCGCTGGCCGACCGGCTCGAACGACCGCTGCTGTTGATCCACGGACTCGCCGACGACAACGTTGTTGCCGCCCACACCCTGCAACTGTCGTCGGCCCTGCTGGCAGCGGGCCGACCGCACGAGGTGCTTCCGTTGGTCGGTGTGTCACACATGACTCCACAAGAAGTCGTCGCCGAGAACCTGCTGCTGCATCAGCTCGACTTCCTCCGCCGAACACTCGGCGATTCACCGACACCCCCGTGACTGCGGCACAACTCATCACCTACCCCGATCGACTGGCGCCGGATCTCGCGGCGCTCGCGGATCTGCTCGACGGGCCGCTGCACGGCGTGTTCGGCGGCGTCCACGTCCTGCCCTTCTTCGATCCGATCGACGGTGCCGACGCCGGCTTCGACCCGATCGATCACAGACGAGTCGATCCCCGCATCGGCACGTGGAGCGACATCGCTCGCCTCGCTGACGAGCGCACGGTGATGGCCGACCTCATCGTCAACCACGTGTCGGCACGGTCAGCGCAGTTCCTCGACGTGCTCGCCCACGGCCGCGCATCGCAGCATCGCGCCCTGTTCCTCGATCCGATCTCGGTGTTCGCGCACTCCCCCACCCCCGACGACCTCCGCCCGATCTACCGGCCGCGGCCCACTCCACCGCTGACCGAGTACGAACTCGACGACGGATCGCGGGCGCAGTTCTGGACGACATTCGGCCCAGATCAGATCGACATCGACGTCGAATCCGACGCCGGTTGGGAGTACCTCGTCTCGATCATCGACGTGATGCACCGCAACGGCGTTTCCCAGATTCGCTTCGATGCCGTCGGCTACGCCATCAAGCGGGCCGGCACCTCGTGTTTCATGATTCCCGACACGTTCGAGTTCATCGAGCGTGTCGCCGACGAGTGCCGAACGCGTGGCATCGAGGTACTCGTCGAAGTGCACGGCCACCACCTCGATCAGCTGGCGATCGCCAAGCGTGTCGACTTGGTCTACGACTTCGCTCTACCGCCGCTCGTGCTCGACGCCCTGTACACCGGCCACAGCGATGCGCTCCGCCGGTGGATCGGTCTGCGTCCGACGAACACCATCACCGTGCTCGACACTCACGACGGCATCGGTGTGATCGACGTCGGAGTCGATCCGCTCCATCCCGACCGGCCGGGCCTTCTCGAATCCGAGCGGATCGACGCGCTGGTCAAGGGCATCCACACTCGTTCGAACGGCGCATCGCGGCAGGCCACCGGTGCAGCGGCGAGCAACCTCGACCTGTATCAGGTCAACTGCACGTTCTTCGATGCGCTCGGCGGCGACGAACGGCGCTACCTCGCCGCACGCCTGATCCAACTGCTGATGCCGGGGACGCCGCAGATCTATTACGTCGGGTTGCTCGCCGGCGGCAACGATGTCGACCTGCTGTCGCGCACCGGCGTGGGTCGGGACATCAACCGACATCGTTTCGACCGCGACGAGATCGCGTCCGCACTGCAACGACCTGTGGTCCAGCAGCTGATCGAGCTCCTGCGGTGGCGAGCAAGCGAGCCCGCGTTTGAGGGAACGTTCGAACTCCTCGATGGCGCGGACCATGAGTTGTCGGTCCGGTGGTCGTCAGAGCAGTCGTCGTTCACGGCTGTGATCGACCTGTCGACCGGCGCATTCACCATCGACTAGCCAGCCGCGCGGCGGCCGAGGGCGATGCGGTCGTTGCCGGCGAAGTCGGCGCGAATCTCGACGTCGACCAGACCGGCATCGCCGAGCAACGCCGCCACCGCTGTGCCTTGCGCCGCCCCGATTTCGAGTACCAACCAACCATCGTCGGTGAGATGCCGCGGAGCACTGGCGACGATCCGACGGATGTCGTCGAGGCCATCGGGTCCCGCAAAGAGTGCGGCCCCGGGTTCCCACCGACGAACGATCGGTTCGACCTCGTCCCCTTCGGCCACGTAAGGCGGGTTGCTCACGACCACGTCGAAGCGCACACCATCGGGCAGAGCGTCGAACCACGATCCGCCCGCGACGCGGATGTTGCGCGCCGCGCGTCCGAGGCCGGCAACGTTGCTCCGGGCCACATCGAGTGCGTCTTCGTCTGCGTCGGTGAGCCACACCGTGGTGCCGTCGAGCGGCAATTCGTCGGCGAGCGCGAGGCCGATGGCACCGCTACCGGTCCCCAGGTCGGCGACGACCCGCGGTGCTGGTCGCGCCCGTGCCAGTTCGATCGCCGCGCCGGCGACCAGCTCGGTCTCCGGACGCGGAATCAACACGCGACCGTCGACGGCGAGATCGAGGTGACGGAACCCCCACCGTCCGAGCACGTACTGCAACGGCTCTCCGGCCTGAGCGCGCCCGATCATCGCCTCGAGGTGGGCGCGCATGCGCTCGTTCGGGCGCTCGTCGAGCATCGCCGCGAACTCGTCGGCGTTGTCCACTCCGCTGGCGATCTCGCACATCCAGCGAGCGTGCTGCGCGTCACCGACTGCGCTGGCAGCGTCGGCCAACGCGGTGCGCCACGTGGCCTCTGTCACCGCCTGCTCACTCCTCGTCGCCAGCGAGCAGACGAGCTCGCTCATCGGCCGCGAGTGCGTCGACCACCGGCTGCAGATCGCCGCCGAGGACATCGCCGAGCCGGTGGATCGTGAACCCGATGCGATGATCGGTGACCCGGTTCTCCTTGAAGTTGTAGGTGCGAATCTTCTCGCTCCGCCCGCCGCCGCCGATCTGTGCCCGTCGATCCGCCGACAGCTGGGCGTTGCGTTCGTCCTCGGCCAACTCGTACAGCCGCGACCGCAACACCGTCATCGCCCGCGCCCGGTTCTGTAGCTGCGATCGCTCGTCTTGCATCGTGACCACAAGACCAGTCGGCCGGTGGGTGATGCGCACCGCCGAGTCGGTCGTGTTCACGCTTTGGCCGCCGGGGCCGCTGGCCCGGTACACGTCGACGTCGAGGTCGCGCTCGTCGATCGCGATGTCGATCTCGTCGGCCTCGGGCATCACACTCACCGTCGCCGACGAGGTGTGCACTCGACCTTGGCTCTCGGTGACCGGGACGCGCTGGACGCGGTGCGGCCCGCCTTCGAACTTGAGGTTGCGCCAGGCGGTGTCGCCGCGTACCTCCATCGTCAGGTCGTTGTAGCCGCCCATGTCGCTGAGCGATGCCGAGAGCGTCGCCGCCGACCAACCGTGCTGGTCGGCGAACGACCGATACATCTCGGCGAGATCGCGGGCGAACAGGTTGGCCTCCTCGCCGCCTTCTGCCCCGCGAATCTCGACGATCACATTGCGACCGTCGTTGGGGTCGGTTGGCAGCATCAGCTCGCGGAGTTCGTCGTCGAGCGCCGCAAGCGCGTCGGCGGTGGCGTCGATGTCATCCATCAGCATCGATCGCTCGGGACCCGTCGCGCCGTCGAGCAACTCGCGAGCGGCCTCGAGATCGTCGCCGAGCGCGATCCGCCGGCGAAACGCGATGATCACCGGACCGAGGTCGTTGTAGCGCTTCGACAAGGTGCGCAGCTGTGCCGGGTCGGCGAGCACCTCGGGATCGGCGAGCTGCGCCTCGAGGGTCAGATACTCCTCCTCGACGCGCCGCAACCGGTCGAGATCAGCGTCGCGCAACGGCTCGTGCATGAGCGCTCGACGCTATCGGCCGCCGCGCTGGCCCACTGGAAGGGCGCTGTCGCGTGCCCTCAGCCGATGCCGCGCACCTCGACGCCTGGCCCGATGAGCGCGACCAACTCGTCGGTGATCGGCAGGCGATCACGCGCCGGGAGCGCGACCACCACCGGTCGATCGTGTTCGCGACGTACGTCGGCGACGAACGGGACCAGATCGAGGTCGACGCCGCTCGACACGACCACGGCCACCTCGGCACCGTCGGCATCGCGACCCAACGCGACACATGGCTCCATCTCGTTGAGTCCGCCGCGCGGGACAGGCGGCGCGGCTACGGCCAGCTCGGTCAGGTCGACGACACCGGGGTCTCGAACGAGCAACCATCGCAGGAGGCGCTCGCGAGCAATCCGGTTGAGCGGGTGCTGCGGCGCGTCCGGTACCCGTTGTTGGGCCACGTGGGCGACCACCCGGGCAAGTGCGTCGGCCGGCGGCTGGTCGCCGTGCAGCAGGCCGAACGCATCTCGGTCCTGGGCGCCGACACCAACCTCGAGTCGCGCCACGCCATCGTTGCCGTCGACAACGCGGCACACCTCGAGTCCGTGCACCTCACCGGTGACGACGCCGTGCTCGACGACGAGGTCAGCACCAGCGTCCGCGATCTCGTCGGCGAACGCCAGATGCGCAGCGACAGCCTCCGGTGGCACCGGCAGCGGTTCTTCGACGACCGGCAACAGCTCGCGTTCTTGGGGAAACCACACCTCGACCGGCAGATCGAAGCAGGCAGCTCGCCGTGCCAGAACGCCGCCGTCGACCGCCGAGATGATGTTCAGGCGCGACGCCTCCTGACGGATCGCCCAGGCCAGTGCCGGGCCGAGCGCCCGCGCCGGGCGGGCGCCACCGTGCCCATCGACGAGCACCCACGCATCTCGACCATCGTCGCTCGCGACGTCTCGACCATCGTCGCTCGCGAAGTCTCGACCATCGTCGCTCGCGACGATCACACCGGCGCCGATCGGAAGTGGCGCGCTGGCAGCCTCGGCCGGTACCCCACGGTGTTCAGAGATCAGCCCACGCAGCTGCGCATCGAGCAAACGTGCCCGGCGCGTGGCCGATTCATCGAGCTGCGGTCGTTCGCCTGCCACGCGCCGAACGCTATCGAGCCCGCCGCCGTCGACACCCCCACGCCGAGTGCGTCGGCACCCGGACAATCGCCCCCGGCCTAGACGAAATAGCCGGTGACGTCGGCAATCAGATCAACTGCGCCCGCGTGGTTGTACAACCGGATCCGGCCGCCGGAACCGAACTTGGCGACAACGAGGTTGGCTGCGGTCTGGCCGCGAGCGACGTTGACGCTCGACGCTTCGGGTCGCTCGGCGCCCTCCGGGTACACCGTGACAAAACTGTTGGCCGTCGCCCCCGCAGCCGTGACGTTGAGAATCGCCGCACGAGCGTTGGTCGGCACTCGCCCACGGCCACCGACGACGAGTTCGATCTCCTCCATCGCGCCAACACGACCTCGGCGCGCTCCAAGCCCCTCGCGCACGTCAAGTACACGCGTCGGCCCGACCGCCACATGGCGGGCCCCCTTCGCGGAGAAAAAGCCGACGACGTCGGCAACGAGATCGAGATCCCCGGAATTGGCGAACAGACTGACTCTTCCGCCGTCGCCCACACGACACATGACGAGGTTGGGGATGTTCATTCCGGGGCTGTAGTTCAGGTTCGAGATCTCCGGGCGAGACGCTCCGGTCGCCCACGCCGTCACGTACCCGCGAGTCGACGGACCGACAGAGGTGACATTGAGCACGACCAGGTCGACCCCATCGGTGGGCACTCCACCCAGCCCGGCGACCGGCACCTCAATCGTTTGCCCGCCGCGCACTCGCCCGCGGCGAACCCCGGTGCCGACGCGCGAGTCGAGGATGCGGAACGGCGTCAGCCCGCTGTACTTCGCACCGGCCGTCGAGCCGACGTAGCCAACCACATCGATCACGCAGTCAGCCGCACCCGCATGGTTGTAGACGTTCACCTTGCCGGACTTGCCGAGGCCCACCATCACCATGTTGGGGACGGCTCGTCCAGGCCGCGGGTTGAGACTGGAGGCATCGGGCACGTCGGTGCCATCGGGAAACACCCGGAAATTGGTGTTGCTCGTGGCGTTGACCGACGTGACGTTGAGTGCCACGGCGAGCACACCCGATTTCGGCACGCCACCGACTCCTGCGACCTGCACCGAGATGGTGTCCTTCGGACCCAGCGGGCCAGGTCGCGCGCCGTGTCCCTCGCGGGTGTCGCACAACCGGGCCGGGGCAATCGAGACGAAGTCGCCGACTGCCGATCCGCCACCACCAGCGCCGCCGCCACCGGGGGCCGGGGGCGGCAGTGTGCCGCCAGGTGCCGGCGCCGCACGGAACAGCCCGAGATCATCGATCGGCCGGCCGACAACGTCGGAGCCGCCCCCGCCGAGCCATCCGTCGATGACGCTGCCGTAGTAGTCGCGGAAGTCGACGTGGTGCGCCATGCGGTCCCATCGACGGAGTCCGACCAGTGAGGGCCGCTGCCCGTAGAAGCCGCCCTTCACTCGCGACCCGAGGACGATGTGTGGCGCCGCGGTGCCGTGGTCGGATCCGAGGCCGTCGTTGCCCCAGCTGGTCCGGCCGAACTCCGAGAACGACATGATCGTCACCTGACCGGCCCAACGGTCGTCGAGGACCTCGAAGAACCGGCGCAACGCGCTGTTGAATTCGAGCATTCGCGCCGGGTGCTGCGCCGGTTGCCCCGCATGACTGTCGAAGTCGCCCCACCCGACGCTGAGCACGCGAAAGCCGAGGTTGGCGTTGATCAACCGGGCCATCACCTCGGCCTCAGCTGACAGTCGGTCCTCGGGCAGATCCTCGGGGATGACGGGCTGCAGGCGGGCGGCGAGATCGAGTTGGTCGATGTGCGCCTGACCGACGGCTCGTTGCCAACCGGCACCGTCGGCGCACATGGCGCGCATCGTTTGGTAGATCCGCTGATTGCGTTCACTGTCGCCTGCGCCGAAACTCGGACGACCCGCGGGGATCGATGTGCCGCGATGCTGGTTGCCGACGAAGTGCAGGGGTAACGAGTGACCGATCGCGGCGCCTGCGTACAGACTGCCGGTCGAACCGAGGTAGCCGTCGAGCCAGCGACCGAGCCACCCTGAAGTGGGAACGCCGTTGCGGATCGCCGACATCCAGATGGCCATCGAGCTGAAGTGGCTGAGATCAGGGTCGGGGTACCCGATGCCTTCGACGATGGCCGCTTGCCCTGCGTCCCAGAAGCGCTTGACCTCGGTCAGTGCTGGGTGCAGACCGGTCTGACCGTCGAGGGGCAGCACGTCGTTCTCGCCGAGCGCCAACGCACCGTGCTGGTCGTAGTAGTTCCCGTCGGTCACCGGGACGACCGTGTTCAAGCCGTCGTTGCCGCCGTACATCCCGAACACCACGAGGATGCCCTGGTTGTCGGCCACCGGCCCAGCGGCCCACGCCGACGCATCATGGCCGAGCGCTGCGTCGAGCAGGCTCGTTCCAGGACCCGCCACGAGTCCGGCCCCGAGGCCCATGCCGACCATCTGCAAGAAGCGGCGGCGGTCGAGCGCGAGTGGTTCATCGCGCACGTCATCGATGTGCAGATGGGCGAGTGCGCCACGTGTGCTGATGTCGGGGTCGAGCATGACGTGTTTCAAGCCATCTGCATCTCGGGGGCGACGAGCAGCAAGAACAGCACGTTGTTGCGCTCCCATACGTTGATCGAGTCGAGGTAGGCGAGCAGGTCGCTGCGCAACGCAGTGGAGATATCGAGCCGACAGAGATCGGTGATCCGATCGATCACTTGGGCCGACGACATGACCGGTGTGCCGTTGTTGCGCGCGGTGAGCTCCTCACGCGAGATGTTGCCGTCGGCGAGGCGCATCTCCCCACCGTCGTCCCAGTAGGTGCGTTGCGTGGCCCAGGCCACGCTCTGGACGCCGTTGGCCCGTCGTTCCATTGCGCTGGCGTTGATCCAGTAGCCGTTGGCCTTCCAGCCGCTGACATTGGGCGGAAACAGCGGCCGTTGCCCCATGCCCTCCATCTGCCAGGTGAGACCTGCGTCCTGCGAGCGACGACCAGTTGCGTGGAGCAGTGCCACCACGAATTCCACCGGCGAACGCACGAGCCCGGTCTTGACGCTGGCCGCATAGAAGTCGTCGTGGGTGAGCATTGCCCGCACCCACGGCCGTACGTCGAAGTCGTGATCGAGGAGCGCAGTGCGCATTGCGGTCATCGCCGCCGCCGACGGGGGCGCATCGGTGGCGAACACCGTCCACAACTTGCGCGACAAGAACTCGGCGGCGACTTCACGAGTGGGGCGGCCGCGGTTGGCGACATTGGTGGCATCGTTCGGGACGATGCCGTTTCCGAGGATGACCTCGATCGTCTCGAACCCGTGCAGAGTGGGGTCGCCGCCGTTGTTGATCGTTCGACCCAACAGCGACTTTGTACCGAAGTCGTGCCACTCCGGGCGCCATCGGTAGGGGCTGACCTCGTCGTCCCACTGGTCGGTGTGTCCGGTCCAGGCGGCGGTGCCGGCCTCGACGTCGGCCTCGTTGTAGTTGCCGACGCCGAGCAGGAACAACTCCATCAGCTCGCGGAAGAAGTTCTGGTTCGGCGAGCTGGCCTTGTTCTGGTTGTTGTCGAGGTAGCGCAGCATCGCCACTTGGACCGACATCGTCGTGGCCAGATCGCGCACATTGGTCAAGCCATCGTGGCGAAACAGGTCGATCTGCTCGCGCATCAGGGCGGCGAGGCCGACCTTGCCGAACTCACTACAGAACAGCCCATGCCAGAAGAAGCTCATCTTCTCCTGCAACGGGCGCGGCGAGTCGTGCGCCATGCGGTTGAGCCAATACTCGGTGAGCTCGACGCCGCGTTCCCAGTTCTGCGACGTCGTCCACGACACCGAGCCAGGATCGGCCGGCACGTTCATCACGTTGTCGACAGCGGCGTCGATGGAACCGAGCCCGAGCAACTCTTGGACGCGGTCGGGCCGATCGACGATCTCGGCGCGGCGCAAGAGATGCCGGACGTTGGACTCGGTCAGCGCGGCGGGCATTCCGATGGATCATCGGATGCCCGGGCTGACAACTGAAGGTGTTCTCCGAAATTGTCGCGATTCCGTGCGCATTGCGCACGGAATCGCCGGTTTTTCGGGGTGCGGTGGGTCAGTCGTCGGTGGTTGCCGGCGAGCCCTTGCGGCGACCGTAGCGACGGTTGAACCGCTCGACGCGGCCACCGGAGTCGACGAGCTTCTGCTTGCCCGTGAAGAACGGGTGGCACTCGTTACACAGCTCGACGTTGAGGTCGTCGCCGACCGTGGAGCTGGTGACGAACGTGTTGCCGCATGAGCAATGCACGGTCGTCTCGGTGTACTCGGGATGGATATCAGCCTTCATCGTGGGGTCCTTTCGTCGGCGGCTGAACAGGCGGCACATGCGCCCCCGATCGTCGCCAGAGGGATGGAGGAGTGAAATACGCTATCGCCGCGCGCTCACGATCGGGCTCGGACGGCCTGGCGGCGGTCCCCTCGCCTCCCGTGCTCCCATCGCTTCGCTCTGGTCGCCCGCCTGCGCTCTGCGCAAGACGTCTGGCAGTCGTGCCGGATCGCGTGCTGCGAGCCAGGTGGGCGAGCGCCATGGGCGCGAGCACGGGAGGCGACAGGAGCCCGCCAGGGCGACCGAGCCCGTTACATCGACGGCTGGCGGGCGATCTCGGAGAGGAACTCGTCGTTGGTGCGGAAGGTCTTCAGGCGGTCGATGAGCAGTTCGAGCCCCGGGGCGGCGTTGCCGTCGGCGGCGAGGCCGGACAACACGCGACGGAGCTTCCAGACCTGTTGCAGCTGCTTGCGATCGAACAGCAGCTCTTCGTGGCGGGTCGACGAGGCGTCGACGTCGATGGCCGGGTAGATGCGGCGCTCGGCGACCTTGCGATCCAGGCGCAGCTCCATGTTGCCAGTGCCCTTGAACTCCTCGAAGATCGCCTCGTCCATCCGGCTGTTGGTGTCGACCAACGCCGTGGCCAGGATGGTCAAGGAGCCGCCCTCTTCGACGTTGCGCGCCGCTCCGAAGAACTTCTTCGGCGGGTACAGCGCGCCGGCGTCGATACCACCGGACAGGATGCGTCCGCTGGCGGGGGCGGCGAGGTTGTAGGCCCGGCTCAGGCGGGTGATGCCGTCGAGCATGATGACGACGTCGACGCCGTCCTCGACGCGTCGTTTGGCCTTGGCGATCGCCATCTCGGCGACCGCGGTGTGCTCGTCGCTGGGACGGTCGAATGTCGAAGCGATCACCTCACCGCGCACCGTGCGCTTCATGTCGGTGACCTCTTCGGGGCGCTCGTCGATAAGCAGCACGATGAGCTCGGTCTCGGGATTGTTCAGCTCGATCGACTTGGCGATCGTCTTCATGATCGTCGTCTTGCCGGCCTTGGGCGGCGAGACGATCAGGCCACGCTGACCCTTGCCCACCGGCGACACGAGGTCGATGATCCGGGCGGTCATGTTCGTCGGGTCACTCGGATCTTCCAGCGCCAGCTTCTGGTCGGGAAAGAGCGCTGTGAGGTCTTCGAACTTGGGGCGCTTCTTGGCCGCTTCGGGGTCGCCGCCGTTGACGGTATGCACCTCGATGAGACCTGGATTCTTCTCGTTGCGCTGCGCCGGGCGGGCGAGGCCGGTGACCTGGTCGCCCTTGCGCAGCCCGAACTGACGGGCGAGGCGCAGCGGGATGTATGCGTCGGACTTGTGTGGGAGGTACCCGTTGACCCGCAAGAAGCCATAGCCCTCGTCGCGGATGTCGAGGTAGCCCGACACTTCCGTCGGCTCATTGCTCTGCGGTTGACCGTCGCCTTCCAGGAGCTCGAGGTCTTCGCCCTGCGGCCCGTCGTTGTTGTTGCGATTCTTGCGACGACGACGCCGCCGACGATTGCCGCCGCCCTCGCCATCGTTGCGCTGCTGGTTGTTGTTGCGCTGGCCGTCGTTGCGCTGCTGGTTGTTGTTGCGCTGGCCGTTGTTGCGCTGCTTGCCGTCGCTGCGATCGCCATCGTTGCGTTGTTTGGCGTCGTTGCGATCGCCGTCGTTGCGTTGGCGCTTGTTGTCGGACCGATCCCCATCGCTCGATCGCGACTCGGTCGGTGTGGTCGTGGTGTCGACGCCTTGTTCGGCGAGCGCGATCTCCCAGTCGGCGAGCGGTTCGCCGTCTGAACCGACCGCAGGGGCGCTCGAACTGTCGGCGGGTGGCTGTTCGGCGGACGCTGCGGTCGGTGACGGCGCGCCGTTCGATTCACTGTCGGCGGGCGTGTCGCCCTGCGCGGCTGGAGCGCTCGACTCGTCGAGGCTCGGCTCGCCGGAATCGGTGGTCTTCGGATCCGACGCGGTGTCGGCGCTTTGCGTGTCGCTTCCCGGGGCGTTGCCGTTCCCGGCCGACGAGGTGTCGTCGCCTGGTCCGGTCGTGTCGAGAATGCGAGAAATGATGTCGGCCTTTTTCAGGCGGGTGTTGGCCTTGACGCCAAGCGCCTTGGCCATTTCGAGCAAGGTGTCTTTGTCCTTGGACTCGAGGACGGACTGTTCGAGAGCGGCTGCGGGCACGTGTACCTCTCTTGGTCGGGGCTCTGGATGAGCCGCCGAGTAGTGGAGCTCCGGGAGAGAAGGGGGTTGAGCGCGCATCGCGCTCGAAGCATCGTCCCCGGAACAAGGAGTTCATCCACGGCGGACGCACTCGCAACCTCGATGTAGGTCGGGATCTCGAGCCGGTGTTCGCTCGTGGAACGATCCGGAAAACCGGACGCAATCTAGGTTAACCACTCGAACACGCGTGCTGCAACGTTCGCGCCCCGACGACCGGCCGTTACGACGAGACAACCAGCGTGTAACGGGCCTGCTCAGGGATCGGTCAGCTGCTCGACGAGCGCCTCGACTGCGGCGAGGTCGGCGGCGACCGTCGTCGTCCGTTCCGGGCGCTCGAGCAGGTCGGCGAGGTGCTCGGGAAGCGCGGGGTGCACGCCGGTTGCTCGCTCGACGGCGTCGGGGAACTTCGCCGGGTGGGCGGTAGCCATGGTCACCACCGGGCCGGCGTGATCGTCGAGCGCCGCCAACATTCGTGCTGCCGCCGTGCCGGTCGCGGTGTGTGGGTCGACCAGCATTCCGCAGCTGCGGTGCAGCCGAGCGATCTCGTCGAGCGTGGCCGGGTCGTCGATCGCGGCCGACCGGAAGGTTCCGTCAAGTACGGCCACGCGTTGATCGGGTTCGACCGACAACCGACCGGTGGCCCGAAAGCGCGTGAGCTGTTCGGCGGTCAGGCCGCCGTCGCGACCATTCATCTCGAACAACAGGCGCTCGACGTTTGACGACACCTGGATATCCATCGACGGACTCAACGACGGCACGACGTCGCGCACCGACATGTCGTCGTGCCCGATCCAGCGGTCGAGGATGTCGTTGGTGTTGGTGGCCACGATGAAGCCGTCGATCGGCGCCCCCATCTGTCGAGCGATCCAGCCTGCGAGCACATTGCCAAAGTTGCCCGTCGGCACCGACACGGTGATCGGACGAGCGAAGGTCTCGGCGGCGACGACGTAGTACACGGTTTGGGCCATGACCCGGGCCCAATTGATCGAGTTCACTGCGGCCAGCCGATTGCGCTCGCGGAACGGCGCATCGTTGAACATCGCTTTGACGAGGTCCTGGCAGTCGTCGAATGTGCCCTCGACGGCGACCGCGTGCACGTTCGATGCAGTGACCGTGGTCATCTGACGACGCTGCACCTCACTCACACGACCCAGCGGGTAGAGAATCACGATGTCGACCGATGCACACCCGGCGACGCCATCGATCGCCGCCGAGCCAGTGTCGCCGCTCGTGGCGCCGACGATCGTGACGCGCTCTCCGCGCTGGGCGAGTACGTGGTCGAACATCCGCCCGACGAGCTGCAACGCGACGTCTTTGAACGCCAGCGTGGGCCCGTGGAACAGCTCCATCACGTAGTTGCGATGATCAAGTTGCACCAGCGGGGTCACGGCGTCGTGGCGGAACGACGCGTAGGCCTCGTCGCACAGATTGGTCAACGTGATCTCGTCGAGGTCGGGTTCGACAAAGGGCAACATCACCTCGACAGCGCGCTCGACGTAGGTGCGCGCCGAGGAGGGACGCAGCGCTGGGAACTCCGCGGGAACGTACAGTCCGCCGTCATTGGCCAACCCGCAAAGGAGCGCATCGGCGAAACCCAACTCGGGAGCCTGCCCGCGAGTCGAGACGTAGCGCATCTGCTCAGTCCCCGATGACGCGCAGCAGTCCACCGACGTTGCGCACATCGTCGAGATCGCGCAACTGGCGAACCGTGGCTTGCACGTCGGACTCCCGGGCGACGTGGGTGATGAACACCAGTCGAGCGTCGGGGCCGTTGCCCTCCTGCTCGGCGACGCGGATGCTGACCCCGTGCTCGGCGAACACACCGGTGACCGCGTGGAGTACGCCGGGCCGATCGGCGACATCGAGGCCGAGCAGGTATTCGGCCGTCGACTCATCGATAGGGCGAATCGCTGCAGGAGCGAGGGCCCCGAGTGTCCGGTGCGTCCCGGACTGGAGGTTGAGCGCAGCATCGACCACATCGCCGAACACCGCGCTCGCCGTCGGCGCGCCACCTGCGCCGCGGCCGTAGAACATCAGCGAGTCGACGAAACGGCCCTCGACGAAGACCGCATTGAAGCTGTCGCGCACGGTGGCCAACGGATGGTCGAGCGGGACCATCGCGGGATGGACGCGCACGCTGATCTCGCCGTTGTCGCGCTCGACGATCGCAAGCGGCTTGACGACGTAGCCGAGCCGGCGGGCGATGGCGATCTCCGCTGCGGTGATCGCGCCGATGCCCTCGTGGTAGACGTCACCGGCCACGACCTTGGCCCCGAAGGCAACGGTGGCGATGATCGCCGCCTTCGCGCCGGCATCGAATCCCTCGACATCAGCAGTGGGATCGCGCTCGGCGTAGCCGAGCCGCTGGGCATCCGAGAGGGCCGCCGCGTAGTCGGCGTCACCGCCGAAGTCGACCGCATCGGTCATCTTCGTGAGGATGTAGTTGGTGGTGCCGTTGATGATGCCGAGTACTCGATCGATCGGCTCACCGTGCAGGCTCTCACGCAACGCACGCATGATCGGAATCCCACCGGCGACTGCGGCCTCGAACAACAGGTCGCGCCCGGCGGTGTCGGCTGCGGTGTACAGCTCGGCCCCGACGTTGGCCAGGAGTTCCTTGTTCGCAGTCACGACCGACTTCCCGTTGGCAAGGGCCTGCAGGATCAGCCCGCGCGCGGGCTCGATTCCACCGATCGCCTCGACGACGATGTCGATGCTCGGGTCGGTGACGACGCCGTGCGTGTCGCGGGTGAGCACACCGTCGGCGAGCTCCACCTCTCTGGGAGCCGAGAGGTTGCGCACAGCGACCCGGGCAATACGCAGGCGGATGCCGGTGCGCTGCTCGACATCGTCGGCTTGGGCCTCGACGAGCTGCACGAGCGCGGCCCCGACGTTCCCGCACCCGAGCAGTCCAATCGTCAACTCGCTGGTCACGGTGCGCAGGCTACGGGATCGTCCGTGAGCTCGGCCGTAACGTTTGATCAAACGTCGGGCAACGGTGCTCGGGCCTGTGCGCTCACGGACAACATCGCCGTGGGCCGCAGGATCACCGGTTGCACAGTCGGCAACTCCAGCAGCGGCGCATATCGACGTTCGAAGTAGCCGGCTGGCGGGATGGGAGCGTCATCGATCACCGGCACGTACCCCGCAGCGGCCTTGCGCTACGCCCAGTCGATCACCACCTCGCGCTGGAGTGCGAACTGTTCGATCCCTTCGCGCTCGAACGCTGCGGCAACGAGTCGACCCACTGTCGACGTGCCGCCATCCGGCGGCCCGGTCAGCAACACGATCGGCACCGCCGGATTCGCTACCGCACCACTGTGTGATAGCGACCGACGCCGTTGACGACGTCGTTGAAGTGCTGGCGATCGAGCACCGAGCCCTCGCGTCGTACCTCGCTGGGGTCGATGGTCAAGAGTCGATCGACCTTGGCCCAACTCGGCCGCCGCTTCGGGTCCCATCCCCCGGTTCCGACCGACACCGCGTCGTCGCGCTGCTTGTTCTTCGACGTCAGTGCGACGCCTGCGAGCCGTTGCCCCGTATGGCCGATGATCACCACCGGGCGGTCCTTGCCTTGATTGGGATCGTCCTCGTACGGCACCCAGGTCCAGACCACCTCGCCCGGGTCTGCGTGGCCATCCATGTCGGGGTCGTATGCGATGGTCACCGGCTGGTCCGCATGACGCGCCGTCGGCGTGGCTCGCTTCGTCGGACGGCCCGACAGGCGGTCGCGTTCGCGCTGCACAGCGCGGACGGTGGCGAACGCGGCGCCGAGGGTGGCGCCAAGGCGTCGGAGGGAAGACATCGTTCCCGTTCTAGCCGACGTCGGTGGCGAGCAGATCGTCGACGGTCTCGCGCCGCACGACGAGTCGCGACTGGCCGTCGGCGACGAACACCACCGGTGGGCGCGCGATCTTGTTGTAGTTCGAGCCCATCGAGTGCCCGTACGCGCCGGTGACGGGCATCGCCAGCAGATCGCCCACGACGACGTCGTCGGGCAACGACGCCTCGAATGCCAGGACGTCGCCAGATTCGCAGTGCTTCCCGACCACCCGCGCCACGAGCGGCCGCTCGGCGTCGACGGCGCGCGTCAAGAACGTCTCGTAGCCGGATCCGTACAGCACCGGGCGCGGGTTGTCACTCATGCCGCCGTCGACAGCCACATAGGTGCGCACGTCGGGGATTCGCTTGACCGTGCCGACGGTGTACACCGTGATGGCCGCCGCCGCGGCGATGGCCCGACCCGGTTCCACGCTCACCGCCGAACGCACGCCGAGCGCGGTGCAGGCATCGAGGAGCACCGAGCCCCACTGCGAGATCGTCGGGGCCTCTTCGCCGTCGACATAGGCGACACCGAGTCCGCCTCCGAGGACCAGCTCGGGGAGATCGAGCGGAACGGCGAAGCCGGCCATGACCTCTGCCGCTTTGGCGAACGACGACGCCTCGAAAACGTTCGATCCGATGTGGCAGTGGAGGCCGACGAGATCGACCGACGGCGAGTCGGTGGCACGCCCCACGGCCCGCAACGCGTCGCCGTTACCGAGGTTGAAGCCGAACTTCGAGTCGTCCTGGCCAGTCGCGATGAACTCGTGGGTATGGGCGTGGACTCCAGGGGTGATGCGCAGCAGAACGGAGGGCGATGCACCGCCTGGCGTGCGCACGCCCTCGCCGTGGAGCACGTCGAGCCGATCGAGCTCGTCGAAGGAGTCGACGACGATGCGCCGCACCCCGGCCGTGATCCCGGTGCGCAGTTCGTCGAACGACTTGTTGTTGCCGTGCATGACGCACGCATCGGCTGGCACGTCCGCCGCCAACGCCACAGCGAGTTCGCCGCCGGAGGCGACATCGAGCAACATGCCCTCGTCGTACGCGATCCGGGCCATCGCCCGACAGAGAAACGCCTTGGTGGCGTAGATCGCCCGCCCGGCACCGAACGTGTCAGCTGCGGCGCGACATCGGGCTCGTAGCTGGGCCTCGTCGTACACGAACAGCGGCGTGCCGAACTCGGCGGCGAGGTCGTCGATGCGGCACCCGCCGATCGCCATGGAGCCGTCCGGCTCGACCGTGGCGTGGTCAGGCAGCAACGACCGCTGGACGGGTCGCATCACATGCGCTCCGGCGCGTCGATCCCCAGCAGGCCGAGCCCGTGGGCGAGCACCCGCGCCGTGAGATCACAGAGCGCCAGCCGGCTGGTACGCGTCGGCTCGTCGGCCTTGAGGACGGGGCACCGCTCGTAGAACGACGTGAAGTCCGTCGCCAGCTCGTACAGATAGGTGCACAGCTTGTGCGGGGAGTACGTCTCGAGGGTGGTGTCGATCGCCGTGGGGTAGCTGAGCAGTCGTAGGGCGAGCGCGTGTTCCTCGGGCTCGCCGAACTCGATGGGAGCGGTACGCACGGAGGTCCGGTCGACTTCGGCCCGCCGGAACAGCGAGCAGATCCGGGCGTGCGCATACTGCAGGTAGGGACCGGTGTTGCCGTCGAACGACACCATCCGGTCCCAGTCGAAGACGTAGTCCTTGACGCGGTCGCTCGACAGCTCCGCATACTTCAGCGCACCGATACCGATCATTCGAGCGACCTCGGACCGCTCGGCCGGATCGAGATCGGGGTTCTTCTCGGCCATCGCCGCCTCGGCCCGATCGACCGCTTCGTCGACAAGATCGATCAGCTTCACGGGCTCCCCGCTGCGGCTACGCAAGCGACGACGATCCGGACCGAGCACCACCCCAAACGGAACGTGCACCGCCTCGGTGTCGGCGTCGAGCCATCCGGCCATCCGTGCGACCTCGAACACCATCTGGAAGTGCTGCGACTGCCCTGCGTCGACGACATACAACATCAGGTCGGCGTTCAGCCGCTCGACACGGTCGATCACACAGGCGAGATCGCTCGTGGCGTAGTTGAACCCGCCCGTGCGCGCCTGGATGATGAGCGGCAGCGGGTCGCCGTCGCGGTTGGTGAAGCCCGGCGGGAACACCACACGAGCGCCATCGTCGTCAACCAGCAACTCAGACGCTTCGAGCCGGGCCAACGTGTCGGGCATCAATGGCTGATATTGGCTCTCCCCCGCCAGATCATCGTCGGACAACAAGATGCCGAGCTTGTCGTACACCGTGTTGAAGTACTCGGTCGACAGATCGACGAGCCGCTGCCACAACGCGATCGTGTCGACGTCGCCGTTCTGCAACAGCACGACCCGCTGCCGAGAGCGCTCGGCGAACTCCTCGTCGGCATCGAACTTCGCGTTCGCCGCCTTGTAGAACGCATCGAGCTCGTTTTGAGCGAGTCCCTCGGCGGCTGCATCTTCGCCGATATCGATCAGGTGCTCGATCAGCATTCCAAAGGGTCGGCCCCAGTCGCCGATGTGGTTCTCGCGGATCACATGGTGACCGACGAATTCGAGCATCCGCGAGAGCGCATCGCCGATCACCGTCGTCCGCAAGTGGCCGACATGCATCTCCTTGGCGACGTTCGGGGCCGAGTAGTCGATGACGACGGTCTTCGTTGGATCAGCGTCGGGAACGCCGAGTCGCTCGTCCTCGGCGACCTCCGCGACCTGATCGGCGAGGAACGGACCTGCGAAGTTCACATTGATGAATCCCGGCCCTGCGACCTCGGCAGCCGAGACGACATCGTCGAGCGCGCCGGCATCGACGACTCGCTGGGCGAGCTCGCGCGGGTTCGTGCCGATGCGCTTGGCGAGCGGCAACGCGCCGTTGATCTGGGCATCGGCGTGATCTGACGGTCGGACCGTCGGGTCCGCCTCGTTACCGTCGGCGAGCGCGTCGAACACCGGCTGGAGCAGCGACGAGAGAGTCAGAACGGGATCGGCCATGCACCCGCCATTCTGCCCGTCCGGTCACCGATCGCCGCACCACGATTCGGCCCACTCTGCACAGGGGCCCCGATCGCCGCGGCGGCATCGATGACACCAGCCGCCCGTTGCGGCGATCGCGCTGCACTACCGTCCACGCTGCATGCAGTTCCCGCTGCTCCGACCACGCACACTGCTGTCCAAGAAAACTGCGAAGGACGATGCGATGGCCGGATTGGTGTTGGGCGTCGAGAGTGTGCCCGACGGCCTGGCGAGCGGGTTGCTCGCCGGCGTGAACCCGATCGCCGGCCTCTACGCCTACTTGTTCGGCCTCGCTGGCGGAGCGTTGTTCACGAGCACTGCATTCATGGCGGTGCAGGGCACCGGCGCAATGGCGATCATCGTCGCCGACGTCGACCTGAACGGGCGCGACGACCCGGCGCGTGCGCTCTACACGTTGTCGATCCTGACCGGCCTGGTGATGATCGCCGCCGGTCTGTTGCGCCTCGGCAAGTACCTCCGATTCGTGTCGAACTCGGTGATGACAGGGTTCATCACCGCTGTCGGGATCAACATCGTGTTGGGGCAACTCGACGACTTCACCGGGTACGAGTCGTCGGGGAGCAACCGCGTGGTTCGAGCGTTCGACTTACTGTTCAACATCTTCCAGGTCGACGTGTGGACGGTGATCGTCGGTCTCGTGACGGCTGCGCTGATCGTCGGCCTCCAACGCACAAAACTCGGCGCGCTCGGGCTGGTGGTAGCGGTGTTCGCCGGCTCGGCCGTGGCCGGCGTGATGCGGGTGTTCGACCGCGACATCCAACAGGTCGCTGACATCGCCGACGTGCCCCGATCGCTCCCGTTCATCGCAGCGCCCTCACTCGGCGACATTGGCGTGCTCATCGTGCCGGCCGTGTCGTTGGCGTTCGTCGGTCTCGTCCAAGGTGCCGGTGTCTCTGCGGGATTCCCGAACGAGGACGGGGCGCCACAGAACGAGTCGCAGGACTTCGTCGCCCAGGGAGCGGCCAACGTGGCCGCAGGCCTATTCCGTGGGATGCCGGTCGGTGGATCGATGTCTGCCAGCTCGTTGATGGCCACCGCCGGTGCCCGTACGCGCGCCGCCGCGTTCTTCGCCGCAATCATGATGGCGGTGGTGATCCTGCTCTTTGCGGGCGTGATCGAGCTCATCGCAATGCCATCGCTCGCCGCATTGCTGATCGTGGTTGGGGTCGGCACGGTCCGCCCAGCGCAGATCGCGTCGGTCGCCAAGACCGGTGCCGTGCCGGCGACCGTGATGACGGTGACGCTGATCCTCACGATGATCATCCCCTTGCAGTTTGCGGTGCTGGTCGGCGTCGGCATGTCAGTGCTGCTGTTCGTCATCCAGCAGTCGACGCGACTGCGCACGCGCCAGCTCGTGTTCCACGACGACGGCCGAGTCGAAGAAGTCGATCCCCCCGTCGACGTACCCGCGGGCGAGGTCGTGGTGTTGCAGCCCTACGGAGCGCTCTTCTTTGCCACTGCGGCCACGCTGATCGAGCAGATTCCTACGGTCACTCCAACCTCTCGACGCAGTGTGGTGATCCTGCGCGTGCGTGGCGCCGACGACGCTGGCGCAACCCTGATCGACGTCCTCGAGACCTACGCCCAGGAGTTGCGCGACGTCGACAGCAAGCTGATGTTGGTGACCGACAACAGCCGGGTCATCCGGCAACTGCGGGTGACCGGCGCGACCGACGTGATCGGCACGCACAACCTGTATCGCAGCGGACCGTTCATCGGTGAGACCGTTCGACGAGCACACGCCGACGGGGTGGCATGGATCGAGCAACAGCATGCAGTCGACGCAGAGGACGGCCCGTGAGTTCCGTACGAGGTGCGCTGGCGACGGTGCTGCTGTGCATCGGATCGTCGGTCGCGGCGACACCGGACACCACCGAACCAGCCACGAGCGACGCCCCACCCGTCGGGTCGACGGTGGAGTCCACCCCGGGGTCCTCTGTTGCGTCACCTGGCGACTCGACGACCGCACCTGCCGGCGACTCGGGACACGCGAACGATGGAGACAATTCGACGCTCGTCGCGCTCGGCATCGTCGGGTTCGTCGTTCTGCTGGCCGTAGCGGCATGGTGGATGGTGCGGCGCGATGACCCAGACCGCCGCCCGCTACCAACCGACGACGGATGGAGTCCCGGCGAGCTCCCCTAGATCATGCGTGCGATCCAATTCTCCGAACACGGTGGCGTCGATCTCCTGCGGGTCGTCGATGTCCCCGATCCGCAATGCGGGCGCGACGACGTGATCGTCGAGGTGGGTGCGGTGTCGCTCAACGGCTTCGATCCGATGATCCTCAACGGATCGACCGGCTTGAAGACGCCGCTCCCGATGACGCCGGGGCGGCGCCACCGACGAACGCTCCACGAGTCGCCATGGGATGGTGTGCTGCACCGGTTCGATGTCGCCCGTCGTACCGAGGAGATGAAACGACGTCGATAACGCAGCAGCCCGGGGCAGGCGGTCGACGTCGACGATCATCGGCGGGGTTGGCGCCCTCGGCAGGATTCGAACCTGCGCACACGGCTCCGGAGGCCGATGCTCTATCCCCTGAGCTACGAGGGCGGGACTCGGCAGACTACCGGGGCCGAAGCTCGCGCACGCAGGCCTCGAAGCCGCGGCGATGGGCCTCGAGCAGTCCCGGAGTGATCTCGGTGCCACCCACCTCGATGAGGATCGTGGGGATCCCAGCAACGAGTGCGCACCAGGTCTCTGAGCCGCCGTGCTGGGTGACGCCGGTGCGCACCGGTTCGGCGACCTGCGTCGACCACGCCTGGGCGTACTCCACCGGCGTCAGCCCGATCGGACCGACGTAGCGCGCGGGCTGATGCAGCCACACGATGAGGTCGGGGCGGACCGACGGCACGAACTCGATCAACGCCCGCGCCTCGGGCTCCGACAGCGGCGCCGGACCCCCGGTCGACGCTCTCCACGCCCACGGAAAGTTGCGGTTGAGATCGACGTTGTTGGCGTTGTTGCGAGTGCCGGCCTGCCAACCGTCGGGGTTCGCCGCCGGGACGATCCACAGCGTCACATCATCGGGGAGCACGGATCTGGCGAGCTCGTGACCGAGCGGACCGACGATTCGCTCATCGCCGTGGATCGCTGACACGACCACGACCCGTCGGCGCTCACGCCTCGGCGCCGCCGAGCGCCACACGCCGATCGGTCGTCCGTTGACGGATCGACCGATCGATGCAGTCGTCCATCCGCGTGAGGGATCGGGCGGACTCAGCCGAACTGCGAAGGGCCGGCGCGAGGCGGGAGCGGCGATCGCCCGACTGATCGTGCCGGCGAGTGCCGCTATTCCTGTCGCTGCAGCCGCGCCGAACAGACTGCGCCTGTCGACTCGGGATCCTCCCGTCGCCATTGGCCCCGACGGTAGTGAGCCGGACCGGTGGTGTGGCCGCAACTCACGGGCCCGCCTCGCCGGGCGCGGGTTCGGACTCCGGCGTGGAGGTGGGCGGCGCGGTGGTTGTGGTGGTCGTGCTGGTCGTACTCGTCGTCGTGGTGGTGGACGTCGTACTCGTCGTGCTCGTACTGGTGCTGGTCGTCGGGGGCGTCGTCGTGCTGGTCGTCGATGGGACCGTTGTCGCTGTCGTCGGCGAGGGTGCCGTCGTCGAGACGGCCGGTGGCACAACGGTGGTCGGGGGCGGCGCAGGCGGCGGCGTCGGGCGCGGTGGGGCCTCGACCCACGGCCACGCAAAGGCCATCGGGCGGTATCGATCGGGCCGGGGCCAGGCATGAGCGAGCATGTTGCGAGCGTTGTTCGAGACCGTCACGACCAAATTGCCCGCGGCGTCACGCCAAGGCGCCAAGTGGGCGTGATAGGTGTTCATCAGCGGGTCGGCACCCCGAGGGAGGAGCGGCCCTGTCGCCACGGTGGTCCACGGCCCCCACGGGTCGCGCGCGACATCGACCGTCAGCGCATCGCCCCAGTAGCCGTCGTCAGCCGACACCGCGACCCACTGTTCGTCGATGTACCTCGGCTGGAACGGGAACTCCACCCAGTGCCGCTGCAGTATCGAAGCGGCATCGCGCGGGTCGCTCGACCAACCCGAACTCGACTTGTACATCGGTGCCGCGAACAGTTGGCCGCGCGGCACGCGGGCAAGATATACCTCGGTCGCCGAGTGGGGCCCGCTCCAGTAGCCACCTTCACGCAACAGGTTTTGCTCGAACGTGTTGCCGAAGAGATAGGTGTGGGTGGCGTCGCTGGCCACGACGTATCCGTAGATGGGTACCGCGCCCGAGTTCGGTGCTGGTGCAAAACCCGTACGTGCCAGCGTCACCGGGTCGTAGGTACCGATCCAGGTCCGCCGCGGGTGCCACCCCAGACCGTCTGGCGGCGTCGGGTCGACTGCATCTTTGACCATCTCCGCCCACACGATGTGCAGCTGGCCACCGTGGAGCTCGCCACCCATCGGCCAGAACCACGTCGACAGAGTCCGCGTCCCGGTGCCGACCTCGAATGGTTCCGGAGCGAAGATCGAACCGCGGTGGAGCAGTCGAAAGCACGTCCCCTCTTGCAGCAACGCCGCGTTGTGCACGAAGCCTGACCGGCCGAGCGTGGTCGCGGTCCCGGAGTGTTCGACGAACGTGTCCTGGAAGATCCACACGAAACGGTCGCCACCCAACGGGTAGACGTGCTGGTAGTCCCATCCGAGGACCGGGCCGACCCGCTCGGCGAAGAACGCATCGAGGGCGGGGCCATCGGTGCCGGCCGCGCAGCCGACTTCGACCGAGACGTAGCCGGCGTCGGTGAACACCGTCGATCCTGCCCACGGGGGCGGTGGGGCATCGGGCGGCGGCGGAGGTGGCGACTCGAGCGGGATCGGGCGCGCCACCACCGCCGGATTGTCGGCATCGGGTACCGGAGCATCCGCCGGCGTCGCCGGCTCGATCGCAGCAGCCGTCGCGATCACGTCGCGTGCAGCAGCCGTCGACGGCGTCGGCTTGGTTCGCACAACCGATGGTTCGGTCGTCGCCATCGGTGCGCTGCTTGGTGCGGTGCTCGTCGACGTTGCTGCCGACGATTCGACGACCGCGGTTGACGTCGGCGACGTTGCCACCTCCAGCCTCGGCGGCGCTTCGCCGGCGAGCGCGCTCGCAGCAGCGACGATCACCACGGTCACGAGCGCCGCAACCACGGGTGCCCAGCGCCCGGTCGCACGCGACTCAGCGCTCGTGATCGGATCGGGCGTTGCCATCGCTGGGTGCAGCCTTTGGGCTAGTACGCGTCCGGGTTCGGACCAATCGAGGACTCACCGTCGAGTTCGGCCACGAGGGCATCGAGCAAGCCGCTGGCGCCGAACCGGAACGTTGCAGGGCTCGCCCAGTTGGCTCCGAGCACGCGATCGGCGAGCCCGAGGTATGTCGCCGCGTCGTCGAGGGTGCGGATCCCTCCGGAGGGTTTGAGCCCGACCTGTCGACCGCAAGCCGCCGCCGCAGCGATCACTTCCAGCATCGACCGCGCCGCCTCCGGGGTCGCTCCCGTACCGGTCTTGCCGGTCGAGGTCTTGACGAAGTCGGCGCCGTGGTCGACGGCCAGCTGCGCAGCGCGCATGACCTGGCCGGGTTCGGTCAGTTCTCCGGTCTCGAGGATCACCTTGACGATGGCCGGAGCAGCGACCTCGGCGCGCACGGCGTCGAGCACGGCAGCTGCGTGCTCGACGTCGCCCGCTGTGAACCGGGCGTAGGGCAGCACCACGTCGATGTCATCGGCTCCGTCCGACAGCGCACGCGCAGCGAGCGCGGCGACGTCGACGGGCGCGTCATCACCGGACGGGAAGTTGACCACAGTGGCCACGCGCACGGGCGTGCCGGCGAGCCGCTCGCGGCAGCTGGTCACATACTCGGGCCAGACGCATACGGCGGCCGTTTCGTGGGTCGCAGCCTTGGCACACAGCGTCTCGATGCCGTCAGCCGCATGGTCGTCGGCGAGATCGGTGAGGTCGATCAGCGCAATTGCGCGCACGGCGATCGCCTGGCGGCGAGCGACCTCGTCGACGGCCGGCCCGGGCGCGGACATGGGCACGCCGTTGGACGTCATGAACGCAACGGTATCGGTCGGTACGTCGCCGAGAAGGGCAGCAGGTCCACTCCGCTCACTGCCGCCGCCGTGGACCGAAGCGACTGCAAGCGCTTACACTCCGCGCTCGATGGACCGAGCGCACCGTCCCCGGAGTGATCGCAGTGAGCACCGACGACACCAACGGTGAGGCCCCCCGGCGCGTCCGGATCGAGGACGTGGCGGCGCAAGCCGACGTATCGGTGGCCACGGTCAGCCGGGCGTTGCGCGGGCTCCCCAACGTCGCTGCGTCCACCCGCCGACGGGTCGTCGACGTCGCCGAACAGCTCGGATATCAACCGGATCCCGCGGCAGCCCGACTGGCAGCCGGGCGGACCAACACGGTGATCGCGATCGTTCCCCATCTGGGCAGCTGGTACTTCTCCAACGTCGTTGCGGGGATCGAAGCCGTCTGTACCCAGGCCGGGTACGACGTCCTCGTGATCGGCGCTGACGAGCCGAGCCGGGTCGATCGGTTGATCGACGAGCGGGCACAGCTCGATCGCCGGGCCGACGGCGTCGTGCTCGTCGACCTGCCCGTGGCGAGCGAACTCGCCGAGTCGTTGGTGCGACGCCGCGTTGCAGTTGCCACCGTCGGTTGGCGCGTCGGCGACCATCCCGCAGTGGTCCTCGACGACCCTGCTGTGGGCGCGCTCGCCGCCGAGCACCTCTTGCACTTCGGCCATCGCGACCTCGGCGTGATCGGCGGCGATCTCGACCCGATCGCCTTCGAGGTGCCCGAGCGGCGCCTGCGCGGCTTCCGCGAACAGTGCCAGCGCTACGGCGTCGACGTGGCTGCAGAGCGCATCGTCGGCGGCGGCTTTCGGCTCGATGGTGGGTACGCCGCGATGGCGGTGTTACTCGAGCACGATCCGCCGACGGCCGTGTTCGCGATGTCCGACGAGATGGCCTTCGGCGCGCTGATGGCGTTGCAGGAGCGCGGGCTCACGCCCGGTGTCGACGTCTCGGTGATCGGCGTCGACGATCACGAGTTCGCGCACGTCGTCGAACTCACGACGATTCGCCAGAACGTGGTCGACAACGGCGCGGCCGCTGCCCGCGCCTTGCTGGCGGCGATTCAAGACCCGCGCACGACGACCGGCGATGCCGAGCCGGCCGAGGCTGAAACGCCGACGTTCAGCCTCGTCGCCCGCTCCTCCACCGGGCCCCTCAACGGCCATCGCGCCGACCGGACACTTTCATCGCGCCTGCCTTGACGGTGCGGCGGCGGATATGTAAGCGTTTACAGGCCGGCCTCCACCGGCAACCATCCAACTGAGGGGGAGGACCCATATGCAGAAGCGCTGGCTCAAGCTGGCCGCTCTTCCAGTCGCGGTCGGACTCGTCGCAGCAGCGTGCGGTGACGACGACGACAGCGGCAGCAGCGACACCACCGAAGCAGCATCCGACGACGGAGGCTCCGAGGGATCACAGGACTTCGAGGGCGCCGAGGTGACCATCACCGGTCCCGAACGTTCCGACGCCGACCTCGTGGCCATTCAGGCCGCTCTCGATCCGTTCGCCGAGGCGAACAACATCAACATCACCTACTCCGGTGATGCCGACTGGGAAGCGAACATCAACACCCAGGTCGAGGCGGGCAACCCGCCGAACATCTCGTTCTTCCCGCAACCCGGCAAACTTGCCGACTTCGCGCGTGAGGGCTTCGTGGTCGCCGTGACCGACGACGTCAATGCGACGCTCGACGAGTACTGGATCGCGGACTTCCAGATCTTCGGTGAAGTCGACGGCACGCAGTACGGCGTGCCCAATAAGACCGACCTGAAGTCGCTCGTGTGGTACGTCCCTGACGCGTTCGAGGAGGCCGGCTACGAGGTCCCCGAGACGCTCGACGACTTCCTTGCGCTGGTTGACGAGATGGCTGCGGCCGGTGGCCCCAAGCCGTTGTGCGTGGGCATCGAGTCCGGCCAGGCGACCGGCTGGGCGGCTACCGACCAGACCGAGGAGTTCGTGTTGCGTAACCTCGGTCCGGAGGCCTACGACCAGTGGGTGAGCAACGAGCTGGCCTTCGACAGCCCCGAGATCGTCGGCGAAATCACCAACGTCCAGAACCTGTGGTCCGAGGACAACGTGTTCGCCTCGGGTGGCTCCATCGCCGCCACGGCATTCCAGGACAACGCGGTTCCGCTGCTCGACGGCGACTGCTTCATGCACCGCCAGGCGTCGTTCTTCGCCGGATTCTTCCCCGAAGACACCGCCTTCGCCGACGGCAGCCCCGGCTCGGTCGACGTGTTCTACTTCCCGGACAACGACGGCTCCCGACCGGTGCTCACCGCCGGTACCTTGGCCGCCGCGTTCGACGACGACCCCGCCACGATGGCCGTGATGGAGTACCTGGCAACGCCGGAGTACGCCGAGACACGCCAGGCGGCTCAGGCCGACTTCCTCGGCGGACTGTCCGGCTTCTTGTCGGCGGCACAGGGCCAGGACCCGAACGTGTACGCAGATCTGGAACAGCAGTTCCTGCAGATTCTGCTCGACGCTCAGGTGTCCCGCTTCGACGCTTCCGACCTGATGCCCGCCGACGTCGGCGCCGGCACCTTCTGGTCGGAGATGACGTCGATGATCAACGGCGACGTCACGCCCGAAGAGGCAGCAGCCACCATCCAGGCCAGCTGGCCGAGCTGACCACCACAACATGAACTGACCCGTTCGCGGGTCAACGCAACCGTGACGGGGCATCGGCACTACGGTGTCGGTGCCCCGTCGCATGTCAGGGCACAGCACTCAACGCAACGTCGCGTCGAACCAGTACACCGAATAGGGGTCGATCACCCGCATCGGGTGGTCACCGGGGAACATCACAACCACTGAGGGGGCGCAGAGTGGAGACACTCGCTGCAACTGGTGGAGAGGAGACCAGCGCCGAAGAGCGCGAACATCCTCCCGGCGACCTGCCGCCGCGCGATTGGCGCTACTACGGCAGCAGAATCGCCGTCGCCGCAATCGTCGTCGGTGTGGTGATCTGGGCGATCTTCGAACCGAAGATCCGCTCGACGGTGATCACCGTGGTGGTCGCCGTGGTTGCGAGCGGGGCGATCTGGGTCGGCGCCAACCTGTTGTTCAATCAGGTCCGCCACCGCTGGCCGCTGTTCAACGCCATCGCGTACGGCCTCGTCGGATTCATCGGTGGTGTGTTGCTCCACGGCAACCTGATCACCGTCGGTTCCGGCACCGGCTTCTTCACCTGGGTGGTGGGACCGCTCGTCGGGGCAATCGTGCTCGGCGGCATCGGCTACGTGTTGTCGATCACCGACGATCCTGCCCGACGCCGCCTGATCTCGATCGGTTCTGCCGCGGTCATCGGCGTGATCGTCGGGTTGCTCATCCGCGAGCAGTACCACCCGGAGTTCGATGCGCTGGCCATCGCCGTCTGCACGGTGGTGCTCGGCGGGCTCGGCGCTGGGCTCAGCGTGCTTCGCAAGCGCCCGCCGCTCGGCGGTGCGCTCACCGGCGCGGCGATCGGCTGGGTGCTCGGCGCCTGGGGCGGCGCCGACCTCGGCGACGGCAACGCGGCCACGGCGATCATCGCCACGCTCGTGCCGGCGCTGCTCATCGGCTACCGCATCGGCATGACCCACAATCCCGACTATCAGGGCCGCGTCGAGATCGACGGCAAGTCACGTGCCGTGATCTTCGTCGGACCGGCTCTGCTGTTCATCACGGTATCGCTGATCGTGCCGGCAGTCCGCACGGCCTACCTCTCGTTGCTCGACCGCGACTCCGAAGGCTTCGTCTGGTTAGAGAACTATGGGACCATCTTCACCAACGAGGACAGCTTCGACGCGTCGGGCTGGGCCGACACGTTCACCTCGCAGCCGTTCATCATCGGCATGGTGCTCCTGGTGATCGCGTTGATCGTCGGCCTGTCGATGCGGCAGCGCACCGGCAAGGCCGTCGAGCTCGGCAACCCGACCATGCCGCCGTTGGTCGTCGGTGTCCTGCTCGTGTGCTTTGGTGTGTTCACCGCCTTCCGCGGCACGATCATCAACAACTTGTGGTGGGTCGTCACGGTGGTCTTCTTGTCGACCGCACTCGGTTTGGCCGTCGCGGTGCTCGCCGATCAAAAGGGCGGGGAGAAGTTCGCCAAGTCGATCATCTTCATGCCGATGGCCATCTCGCTCGTCGGTGCGTCGGTGATCTGGCGGTTCGTCTACACCGCCCGCGACACCTCGGCCGATCAGACCGGTGTAATGAACGCGCTGTGGGTGGGCCTCGGCCGGCTCTCGACTGGATCGGGCCTGCCGACGATCATCACCACGGCTGTGCTCGCGCTGATCCTCATCGGCTGTTTCATCCTCTTGGCCCAGGCCCTGACCAGACGACAATGGGGCCGGGCGGTGATCCCGGGCATCTGCATCGTGTTGGGCGGCTGGTTCTTCATCCGTTTCACAGGCCTCATCGGCGGCGGCATCGGCGGCTTCCGGGTCAACGAGGACGGCACCACCGAGGCACAGACGGTGTTCTTCGTCCAGGAGACCCCGTACAACAACTTCTGGCTGATGGTCATTCTGATCAGG